>NZ_JAYFQD010000023.1:0-60741 GCF_034927365.1 Proteiniphilum sp. | reverse complement strand
GGAGATTGTCTTGTCGGAATGCATAAGCAGATTCTTTGCTTCGGTCAGTTTACGGGTTTCGATAATTTCAGATACACTCCGTTGCAAAATACTGCGACAGATCAGATTCAGATTACGCGCGGACATATTCAGTTTCTCCGCGTAAAAGTCCACACTTACATCCCGTTTAAAATTATCTTCCAGAATGCGCAAAAACGATTTAAAGGTAATATTCTGATTATTATCCGTATTTACAGGTAGGACTTTCTTTTTTCGCTCGGCTTCGATTAACACGAAAAGTGTACTTAAAAGGCTTCTGATTATGGAGAAATCAGCCGCATCTTTTATATATTCATCTTCGATCATTTGCGTAACGACACAGATCCGGTCAAAACTCTCCCCTACCAGCAGTTCCACATTGGCGTAATCGTGATAGTTGGAATAAAGTTGGAAACGCGATTCTGAGATCAGACTACTCTTAAACCGGAATATCCATCCTTCGGGATATCTGTTTTGCGCGTCAGGAAGCATATCGACTGTATGTACTTTTCCTTTACTGACAAAACAAACCAGGGGAGCAATCAATCTCGAACGTTCGAAGTCGATAAGGTGTTCTATCATCCCGGTCTTACAGATCACAAGCTCTTCAAAGTCATGGCTATGCGGCTCAAACGTAAAAGCCGACATACGTTTTGACTGTTCTCCCGTAAACCAAGTTATTGTAAACAATTGTTCCATAGCATTCCCTGAGTTTATATCATACAAAAATAACTTTTCCCGGGAATATTAGGCAATATTCGCCCCTCTTTCTTCAAAATATTGAATTCACTTTAGTCGTACTGTAACTGTTTTATTTGATTAGTTCATTATAAATTATGATCAGTGTAGTAATTTATTAATCTCTCTTTTCCTATTAGACTATATAACTCAATAAAACAATCATTCAATTCTGAGCTTTTCTAATATTTTTTTGCAACTTTGTATTATGGCAAAGATCAATGTAAAAGATACGGAAATAACGGTTATATCAGTTGAGGAACGAGATTATATTTCGCTTACTGATATGGCAAATGCAAACAATCATTCAAATAATATTTATGTCATATTGCAGTTATATAGAAACATTGGTAGGCGATAGGAAAGAGTTGAACAAAAACTATCACGATAAATATTACGGCTTTCCCATTCACGACGACAACGAATTGTTTGGCAGGTTGATTTTAGAAATTAACCAGGCAGGTTTGAGCTGGGAAACAATTCTGAAAAAGGAGCAGTCTTTTAGAAAGGTATACGACAATTTCAACATTAAAAAAATTGCAGAATATACTGAAACAGACAGGCAAAGACTTTTGGCAGATGCAGGTATTATCCGCAATAAGCTGAAAATAAATGCAGCTATAGAGAACGCTAAAACAATTCTTACACTGCAACAGGAATACGGTTCTTTTGAGAAATGGTTGGAGCACTATCACCTGAAAACAAAGGAAGAATGGGTGAAGTTGTTCAAAAAAACATTTCTCTTTACCGGAGGCGAGATTGTCAATGAATTTTTATTGAGCACTGGTTATTTACGTGGCGCACACTCCGAAGATTGTCCTGTACACAAAGAGATCCTCAAGCAAAATCCAATGTGGGCAAATCAGAAATAAAGAAATATTTCTTCATTCGTAATTAATATTGGTATTATTTCTCAGCTATAATCACTATTTATAAGGCTAAGAGACCCATTTCATCTCATCAAACAAATTGTTAATTATCAACCACTTGAACACCGTAAAGATTTCCTCCTTTATCAACGAAAAATAGCGTGATGTCAACTCTGGAATTGGGTTCTACAATATTTAACAATAAGGTGTTGTGAAGTCAAATATATTGCTTACATTTGTAGGTTAGTATTTAGGTTTGATTACAGTTTTTCACAAAACAGAGTCAGTTTTTGCTGAACTCTAATTGATAGGATTTAACAATGAATACAAGCTTAGTTGATTTCACGCCCATCACAATGCAGATTGTCTTTGCAACTCTGTTTGTTTTTGCCACCATTCTCATCTCGCAGTATCTTGGCCCTAAACATAAGTCCGCACGCAAATCGGATATTTTTGAATGTGGCCTCGACTCAATTGGAGATGCACGCTCACCGTTTTCCATCCGTTATTTTCTGGTTGCCATACTTTTTGTACTGTTTGATATAGAGATCATTTTCATGTATCCCTGGGCAGTCGGATTCAGTGAAATGGGATGGACAGGATTGCTGAAAATGCTCGGATTTTTATTTATACTCCTTATCGGCTATATCTACGTTTCAAAACGTGAAGCCTTTGAGTGGGATAGATAGATTAATGTGCCAATGTGAATAATGTGCCAATAAGACTAATATAATGATTTAATGATGCAATTGCCAGCAATTAAATTGGCACATTGGCATATTAGTAAATTAGCACATTAGCTTATTCTTGGTTCTGATAATTAACGAACGGTTTACAGGATTTGTCAAACAATAATACACCGACAAAAATGGAAAAAGATCACAGCAAAGTCAATATAGTTCCCGCCCCCCAAGGCTATCAAGGTCACGGTTTTTTTGCCACCCGGCTGAAAGACGTTGTGGGACTGGCGCGGGCAAATTCGATGTGGCCGATGCCATTTGCTACATCGTGCTGCGGAATTGAATTCATGGCCACCATGGCCGCTACATATGATATGGGGCGCTTCGGCGCCGAACGGAACAGTTTTTCTCCCCGCCAGGCAGATATGCTGCTGGTGATGGGGACAATCTCCAAAAAGATGGTACCTATCCTACGCCACGTCTATGAGCAGATGTGCGAACCCAAATGGGTGATCGCCGTCGGTGCCTGCGCATCGTCGGGGGGTATTTTCGATACCTACTCGGTGCTTCAGGGTATCGATAAAATCATTCCGGTGGACGTATATGTCCCGGGATGTCCACCTCGGCCCGAACAGATTCTGGAAGGGGTGATGAAACTCCAGGAGATCGTGGAAAATGAATCACTTACCCACCGTGGTAGCGAAAAATATGAAGAATTGCTGAAATCGTACAATTTCGAATAAGATGGCTTTGGAAATACCTACTCTGCAGCAACGTATCTCGGAACGCTTTCCCGACACAACGTCGGATTTTATGATCATTCAGGATATTTTCACGTTTACCGTCAAGTCGCAAACGTGTAAAGAGCTGATTGATTTCCTGCATTCTGACGAAGTGCTCAACTTCAACTTCCTGACAGACCTTTGTGGGGTACATTATCCCGATAATATGCCCGACAAGCAGTTTGCCGTAGTTTATCTGCTGCATAACTGGGTCGATAATATCCGGATAAGGGTAAAGACATTCCTCCCCGGCAACAATCCGGAAACCGACAGTGTCACTTCCGTCTTTGCTTCGGCAAACTGGATGGAACGGGAGACATACGATTTTTATGGCATACAATTCACGGGGCATCCCAATCTGAAACGGATATTGAACCACGACGGCATGAAGGTATTTCCTTTGCGTAAGGAGTATCCGCTAGAGGATGAATTCAGAACCGATAAGGATGACCGCTTTTTCGGTCGTGAAGTCAACCCCAATAGCATCCCATAGCTTGTGACGGCCATGGAATAATCAGTAACAGAAGAATTATCCGAAGATATGTTATCGAAAGACGTTTTTATCAGTGATCCCGAACATCCGTTCGAGAAATATATACGGGAGCGTGGTTTTGAAGAAGGAAAAGAACTTTCCATCCTCAACTTCGGACCTACCCACCCTTCCACCCATGGTGTTTTCCAGAATATCCTGCTGATGGATGGCGAATATATCCTGGACGCCGATACCACCATCGGATATATTCACCGCGCCTTCGAGAAGATCGCGGAACAACGCACGTTTTACCAGATCACGCCGCTTACCGACCGGTTGAACTACTGTTCGGCACCGCTTAACAATATGGCATGGTGGATGGCGGTCGAAAAAGCACTGGGAGTGAAAGTACCTAAACGTGCAGAATATATGCGGGTGATTATCATGGAGATGGCACGTGTTATCGACCACTCCATCTGTAACGGTATCCTCGGTGTCGACCTCGGCGCCTATTCCCCGTTTATCTATGTGATGGAATACCGCGAGCTGGCTTATGAAATATTTGAAGAGATCAGCGGTGCACGGTTGACTACCAATATGGGCCGTATCGGAGGTTTTGAAAGGGATTTCAGTCCGGTAGCATGGGAGAAGATCGACCGTTTTATCAAAGGGTTCCCGAAAGCATGGGCAGAACTGGAGAAAGCCTACCTGCGTAACCGTATCTTTATGGACAGGACCATCAACGTAGGAAAGATATCGGCTGAAAAGGCGATTAACTATGGCTTTACCGGTCCCAACCTGCGCGCCACAGGCGTCGATTACGACCTCCGTGTGGCACAACCCTACAGTTCTTATGATGATTTTGATTTTATCATTCCCGTGGGAACATCGGGAGATACATACGACCGTTTTTGCGTCCGTTGTCAGGAAGTGCACGAAAGCATAAAGATTATGACACAGGCACGCAAAAACCTGCCCGAAGGTAGTTTCCATGCCGAAGTACCCGATTATTACCTTCCGCCGAAGGAGAAAGTATATACCCAAATGGAATCGCTGATCAACCATTTCAAGATTGTGATGGGAGAATATCCGGTGCCGGTCACCGAGGTATACCACGCAGTGGAAGCCGCCAACGGCGAACTGGGCGTCTATATGGTCACCGACGGTTCACGTACACCGTTCCGCGTACATTTCCGTCGCCCTTGTTTCATCTATTATCAGGCGTTCCCCGAAATGATCAAAGGCAGCATGTTCTCGGATGCGGTGGCTACCCTTTCGAGTATCAATGTCATTGCAGGAGAATTGGATGCGTAAGTTTCAAGAGATTGAAAAATGAAAGAATATACACAGGAAATAAATATTACGGATGAGTTGATGTCCCACATCAACGAGATTATCAGCCATTATCCGGAAGGAAAGCAAAAATCGGCTTTACTGCCTGTCCTACATATCGTGCAGGACGCACACGACAATTGGCTGAGCGTCGGCTTGATGGACAAGGTGGCAGAAATTTTACAGATTACGCCTATCGAAGTGTATGAAGTGGCTACGTTCTACTCCATGTACAACCTGAAACCGGTTTCCAAATATATGCTCGAGTTTTGTCGTACGGCATGCTGCTGCATCCGTGGCGGTGAAGACCTGATGGATTATACCTGCAACAAACTGGGCATTAAACCGGGAGAGATCACTCCCGACGGTATGTTCAGTGTGGTCGGCGTGGAATGTCTCGGCGCCTGCGGTTACGGACCGATGCTGCAATTAGGCGATTTCTATCACGAGCATATGACTCCCGAAAAGATCGACGTTTTGATAGAAGATTGCAAACAGCAAAATATTAAACTTCACGCTTAAAGGGAAAACGATGGCAAAAAAGATACTGACAGAGAAGACAGATATTCCCGGTATTCGAGAATACGATGTGTACCGTGAGAACGGCGGTTATACCGGTGTAGAGAAAGCGCTGAAGGATTTTACTCCCGACCAGTTGGTGGAGATCGTCAAGACGTCGGGCCTTCGGGGCCGTGGCGGTGCCGGTTTTCCCGTGGGGATGAAATGGAGTTTTATCGACAAGAAATCGGGAAAGCCGCGCCATTTGCTGGTCAATGCCGATGAGTCGGAGCCGGGCACCTTTAAGGACCGTTATTTGATGGAACGTATCCCTCACCTGCTGATCGAAGGGTCCATCATCTCGAGTTATGCGCTGGAAGCCGAACTGTCGTACATCTATATCCGGGGAGAGTACATGTATATCTACAAACTGCTCGAGAAAGCTATCAAGGAAGCGTATGCCCATGGCTGGCTCGGAAAAAATATCCTCGGTACAGGGTATAACCTCGACTTATATGTGCACTGCGGTGCGGGTGCTTACATCTGCGGTGAAGAGACCGCGCAGATCGAGTCGCTGGAAGGAAAACGGGGTAATCCGCGTATCAAACCGCCATTCCCTGCCGTCAACGGATTATGGAACGAACCGACGGTAGTCAACAACGTAGAGTCCATCGCTTCCATCCCGTGGATCACCCTGAACGGAGGCGAAGAATATGCGAAGATAGGCATAGGACGTTCTACCGGCACCAAACTGATTTCGGCTTCGGGCCATATTAAAAATCCGGGCGTATATGAAATCGAACTGGGAATGACGGTCAACGAATTCTTCAACTCCGACGAATACCTCGGCGGAATGATGGACGACCGTCCGCTCAAAGCTTTAATTCCCGGAGGATCATCGGTACAGATACTGCCGCCCCAATATATTTTCAAGACAGCCAATGGCAAAGATCGTCTGATGACGTATGAATCATGGGCGGATGGTGGTGCAGTGACCGGTTCATCACTGGGTTCGGGTGGTTTTATCGTTTATAACGACACTGCCTGCATTGTCAGGAATACATGGAATCTGGCCCGTTTCTACCATCACGAAAGTTGTGGACAATGCTCACCCTGCCGCGAAGGAACAGGCTGGATGGAGAAAATACTATACCGCATCGAACATGGTATGGGCGTGGAAGAAGATATAGATACCCTCTGGGACGTACAGGCCAATATCGAGGGAAATACTATCTGCCCGCTGGGCGATGCCGCCGCATGGCCGGTCGCCGCAGCCATCCGGCATTTCAGGGAAGAGTTCGAATATCATATTCGTTTCCCGGAAAAAATAAAGAACAGGCATCATTTCCGTGACGAACCCATGGAGAAGGTCCGTCATCTCCTGCAAAGGGATGCTATTTTGAGTCATTGAACAATTTTACAGAAACGAAAAGTCGATGTGATGATGTGATGATGTGCTAAAAAGATTTTAGAGTATGAAGATTACGATAGACGAACAAATCATAGAGGTAGAACCCGGGACGACTGTACTACAGGCGGCCCGGATGATTGGCGGACCCAGTGTTCCGCCCACCATGTGTTACTACTCCAAACTGGAAGACTGCGGTGGAAAATGCCGTTGCTGTCTGGTGGAAGTCACCAAAGGCAGTGAGCGCGACCCACGCCCGATGCCTAAACTGCAACCATCCTGCGTGACCGCAGTACAGGACGGTATGGAAGTACTGAGCGCCAACTCACCTCGGGCATTGGCTGCCCGCAAGGCGGTCACCGAGTTCCTGCTGATCAACCACCCGCTCGACTGTCCCGTATGCGACCAGGCGGGAGAATGTGACTTGCAGGATCTGGCAATGACCAACGATAACTTCGCTTCGCGTTTCAGGGAACAGAAAGTCACTTTTCCCAACGAAGATATAGGCCCCTATATTTCGCTCAATAAAAACCGGTGTATTCTGTGCTACCGGTGCGTGAAACTGGCCGAACAGCTTACACCCGAACGGGTACAGGGTGTGCTTTACAGGGGTGATCATGCAGAAATCTCAACTTATATCACGAATGCGATCGACAACGAGTTTTCGGGGAATATGATCGATGTATGTCCCGTAGGCGCATTGACCGACCGAACCTTCCGCTTCCAATCGCGTGTATGGTTCACTAAAAAGTTCGATGCCCACCGCGATTGCCCCCATTGTTCGGGAAAGGTGGTACTTTGGATGTTCGGCAATGAAGTGCAGCGCGTAACGGCACCCAAAGACCAGTTCAAGGAGGTGGAACATTACATTTGCAACGAATGTCGTTTCGACCATAAACGGAAAGAGGACTGGGTCATCGAAGGGCCTCACCGTTTCGGCAACTACTCTGTACTGAATATCAATAAGAACGAGCTCGTCAATCCTGCCGAAGTGGTTATCGATACCGATAAGCTGACACTCGAAGGGCGCGACAAGGACCGGAAAAAGATCAGTATGAAACATGTGCCGCTTCCTCACGAAAACGAGGAGATCGATAGCATGGTGAATTACGAACAGGACAGTGAGAAATAACAAGCCCGTGAATTACGAACAGAACTGAAGAAACAGATATGGATATCTACTTTTTTATAGAAAAACTGGTGATTATTGTGACCGTATTCGCGGTAACCATGCTTTTCGCCCTCTATGAAACACTTGCGGAACGCAAGATCGCAGGATTTATGCAGGACCGTTACGGACCGAACCGTGCCGGGAAATTCGGATTGCTACAACCCATCTTCGACGGGATAAAACTCTTCGCCAAAGAAGATTTCATCCCTGAAACACCCAACAAAATGTTGTTCATTGTCGGGCCGGCCCTCTCAATGATCGTGGCATTGCTGGGATCAGCCGTTATTCCCTGGGCAAAGGAATTCCATATCGGCGAGCGCATCGTTATCCCACAGGTAGCCGACCTCAATATCGCCATTCTGTATATTGTGGCCGTTCTTTCCACAGGCGTCTACGGTATCGTGATCGGGGCATGGGCGTCCAACAACAAATACGCATTGCTCGGCGGTATCCGCGCAGGGGCGCAGATGATTTCCTATGAAATCGCGATGGGATTATCCATCATCTCGCTGGTGATGATGACCGGTACACTGAGTTTAAATGAAATTTCGGCACAACAGGCAGGAATGAACTGGAACGTGTTCTACCAACCCATCACCTTTTTCGTCTTTCTGGTTTGTTCTTTTGCGGAATGTAACCGGGCACCGTTCGATCTGGCTGAATGCGAGTCGGAATTGGTAAACGGCTACCATGTGGAGTACTCTTCCATGAAACAAGGATTTTATATGTTCGCTGAATATGTAGCGATGTTCTTCTCGTCGGTACTGATGTCGGTACTCTTCTTCGGAGGCTATAACTACCCCGGCATGGAATGGATGATCGAACATGCAGGCGTCAATATCGCCAATATTCTCGGTGTTTTGGCACTCCTGCTTAAAACATCATTCTTCATCTTCTTTTTCATGTGGATCCGGTGGACCATTCCCCGTTTCCGTTACGACCAACTAATGCGTATGGGATGGAAGATGTTGTTCCCGCTGGCGCTGTTCAATATCGTATTGAATGGGATTTTGATTTTAGTAATAAAATAACAAAATGGACAAGATTAAAAATATATCACTCTCGGGACGGAAGACCCAGGTGTCCAACAAGAAGATGACTTTCATGGAAAGCATCTACCTGAAGGAAATCATCCGTGGCCTCTCGATCACCATCAAGCACTTTTTCAGCCCCAAGGTTACGGTGCAGTATCCCGAGCAGAAAAGGCCGTTCAGCCCTGTTTACCGGGGACTCCACGTATTGATGCGCGACGAGGAAGGGCGTGAACGGTGTACTGCCTGCGGCATGTGCGCCCTGGCCTGCCCTGCCGAAGCCATCACCATGACGGCTGCAGAACGCAAACCGGGTGAAGAACACCTCTACCGTGAAGAGAAATATGCAAGCACCTACGAGATCAACATGCTTCGTTGCATCTTCTGTGGACTGTGCGAGGAAGCATGCCCGAAAGAGGCGATCTATCTCACCAAATCCAACACATTCGTACATCCGAAGACGGATCGGGAGTCGTTTATCTATGGGAAAGACAGGTTGGTCATCTCGGTAGAGGACGCCAAGCAAAAGAAATACGGAGAAGCTGTAGTTAAATAAGTAAGGAAGAAAATTATGGCAATTGTTTTTTATTTTTTATCGGCATTGACATTGGGTACAGCGCTGATGACGGTACTGAGCAGAAATCCCATTTATAGCGCCATCTACATGATCATCTGCTTTTTCTCGATCGCGGGCCATTACCTGTTACTCGATGCACAATTCCTGGCAATCGTACACGTGATCGTCTACACCGGATCGGTAATGATTCTGCTGCTTTTCACGCTCATGCTGATGAACCTAAATGAAACACACGAAAGGAGAAAAATAACCATCGGCCGCATTACCGCCGTAGTGGCCGCCTGCCTGATGGGATTGGTGCTGTTCGCCGCCCTTATCAAGGCAATCCCTGAAATGGAAAGCTATAAGGCGACCGGCGTCGACTACCAGTCGGTGAAAGTGCTCGGGAACGTATTGTTCACTGAATACCTGCTTCCATTCGAATTTGCCTCGGTGATGTTGCTGGTGGCAATGATCGGCGCAGTAATGATATCAAAGAAAAAATTCAACTCCTGACGGGCATTTCCCGGCACAGGAAAGACAAAAAATAAATTGGCAAAATAATGGCTGAAAATATTTTAAATGTAATCGGTATCGAAGCATACATGGGTATGGTCATTTTGCTTTTCTCGATAGGGATACTGGGAGTGCTGTTCAGAAGAAGTGTGATTGTACTTTTAATGTCGATAGAAATTATGCTGAACGCGGTGAACCTGCTGTTGGTAATTTTCTCGGTATACCATCAGGATTCATCAGGGCAGGTGTTCGTATTTTTCTCGATGGCTGTTGCCGCGGCAGAGGTGGCTGTGGGACTGGCAATCATCGTTTCCATCTTCAGGAATACGGGAATTGTGGATATAAGCCTGCTTAAAAATCTGAAAGGATAAGAACGAATGGAAAGATCATTGACACTACTTCTTTTACTAAGCCCCTTCGCGGGATTCCTGATCAACCTGTTTCTCGGAAAAAGGATCAAGGAGAGATCGGGATGGTTGGCTACGGCTGCCGTACTGGTTTCGTTTGCCGTTTCGGTATATTTCTTCATTCAGATACAGACAACCCATACAGCGATAACGGTACAGTTGTTCGACTGGATAAAACTGGCGGGATTCAATGTCGGCATGGGTTTTCTTTTCGACCAGCTTTCAGTATTGTGGTTACTGTTCGTCACCGGGATCGGGGCATTGATCCACATCTATTCTATCGGTTACATGCACGACGATGAGAATAAAGACCGCTTCTTCGCCCATATGAACCTGTTCATCTTCTTCATGCAGTTATTGGTATCGGGAAGTAATCTCCTGATCACCTTTATCGGCTGGGAAGGCGTAGGACTCTGCTCTTACCTCCTGATCGGGTTCTGGTACAAAAACCAGAGTTATAATGATGCGGCGAAGAAAGCGTTTATCATGAACCGTATCGGCGATCTCGGATTTCTGATAGGTGCATTCACGCTGGCACGCCTGTTCGGTACGCTCGATTATATCCAACTGAAAACGGATTTCGCCGGCGTATTGGCCAACAATCCCGAAATTATCGGTGGACTGACACTTTCCGCAATTTGCCTTTTCTTCGGTGCGACCGGAAAAAGCGCCCAAATTCCGCTTTATACATGGTTACCCGACGCAATGGCGGGTCCCACTCCCGTTTCAGCACTGATCCATGCGGCGACGATGGTCACCGGGGGTGTTTTCCTTGTCACAAGGATGGGATTTTTATATACGGCACTACCCAATGTACAATTGATCGTTGCTGTCGTAGGGTCAATCACGGCACTGTTTGCCGCCACCATCGGGCTGATGCAGACCGACATCAAGAAAGTACTCGCCTACTCCACCATATCCCAACTCGGGCTGATGTTCCTTGCACTGGGTGTGGGCGCTTATACGGCAGCCGTATTCCATGTGGTCACCCATGCGTTCTTCAAAGCCTGTTTGTTCCTCGGAGCCGGTTCGGTAATCCACGGCCTGTCCGGACAGCAGGATATGCGCAAGATGGGAGGCGTGAAATCGGTGATGTTCGTCACTTATACCACCTTCTTTATCGCCACGTTGGCCATTTCGGGAATACCGCCATTTGCCGGATTCTTCTCCAAAGACGAGATCCTGATATCCGCCTTTGAACACAACAAAGTATTGTGGGCCATCGCCTCAGTAGCTTCTATTTTCACGGCATTTTATATGTTCCGTGCCTTATACCTCACCTTCTTCGGTGAGTTCCGCGGATCTGCAGAAGAAAAACATCATATCCACGAATCTCCGAGGACAATGACAGTACCCCTGATCGTACTCGCCACCCTTTCGGTGATCGGCGGTATAATCGGCCTTCCTGGACACAACTGGCTAAGCAGTTTCCTTGCACCCGTACTGCCCGAAGCAACCGGACACACGCATCATCTGGGCGCCACCGAGTATATGCTGATGGGACTGGCTGTCGTCGGTGCGCTAATCGGCATCGGGATCGCCTATTCGCAATATATCCGCAACCGCCGTGTACCCCGAAGTGATGAAGTAAAATCCGGATTCGGAAAAATGATATATAACAAGTTTTACATCGACGAGATATATGACACTATCGTAGTAAAACCGATGTACAAGATATCGGCATTTTTGACCGATGTGTTTGAAGTCCTGTTCTCTTCCCTGCTTTCGGGCACGGGACGCGTCACCGGACAGCTCTCCATACTGGTACGTTCGGTACAAAGCGGCAATATCGGAAGATATCTCGTCTTTTTTGTCTTGGGGGTATGTATCATACTCGTCTATCTCTACCTTTTTTAAATCGAACTCCATGGATGCACACAACAATTATTTGAAAGATATTTTAAGGAAATGAATATAGGAGTAGTTTTAGCAATTTTATTAGCAGGTGTATTAATAACCTTTATATCAGGGGACCAACGGGCCAAACAAATAGCGTTGGTTTTCAGCATAGCCACATTGCTATCCACTATTTGGATGCTGATAGGTTATCTGAACGGCACCGATATGGGGATGAGCATCCCATGGATCCAAAATCCGGATATCGATTTCGCATTCAAGATCGATGGGCTGGCACTGGCCATGATCCTGCTGACAAGTGTGTTGACACCGATAATTATCCTGACAACATGGAATAGGGATATTCACGATTCCCGGGTATTATTCGCGCTGATCCTTTTCATGGAAACCGCCATGCTCGGGACTTTTTCCAGCAGCGACGGCCTACTCTATTACATCTTCTGGGAATTATCGCTTATCCCTATCTATTTCATTATCCTGTTCTGGGGAGGTAGTAAATTTTCCAAACGGAAAAAAACGGTCTTCACTTTTTTTATATTCACTTTCGCCGGTTCACTGTTCATGCTGATATCCATTATCTATCTCTATTCCCAATCCGGGAATTTCGCGTTAGACTCATGGTACAACCTTAACCTGCCGGCCCAGGTACAATACTGGGTGTTCGGCGGATTTTTCCTGGCGTATGCCATCAAGATACCACTTATCCCGTTCCACTCGTGGCAGGCATCCACCTACCACAGGGCGCCGGCTTACGGAACGATGCTACTTGCCGGTATCATGCTCAAAATGGGGTTATACAGTATCATCCGCTGGCAATTACCGGTGCTGCCAGCCGCTGCCGAAACCTTCAAGCCCATCCTGATTGGATTGTCGCTCGCCGGGGTAATCTACGGTTCCATCATCACGTTAAGGCAAAAGAATATAAAACGGTTCCTCGCCTACTCTTCACTGGCACACGTCGGGCTTATCGCTGCCGGTGCCTATTCGCTCACCGCGGACGGGATAAGTGGTGCCATCGTACAGATGCTGGCGCACGGGCTCGTCATTGTAGGACTTTTCTATATAGCCGATATCATTTACGCTCGTTATGAAACATTGAAGATCGGTGAAATGGGAGGTATCAAGGTACAAGCTCCCAAACTGAGCCTTGCCTTCATGTTGCTGATTTTGGCATCTGTTGCATTGCCCACCACCTTCAACTTTATCGGTGAGTTCAGCATCCTTTATGGCCTGAACCAGTTGAATATCTGGTATGCGGTGTTAGGTGGATTAACGATTATACTGGGAGCATTCTATATGTTGCGGATGTTTCAACAGACCATGACAGGAGAGGCAAACCCCAAATTCTTTGCCGACCTGAAGTCGGGAGAAGGATTTATTTTCGCGCTACTGATCCTCCTGTTGCTGTTCTTCGGTATCTATCCGCAGCCGATCCTCGATCTTATCTCGCCATCGGTACAGGAGATCCTGCAACAGGTCAATGCACATCCGGCAGTAACCACTCTAATTAATTAAGTATAAACAGGTCATTTTGATATACGCAATATAATGGGTTTACTAATAGCAATCGTATCGTTAGGTCTTTTATGCCTGGTACTCGAAGTCCTGCAGCTAAGGAAAGTGTTCGTTCCGGTCACGGTAGCCGGACTTCTCCTCTTATTCGGTATCACTTCCTACGAACTATACACGGACAATACAATATTCAACATTTCGGATCTTCCCGAGATGCTCGTTTTCGACCAGTACGGCAAAGCCTTCGCGGCGCTGTTTATGCTGCTTACGGCACTTATCCTGAGTATGGTCCCATTCTGTACCAGAGAGCGGCCGACACAGCGGGCCGACTATTCATCGATCTTCCTTTTCCTGCTTTCCGGCGCTGTGGCGATGGTTTCGTTCAGTAACCTCTCGATGTTCTTTATCGGCCTGGAGGTACTCTCCATCTCACTCTATCTTTTAAGTGCCAGTAATGTAAAAAACAAGTGGAGTAACGAAGCGGGAATAAAATACTTTCTTATGGGTTCTTTCGCCTCTTCCATCATCCTGTTTGGTATCGCATTGGTGTATGGCGCCACCGGCTCGTTCGACATGCATAAAATTGCAGAGGTACTTCAAGCGGGTAATGCTCCCCTATGGTATAATATAGGCGTTACGATGATCCTGATCGGCATGATGTTTAAAGTTGCAGCCGTACCGTTCCATTTCTGGGCACCCGACGTATATCAAGGGGCACCCACGGTAGTCACTACCCTGATGAGCACACTGGTAAAGGTCACAGCAATGGCCACACTGTACAAGCTGATGGATACGATGATTCCTGAATTGATACAATCACAGCGCATTGTTATTCTGGTGATCTCCATCCTTACGATGACGGTAGGTAATCTCTCCGCAATGCGGCAGATCAACATGAAACGGTTACTCGCCTTTTCGGGTATTTCCCACGCAGGGTTCATGTTAATGTCGTTACTCTACCTGCATAAAGATCCCCAGATACTGTTGTATTACGCCGCCGCCTACGCATTGGCAGGTGTTGCCGCCTTCGCGGTCATCATTGCCGTCTGTCACGCCAAAGGCGCCCAGGATATCGGTATGTTCGCAGGATTGGGCAGGAAAAAACCGTTGATGGCGGTCGTCCTCACTTTTGCCATGTTGTCGATGGCAGGCATTCCCATTTTCTCGGGATTCTGGGCAAAGCTGTTCCTTTTCAGCCAGATGGTGAGCATCGGTGAATATCTTCTGGTGATCGTAGGGGTTCTGAACTCCATCATCAGCGTGTTCTTCTATTTCCGTGTGATCAACATGATGTTTATGCAGCCATCGGAAGACGACAAGCCAATCGAATATCCCGCGGTAATCGGTTATGTGGCCACCATCGCCATCCTATTGAATATCCTGCTCGGTATCTTCCCGTCGGTAATAACCGGGCTGACGTTGTAATCCCGAATATTTTCAACACTTATAGCTATTAAGGTGATCGGTTACAGGACAAGCCGGTGATTGATAACATGCTTATTTCGCCACGTAACCACTCTCCTCTATGATCTTTTTCGCTTTGTCAGAGCAGAGGAGTTGGTATAACCTGTATGCCTTCGAGCTTCTGTCGATATCGGAACGAATCGCAGTATAAACTTCTGTCGTATAGGGATATGATCGGTTTCTGACGGCTTCTTTCGTCGGGGCAACTCCATCTATCGCCAGTTGATTGACAAGATCAGGTTTTACAAAAAAACTGTTGTAGTAGTAAAGCGAATAACATATTCCACTTTCATCGCTTCTCAGCCTTTCGAACGGCCCTCCCATCCCTATTAATGAGGTATATTCCCATTTCGGCATTTCCAACCCTTTCATGACGATCGTTTCCATTTTTTCCTGACTGCCAGAATTGGGTTCCCTTATATAAGGCGTAATGGCAAGGTCGTCTCCTCCCACTTCTTTCCAATTGTTGATCTCTCCCATGTAAATACCTTGTATCTGTTCTTTTGTGAGTGATTTGACGGGATTGCTCTTGTGGGTAATAAAGATAAATCCATCGAGGGCAATGGGTGTTTCGAGGAGTGTAACCCCCTTTTCTTCGGCATGAACTTTTTCATCCCTCGAAATGCTGCGGGAAGTAACGATCAGATCAACCTCCCCATTGATAAGATTTGTGAATGCGCCGTGCGTGGTAGAAACCCGCAGATTATCCAAAAACTCACGGGAGCCGGGCAGGTCCTCATAGTGAATAATTAAATCGTAGTATCCTGAAAATATCAGGTTTTCCTCCCAATCATAACTCACACCCAATAACTTGCAAGCAATAAGTGTTTGAAGAAGTGATGTAGATGTGGAACAGTCCACCTTCGGATAGTTATCCATTGTAATACCTTCGATCAGAAATGGATCAGGCAGATCACCTTTTGAGCATCCCGTTAAAACACACATTAATAGCATTATAGCTCCAATTGCTTTCTTCATAATATTTATTATAAAATTGACATTATAACCACGATTCTAATTTTAACATGCAGGTCTATAGATGAATAATCCAAAAATTATTCCGCTCATTTATAAAGATGAAAAAATAACAAAACGTTACATAGGCATATAGTTAAAATATACAAAAACAAACTTTGTCTAACCTAACGGTAGACCCTGACCTATCAATGCAAAAAGAAATCAGAGAAAAATTGAAAGGGAAAATAAAGAATCACCAAAACACTAACCATGCAAATTTCAAATTAAATTTGAGATTTGCATGGTTATAAATCAAAATTTCATATCTTTGTATCGGATAAAAGAATAACACAAAATGTTTATACAGAGAGCAAACGGGGAAGATATACTTGAAGCCATACGACATTTTCCCGTAACAGCAGTCATCGGCCCTCGCCAATGTGGAAAATCGACGTTGGCAAAGCATTTGATGGAAGATTACCCGTCCGGGACATTGTATCTGGACTTGGAGCGTCCTTCAGATTTGGAGAAACTGAGGGATGCCGAATGGTTTCTTTCAAGCCAGAAAGATAAGCTGATTTGCATTGATGAAATTCAGCGAAAGCCCGAGTTATTTCCTCTCATCCGGAGTTTGGTGGACGAATGGAACAAGCCGGGCTGCTTTGTGGTACTGGGTTCGGCTTCACGTGATTTACTGATGCAAAGTTCCGAATCACTGGCCGGACGAATTGTATATAAACAATTGACACCATTCTTGTGGTCTGAACTGCCAAGAGACATTTCTATTGAAAAATACTTTGAAAGAGGCGGTTTCCCTCGAAGTATACTGGCTACAAGCGATAAGATTTCTTTTGCATGGCTTAATAGTTTTATCGCCACATTTCTAGAGCGTGATATGTTGCAGTGGGTCAATTTCACCCCTGCTACCATGAGGCGTTTGTGGCAGATGCTGGCACACGTAAACGGGCAGACGGTAAATTATTCCAGCCTGGGCAATTCTCTGGGTGTAAGCAATCAAACCGTAAAAAATTATATCGATTTGCTGAAAAGCACCTATATGGTGGATATGATAGCGCCTTACATTTCCAATATGGGCAAGCGCCTGGTGAAAGCGCCAAAGGTGTATATTTCCGACTCGGGTATCGTGTCTGCTTTGTTGGGTATCCGGACTTTTACGGATTTTTCAGGACATCCCGCTTTTGGTGCTGTCTGGGAAACGATCGTGCTTGCCAATCTGCGAGGAACCTTTCCCGAAGTAGAAATCTATTTCTACCGGACAGCAGGCGGTGCTGAAATTGATTTTGTGGTACAAATCAATCACCAAATTATTGCCATAGAATGTAAGGCATCTTATTCACCGACCTTGTCCAAAGGCAACTATATAGCCATTAAAGATATCCATCCCGAACATACTTTTGTGGTAACACCCTCTTCTGAGAGTTGGCCTATGAGCAAAGGTATAGATGTGGTTTCATTGAGCGGTTTGATCGAAAAGCTAAGTCTTATAACCAGCATATAACCTGGTAAGTTGGCTTTTAAGGATATATCTCATTACAGGAACGTCACTTTTTTGATAGGAAATAACAAATAAACTCATTATCTATAAAAAAAATGACTATTTTTTGCCAAAAAATAGATTTGTATAGATATGAAGTTTATTTCTGCGTTTGGCAATATCCCTTTTGAAATTAGCGTATTATCATCTAATTTGAATAATTATAAGTCACCAAATAAGAAAATCACTGAACTTGAAAAACAGGGAACTATTATCCGCTTGAAAAAGGGAATGTATGTCGTTTCTCCGGACATATCGGGTAAATCATTATCAGAGGAATTGATCGCCAATCACCTCTATGGCCCCTCTTATGTGTCGATGGAAACAGCACTTCGCAATTACAGGTTGATACCTGAACGAGTACATACAGTGGCTTCAATGACGTTAAGACTGACCAAAAACTATGAAAACAGGGTAGGTCGATTTGAATATATACATTGCCCGGCCAATTACTACGCTATTGGTATCCGTCAAGTTGTTGAAGAGGATCATGCTTATTTAATCGCTTCTCCGGAAAAAGCGTTATGCGATTTGATTACCTATACGCCAAAGCTTCGGCTGCGGTTTGTCAAGGCCATGCAAACCTATCTGGAAGAAGATATACGGTTTGATATGGATCAGTTTTATACAATGGATCCTGATATTTTTGAACAATGTTTGGCTGTCAGTAAAAAGAAAGTAAACATTCAGAACATTCTAAAACTATTGAAGCAATGAACATATTTGACCAGATGTTGGCCCGCTATGAGATAAAAAAAGAAGTTAGGGCGAGTGGAATCGGCATTTCTAAAAGAAAATACCGCCGCATACGATCTGAAATTTCAGACTGAAAAATCCATCAAGATAAAAATAGAAGTGGACATTGATCCACCTATGAAATTTGATACCGAACAAAAGTTACGGCTACTACCCTTCTCGTTTATGACACGCTGTTTTGTTCTGTCTGATTTATTTGCAGGAAAGATGCATGCCCTTGTATTCCGTAATTGGAAATCGAGGGTGAAAGGACGGGATTGGTATGACTTTGAGTGGTATGTGAGAAACGGAACGGAACTCAACTTTGACCACCTGCAAGAGCGAATCCGGCAGTTTGACGGACTTGAATTAAATAAGGAGCAATTCATTGAAAAGTTAAAGGAACGGCTTGCCCACACCGATATCAATGCTGTAAAACGGGACGTACAACGGTTTGTAGTAAATCCCGAAGAATTGGAAATTTGGTCAAACGACTACTTCTTACAAGTAGCGGATATGATCAGGTTTAAGTAGGATATCACACATTTATATGCACTTACAAGAATTTGAATCGTGTGATAATAAAAAAATAATAGGAGGAATAAATTATGTCTGGAGGACACTTTGATTATCAGCAATATCGTATAGATACAATTGCGGAGGAAATTTTAGAAATCATTCGTGAAAACAAAGAAGGCTACGATTCTTTTTCTGGGGATATTCATTATGGATATTCATCAGAAGGAGAAATTAAGGAAAAGCCTAAAGACTGGCAACGCTATTCCGATGAAACAATTCAAGAGTTCAAGGAGGGGTATAGACTATGCAAACTGGCAGCAGTTTATGCCCAAAGAATTGATTGGTTGGTGTCAGGTGATGATGGAGAAGATAGCTTTCATAAAAGATTGAAAGATGATTTGGAAGGCATTGAATTAAAGATGAAGCAACTCGAAGAAAGAAATTGGTATATAGGCGAAAAAAGAGAGAAGGAATAACAAAGGAAGAAGCTAAGAGTTTGATTTTGATTTATAATTGGAGATTATTTGTTAACTTTGGAACATTAAAACAATCTCCTTTAGATAGAATATTGCATCTATGACAAAAGAAGCACAAATAGAAGAACTGTTTATAAAAAAGTTAGAGGATCTCAAATATACATATCGCAGAGATATCCACGATAAAAATTCTCTTGAAAAGAATTTTCGTGAAAAATTTGAGGCTCTTAATCGTGTAAAGCTGACTGAAAATGAATTTGAGCGGCTTAAAACGGATATTATCACTTCTGATGTGTTTGCCGCTTCAAAAATGTTACGTGAAAGAAACTATTTTCAGCGTGAAGATGGTACGCCATTAAATTACACCTTGGTCAACATTAAAGACTGGTGTAAGAATGAGTATGAGGTAATCAACCAATTAAGAATAAATACAGGGAATAGTAACCAAAGATACGATGTAATTATTCTCATCAATGGTATTCCTGTTGTTCAAGTTGAATTAAAAACACTTGAAATTTCACCACGTAAGGCCATGCAGCAAATCATTGATTATAAAAATGATCCTGGGAACGGTTATACGAACTCACTGCTTTGTTTTATGCAATTGTTTATAGTGAGCAACAGAACTAACACCTATTATTTTGCCAACAATAGAAACCAGCATTTTAGCTTTAACGCCGATGAGCAATTCTTACCTGTCTACCAATTTGCAGATGAGGATAATAAGAAGATCACACATTTAGACTCTTTTGCCGAAAAATTCCTACCAAAATGCACGTTGGGAGAAATGATCAGCAAATATATGGTTCTTGTAGAAAGCGAGCAAAAATTATTGGTAATGCGCCCATACCAAATTTATGCGGTAAAGGCCATTGTCAATTGCATTCATCAGAACCGGGGAAACGGTTATATATGGCATACCACGGGGAGTGGTAAAACGCTCACTTCCTTTAAAGCTTCCACCCTACTGAAAGATAATCCAGATATCGAAAAATGTCTTTTTGTCGTGGATCGTAAGGACTTGGACAGGCAGACCCGTGAAGAATTTAATAAATTTCAGGAAGGTAGTGTTGAAGAAAACACCAATACCGAGACTTTAGTAAGACGTTTACTATCTACTGATTATGCTGACAAGGTAATTGTAACAACCATTCAAAAATTAGGATTAGCTTTGGATGGAAACAACAAGAAGAAATATAAGGAACGTTTAGAGTCTTTGAGCAAAAAGCGGATAGTCTTTATTTTTGATGAATGTCATCGTTCCCAGTTTGGGGATAATCACAAAGCAATCAAAGAGTTTTTTCCCAATGCTCAACTGTTTGGCTTTACCGGTACACCTATTTTTGAAGAGAACGCCACTCAAAACTCAAGAGAAGGGGAATACGCTTCGTACAAGACCACCAAGGATGTATTCGAGAAGGAACTGCATGCCTATACTATTACAAATGCAATAGATGATAGAAATGTATTGCGTTTTCATGTGGATTACTTTGAAGGAAAAGGAAATATAAAACCCAAACCAGGCGAAGCTATTACTCAACAGGCTGTTGTGGAAGCCATAATAGATAAGCACGATGCAGCGACCAATACTAGACGGTTTAATGCTGTGCTGGCAACCGCATCTATCAATAATGCCATAGAGTATTACGATCTTTTTAAAGAAGTTCAGAAGCAGAAGTTGAAAACGGACAAGGATTTTATCCCGTTAAATATAACCTGTGTTTTCTCGCCACCTGCAGAGGGGAACAAAGACATCCAACAAATTCAGGAGGATTTAGAACAAGAAAAAGAGGACAACAAGCAGAATCCTGATGAGAAGAAAGCGGCATTGAAAAGAATCATTAAGGATTACAATAAACAGTACGGCACGAATCACAACATCAATGAGTTCGACTTGTATTATCAGGATGTACAGAAGCGTATCAAAGATCATAAATACAGCAACTCCGATTATCCTCATAAGAACAAGATTGATATCGTCATTGTAGTGGACATGCTACTCACCGGATTTGATTCCAAATACCTGAATACCTTGTATGTGGATAAAAATCTGAAGTACCACGGATTGATACAGGCCTTTTCACGGACTAATCGTGTACTGAATGACACCAAGCCCTACGGCAATATTTTAGATTTTCGACGTCAAGAATCTGCGGTGAATGAAGCCATTGCATTATTTTCCGGTGAAAAATCTGATGAAGATGCGAAGAAAATATGGCTGGTTGATCCTGCTCCGGTAGTAATTGCCAAATTTAAAAAAGCAGTTGCCGACTTAAATGTTTTTATGGCAGAAAACAATTTGGTTTGCGCTCCCGAAGAGGTATATAATCTGAAAGGCGATGCCGCTCGAATAGCTTTTGTAAAGAATTTCAAGGAGATACAGAAATTGAAAACTCAGCTCGACCAATATACGGACTTGGATGAAGAACAAAGAGCGCAGATCGAAAACATACTACCCGAAGATACTCTTCGTTCTTTTAGAAGTTCTTATATCGAAACAGCCAAAAAATATAGAGAAATTCAGCAGAAAGAGGGTGATCAAGCACCGGAAGAAATACAACAGCTCGACTTTGAATTTGTACTTTTTGCCTCCGCTCTGATCGATTACGACTATATAATGGAGCTGATCGCCGAGAATACGCAAAAGAAACCTTCCAAGCAGAGAATGACCAAGCATCAAGTCATCAGTTTACTTAGTTCAAGTTCAAACCTGATGGATGAACAGGAAGATTTAACTGAGTATATCAACAGTTTAGATTGGAATATAGGTCACGATGTAAATTCGCTACGAGAAGGATACGACACTTTTAAAACAGAGAAAAGTGAGAAAGAATTGGCGGATATTGCTGGAAAATACGGGCTATCAGTTTCAGAGCTAAAAGATTTTACAGACAAGATTATCGGCCGGATGATTTTTGATGGAGAAAAACTAACAGACTTGTTAGAACCATTGGAATTAAGCTGGAAAGAGCGCCGTATAAAAGAACTTGCATTGATGGCAGATTTAGTCCCCTACTTGAAAAAACAAGCGCAGGGGCGCGAAATCTCTGGATTAGCGGCATATGAGTAAATAAGGAGAGCGATGAATAAGCCAAAGATATATAGATATAAAACATTGAATGGTCTTGTAACCAGACTACGAGATGATTTAAATGACTCGGATTTTGTATTGCTTTACGCTTACAATGGTACCGGGAAAACTCGACTGTCAATGGCATTCAAAGAAAAAGGGAAGAAGAATGGACAGTCGGACACGCTTTATTTCAATGCTTTCACTGAAGATCTTTTCTATTGGGATAATGATCTGGATAATGACACAGAACGCGTACTCAAAATAAACGAGAAATCGAAATTTTTTAGTGGATTCAAAGAACTGGCGTTGGAAGAGAGAATTTTTGCCTATTTGGAACGTTACGCAGAATTCGACTTTAAAATTGATTACGAAAAATGGGAAATCAACTTTAGTAAGCAAATTAAAAATCCAGCCCATCAGTCAAATCCGGAATTACCTGAATATGTTATTCAAAGTAATATCAAAATATCCCGTGGAGAAGAAAATATTTTCATCTGGTGTATCTTCTTGGCTATTTGCGAATTGACTATTGACGGAACCCCATCCTATGATTGGGTCAAGTATATCTATATTGATGATCCGATTTCATCATTAGATGATAATAATGCAATTGCCGTAGCAAGTGACCTCTCCAATTTGTTGAGAAGCGGAGTTAGTGAGGTAAAAACGATTATTTCTTCTCATCACAACCTGTTTTTCAATGTGGTCTGCAATGAATTAAAGAAAAATAGGAGCAAACGTTACTTCTTGCATAAGAATGGAATAGATGGACACACACTGCGGGCAACGGATGATACCCCCTTTTTTCACCATGTTGCATTATTAAGCGAATTGAAACAGGCAATAGATTCAGATAGAATTAACACCTATCATTTCAACATGCTGCGTAGTATTCTTGAAAAAACAGCCACGTTCTTTGGATACGACGATTTTTCCAGATGCATTCATGGAGTAGAAGATGAAATACTATATGCACGTGCATTAAACTTGCTAAGTCACGGAAAATATTCTATATACGAACCTGTGGAAATGGGAACGGACAATAAAGAGCTTTTTAAAAATATATTGGGAGCATTTCTTGGAAAGTATGAATTCTATCTTCCTGAGATTCTCGCTGAATAAATAACAAAATACAGTCAATCATGACAATACAAGATCAAAAACAATTAGGTAAAACGCTTTGGGATATAGCTGACCAATTAAGAGGAGCAATGGATCCGGATGATTTTCGGGACTATATGTTGTCTTTTTTATTCCTTCGGTACTTATCTGATAATTATGAGGAGGCAGCGAAAAAAGAACTGGGTAAAGACTATCCTCAGCAGGAAGAAGATAATAGAAGTACCGCATTGACGGTATGGTATAAAAATAATGAAGCAGATATAGTAGAGTTTGAAAAGCAGATGCGCCGAAAAGTGCATTATGTTATCAAACCACAATACTTGTGGAGTAATATTGTGGAACTTGCACGCACCCATGATGGGGAGTTATTACAAACTCTTGATGATGGTTTCAGGTATATCGAAAATGAATCATTCGAAAGCACTTTCCAGGGTTTATTCTCAGAAATAAACTTGAACTCTGAAAAATTAGGCAGGACTACCACTGAGCGAAATAAAAAACTTTGCGTCATAATTCAGAAAATAGCTGAAGGAATTGCTAGATTTTCTACCGATACCGATATTTTAGGCGATGCCTATGAATATCTTTTGGGCCAGTTTGCTGCTGGATCAGGAAAAAAGGCAGGCGAATTCTATACACCACAACAATTATCTACTATCTTGTCAAAAATCGTGATTCTGGATAGTCAAAATCCGGCATTAGGAGAAAAAAAGAAGTTGGATAGAGTGCTGGATTTTGCATGCGGCTCCGGTTCACTCCTTTTGAATGTACGCCGGCAATTAGCGGATAGTGGCGGGAGTATCGGTAAAATATATGGGCAGGAGAAGAACATCACAACCTACAACCTTGCCCGTATGAATATGTTGTTGCATGGACTAAAAGACACGGAGTTTGAAATCCATCATGGCGATACATTGTTAAATGACTGGAATATTCTGAACGAAATGAATCCTGCAAAAAAGATGGAATTCGATGCTATCGTGGCAAATCCCCCTTTTAGTTTGCGTTGGGAACCAAACGACACACTGGCAGAAGATTTCCGTTTCAAGAGTTATGGAATTGCACCTAAATCAGCTGCCGATTTTGCCTTTTTACTACATGGATTTCATTTCTTATCCGGTGAAGGGACGATGGCCATTATACTCCCCCACGGAGTTTTGTTCCGGAGCGGAGCAGAAGAACGTATTAGGACAAAACTATTAAAAGACAATAACATAGACACTGTTATCGGCTTACCCCCTAACCTATTCTTTTCAACAGGAATACCTGTTTGTATTTTGGTACTGAAGAAATGCAAGAAGTTTGACGATGTATTATTCATTAATGCCAGCGAGCATTTTGAAAAAGAGAAACGCCAAAACCGCTTACGTGAAGGAGAGGATGGAAAGCCAAATGATATCCAGAAGATAGTCGAGACCTACCAATTCCGAAAAGAGGAAGAACGGTATTCAAGACGAGTATCTTTGGATGAGATAAAAGAAAATGGTTATAACCTCAATATTTCTCGATACGTAAGTACATTTCAGGAAGAAGAGCCGATTGATATCCATGCCGTTATGGCCGAAATCAAGGAATTGGAAGCAAAGCGAGCCAAGTTAGATGAAGAAATTGAAGTGTACCTGAAAGAATTGGGATTAGTTCCTTGATTTTTTGTTTTAAGAATCCTCTATGCAAAAGAAGTAAGAAAAAGAATGAGCGCAATGAAGCAAGACAAGAAAAAAGAGGCCAATGTTCCAAATTTGAGATTTCCCGGATTTGAAGGGGAGTGGGAGGAAAAAAAATTAGAAAGCATTGCCACTTTTTTTTCCGGAGGGACACCTAAAACTACAGTAAAGAAATATTATAACGGAAACATTCCTTTCATACGTTCTGGAGAAATTAATTCCGATTCGACTGAATTATATATCTCAAAAGAAGGATTAAAGAATTCTTCAGCAAAGTTAATTAACAAAGGAGATTTACTAATAGCCTTATACGGGGCGACTAGTGGAGAAATTGCAATAAGTAAAATTCGTGGAGCTATTAATCAAGCTATTTTGTGCGTAAGTACAGTTCAGAATAAACTATTTATACAAGCGGTTTGGTTAAAATATATTGACAAAATCTTACAAAATTATCTCCAAGGTGGCCAAGGAAATTTATCTGCGAATATTATCAAACATTTGAAATTTCATTTTCCAAATAACGATGAACAAAATAAGATTGCAACCTTCATTTCGTTATTGGATAAACGAATCTCAACCCAAAACAAAATAATAAAGCAATATAAGTCCTTAATTAAAGAACTAAGTGAGAAGATATTCAGTCGATCATTTCATTTTAAAGATACAGTAGGAAACGACTTTCCTAATTGGGAAGATAAGGTATTAGGCGAAATTGGAGAATCATTTAATGGGCTTTCAGGAAAGACAAAAGAAGATTTTGGGAAGGGTAAACTTTACATTCAATATAAACAGATTTTTGATTCTCCGATAATTGATGTTCTAAACTGTGGTCTCGTTAATATTACACGAGTGGAATTTCAAAACAAAGTACAGTTTGGGGATATTTTTTTCACGGTATCCTCTGAGACACCAGATGAAATAGGAATGTCTTCTGTATTACTTGATAAAGTGAGTGAAATGTATCTTAATAGTTTCTGTTTCGCATACAGGGTTTTTTCTTTTGATATTTTGAATCCATTATTTGCAAGTTATTTATTTAGATGTTCTCTTTTTAGAGATAAATTAATAAGAATTGCACAAGGGAGTACGAGGTATAATATATCAAAAGTTGAATTTATGAAATTAAAAATATCTTTACCAAGTATAAGGGAACAAGTAATTATTGCCTCATTTCTCTCTACTTTAGATGAGAAAATTAAAATTGAAAAGAAGATGTTGGAACAATATGCAAATCAGAGAAATTACTTATTGTATCGAATGTTTATATAACTATACAAATATTTGTTGTAATAGGTATGTCTTTTGCTTTTCAAGTTGCTCTAAGAAAAGTTTTTCAATTTGTATTTTTTTATTAATGGAATTTAATAACGAGGCGATCTTTTCAATTTCTTTTTTATCTGTTGGTAAAAAAATCGTATTATCCAAAAATCGTTGATTGGTTATATTTATGGTGTTTTTCGCTCCTTTTTGTATTAAACTATGCAAGTAGTTATTTGCGTTTATCGGACTATTAAAATAATAGTGTAAAATACTTCCAATATGTATATCTTTTGGTACGTAAACAGCATATAATGGAGAGACTACAACATTTTTCCTAATAAAACTTTGTTTTATTATCCCGTACGGAAATTCTCCAGTTGGACTTTTAGTATATACAACATCTCCAAAACATACTACATTGTAATTAGCTGTGTTTTTTGCGGCAAAAGAACGTCCAAGATATTCTATTTGATTAATAACACCTTTGCTAACCGAAACAGAAAAGACAGGCAGATTGTTTTTACTTGTTTCTTTTCGTTCAGTAAGTATATCTCGTAAATATTGTTTTTTCCAATGTTTGTTATCTGCTAATTTCTGATATATGCCCATAATTAAGGTTTCTAATTGTCCAATTATTTTGTTTTGGGTTGAGATTCGTTCGTCAATTTGATATAATAGTTTTCCTATTTTATTTTGTTCCTCCTTATCTGGAATTAGAATATGACACTCTTGGAAATTTTTTGGGCTAATAGAGTATATCTTAGTTCCTTGGGCTAATTTTTTTATTTGTGACCGAAAAGATTTTGAAGAAAAAGCATAACCCTTAAATCCTTCGATTGTCAAGTCATATTTATCTCTTCCATGAATAGTGTGCAAACCACACACAACATTTTTTTTATCGCAATTCAGAAACTCCACCACTTTACCAACATCATTTGTGTCCTCAGATGCATCAGCGAAAACAACATCACCTTCTTTACAAAGTGTATATCGAGTAGGAATAAAATCTCCTTTGATATTAGGGAGGGTACATTTATTCAGTTCTATCTGTGTCGGTAGTCCCTTATGAATTAATCCATAATGTAGGTTGAAAATATCTCCAGTTCCATATTCTAATTGATCCCATGACATAGAATTAGTTGGGAAGAATTGTAGCAGTTCTGATACTTTATATTCCTCCCACTCCCCTTCAAATCCGGGAAATCTCAAATTTGGAACTTTCCAGCTTTTCCATATTCAAATCCTTTTGTATATTTCCATGATTATCATTAAAATTAGTTCCTATGACAAATCAAACAAAAATTAGTGCAATTATCAATTTATGGAAAGAGGACAAGAAGCAGTATGTAAAAAAATCGAGTTTATCAGCGTATCAGCTTCTTATTGATAATCATTTGTTGCCAATCTTCGGCAATAAACATGAAGTAGTAGAGACAGAAGTTCAGGATTTTGTATTCACAAAACTGGATGAGGGTTTAAGTCAAAAGACAATCAAGGACATTCTGATTGTTTTGAAAATGATTCTAAAGTTTGGGATGAAGAATAAACTCATCGATTACCATCAATTCGACATCAAGTTCCCAACTGAAAGAGAAAATAATGGGATTGAAGTACTTAGTAAAGCCAATCAAAAGAAGATTATGAATTATGCACAAGAGCACTTCACATTCAAAAACTTGGGAATTTATATTTGCCTAAGTGCTGGTATCCGTATAGGTGAAATTTGTGCTTTAACATGGGAGGATATCGATACCGAAACGGGGGTTATCCATATCAATAAGACGATACAGAGAATCTACATTATTGAAGACTGTGATAGGCACACGGAACTTATCCTTGACAGTCCAAAAACGAAGAATTCTATCAGGGATATACCAATGAGCCGAGACCTTCAGAAAATGCTAAAACCAATAAAGAAAGTGGTGAACAGTTCTTTTTATATTCTGACCAACGACATAAAACCAACAGAGCCGAGAACCTATAGAAATTACTATAAGAGACTGATGAAAGAACTGAATATGCCGGAACTTAAATTTCATGGATTGCGTCATAGCTTCGCAACCAGATGCATAGAGAGTAATTGCGATTATAAAACTGTCAGCGTTATATTAGGTCACTCGAATATAAGCACAACCCTAAATTTATATGTACATCCCAATATGGAACAAAAAAAGAAGTGTATTGATCAGATGTTTAGATGCTTAAAATAATCTGTACTTGGAAGAGTAAAATTAAACGCTAAATTCTTTATTAAGAGTTTAGCGTTTAAGATCATACCCTATGAACCTCATCATACATCGTTCGTATGAAACGATTATCTATAATTCCGGTCATTTCCCCCTTCCTATCCAGGTCCATTTGTGCCAGATATGCTCCAAAGGGCCTTGTTTATACTTGCTCAACCACCATTTTGAGAATTGCAGTTGTAACAAAAACACTACAATCCCGATTAATAAACTAATGGCATATCCGCAATAGGGAGCAAGGTATAAACCGATGGGAAAGTAAATGATAGCTCCGATAATCGACTGCGACACATAATTGGTGAGACTCATCCTACCATAGTAGCGTAAGTCGTTAAAAGCTTTACTGAATCTGAATCTGCTATAATGATAAAGCAGCACGAACGAAGCGATCAGGGTCAACGTAAAAGCCAGCTTCTGCCACATATCGAACACCGTTCCGACTGATTGTTGTATGATCGCATCATTCTTCATGATCAGCTCTTTCAAGGTATATAAAGGAGCGAAAGATATGGCCGAAATGATGAGTATCCTTACCCAAAAAGCAGCGTTCTTTTCGGTAGAGATGAAAAGATGTTTTCTGCTGAAATAGGAACCTAAGAGGAACAGTCCGGCTGTCTGGACAAAACGCCCTGCATTGACCGCCCATAATAAGCTGACTTTTTGTCCTAATGTGACATTTCCCCAGATGAAATCCCAAAAGCTTCCGTTTTTCGTATAATCCGCCACCGTGGCATACATCTCTCCTACTTTCAGATCGGGTAGCTGATGTGTGGGATTTATAAGGCTTGCGATGTAATGATACCATTCAACGGGCTGCAATAGAAATAAGCGCCACAGGAAACGATATCCGAAGTCCTTTCCTTGCTTTTTCTGATTATCGCTTTGAATGTAAAAAGTATATCCGCATCGGACCGAGACGGGGAGAAGCAAACGATGAAGAATTGAGGATTCTGAGGGAAAAGAGAAAAATAAAATTTCAGCAAAAGAACTCTCAAAATCGCTACAAGTTACAGACCGGACAATTGAACGAGAAGTACAGAAGCTAAAGAAAATGAAAATTCTCGAACATGTCGGTAGTGATAAAGGTGATTACTGGAAAATAAAGTAATTATCGAAAAGTAAACAACGTAGTGAATGATGGCATACCTATGATGACATACCGATCCTAACTCGGAGAACTATACTCTTGATATAGAAAATGATATAGAAAACAGCATAGTTTACACGTTTCTAATCTAATGTTTTCCGTTGAGGTTTTCGTGCGGATCACCCCAATGTTCTTTTTTGGGTGCAGTAATGATGATTTTGTAGCTCCCTGCTCCGGGTATATCCAATGAAAACTCGCCATTTTCAATAAGGATATCCTCATCTTTCTGTAAGGTACGTGCATTCCCTCCCGTTCCAACAACAATTCCTTTGCCGCCGGGTATTACCCGTGCATTTCCACCCGCTCCAGTAACAACTCCTTTACCACCCCCTATCACACGCAGCATGACAGCGTCCGTCCTTTTTATTCCATTTTCCTGTATTCCTTTTTCATTCGTGGGTGGATTGGATATCCGGAACACATAATTGCCCGGTTCAGTAACATCCAATGAAAATTCGCCGTTTTCGTCCGTCGTCATTGTGAGCATCTGACCACCGGGATTTTTGCCACCTTTGACAATAATACCGCCGATAGGTCCACCGGGTCTTGCCGCCAGACGGTTGTCACGATTACTTCTCGTGGTGTTGAAGTCCTGCGCGGTGCCCCTGCCCGCGGTATTATTCTGCTGCGAAACTGCCGGAAGACTTATACTCAAAACAGCACAAGATAATAGCGAAATACACATTCTCTTCTTTTTCATTTGTGTGAATTTTAAGCATAAGAGAAATACTCCAGAGGACACCTCTTTATTTTTCTTTTTCAGATAAACCTTCTCCGGTTTGCAAACGACTTCTCCTGTGCGCGTTAAACATAATTAACCATACAGATAAAATCTATTTCCGATCTGTATAAAAACACTATTATCTCAAAAAAAGTTTTATTTTCGTTGAATAATTTTATAAAAAAGGCCAAATAGTTTCAGAATGAAACCGGAATGGCAGCAGTACGATTCCCCGAAAGCGAAAAAGTAAACCTTTTAAAATCCCTCCACAACTTTTAGGGTTGATCCAAAAGTTACGGCAAAATGGAGGATCTATTCCATCCTTATGCCGGTTTCTTTCGAGCGGAAACTTTCATTATTGTCATCATCGGAATGGGTGGTGAAATAAAAATACAACTCTCCTTTCTTCACTTTCGTGTCTGTAAATTGTTGTTCAGCGAGTGAAAACGATTTCAACAATTGGGGATTTTCACCCCGCTGGTAACGGTAGAGATTCACTTTCAATGGCTGGTTGCTGGAAGGCTCGTTCCATTGTACAGTTACTTTTCCTTCGCTTTGCGTCACCCACACGTCAGGGGGAACAGGCAGCACGATTTTTTTCACATAGATGGAATACAACGCCATCGATTCGCTGGTGCCACCCAAATCGTCTACCGTTTGAACGGCATACTCATAGCCCTTTTCCGGACGTGCGGTGCTGTCGGTAAATACCGGATCGGGAACAGTCTCTTCTTCGGAAAGCAAGGTCGTGAACTTCCCGTCGGGCAGTTCTCTCCGGTAAATATGGTAACCATTCGTGGCGCGATGCCTTGTCCTTACATCTTCCCAGATAATTTTCACTGTGCGGTCCTCTTCATAAGCCGATATCCTGTTGGGCGACGGCGGGGTGGTCTTTATGGACGGGCGAATGGTCAGTGTGTCGGAGAAGTCACTTTCCACCGAACTTGTGCTCACCGCCGTTGCCGCGTACAAATAACTCCTGTCTCCTGCCAACACCTTACTCGTATCCTCGTAAACCACCAGATCCCCGGTCATCTTTAATAATCCGCTGATGGGATAGAGTTTCACCGTATTACCATCGCTACGATATACCCTGAAACCGGAGAGATGGTTATCGTTGGCCCTAATCGCTATCTCCACCCCGCCCGGGACCATTTTTCCCTGACTGATGGAAGGTGGCGCCGGCTTCAATTTGTCGTATCCCGCATTAAAGAAGACGTTACTCTGGAAAGATTCGTGATGCAGCCGGTTTTCACCCACAAGATAGTAAAAATACATCCGGTCCGGCACGACGCTACGATCGATATAACTTGTATCGGCAACCGGAATACTTGCCAGTTCCTCGTAGGGTTTTCCATCGAATAAATCACTTCTGTATATCCTGATATTCTCTGCCAAGGTCGCATTTTCTATCTTCCAGTGTAAAACCACACCCAGGCCTTTGGGATCACTTTCGGCACGGGTATGGATAAAGAAGCCCTTTTCCAACGAAGCACTGGAAACCAACACCCTGTCACTTGCCACCGCTTTGTTTCCATAGAAATCTTCCTGATTCATAAAATATTGCCGTTCCGATTTCAAGTAACGGGTAGAGTCTTGATAGAGATAATATTTCATATCACCCACCTGATAAGCGGCAAATGAACCTCCAGCCTTCTTCAACTCATCGTTCTCGTAATACCGAACCGAAAAATAAGGTGCAGGAAAATCTCCTTTGGACTGCCATTTCAGATAGAAAAGCGTTTTGTCCACATTCTTTTCTGCAAGGGATACCTCATCAAATACAGGGATGTAAGGATATTGGACAGCCATAGAATGGTATTCCGAAACGACTGTTCCACCCTTGCCAAGCGCACGGGTCCTATACCATGTGGAGGTATTCTCCATGGCTGTCTGGTCGTACCAGGCAATGCCGGCCGCCAGGCGGATAAGCGTGGACGCCGCCCAATACCCCATACTGTCGATGACGCCCGCCGTTTCACACTTTTGCCATAGCACCTTCAGATCGTCGGTCTCCGGAAATCCCTGGAAACCGAAATCATCTTTCCATCGGTTGACATTGGCATAAAAGGCATCCCAATCCTGTGGAGAAGCCCATTCGGCAATTTTCTCCCATCTCTTCTTATCCAAGGAGCGTTCCACACTGTATGAAGCGACCTTTTCACCACCGGCAAGATCCATTCCCGCGAAAATAATGATCCCTTTCGGAGCGGGTACAGCTATCTCAATTTCATTCTGCCCGGAAAGAGATGAAAAGGGCGAAAGAAATAGACTGATAATAAAGACTGTTATCCATATAAATGGAATGCGACCAGTCGATTCTATTAAAATTCTCATATAATTAAATTGAAAATTGAAAATGGAGAATTGAAAATGAAAATGAATTGTGTCTCATTAGCACTACTTGTCACGATTTATCGGGATTAGCACATTGGCATATTGGCACATTACTCACATTGTTCATCGCAGCTATGGGTAATCAATTCCATCGAAAATCCGCTATGATTGTCCAGATGCAAGGCAGTTCCTATCGTGAAAGTAGGAAGCGAAACGGATACACAAGACCCGCAGCCGACCAATAGCGGTACACACTGGCTTGCGCTTAATACCAAGCCCACACTGGCGCATCCGTCTATATTGAATTGGCGCGTTTGGGTGTTGTAATCGCCGCTTATGCCGCACTGCAGTTTCGCATCAGCATTTACCGAGGTGCATGTGACGGCAGACGAACCACCCAAATAGGCATGTCCTTCCGCCAAGACACCCATGCCGAACGTCGTACCTTGCCCAAACAACATATAGGCACGGGCATTGACACTCACATCCACACCGGCATATACGGATACAATTCCCAGATTATAGCTGATTTTCGGTAAAATCTGTTTGGTCAGTCCTGCCGACAGGAAGAATCCGTTCAGGTTGGTTTTGAAACCGGCCGGCAGACAGATGGCATCGCCTATTTTTGAGGATACTTCCGGTGGCATATCCATATAATTCCCAAAGAGGCCGTATAAATTGGCGCCACCAATACCCGGAATCTCTATTATGCCACTCGCATTGAACAACCAGCCCCGGCTATCCATCAGCGTGGTCACATTTCCCTGCAATAGCAATCCCGACAAATTCATACTCAAATCGGCGCTTCCGATAAACCGGGCATTGGACATATCGTACGTAATGGAAAGGCCGGGGAAAGAGGGGATGCCGTTTACCCGGATTTCCTGTCCGGTTGCCTGCACCGCCCCTTTTACCTCGAAGTTCATTTTTTGTCCCGTGGTCATACTGCCCATTCCCTTCATATCGCCCTCGAAGCGGAAGGTGTCCCATGCTTTATTGACGACCTGAATACCACCCACGAGATTCGCCAGTTCTTTTCCCCCCTCTCCCATCGGCAATTTCTGGCCCGGATCGAGGTCTATCCTTGTCGACTGGGGTGTATGGCGCATGGTCACATTCAGCGACGGCAGATTGCCCGGCTCATGTACCGTTCCTTTGGCTATGAACAACTTGTCAGAGAGGATATAATCGCGCGTGAGGTCGTACCGCACATTATGGCGGGTAAAAGCGAATGCCTCCATATCCATCATTTTAAACGCAAGGTTGTTGCCTTCCTTATAAAACCCCATCGCACCACCCGGCCTTTCATATTCGGGAATACCGAAGTCGTACGTGCCCATCAGTTTTAACGACGACGTGGTTACGTACATGTAAGTGGACGGAAAAGGGGTAAAGTCAACGATATCGAACAGGCGGAATTTGCGGCTGTTCAACACGAAATAACTTTCGCCTTCGCTGTTGAGATCCACCGAAATAAACTCCACCCTATCGGCGGGATGTACACCCGGCAATCCCTGCAAAGTAGCCACCGTGGTTTGCCCTGCCGTGGGCGTAGCATAGAGCGACCAGCCCGAAACGCCGCCGTGCAGGTATTTATAGGTCAACCCCTTGTTATTGGTAGCGATATTGACATCTTTTATGCCGAGGAGTTTCAGCTTATCGAGATGGACGGTCGCCTCGCTGGTTTCGAGCGACGAGGAAGTAAATCTGAGGTTTTCAATCCGCACATCCACACCGGTTGAAAGGGTGGCGTCGGAGACTTTCACGCCCTCGTTGGTAATCGCCCACTGTTGGCATCGGAGTGTCCACTGTCCCATTTTCACATCAAACGGTTGAGGATTAGAAGTCGTTATACCATTCTTTGATACGCGGATGGCCCCGGCGTCTATCTCAAAGTTGGAAGGATTCAGGGTGGCAATCGCGGCTTTCAACCGTGTCTGAAGCGTTAAACCGCCGGATTTGTTGAAGAACGATTTATCCGGTTGCGCTACCGCTTTGTTGGGAAATCCGTCGATACTGTATGTCAGGCTTTGGTTGACGCCGTCGGAGAGATAGAAGTTGTTGCCATTAGGCGCGCTGATAGTTCCCTCGCTTTTGAAAACAGTCATCCGCATATTTGTACTGCCGGGGTCCCGCGTGAGATACAAATCGGGCAACGAATAACCGTAACCGCCAAAATTAGCACTCAAACCAGTATCATTACCGTATATCTGCACGGTAGCTTGCATTTCTCCCTGTGCCGGATGATTGTCGCGAAGGTCGAACTTCAACCCGGAAGCGCCATCGGCAAGGATAACCTTATAATCATCCATCTCAACGGTTATATTGTTCTTATCCGTCACAAAAGGCAGGGTTGACGGTATGAGTAGGAAATTACCGGCGTTATTCTGCACCGTACTCTTCCTGACACTGACAGCTGCAATATCAATGGTTTGTTCTTTGAAATGCGTATTTGACGGAAGCGTAATAGTACCCGTCAGCAGGTAACTGCCATCGGGTTGTTCTTTCCATCCTGAAACAGCAAGCGGAAACCCCATCAATGTGCTTACATCCACCCCTTCCACGGTTTTCATGTGAAAATCCTCGATATGGCAATCAGCGCCTTTTTTTGTAAGCAGATAGTGATTGTCATGATGACCTACATAATTGGTGCCGGTCTTATTAGTGCTAAACTGTAATTTAAACGGCTTGTCAACAGGGAGGTTCCGAAGCGTATAGTTGCCGTAGGCATCGGTTTTCGCCTTTATGGTATAATCTCCTTCCTGTATGGTCGCGGTAACATCAATGCCTTCCAATGGTTCATTGTTGGTCTCACCCAGATACACCTTTCCCGACAGGCACCCTCCTTCGGGAAGGTCTACCTGCAACAATGTCCCCATCAACTCACCCGAATAAGGGATTGTCACGGTCCTTATTGTCGCGGGATAGTTTTCCTGCGATTCGGGATGGTTGGAAATCACCACCTTGAAATCGTTGTGCTCTTCACTTCCACTGACAAACTCAAAATCAACATATCCATCGTCGGTGGTAACAAGGCTATAAGGCTCCTTATTTTTCGTCGCATCGATGATGATTGAATTGATAAGACCGGTTTTGTATTTTTTCCACTCGAAAGGAGTTGACCGGGCAGAAACAGCCGCCATTTTATGTACCAACACCCCGGATGTAATGGGAACCTGCTTCGATCCGGGTTGCGGTGATTGTATCAACTTCGGCTGCACTTTCGAACCTACCAACACATCGGGCAGGGTTACGACTATGCCCTCTTTCCGATGGCCATTCGACCACACTTCCACCCGTAGGCGGCGGGCCTTTTTGAACAGTTCGAAGTTACGGATATTTTCCTCTTTATCGATAGTCGTGGTAACGGTATCCGGCATATACCCATCCTTTGAAATTACGATTTTACGTGGGGTATTTAATTTCCGCAGTTCCATCCGGAATTTCCCGTCGTTGCCGGTAGTGGTGGATTTTGCCGTTTCACCTAAAACGTTTATAGATGCGCCTGACAGCGGTTTATTCGTTCCGCCTTCATATACAGCACCTTCAAAGCGCGCACCATACCGCATCAAAACGGCCATCTCGTACTTTTCACCGTAGTACAGCGGCTTCCCTTTTACCGTAAAAGTGGTGTCGGCAAAGCCGAGCGACTTGACGGTTACAGTGCGTTTAGGCCCCACGATTTCCCTCTCTTCTCCTTGTTTCCATTTCATTTCTACGGGCAGGTATTTCAATTCGTAGATTCCCGCATCTTTGAAACAAAAAGTTGTGTATCTTGTTTCATCAGTGATAAGTAATTGACCTACATCAAAAACACCCGTCTGGTCGGGTTTAAATATATAGTTCCCCGCCTTGTATTCCTCTTTCAGTGTCACTTGTGTCTGTGGGTTGTCGATTTTCTTGTTGCCGGCTTCTTCCGTCAGGATAATGCGCAGCGTGGGAAATTTAGCCGGCATGGAGACAATCATTTTGACTGGCCTGTGATTGGAACCCGGGGCTTCACCTAAGAAAAATGAAGATGCCGATTTCACCTTTAATAATTCCCCATACGGATGGGAGTTAACCAAATCACCTGGCATATTGTCAATCAATGCCTTCAAATCGACAAGCCGGGCTGCATCGGATTCGTAATTATAATTTCCCTTATCATTCCTGATGTAGATATAATATTGGTACGCGGGGTGATCGCTGAGCACCAACGACTTTATCTCGGCTATGCCGTCTTTATTGGTCAAACCCTTGCCTACGCAAAACATATCATGCATTCCCTGTACTTTGGGAGCCGGGAAGTTATCCGTTTTTTCAGGGGTAACATCGTATTCGGGGAAAACAGGCGGATAATCGAAATTGATTTTCCGGTATACATATACATCCATATCGGGCAAGGTGAGGTCGCTATTTATGGTCGAAGCATCATTGGATAAACTTTTAACCGTGACTTTCAGGTTTACAGACTTGACCCATGAGGTGATTTCGCCCACGTCCTTGGTTTCACCGGCTTTCACTTCGAAAAAGTATGTCCAATCCTGGTCGGGATTCAAATAATACCGTGCATGTTCACCCTGGATCTCAATGGCATAAGCGAGATAGAGTTTGCATGTGTTATTGCCGTGGCTTTCCGAAACGCTGCTTATGGCACTGTTTCCCGGATTGGGGCCTCCCCTTGGAGAATCAAACGGCCAATCGGCCAGTAAAATTTTGTCTTCGCTTCCGGTCCCATTGTATTGGGCTATTTTTTCGGAACAATCGGTGTCTTTCAACGCTTCCCCGTTGCTGCCACTCAGGAAAGCAAAAGAAAAATTGCCTTTGTCATCGGTGGTAGCCACAGCTATCTCTTTCCCGTCAATATATTGACCGAATTCTTTTTGGCGGCTCATTATTTCATTGATTGTCCCATCGGCATATTTTACAATGTATTTTGTCACCAGACGAATTTTGGCATTGCTCATCGGGTAAGTTATTTTTTTATCATCGTCGTGATAACTATATTTCAGTGTGCCTTTCAGCTTGGATGGCATGAAAGAGGGAGGCGTAATCTTCGACAGGTTCGGGAACCCGGGTGCCTGGGGTTCTTTGCCGGGCGGCAGGCTACCACTCATCGGTTTCTGTTCATCCGTAATGCAGCTAAAGAGATTCACCTCACTGTAGCCCTTGTTCTTGAAAGGGGTCTTACCTGTGGGATCGACAGCCTGTACCACGAAGGCATAACTCTTTCCCGGCCTCAGTTGCGGGTTGGCGGCCGAATAGAGATAGACATTGGAATTGACCGATGTCTCGAAGAAGAAAGGATAGCCCTCCGAACGGATTTTGTCCTGATAATTCTCGTTCGGGCTACCCAACTCGATGATCTTTAATTTATACTGCGTGGTTAGCGGGGCATTGGGTGGACGTGTCCACGAGAAGACCACATTCTGGGTTTCATATCCCCGCAAAACAATATTGTTCTGCGGCTGAATGATCAGGGGCGCTTCCACCGACATAACGGTGAAAGGATTGCTACACGAAGAGAGAAGATACTCATCCGAACGATAGTCGATCAGATTAAAACAGATATTGTAGATGCCTTCCGGCAGACCTTCCTGCATCACCTGTGCGCGTGAGATACCCTTGTATTCCAGACGCTGCTCATCAAATATCCGGAGGATATCGCTGTATGTGAGTGCGTAAGGCTGGAAAATGAGTGCGCCGGAGGGTGTCTGGATAGCGTTTATGACAATCGGGGCAGAGGGCTTATAATCAGTACGGGTTTTGACAATAATGGACTCGTCAGCGCTTGTAATTGTTCCCCGCAGATAGATTTCAAATTTTGGATTGTCCGCCGACTGGACGGTAATAATACTGTTGATTTTGCCGGGTGAAGCGATATAGTCCGACAATTTATTGGAATAGGGCGGCAGCACCGTAACGGTTTGCGAGACTTGTTGTGCATGGGCATTCACCATGATTGCCAGCGCACACAGGACGACCAGTAACCGTTTGTAATTATAGTTTTTAGAAGCTGAAAACATATCCTATATCTCCTCTTATTTCGTTAAATGACGGGATGGTGGATGATTCACCGTACGAGTTGTTAATCACATTGATATTCACTTGCAAGGCATGCCTGGACAAAAAGTGATAATTGGCGTTTAACGCCGTATTCAATATCGTTCCCTTTGTATCGTTCATGTTGTTTGCCAAAATAGCGCTGTTCCAATTGAGCGACAGCTTATCGTCGAGAAACGATTTGGCCACATTCATTGTAACTCCTGTAAGCCTGTTCCTGAAATTCTTATTCGTCATCTCAGTGTAGTTCAGCCCGGTGGTAATATTCAACCTGAGTCTCTGCAATCCCAAATTATACATCAGCATGGCGATTCTCGTATCGGTGTCGGTCTGCTCTTCGGTAAGCTTATTTTTGTCGTCCAGTTTCATCAGGTTGAGGTTCAACATGACCATGTGGGAATATGCTTCTGTCATTTTCATAAAACGGGGCGTGAACGACAGGTTATGGTTCACCTGGTATATCTTGAGGCTGTCGCTTCCTGCTGTCTTGAATGCCCGCTGGTTGGTGGAGAAGTTGCTGTACGATGCGTCGAACGCCCAGCTCTGGTTGGGGGTATATCCCCCGTTGAGTGAACCCACCACCCGATGGGAGGTGTTTTTCTTGGCCCCGTCCAGATTGTCATGTTGTAAACCCAGCGAGCCCCGCAAATTGATTTTATTTTCCAGCAAAGCGACGGTCTGGTTGAGAGTAACCAGTTCCATGTCGTTATTGAAGAAGTAACTGCCCATCGACTGAAAATGGGGATCGATACGGCGGTACTCGATACCGGAGGCAATATTTGGGGCGAACCGGTAACTCAACCCCGTCTTGATGGCCTTATAAGCGCCGCTCGTATGGTTCACGGTAATAAAGTTATCGGCAAAACGCAACATCCCCTGAGCCGTGGAGTCAGGAGTTTCTATCTTCCGGTTAGCGGTAAAAACACTTACGGAGCCATCGAAATGAAACAATAATTCGGGGGTGATGCTGAATTTTGAAGTCAATCCGAAGACAACATTCTGTGCCGGTGTCGGATAGTTCAACTTGGCGAGGCTATCGACAAAATTTTTCGGATTATCGCCGATACGGAGCATGGAGATATCCACAAAACGGCTGTCGGTACCGTAACCCGCCTTCCACGCCCAGCCACTGCGGGTCATCCGGGGAATGGAGTCGGCCACGGCGAGATTGTAATCGGAATACTGATTAAACTTGCCGTACATGGCGCCCAGGCGGAACTTACCAGGCCTCGCCTCTACACCCGCTCCCAGGAAAGTATGTCCATTGAGGGTAAATTCCGAAAAGGAGAGGTTGCGGTATCCCAGGTGCACCGTCAGCCATTTGTATGTCGGGCTGATACCGAACTGGTTGAACGGTTGGCGAAAACCCGCCTTCTCATTGCTGTACCAAGTAAACGAGAAGGGCATGCTGATACCATATACCGAAAGCGTGGCGTTGGCATTCACGCCGTAAGCGAATGGCGTCTGCCTCACCGGAATCGTCGGTTCCGACATATGGTAAAAAGAGGTATTCAGCCCGATATTTCCCGTTATTGAAACCGGCCTGGCGCTCTTTAAACTTTCCAGGTCCTGCGCAGGCAATGCCGACACGGCGATTACCAGAAGGACGATATACAGGATTTTTTTCCCGGTAGCCATAACTATTTCTCCTTATAATGATATTTTATCTCAAGTGTCGGGCGGTAATCAACTTTACTTGTCTCATCGCCCGAAAAGATATTCCACATGGCGCTGCTGAGCGTTGAAAGAGGTGCCACATTTTCATCCGGAATAAACTGTAAACGGAACTGGAAGCGCTTCCCGACAGGGTTATCATTGACAAAGGCATTGAGTGGCTGGGTAACATTCAGGGCATGTTCTTCCAGTACGTTATTCCCGGCCTGCGCCATTACACCACAATCTGCTATGGGTGCTAAATCATAGTCGTTTTTATCCAGCGTACCGTAATCTACCAGATAACAGTTTACCACACGAATACCCTTCGCATTAAACGGATTCAGATTGGTGTTGGATTCATAGGTTCTCAACCGGGCTTCATCGATGACAAGTGTCTTATCGGAAGAGGGCACAATAGAAGAAACGTCGAAGCTAAGGAATCCACGCATGGCAGAGCCGTTGGTGTCCCAACCCATGGTAATGGAATATCCCTGGGAACCGGCGAAATAATCTTTCACTACGCGCGTCGGCGAATTGACGATGATACCGTCGTTTGCGCCAACGGAAACAAAAGTCTTGATTTGTGTAACGGTAATGCCGTCATCGTCAGGTCCGCAAGCGAAAAGAAACAACAAGGTCGCTGCCAGTATAAACAGAAAAGTTTGTTTTGTTCTCATCGTGTCAAATATTTATATGATTGGGTAGAGATTTTCAGGACAAATATAGGGTTACCAAAAACGCTTGTCAATCATATAAATATATGATTTTTAAGAGGGAATGGGGACTAGGGAGAAAGGGAAAAGAAATGGAAAGTAGAAAAGAAATACTCGAAAAAACGGGCGGGTGGAAGGTGGAAAGTGGGAAAGTGGGAAGGTGAGAGAATGTAGGGACGGGAAAACAGGAGGACGGGGATTGAAAGGAAGACGAAAAGGACAGGAGAACCGGGAAGAAAGTGTGATTTTTATACCAAACGTTCTTTGATGGCTTTTATCACCGCTTCCGACTTGGAATTAACGGCAAGTTTGCGGTAAATGCTGTTGATATGGCACCGGACGGTTCCAATGGATATGCAACAGGTATCGGCAATCATTTTATAACTGTCGCCGGCCACCAATCGTTTCAAAATATCCACTTCCCGTACCGAGAGGGTATAAGCATTGTTTTTGTCCATCGCGGGATGCGTGAAAAATTCCAGCACTTTGCGGGCTATTTCACCCGACATGGGCGAACCGCCGTTTGCCAGTTCGATAATGGCTTCGATGATTTGTATGGCAGTGGATTTTTTGAGTAAATAGCCGGTTGCTCCTGCGCACAACGCGTCGAACACCTTATCGCGGTCATTGAAAATGGTCAGCATCATTACATTTATTTCCGGATATTGGTCTTTCACCAACCGGGTGGCGTCAATACCGGAAATCCCGGGCAGGTCAATATCCATCAGAATGATATCAGGCTTATCGGCCGCACAGTTTTCAAGTATATTTTTACAGTCGGGATATGCCCCGGCAAAGGTTAATAATCCCGAACCCCTTATCAGATGCATAAGGCTTTCGCGGAACGCTTCATTATCTTCATATACAGCAACCCTGATGTCCATACATATGTTCTTGATGAAACTTTATTATTCAGAGGAGTCCTTTTACAGTTCACAATAATAATGCATCCATATTGCTTTGTCAATCATATATTTATATGATTTTTACAGACAACGCAATACATGTTCCTTTATCTATTTCGGAATTTACGGACAGTTTCGCACCTATTTGTCCGGCACGGAGTTTCATATTCTTCAAGCCGTTCCGGTTGTTGCTTTCACATTGTTCCACATCAAAACCTTTCCCATCATCTTCGATTTTCATTGTAAGAACCAAGTGGCTGAAAGAAAATCCGATGGTTGCCATGCCGCACCCGGAATATTTCACGAGATTATTGACCGCTTCTTTGGCTATCAGGAAAATATTCCGCCGTACGTCCATCGAAAGCGGGAGGGTTTTCAGGTCGGGAGGAGTAATGATTTGAAACCGGATATTTTTTGATTCGAACAAAGGGATGGTATATTCACGGACGCGTAGATCAAGGTCCTGGAACTTATCGTTCGCCGGATTTACCGACCAGACAATATCATCCATCGACTCCAACATATTATGCGCATTTGCACCTATCTTTTTGAGCAGGTTCCCGGCATGCTGACTGTTGTCCAACTGCAATTGCAGCAAATCGCTCATAATGGAAATGCTGCTGAGCGTGGAACCGATATCGTCGTGCAAATCCGACGCTATCTTTACCCGCATCTTATGCAGTTTGATGATGTTTTTTATCCTGTCGATATAAATAGAATAGATGATAAGCGCGACGATGGCAACAAGCAAGGCTATAAACCACCATGCACGGTAAAAAGGCTGAACTACCCGAAACCGGAATTCGGTAATATCCCCGTCCCTGTCGTCATGCGCCATTTTCGCCCGTACCTTAAACGTATAGTTACCGGGGGGTAGCGAATTATAGCTTGCATAACGGCGCGGCAGGTATTGCGACCATTCCCGGTCTATTCCTTCCAATTTATACTGATAATCAATCCCTTCATTATCCTTTAGTTTTACGGAAGCGAACTCGAAAGCGATAAAATTCTGGTTATTGGGCAAACGGTAAGTTTTGCCACCAGCCGCCATCGCCGCCAGGTCAGGTTTTCCCATGACTGAAACAGCGGATATAATCACCGAAAGCGGTTTATCGGTGTAATACTTGTCCAAACGGTTATCAACTGCAAAGAAACCTTCCTCATAACTGATATAGGTCACGCTGTCATCGGGAAGGATCTTGTATACGAAGCGGCCGAATCCGTTCCTGTCGTTATAATGGACAATTTTCTCCTTTCCGTTTTCATCGATTACAAGCCGGTCGGCTCCGTTTTGGGTGGCAAACCAAATACTATGGTCTTTTCCCTCTACGATTGAATAGACATCGTTGCCCGACAAACCGTTTGCCGTGGAATAAAGCGTGGCGTTTTTTACGCCCGTTTCATCGATCTGCAATTTATATACGCCGGTGTATAAGGAAGATATCCACAAATTGTGTTTATGATCGAGCATCACATCCCATATCCATGCAGTGGCAAAAGCCGAATCGGGTTTCAGCGATTCATACGATTGTATATGGCGGAGCGCCATATTTCCGTCTTGATCTGTTTCCGGTTTGAAGCGATGCAAACCGAATCTGCGGTCTCCCAGCCACCAGTAACCGTATTTGTCTTTGACCATATTTTCAGTGCGCAAATTCAGCGTTGTATCCGATATAATTTCAGTTTGCCGGAACCGGTCCGAACGGTATGCAAATAATCCCCTGTTGCATGCCAGCAATAAACTGCCGTCATCTTCAAACTGATAACATCTTACTTGTTCTATCTTGTTTTTGATAAAATCAATTTCCATTTTCAACTCTTTCCATCCTATTTTTTCTTGTACAGGCATCGAAAACAGTCCTCCATAAGTAAAAAAATAAGCTCTTCCACCATTAAAAGTTATAGCGTTGATATCGTTTTGGCCAAAAGGCGTCCGGCTGACAGGGATGCTGCTGACCGAATCTTTTTCAATAAAATAGAGTATGGAACCATCCTCCAGCCAGAGCCTCTTGAAAGGATCTTGCTTAAACAAACCAATGCCGGTAAGCTGCACGCCGTTATGGGTATAAGAAAAATCGGAGAAGGAATACAACCGGCATATCCCGTCCGAAGTACCGAACCAGTAGTTGTTTTCATTGTCCTGAAACACGCACATGGCACCCGAGGTGGACAAGCCACTTTCCTTTGTGATATGCCTGATGATTCTGCCGTTAGAGATTTGATATACGCCGTCTACCACACAAGAGACCCAGATACTATTTTGCCTGTCACGGTAAATATGGTTGATTTGGTTTACTTTCAGTTCGGGAAACGGCTGGTTGACAGTATAATCCAATGCTCCTTTTTTTGCCGATTGTATGTCAACCTCGTAATAACCGTCGGAGAATGTACCGACCAGCAATTTATTTTCATCCGAAAATAAGATCTTGATTACATGGATATCTTTTAATTCGGGCAGGAAACAAGGCGTTTTTGAAGTGTCGCCTGCAAAAAAGAGGCCTACGCCTTCAATGCCGCCAAACCAGATATTACCGGACAGGTCATATTCAAGAGTACTGAAAACCGCTCCGTTTTTTCCGTGGTCATAAAACTGCCGGACGGAATCCCCCTCTATAATGTTTATACTACGGCTCTCGGAAGTAATAATCTTGCCATCTGAAAGCCATTTCAGATTTGACACTACGTTTTTCCCCAACTGTTTTTCGCGTAGCAGGTATTGCTTATACGTTCCGTCGTCCTGCTCCGCCATCACACCCAGCATGATGGTAGCAAAAGCCAGCTTGCCTGAAGGGCTTCTGTCAACATAATAAGAGGCTTTCTTCTCCGAGTTTACTTCGGAAATAACCGTATTGTCGAATTGGGACCCGTCGAAACGGGAAATACCTCCATTGGTAGCGATCCATAAATACCCTTTGTTGTCCTGGTTTATCGCATAGACGGTGTTGTTTATCAAACCGTCCTTCACGTTATAGGTATGGAACAAATATCGTTTCTGGGCATAAGAGAATTGAAAGGACGCACAAAAGAACACCATTACTAATGATGAAAATAGAAGAGAGTATGCAGAGTTCTCTTTTTTCATAATTGGTTGCAATATGAAGGTATAAAGTGATTGCCATCAGGAAGTGGAATGAGTCTATCCGATTACGCAAAATAATCTTTTCAATCCGACGTAAAGATAGTGCGAAGGATACAGATATACAACAGTTTATATCTTTTTTTTCGAGGTAATGATAAAAAAATATTCTGGAAAGGAATTCATTTTTAGTGCATGTAAAAAAGCCGCTATACTCTTCCCGCCAAACCGCGTATTGTCAGGATTTGAAAAGATCCTTAATCAACAAATAATGCTAAAAACGACAAGATAAGTAAAATTTAATATCTTTGTAAAAAAAAGTTTATCGTGGAAACTTTTTCTGAAAACATAGCCCATTTTACCCATGGGATGGTATTCATGTTCTTTATTTTTGTCGCTGCCCATTTATATTGGCAGCAAAACAAGAGTCGACTCCTTTGGTTTTTGTTTTATGAAGCGATCTTCTATGCATTCATAGAGTTGAAGGATATAGCATATCTTATCGAAGGGGTATGGTACACCCGTTATCTCACATATATATTTCTGAGTATTGATATGTGGATTATACCTTTTACCATGCTGTTTTTGTTCGAATTAATGTCACCCGGATGGGTAACGGTACGCCGTGGGGCTACTTTAATCATTCCATCTTTAATTTTGACTGTTTTATTGATATTCATCCATTCAGACATTCTATTTTACGGTATAGTGGCTTATAGCCTCTTACTCGGGGCTATTGCCCTGTTTGTCGTATTTATGGTTTCCGCCCAATATAACAATTATGTAAAGAAAAACTTCTCCTATACCGAAGGATTAAGCATTTCATGGGTACGCACCATTATCGTTATTTTATTTGTCTACCTTATCCTGTGGATTTTTATCCAGAGACAGGAAAGTTGGTGGGGAGATGCGTTTTATTATCTGATAACCATTTCAATATGGAGTTTCATCTACTTCTATACTCTACAACACGCCGTGATAGAAATTCCTGATATACTCTACCGTTTTCGTAAAAAAGAGAGTGAAAGCACAGCGATTGAAGAAGACGGTTGTCCCTACCCTTTTGCAGAATCTCTGAAAGAAGTGATGGAAAGAGAGAGGCTCTATCTGAATCCGAAATTACATATAACCGACGTAGCATCAGCCATCAGCACAAACAGGACATATTTGTCCGATTATCTGAATAAACATCTGGATACCACCTTTTATGATTATGTAAACACTTTTCGTGTGGAGATGGCATGCAAATTACTTATGATCAAAAAGAAACAAACGCTCGAGCAAATAGCCGAAGAGTGTGGTTTCAACTCACTTTCTACTTTCAACCGTTCGTTCTATAAAATAAAAAAATGCAATCCTTCTGATTATAGAAACAGTCATTGATATTGTATCATTCTTCCCCAAAAAACAATCATTTTTTTCCTCGAATTATTATTTTTGCTAAATTGACATGTTTTTTGTTGTATTGACACACGTGTATTTCGTTCCACTCACTATTTTCGCAAATGAGGAACAGTTACCTCATCGATGCCATCATTATCTACGGGACCGAAATTTATCAGTCCACCATAGAATTGCAGCAAGATGGAACTTTTGAATTTCAATCGGAAACAGAATTAAAAGCAGGAATGTCCTGTGTAAGAGTAATATTTTTAGAATAAAAATGATGAACACTTTTTATAGTAAAATCATGTTGTTGGATGATGCAATGATCGTCCGGCCCGTCACCCCTGAAGATATCGAGTGGACAAACAAAGAATTGGAAAAACTCGACCTCCCCCCCATTCCAGACGACTATGCCAATTTTTTAAAACATTGCAACGGATTCGCCTTCAATGGTGTGGAACTCTACGGGACAGATATTGTGACCGACACCGAGACTGATTTTCAGTTGATCGACATCATATCATTTTCGGAAGATAAACGGGAGCATTTCAACGATCAACTGCTCTATTTTGGCCGTGTAGATGATGATATCTTCACCTTTAATCCCGGCACCGGGAGATATGAAACGAGAGATATTACCAGTTTTGAAGTATGGAATGAATACAACAATTTCAACGAATTCCTTGAAAAAGAGATTTCAGTAAAATACTTGCAGGCAGAAGAAGATGAAATAATTTCTTCATTGGTGTATAGTAGAATGAAAGAGGATCCTGTTTTCACGAAAGATATACTGGAATACTACACGTTGATGGCTGATGCCGGAAACGCGGAAGCACAGTATCAACTGGCCATGTTACTGATGTATGATTACGGTGTTGTGGAACAGGACTACGATACCGGGCTCGACTGGCTTGCCAAAGCAGCAGAGCAGGGTCATCCAAAAGCAGAGCTCCTCTATCAGGAGGAGATACGTCCTGATGACGACGGAAGATATGATGCATGGGTATAAGCTATAAAATCAAATAAAAATGAAAAATTACGAAAGTGCCGTTTTAGAAGCGCATAATGCAGTCCTCGCATCAAGAGGAAGGGTAAAGGAATTGATTGAGAACCAGAAAGAAATTGCTTTGGAGGCAATGCGAGCTTGCGAAATTTTCCCGCAATTCACGGGAGATAATGAAGAGCAATTCGATGAAACGCTGGTACCTTACTTTTTTCTGATCAAAAGAATAAAAGAAAATCCCGATAAAACCATCAAGGAGATAGTCGGCATTGAGGAGATGGAGAATATCCCTGCCGCGCTTGCCGCTTTCGAAGAATATGATTTGATGGAACGTTATATTGCCGAGGGCAATTCATTCAACGTACTGACTTCTGTCGGAGCATTCCGTAACTGGCAGCCGACACCTATATATTATGTCACCATCACCAAGGTTTTTGAAAATCTGAGAGATGCAAAAAAATTGTTGTCATTCTTAGTGAAATACAAAGCCGATCCAAATATGTTTGCCGGAGATGAAAGTATTCCACTCTTGAATGCGTGTTACGACGACAAACCGATAGAATTGTTGCAATGGCTACTTGAGCTTGGCGCCGATCCCAATAAGCAAGGAGTAGAACGGGGCATGTTATGGCATCCCCTCTCCCTTTGCCTCTTATTCAGTGAAGGTGAAAACGAAGAAGAGTCCAATCCTCCTTCCAGAGAATCTATTCTAAAAGCAAAACTATTACTCGAATATGGAGCGGATCCCAATAAAGGGTTGAATGATTTTCCGCCATTGATGCTTGCAATAGCCACTTGTGACCATAGGGATATCGATCTGATCTGGGACCTGCTCAAAAGAGATGCTAATCCCAATGTACTTGGCGATAGATATACCTTGAATCCTCTGTTGCTGTCGTATGATTTTGATTGGTTTGAAGCAGGACAGCTATTGCTTCTCTACGGCGCCAGGATGGATACGGTGCAAAAACTCCTGAAAAAACGAAACAACCGTCATATTATCGCTCTAAATGCAACTACTACCCTATCCTTCCCTTCGGGAGACGGAGCAGACAGTACCATCTCAAAAACCTTTCCATTCGAGAAATTAGAAAAGTGCGAATATTACAGTTGCAACTATTTTCAAATCACAATCAAAGAAAAAACGAACCAACACATTGAAGGTTCTGTCTTTTGGCAAGATATAAGTGCAAGTTCCTCTCCCTTTTTCAATTGTGGCAAATTCAATCTTTCGCTTGACAATCCGGAATACAATACTGAGTCATTGAATATATCCTACGAAACTTATACTCAGCTTTCGCTCTCGCTTGAGCTGTCTGATATTTCTCTGAAAGAGGAAATAAAGTAAAAATTCACATACTACGTTGTTTCCGATTTCCACTCTTTTTAATGATAGAGCACCAGATTTAATAAGTCGCAATAAGTACTTTCAGTTTATCAATCAAGTCCTGCAAAGGCATGCCTGATTGCTCGCTCATCATCTTAATGGTGGCGATAGGTAATATAACCCTTGCCATTGGACTCTTCAACATGGAGAATCTGGAATTTATTGTTGGTAAATCGTCCTTTAACTGAGGATAACGCTGGATCAATACCTTTAATTTAGTCTCCGCTGTAATGACAATTAGAGCATCACCATCGTTTAGATCATTATCACTTACCTCTTCATTTTCGTTTTCGGGATTTTGAGTATATTGGGTGTTTCGAGTGTTTTGGTCGACCTCTTCTCCCCCATCCTGCTGATGCTGCTCCTCTTCCCAGGTGAGCAGCCTCCGTTCCCCTTCGAGTTGGCGGATATGGGTACAATCCTGCATCATTTCCAGCACACCCCTGAAGATACCATCTTTATCCCTTACAGCTATATAAACGATATAGATAAAAAGTCCCGGTTTATTGATCCAAAACTCAGCCTTACTTTGCTCACCACTACGGAATTTACGAATGATCTCTTCCACGGCATACAGGCTTTTAGGCGGATGGCAATTGCGTACCTCTCTCCCGATCACCCCTTTACTACGTGGAAAAATACGATGCTCTGTATCAGTATAAAACTTCACCAGATCATTTTCGTCCACATAAGAGAGGTCTACAGGCATATGGCGGAAAAGGAGATTGATCTGATCCAATGTAAGTTTGCCTTCTGCCACATCGAGTACTTTATCTTTTGAACCTGTCTCCACATTCGTTCCATACTTCGCAAGCAAGGCGGCCAGATCGTCCATCAAACCGGTTTGTTGTCCTGTCACCGCAGGTTCTCCTTCTTTCGCGGATGTAGCGTAACGATCGTAATCAGGCATATCGATCAGGAAGAATCCGATCTCCCTATCGCCGGATTTCATCTCTTCAAATTCACCTTCCGGGATCAATTTCAATGAAGTGGGATAAAGGATCATCTCTTCCTTCTCCATCAGGTCTCTCAAATCGACGGTCATCTGCTTGTAAGCATCGAAAAAGAACTCTGCATTCACATCGCCGTTCCGTAAAATCTCCAGTGCTGTATTCATCTCGTCGCGTATCTCATCGTCATACACCCACATCGTGGTGGAAGGACGGTCGAATCCCTGTCTCTCCAATGCCGAATAGAGCTGGTTCTGCTTGCGGCTGAAATGCACCTTATATTGAATGATCTGTTCCATCAACTCCAACCATGGATTCAAAATAAAAGGCTTCAGGGAAAGTTCATCTCCTCTCGACAACAACTCCTTCATTTTTTTATTTTCCCGCAGATAAGCATCAATGGGGTGACCATACGGCAAGCCCGGATCGTCAGGCTGGATCAACCCTTCGAATATTTCCAACATGGTACGGACATTTTCATTCCGGCATTCGTCGGGATCTTCGTCTTTGAGCAACTGTTCGGCGGCGGCAAACTCTTCGGGTGAAATTCTCCCCACTTCACTTTTCATGCGATTCTTTGCTTCATCAACCGACAAGTCGCCTCTTTCATACTGTTGTTTGATCTGAAGCATCCGTTGGAGCTTATTCCGGTCCAAACTTTCAAAAGTTGTATTGATTACTTTCTCTTCCATAATGAATTAATTTTTGCAGAAGTATCCTTCTATTTTACGCTGTGAATATTGATATGTGATACAAGAAGAGCTGTTACGAATCAGCCGCTTTTCACACTTTTACAAAGTAACAAAATTTCATCGACATCCACAATCACCACAAATAGCTATTTTTCAGTCAAAAGATCCCACTATTTGAGGATAATACATTTAATTTACTTTGGGGTCTTTTTTACTCTGCAACATCCTGTTGGTACTCATCAACAAAACACCTTTACCTCTTGTGGCGGCCACTATTGTTAAAAAATGACGTTCATCGAGTGTAAACAGTACCTTATTTACCGGAACTTTCATACTTGTTTTATAATGTACATTTTGACTAATAATTTCAATATTTCCACTAAAACCTGCAAACGCATAAGTCTCATTATCCGGATGAAAATCAACACTCAATAACCAGTCAGATCCTCGTTTCGATTCTTCCAATACTTTTGGATTTTCAATATCAGAAATATCCCAGATAATAACATTACCGTCATCACCGCAAGAGATAAGCTTTGTACCATCGGAATCGAATGAAATATCCCTTACAAAATCTTTATGACCGGATAATTCTGAAACCAAAGCCCCATTCCCATAAACAGTAATCAAATTATCCCCACTCGAAGCAGCGATGTAGTCACCTCCGGGAGAAAATGCAATAGAAGTGATGTCATCGGAATGTTCTGCGAATACGGCCACTAATTTTTCATTTGTTATATCAAAGAGAGAGACTTTATGATCAGATCCACCATAAGCCAGGTAACGACTGTCGGGAGAAACCGAAACCGAAGTTACAATACCCTCAGCCTTCATTGATTTTAATAACCGCCCTTCTTTAAAATCCCAGATCACGATTGTACTATCTTTGCCTCCGCTTACCAATAGAGTACTATCAGCAGAAATGTCGATTGAAAGAATTTGTTTTCTATGCTCATTTTTAAAATTCCTGATCAATTTTATTGTCTCCATTGAATAGACCTTAACAGATTTACCATCTGCAATTCCAATTGCTCCACCATTGTGAGTGAAACAAATATCATAGATAATATTTTCATCCGTTGAAAAATTAGAGAAAAGTTTACTTTGTTGAGCATTAGTATGTAAAACGAGGAAGGATAGTAATCCGACCAGAAATGATATTTTTCTCATATTCAATACATTAATAGTAGAAATATTTATTCTTGTTAAATTTGAGAACCAAACCCACATTCACCGTAGAACACTTCATCAAATTGTCGCTGTGTAACTTTGATGATACCCAATCCATGTCATAAGAATAGCTAAAAAAGAGCCCCAAGCGTTGTGTAAATGAACAGTCCATCCCTATCGTTCCTTTTAAACCACCAAAAAAATTATGATCTGACATCGGAGGTGATATATTATTTTCATTAGGTTGGATTTCAAATAAGGGTTGCGAAAAATTTAAACTCGAAATTCCAATTGTTGGCCCGCATTCAAGAAAAAACTGCAGTCTGTTCAGAATCCCTTTGTCGTTAAACTTATTATGAATTCTAACCAAAGGGGTGACTGAATGTAAATGAATTTCAGCGTCTTTAAAATCAGAATAGTCGGATAAATTCCATTGATCCGCAAACTGATAATCATAATTCATTCCAAAGCTCAAATAATCTTTTGAATTCATGACCACCTTAAGCGAAAAGCCTGAAACGCTATTGAAGTTTGGATATAGCGACGGAGCAATATAATTGTCTTCATTGATAGTTTTGGAACCCATAAAGTTCCCAAATGAATAACTTGAATAGATATTTAGTTTATTATCTATTAGTTGAGCATGTACTACCGGACTCAGTAAGAAGCCAATTATCACAATCGTTATTTTTCTCATAATCAATATTATCTGACAGGATCGTATTCCCAGATTGTTTTCGAATTACCTAAACCAACATAGGCTTTACCCAAAATAGCAAAACCAATACCTTCCGTTACATCTGACAGGATTTTTGTCTCGACTTTGCTCCAGCTATCTGTAGCTTCGTTATATTGATAAAAATCAGAATCCACTGTTTTAAAGTAAGGCTTTCCATTCAATGCAAAAGCTATCGCCTTATGGTAATTTCGCTTCTCCGGAAAACTAGCTATTCTTTTCCATTTAGTTTCTGAGTCAGGAGTAAACTTGAAGACTTTTTCCTGATAACCTTCCGGGGTAGAAATAAAACTCCAGCCAATACCGTAATATGCAGATCCGTCAATTACAACAACTGCACCGTTGCCGACGCCATCCACACCACCCCATTCCAGATCTCCGTAGCTTTCAATTTTCCGCCAGGAATCAGATTCCGGAGTATATTCCCAACAATCTTCGTAAGGATGATTATAAATTCCCGGTTGATAATAATAGCCTGATGTTATATATCCCTTGTTATTAATACTGAATCCTGTAGCAGCCGTCATTTTCGGGCCGGAAAAATGATTTTTCCGGGTCCATGAATCGGATGCAATATTATATTGCCAGAAATCATCAAAATTATCCCAAATTTTAAGTCCCGTACCAAAATAGATATTTCCATCGAGATAGAAACCGGCTCCATCTGATCTTATCGGACCGGGGAAATCTCTCATTTTTGTCCATTCATTCATTTCCGGATTAAACCTCCATAATTCCTCCGTGTCATTCAGGCCTACGTAAGCATTATTGTCATCGACAAAGCAATTAGCTCGAATTGTTTCATTTCCGGGGAAATCTTTACGCCTAAACCACTGATCGTTTATTATAATGGAATCATTGAAATTCCGGGTATCTTCCAATACCTCCACCGAAAGCGTTAAATCTCTATCTCTATATATTACCTGATCCTGAAGAGGTAATTTAATCGTAAGGGAATGAATGGTAGCGTCAATTACCTCACCTTGAGCATTTCCAATCATCACTTTATTGTAATTCTTGACAGGACTAAAACCATTACCTGTAATGACAAATGTATTTCCAGTAATCATTTTTTTAGGCGAAAAGTCATCTATTTTTAAATCGCCTATGGTGAGCAAATTCTCCGATAAAATCTCCATACCGTTTATATTAATCGATACATCATTGGTTCTCTGATCAATACTATCCGGTACGATAAAAGAAATCTCGTTCTCTGTCAATGTTGTAATTTCAGCCTGATATTTGTCAACAAAAATTCTCAAGTTTTCTGCATTCGTAGTAAATAGCTCTCCGGTCAATTTAAATTCAGCACCAAACATCGTTACCTGGGGTCCTGAGTTTTTTATTCTTGGCAGTTCTAATGAAAAATCATCAGGGCTTGCTACGGTCAGGTTGTTCATCTCGACGATTATCTTGCTTTTCTCGGTATCAAGTTTTAACGGAACTTTAACATTTATCAGATCATCCACAACCGATACAATTTCGGCAACGATCAAATTAAATCTCACCTTAAGACTTTCTTTATTGGAGAGAAAATTTGCTCCTGATATTTGGATAGTTGAACCAAATGGACTTTTACCGGGACTGATACTGTTCACTACCGGAATAACGAGCCGGAATGAGTCTGTGGCTGTTGATTTGTTATGATGAATTGAAACAGATAGGTCCGAGACTTCTTTGTTTAGCCCTTCAGGTATTCTGACAATCAAAGTGTCCTGGCTCGATTGAATGATTTCGGATGGAAACTGACCAAAAAAGACATCATTACTTTTATTGTTATAACTAAAATTCCTGCCAAGTATATACAAAGTGTCATTAATATTAGCCGTCTTGGGATAAAAATCAATTATATCCGGAGACAAACTCCCCAGACTGGTAAACTGAACTTCTTTCCCATAAGTAATATATTTACTATTCCTGACAAATGCTCTCACAGAGTAGATTATGTTTTCTTTCAGTGTTGTATGAATTCTTTGGCTGATAATTTCATTCGAGGGTGAACCTTTGATCACATACTTCTCAGAATTATGAATATCCGGATTAGATGAATCATTCCAGACAAAACCATATTCTAAAATATCAGTTTTACCAAAATCTGAAATTTTCGCATGAAATGTAGCGCCGGTATTATCAATACTTGTAACATCCCCAGTCTGAATCAGTGCATATTCAAATTCATTCTCCTGGTCACAGGCGATCAGAATAATTGACAGTAATATTTGAAATAGAAACTTTTTATTCATCATTTTTCATATTTGCAATAAGTTAACTCAATAATCGCTGCAATAAAAATAACAATTTCGCAGCTATGAATTTCATCTTATTTTGATTTGCCCTGTCATTTCTTTTCAGGTTCTTTCTCTATGTGTACCCAATTCCAGTTGTTGTCCGATTTAAATAATATACTTGTGCTTCTTGAGTTGTCAATTCCAATTTTCGTAAAATAAGATTTGTAATACCAAGCAAAAAATATGGCACCCAAAGTTGGTTTCTCTATCTCTCCATAGCCTAACCATATTTCTCTTGGTGTATCAACTGTGAAACCTCGAAACTGTCCCTGAAAATAACCATTATCTTTAAGTATCTGATTTCCTGTCTGGTCAATTGTATAAATAAACTCTCCTCCATAAACAGCCACGTTGTTCAATTGAAAGGCAGGAAAAATCCAGACAGAAAATGTTTTATCGTCGTTTTCTTTTATGTACTGATTAAATATCACGTTGACAGTATCTTGCAATGATATTAATTGCTTATTTGCTGTCTGTAGTGCTCTTGAATATCTGTGAAGCAAAGTTGTATCTACTACTTCGTTTGTTCTGGTTATTAACCCTTTGTCATCAACTTTAAAATGAAAAATCAGGTCAAACTGATTATCTTCATATTTTCCATACACAGCATGCCAGCTATTATCTTGTTCAAAGCAAAACCATTCGCGTCCGAGTCGTTCTATTTCTTTTTTGTCTTGGGTCATCACACTGTCTGTAGTCCACCAAGCAACCATATCATATTTATATAGCCATTCTGCAACTTCCATTTTTTTACTGAAGTCTTCAATATCAAAAGTCGATTCCTTGTTTTTTTGACCGTAAACTAAAGTGACCCACCCAATAAAAAATAATATCACTATTTTTTTCATTGCCAGATTCTATTATAAATTATTTTCTTTTTTAGTTCTCCTTTTTGTATGAAGTCAAAAATAGTATCTTCATTTGAGAGTTTATCCAGGTCAAATTTATCCTTGATCTCTTTCAAAGGGATTATTTGTTTTCCCTCATAATCAACAACTCCTTTTTTATTTTCCTCGTTGGTTACAAAAATACTACCGCCATTCCAGCTACATGATATAATTCCTGTTATGGGCATTACATTTAATTTTTCATCCAATATCGTAACTGAGTTTTGTTTTGATGCCAAAAAGACTTTGGGATAATTTCGAGAATCAAAATAAGGTTGTTCCACCATATCATATTCCAATGGCAACTCTTTGAGTCCGCACGTTTGCAGTAGACCAGACCTTGTGTTATCAATAGAATATTCATAAAAAGTCTCGTATCCTCTGTCCTGACAAAACAGGGGGGTGGTGATAGTAAAAAGGAAAAGCAGAGTAAATATATGCTTCATATCTAGACGAAAACCATTTGTTGTGGTTTGTATTATCATCTCCTGATTTAATATGATTACCAATAGTTATTCTTTCCGTCAATGATTGATTCGGTTGAGAAGTCGGAATATTCAATTTTACTGTTATCACTGTCTTTATAAAATTGTTTTTAACTGTTTTGTAGTTTGTCGTTCAGGCAAAAAACAGAAACTCAAACATGGAGGTCTAATTAAAGACCGTTTATGTTCGTATCCAGCCACTGCAGGCGTTTTTCCACAAAATTCACAAGATAATTGACTTCATCTTTATAAGAACCCCTGATAAAAGTTGTGTTCCATTCTGGTTTTGTAATACTCCATCCGGCACCGGAAGGCTTCGGGCTGAAGTTCCTGGCTTGGGAATCCTGTAAAGCAGCAGCATGTTCTCTTATGAAATCGGGAACACCGTCCAATTGCGGTTTCAACTCGTTCCATCGTTTTTTTAATTCCGATACAAAATAAGGATCTTCAAAGAAACGGTCGAACCAGGGTGCACAGGTTTTAATATACCAGCCGTCCCATTCCCGGGAAGAAGCACCTTGCTCCCATGTGATGTGGTCAGCATTTCCAAAAGCGATATCAAAATCCCAGACTAAAGGCGCTTCGATCTTCCCGTTACGGCGAATAGCCAGATAACAACTACCCCTCATATTGCCATCTACATTCTTGGCAAGTTCCTGCACAATATAGTAATTGATAAACGACTCTACATCAATGTATTTTCGGTATCCTTTTTCAGTATCTTTGAAATCATCCCCGTATAAAGCCCTATCAGCCTTATCAAAATAATCTTTTACATAATTATACTGGTCGTTAGTAGGTTCATCCGGATCTTTAAACATGATGGGGAGCCTTGCTATTTCTGTTTTGAACTTATAGGGTTCATCGTAATGAAAATCCAACTCGAGCAAATAACCACCGGTCACTGCTTCGCCCGAATTATCGGACGATTTCACCAGATCCATATTGAGTCTTTCTTTTGACACCTTTACATGTTCGGTCAATGCATAGACACCTTTGTATTCATCATTCAGATAAAAATCAACACTATAGGACGTAGGAGTCCAACTCATTTCTGCAATCTTTGATATCTCAAAAGCAGTGATATTTCTCAATAATGTCTTGTCCGTATGATTGGCAAGCACTGCCCAATCTTTATCGTTGCTCATTCCCAATAAGGAGGCTTTGCTGTCTAACTTTATACGGTATGGTTTCTTCTCCATTCCCCAGGTAGAGTTGCCACGTCCCCTTACACCTGCTCTACCCTCAAAAGTCACGTCATCGGTATAATATTTATCAAGATCTTCAATCCTGACCGTAGAAGTCACGTAATTCACTTTATCCTTAATTTCAGCTTTTCCGTCTGTATTGATATAGACTCTCGGTATGCGCAACTGATTCTTTGTAACAGTTACTGTATAATCGATTTTCTTCCCATTTTCAGAGGAAATGGAGTAAACTACTGGTTCACTGAAATTATTTGGAGTAACATTACTGGTCTGTTCCTTATTTCCCACCTTTACCGAATTACCAACGTAACTGAATGTAGCGACTAAAGCGTCGGCAGATATACTGTAAGGAACAAAAAGAGAGATATCCGATCCAGTTATTTTACCGGTGACAATAGCCTCCAGCCCTTCATTGAACTCGGGAGTGAAACTGAATAACTCCAATTTGGGGTCAGGTGCTTCACCTATAAGTACGGTGACAGTATAATTATTTTTTGTCCCATCTTCTGCATAAACACTATAGACTACGGGATGACTGAAATTATTTTTTGTCTCACCACTTTTCTGTTCTATATTTCCCACTTTCACCGATTCACCTGAATAGCTAAATGTAGCGATCAGTCCACCAGGTGATACACCGTAAGGTATCGTAGCTGTAATATTTGATCCGGAAATCTTGCCCGAAACTACACTTTCTAAATCTTTATTGATTGTCGCGCTGAAGAAAAACGATTGGAGTTGAGCCTCAGAAGACAATTGAATCTCCGGTTTGTCGGAACAGGAAGCAAAAAGAGAAAATAATACAAAATACAAAAGCATTATACCCGTAGGATGTTTTTTTGAAAAAAATCGGCTTCCCTGCTTCTCTTCACTGGTATTCAAATAATTCATAATAAATATGGTTTAATTCAAAAGTTTAATACTCATCTACTATATTACTTATAGTAAGTCTCAAAAATAACAAAAAAATCCAACTATTGCAAACTGGGATCGTTAAAAGTGTCTCCCTGACTGATATCTCCTGTCTGCATCCCCTTCCTGAACCAGTAAGTACGTTGTGCGGAAGTGCCGTGCGTAAACGAGTCGGGAACAGTATAGCCTCTCGAACGCTTCTGGATAGTATCATCGCCTACCGCCGTTGTCGCGCTGATCGCTGACTCCAGATCACCCGCTTCAAGCCGGATCATGTTCATCCGCTGTGCATGATAAACCCATACCCCTGCCAGAAAATCGGCCTGTAACTCCAATTTCACATTCAACTTATTGAATTCTATCTCGCTGATCTTTCCCCGGTATTGATTCATCTGATCGATTATCCCTAACAACTTCTGTACATGATGCCCCACCTCATGAGCTGTCACATAAGCTATGGCCAGATCTCCCTCTGCCCTGAAATCGGTCCTTAACTGATGAAAAAAGTTAAGATCGATATACATCTTTTGATCTGCCGGACAATAGAAAGGGCCTACTGCTTCCGTTGCACCTCCACATCCCGAGACTGTAGCATCTGTAAATGTAACCAAAGTCGGACGTATATATTCTCTATTCAATTGCGTCTTGAAGATTTGCGCCCACACGTCATTGGCACTGTTAAAAACACCCAGTGTAAAAACCTTCAGTTCTTCGTTTTCATTCACCCTGGATGGATCTACCATCTCTGTCGATTCCCCGGGAGCAATGCTGTTTACCATATTTAAAGCCTGAAAAGGATCCTGACCTAACAGCAAAGCGATCAGTGCAATGACGATCGCGCCTACTCCACCAATGGCAGCGTTTCGTCTCCCCCGGCCTCTCCCCCTGCGATCTTCGTAATTGGCCTGGCTATCATTCCTATTAATCCATTTCATACGATTATTTTATTTTTTCTCTGTCTTTTTCAGCCAGCCATCTGTAATATCGGCATCATACCCTAACTCTTTGGCTTTCCGGAAATCAGCGCGGGCTGCTACTTTATCAAATTGTGCAAGACGAACACGCCCACGAAGAATATAGAAATAGGGATTTTCCTTCTGTGATCCTTCCACTGCACGCAAATCAGCCGAAGCCTTAAACATCTGGTCACTGTTCACGTAACATTCCGCACGGTTCATATAAAAACTGGGATCAACCGATGTAGAAGATTGTATCAATCCGGTATATACCTGCTCTGCCGCCGCCCAATTATCATCCAATTTGTAAAGTAAAGCCTTGCTTAGTTTCGTGTACATATTATCCGGATCTATTAATTCTGAAGCCTTGAAATCAGTCTCGGCCTTACTTCTATCATTCCTTTCGAGGAAAAGTATCCCTCTGCGGTAATAAGCCTCCACATCCTCCGGATAGTCACGGATAAGGGTGTTATAATCTTCCATTGCTTCATCAAATCTCTCCATATCGCATAGGAGGGAAGCCCGGTTATGTAGTGCCAGAGCGGGAGAAGGGTCATTCGCCATGCAAGCGGTGAACGAAATATATGCATCGTCGTAATGTCCCAGTTGCCGTTGCAGTTTTCCGAGGGTGAGCAATAAGACCGGATTCTTCTCGTTTGCCGGTTCAAGCGCCATTGCCTTTTGAAGCGCCACAGCAGCACTATCGAGCCTGTTTTGTTCTATATGGCTTGCTGAACGCTCTATCCATCCCATATAATCCAGCGTTTGTGCCGAAAGTGCATAAGCAAAGAAAAACAATATAACGGTATAAATAATCTTCATTCTGTTTATTATTATATAGATATCAATCACAAAAATAACTGTTTTTTATTACTATTGTTGCAGTCTGGGGAAATTTAACTGACTTTCAGCAACATAAGAAAATTTCACATTAAATGGGCAACGGATAAGTAAATAAATAAGTGTTGATACACACTTAGTTTTTCATGCTTTCAAATAACTCTGTTATCTATATGCAAAGGTAATAATTGTTCATTAACGAGCAAAAAATTTCATTGATCTTATAGGATTTTTTTCATCGTTAGATTCTGATAATGTATAAATATACATCTCCTTTTTCTTTCATTTTCTAAATACAATCCCTATATCTGCATAAGTATTTG
>NZ_JAYFQD010000009.1:0-241430 GCF_034927365.1 Proteiniphilum sp. | reverse complement strand
GGGCGGCCGCTTCGTTTCTCGGGACCGCCCCGCGGGGCGGTCCCGAGAAACTAACTTAATTGAGAGTAATAACTGTCTAAGGAAGGGGAGAAGTATAATAGACTTCAATTGGATATGGAAAATATTAATAATTGTCGTCATGATAATTGGGCTATTTATTATTAATAAATGGATAAAAAAATAGTATAAGTATGACTAAAAAAAAGAAATTTCAAATCCGCAATAGCACCGCCGAATTTTTGGTATTTACTTCTCAATCGGGTGGAGATACCATCGAAGTGCGCATTCAAGATAATACGGTTTGGCTTACTCAAAAACTTATTGCCACATTATTTGACGTAGATAGAAGTGTTATTACCAAGCATCTGGCAAATATTTATCAGGAAGGTGAATTGATAAAAGAAGCAACTTGTGCAAAAATTGCACAAGTTCAAACCGAAGGTAATAGACAAGTTACCCGTGATATTGAATTTTATAACCTCGACACCATCATTTCAGTCGGTTATCGTGTAAATTCCCAAAGAGCAACACAGTTTCGTCAGTGGGCGACATCCGTTTTGCGTGATTATGCCATCCGTGGTTATATTATCGACAAAAAACGCATGGAAAACGGGACATTCCTCAATGAGGATTATTTTGAACACCTACTTGCCGAGATCCGGGAAATCCGATTGAGTGAGCGTCGCTTCTATCAAAAAATAACGGATATTTATGCCACGGCAATGGATTACAACAAAGATGCTGTTACTACAAAAGAGTTCTTCGCCAAAGTCCAAAACAAGTTGCATTACGCTGTACACGGTCATACCGCAGCCGAACTCATTCTTTCGAGAGCCAACGCAGAGAAAGAATACATGGGATTGACTTCGTGGGAGAAAAGCCCCGACGGCAAAATAGTGAAAACCGATGTCTCCATTGCAAAAAACTACCTAACTGAAACCGAACTGGAATCGTTGGGACGTATTGTCAATGCTTATCTGGATTTGGCGGAAGACCGAGCAAGAAGGCATATTCCCATGACAATGGAAGATTGGGCAAAACGCCTTGACAGGTTCTTGGAAGCCGATGACCGGGAAATATTGCAAAACAGCGGAAAAGTTACTGCCCTGATGGCAAAGGATTTTGCAGAAAGTGAATTTGAAAAATACCGTATCGTACAAGACCGTCTGTTTGAATCCGATTTCGATGAGGAGATAAAGCGTCTTGAAGGGAAACAGGACAAACCGGAAGATTGAAAAAGACTGTGAATATTTTCTGAAATTTCGCTTGTAAATATCAGAAAAATAGCTACTTTTGCATCATAGTTAAAGCGGTTTATTCGCATCTATTTCGCCTCAAAAAAATGTGTGCAATCTGTGTGTGAAGAAAAGCACCTAATAGTTAACACATTGATTATACAGGGTTTCGTTTGATTGAACAAGTTCCGTCAACGCCCACGAAGGTTGTCAATAAAATTTGGCAACCTTTTTTGTTATGTGCAAGTTTTACATCCTATTACTCTGAAAAATTAGATAGATACTACATTGGTTCAACCGGTGATGATATCAATGAGCGATTGAGAAGGCATAATTCAAACCATAAAGGGTTTACCGGTCGGGCGAGTGATTGGATCATTATGTATACGGAAAACTTTGAAACAAAAGCATTAGCCGGACAACGGGAAAGAGATGTAAAAAAATGGAAAAGCCGCAAATTAGTAGAGAAGCTTATAAAAGGGGAATTTTAGTTCAGTTGGTTCAAACATATCTACAAAAATTGTCGATAGATATTTTACCCTACTCCTGACGGGCATGTGAACATGCAAGTCCAATTCGAAGATGGCACATTCTGGCTTACACAGAATCAAAGGAAAAGATAATAAACAAGACAAAACATAAAGTATTTTTGAAAAAAAGTTTTGCTTTTGAATGATTATCTCCTAATATTTATTGAAAATAAAATGTAGATTTTAATGCCTTAGATATTGAAAATTAAAAATTTAATTAGCTTTTTTGCATTTGTTGTTGGAATGTGATTTCGATGAACTCGGCCGGACGAGCAACAGCGACCAGAACCGTTACACGCATAATTCCTTCTAAAATATCTTCAGGAGTCATCGTTTCTCCTAAGCCAACATGGACATTATACGCATCTTCGGGTGAACTACCAGCCAAACCGCCTCGTTTCCAAATACCGTTCAGGAAATTTGATATCATACTTTTGATATTAACCCAGGTATTAGCCACATTGAGTTCAAATACATAAGCCCGAGTCGCATTTTTTACCGATTCTTCAAGCATAATCATTGTGCGACGCACATTGATATAGCGCCAATCCAACGAGTTTCCGTCAAGTGTACGTGCTCCCCACACCATGATTCCTTCTCCTACAAATGAGCGAATAGCATTTATCGCTTTCCCGTTCACAGGTACATTTAAATCCTCCTGATCTGCGTTAGCCAGATTAACCGCAGGACTTACCACATTGGCAATGCTCACATTGGCAGGGGCTTTCCATACTCCTCGTGTATTGTCAACCATCGTATAAATACCAGCCATAGCAGCAGAAACCGGAAGACAATTTACCTGAAACAAAGCATCTTTTACAATATTATGATAGATAGCACTGGTAGCATACAAGGTTTTATGTAATTCTGTTTTATCACATTCCTTTGCATTCAACTCAGCATATTTGTTTTTGAGTTCTTCTTTTCTGTCTGTTTTTAGTGAAAGGTCGTTGTTTAATTGATTAATCAAGATATTCTCAAGAGACTTCAATGAAGTTTCATCGAAATTAGCCAGGGTAATATCCGAATCTTGTAGAATGGACGTGTTTAACCAGGGATAATAAGCAGCACCAAAATTTAAATAATTGTTTCCTATTGAGTCCCTGAACTTTGTAATAACATCACCTGCCTCCGGATCTCCTTTATCTTTGTTTCCATTCCAAACATCTAAAATAGCAAAACGGCTCAAAGTATCGCAACCGCAATGCTTCAACATGGCTTCCTGTACATTCTTGCAGGCAGCATCCCCCAGATTCACAGCCTCTGGAACCACCAACATTGTAGGTTCTTGCTCTTTGAGCAATGTTTCAATTCCTTTGATAAACTGGTCGGAATGAAGATCATCGTTATAAGAACCCACTGACACAATGTAACACGCTCCTCCTCCATTAGCAAAGAAAAAACGCATTTGATAGTATAATGTATGTTTAGCAGTATATTTTATACCTGTGTAGTCGTGAATTGTATTTGTTAAGATTGAAAACTTGGGAATCGGAGCTCCTCCAAAATAGGCATGGAACTCGGCCATAGAAGTAATACGCCAAGGTTTACCTGTTATGTCTTCAGTGCCATTCTTTGCAAATTCCGTGTACCCGATAAATGCAGGGACAGCGGTTGCAACTTCTACTACAGAATTGGGGAATGTATTTTTTTCAACGATATAAACCCCTGGTGTTTTCATTACAGTCATGATTGTAATTTTAATTAAGAATAAAAATATGTTGAAATAATATCTTTCGGATTATTTATTGAAATTTCATCATAGCTGGGAGTTATCTCCTTAAAAAACGGGATAAAAAACTATAGCAAAAGTAACATTATTTTTTCATTTGTAAATCGCCAGGAAATAAAATTATATAAGCTCCATCTGCAACAAATAACAGTACTATTTTGTTAAATAGTACGAAAAGAAACAGCTCCCTGTGGAATATTCTTAACGGGGGAACCCACAAACGCATATTATTTTAAATTCACAGATATGTCCGATCAGGAAAAGTATGAACAGATTTTTGAAGCCAACCGTAAATGGATCGAAAAGAATAAAATAGAAAATCCGGGATTATTTGAGCTATTGGCTGCAGAACAACATCCTGATTTTCTCTATATCGGTTGTTCAGATAGCCGGGTACATCCGAATCAGGTGATGGGATTAAAGCCGGGTGAGGTCTTCATCCATCGTAATATTGCGAATATGGTGAATGCCATTGACCTGAGCGCGCTTTCAGTGATTAACTATGGAGTGGAATATCTCAAAGTAAAATATATCATTATCTGTGGACATTATGGCTGCGGGGGTATTCAGGCGGCCATGCAGAATTTGGATTATGGTATCCTTAATCCCTGGCTACGCAGCATACGGGATGTCTACCGGCTCCATCAGACAGAACTCAACGCCATTGAAGATATGGAAGCCAGGTACCGGCGCTTTGTGGAGATCAACACCTATGAACAATGCCGTAACGTATTAAAAATGGCAGAAGTACAGAAATCCTACTACAAAAATGGATATCCCAAGGTGGCCGGATGGGTGTTCGATATCGAAGACGCACGGCTTCACGACCTCCATTTCGATTTTGAAGGTGAACTGGCAAAGATCAAGGAGATCTATGATATCACAGGGAAATTGTAATTCTTTTGACTTTCCAACAGCCGCATAGCACTGTAATTTTATATGAATACATACTACGATAGTGAAGAATCAGACTCGAAATCAGCTGTCGAGGATTCCTTGATAACTCGTATCTTTGTGACATGAAAGCAGAAGATCAAAATAAAACCATATTATCGAATCTGGGAATCGACAGCCTGAACGGGATGCAGGTGGCAGCTCGGCATGCAATAATCAAAGAACGGAATGTATTGTTACTATCTCCTACCGGTTCGGGAAAGACGCTTGCTTTTCTCCTCCCTGTGCTTCAATTACTGGATGAAAATATCGCAAAGGTACAATGCCTGATCGTCGTACCCTCAAGGGAATTGGCGCTTCAGATAGAGCAGGTATGGAAAAAGATGGGGACGAAATTCAAGGTGAATGTCTGTTATGGCGGACATTCTATCGATACCGAGCTGAAAAACCTGAGCACTCCTCCCGCTTTGTTGATCGGGACACCGGGACGGTTGACCGACCATCTGGAAAGGAAATCGTTCGATACCGGTGCCATCAAGACGCTGGTACTAGATGAATTCGATAAATCACTACAGTTGGGTTTTCATGAGGAGATGAATACCATCATCAGCCAACTGCCGCGTATCCAAAAGAGAATCCTGCTTTCTGCCACATCCGATATAGAGATTCCGGATTTTGTAAAGATGGAATCGCCTGTGACGCTTGATTATACCGAAGAAGAGAAAAACGAGGCGCTTTCATTCAAACTTGTCTTGTCTCCGGAAAAGGACAAGATCGACACTCTGTTTCATCTTATCTGTTCCCTCAATTCCGAACCGGCTTTGATCTTCTGTAATCACAGGGAAGTCACGGAACGTATCAGCGATTTGTTGAACAGGAAAGGTATACTGACCGGATATTACCATGGAGGCATGGATCAGGACGACAGGGAGAGGATCCTCGTCCGGTTCAGAAACGGAAGTCTGGATTACCTGGTCACCACCGATCTGGCAGCCAGGGGATTGGATATCCCGGAGATGAACCATGTAATCCATTATCATCTTCCGGCCAAGGAGAGTGAATTCGTCCACCGTAACGGACGTACGGCGCGGATGCACGCTTCAGGAACTGCCTATATTATACAATTCAAAGAAGATATACTGCCGGATTATATTTCCGACAATTTGGAGATCTTACCGGTCTCAGCAGGAAAACCCTTACCCAATCCTCCCCAATACCAAACGATTTATGTGAGCGGAGGCAAGAAGAATAAGCTGAATAAAAGTGATATTGTCGGCTTCTTCTTGCAAAAAGGGAAACTCGATAAATCAGATCTGGGACTGATCGAAGTAAAGGATTTTATCTCTTTTGTTGCTGTCCGTGCATCTGCCGTAAAAACGCTGCTGACGAATATCAGGGATGAAAAGATGAAAGGTAAAAAGTATAAGATTGAAGTAGCAAAAATATGATTGGATAAAATCCGGATTATTCAGAAAATTCTGCAACAGCACAACCAAGTACTCCTCCCTGCAAAATTATTGCAAGGAGGATAAAGTGAAGAAGCCGCAAGAACGTCTCTCTTTTAAGCGCCTAAAGCTTTGAAAGCTTCATAGACCAGAAATGCCGGCCATACAAGGGCTTTCAGGAATCCGACCACACCGGTCCAGAAAGAGGTAGCCTGTATAATGAAATACACTGCTGCCCCGATCATCCCTAAGCAATAAACAGCGCCTCCACCCGCTCCACGGGAAGAATAATGATGACCACACTTGTTTGTGTCTTTGTCCATTTTCTTTTTATATAAACTGTTATCAAATACCTGTCAAAAGTAGATATAATTATTGGAATTACAATAACATACAGTTGAAGTTTTCATGTCAATCATTATCTCAGAAACTATTCATAGGATCGCTTTATTTTTCATTGTGGTGTGTGGGATACTACAGAACTAAACTCTGCGATTACCTCCTTACCTTTGATGGCTCTGATACCAATCTTTTGTCCTTCACGGAGTTTTTCTGTCAGCGGGAAAAAGTTGACCGGGGTTTCTATCAGGGGTTGACCGTCAATCAGCACCTCATAAAAATCGGCTTGTATTATATCATTCCACTTCAGCAGCTCCATCCCCTTTTCAAATGAAATCCGGATTTGATTCGGGATGGCACCCGAAACTGTCTCTTTGGGAGCTATTTTACCTTGCAGGGGTTGATCACTAAATATAGAAATCATCTTCGGACCGTAAATGACGTTCATCTCATCTTCTTTCTCTACTACAATCCGGTATTCCAGCGCCGGTGCTTTTATCTTTTCCGCGGGAATGGTAGCGGACCGGCACCATCCGTTCCGGGTATCCATTACCTGCGTCTCCCATTTCTTTTTACCCGGCGTCCTGTAGTGTAAAACGGCCTCCCCTCCACCCAATACAATCGCATCGATACGGAAATCTTTCCCCTCGCTGACGGATCCATAAAGACGGGGTACAATAATCTTGTCTGCAAAGCCGTTCTCCACCGGACGATCGATAGTGCCTGTTACCAAAGAATCCTCGTCACTTATACCTGTCATCTCCCGTGCTTCCTCCAGCATTCCGGTCCAGTCTACTCCCGCCTTGGTGTTGATTGTGGCCAGCACGCCATATTCGCCCCTTGTCGTTATCCGTTTGGCATAGCTTTGCATGGCTTTGGCCAGTTCATCCCCGGATAGCAATTTCACTACTTCTGTGGCAAGGTGGTGGTGTTGTTCTCCTGTTGCCGACTTTGCCTCATTGAATAGTTCCTTTGCCCGGGCTCCTCTGGTCTCGGCCATTTGATAATCCAGCACCCATTGGATACGGTCGCTTGTCCACTCCAGGTATTCCTTCCCCTCTTTTGCTTTTGGTAGCAGGTCATCGATCCGCTCTTTTATTTCCTGTAGTTTGAACCGTTTCTCCTTGCTTCCCGGTCCCCATGTAAAGCGGGCGCACTCATTCTGACCCCGGCCGCCGACCCACCTGTACCCCATCTGATCCAATTCTGTCATGATCTCTTCCACCTCTTCGGAGAGACCGGCATCCGCATATTTTTTCGCAAATTGATGAAAATATTTCTGGGCTGTCAGGGTGGTATCCCAGGCAAAATCGACCAGGTAACCGTAATTCATTTCCACTTCCCGGGTTCTCCAGTGAATGGCCAGAAAACCCTGGCTTCCGCTTTGAAGCAGGTTCCTCGCTGTCTTCTCATAAAGATGGACATGAGGTTGTGGATGCCACTGGTCGCCATCGTTTTCCAGCCAGGGGACAGGCCACCTTTGCCTTTCGGGAGGAAGAATGGCGTACGCTTCATCTATCTTTGGCTGCGGGACGATATGATCGAGTGAGGAAAAGACGACTTCTCCGGGCAGCAGCGTATCCAGCCCGTCGTAATACTCGGCAGAGACCAGATACGTCTCACCACCCCACCCCGAAATCACCAATCCGGGAGCCTCCTTATAACGCGACAATATCCGGTGGGCCAGTTTGCCGTACATCTCCAGACGGGCACCCTCGGTCGCCCTCGAGAGCTTGCCCTCTTCGTCCCGCTTGAAAAAGGGATTGACCCCGTTCGCCTCGTCGACGATCCGCTTGAACACATCCCTGCGGTATTTCCCGTATTGCACGATTTTGCTCTGCGGATCCCTCGCCTGGGCAAGGATATGGGTGTCATATTGCAACGGATGTCCCTGCGCCCCTTTCGTCTCCTCCTGCCACAGGACGACATAATCCAGGCAATCATAGAATTCCACGACGTTTGTAAGCTGTCTGATAAACCGATCCCGGTCTTCCCGGATGGTAGGGTCTCCGGTAGCCGAAAAACCGAAAGCGGTCCTTAATCCCCGTGATTTGGCATAGTAGAAAGCATCCCTTAGGATCTCTTTCTCCCGTTTTATCTGTTCATCCCTGCACAGACCGGCGTTTGTGCTCGCTGCCCCGAAATATTCGGTGTCATATAATCTCCCGGTTCCATACAAAAACTCACCGGTGCTCATCGGATTGGTGCCCCAGGTACCTTCCCCGGAATTCTTCAATGGCTTGGACTGTTTCATGACGCCCTCCTCTTCGTATCCTCCGAACGGTTCGGTATCGTACGTATGGAAAGTGAGGGTATTTGCACCGCTCCGGATCAGTTGATCGATAAACGCCCGGTGATCGACAGGATCCCAGCTTGTCGGGCTGTTGAAAAAATTGTACCACGGCAAAACGCCCCGGGTCGAGAATGCCGGCTTCCGGACAAGTAGACTGTCGGGGAGGGCAGTAGAAGCAGTAGAAAGGGAGGACGGCACATATTCGCTTCCCAGCCTGAACTCACAGCCCAGTTCCTTCAGAAGGCCATAGATGGCATTCACCTTTCCCAAAGGAGTTTCGGCACATAGCAAGATCGATTCTTTGCCGTCCTTCACGATCTTTTTGATGGCAAATCCCTCTTCTCCCAGTTCATCCAAAGACTCTTCCTCTTCCGGAGAAAGATATCGGTTGAATGTTGCCTTATCCATAATCACGATGGCCGGCTTATACGATCTTTCCCACTTCGAAAGGGATTCGCCGGCAGGAACCTTTCCGGTCATCTGGCAGATATAACGCCGAAGATCGGTACAGGCATAGGATACAGGAGTATTATCCTGATCTGCACAGACGATTCGTGAAAAAGGGCTGTCCGGTTGAGGTCGACACCCCGAAAATAGTAAACATACTAACAGTAAGAGCGGAAAATTTGATTTATATCTTTTCATGACAGATGTGAAAATTTAGTTTGAATAATCGATGGAAATTATATTCGACGGTTGACTTTACTGATCGTGAAAATCAACGGCCGTGCTGTTATATCGCTTCTCAGACGGGTAATACTGCATCTCAAACGGGCGGTACTGATTCTCCGACTGGTAAGTGACGAGACTCAGGTTCATGTGCGGTGCGGTTACCGGAAAAACGGATACATTCTCGCCGTCCGTCGCCTGAAAATAATACTCAATCCCCTCTTCGGTGATCCATTCTCCCGGCAGATCAACGGTAAAAGTGCTTTTTACTTTCCGGGTCATGGCCAGTTTCGTCCATGCTGATGATGATCCGGGCTTGCGATAATAGAAAGTTGCGGAAAGGTCCTCGTAGTCATTGTCATCCAGCAGGGAGATTTTAATGGATAGCGGTTGTCCTTTTGGATGCGACACCGGAGGCGAGATACTTGTGATCCGTGGTGATCTGTTTTCGGTAGCAAATTTTAACCCCTGCACACCGGAAGCACTTTTCAACGTCTGTAAGGAATGAGAGTCCCCCACCCCTTGTTTCTCACGAAGTTCCTTTTCTCTGGGCAAGTAATTATTCCTGACAAAACGGTTTTGTATGCTGACGATATTTCCCAGTGTGGGTATATCGGTCACCCTATACATGAAATTCTCCACCCATGACCGCATGGTAGCCGTCAGCTCTTCCAAAGAATAGTGATCGAAATGCTCGTTCAACAGGATATGGTCCCTTGCCGCGGCAATCCGGCAACGCAGGAGGTTCAGCCGATAACGTGCAGAGGGAGAATCCGTATTGTGGATCAGCCGGTCGATCACCGCAAGTTGCTCTTCCGCTTTGACCAGCTCCGCCTTACCGGTACTGTCGGGCAGAAAGGGTCTGGTCGGTTCACATTCGCCGAAATCACTGGCGAAAGGCTCGTTCCCGTTGATAATTGCCGTGATCTCGTCTGCCGCATCGGGACCGTAATTCAGCACGGCATACCGGTGGTAGACCTGTTCGGATGAAGTGATCGTATCATCCCATGGCGCCCTGCTGATATATTCCATCCGGGGTTCAATGGCATCGGTCAGCCGCCAGGTAAGGGCAAAGAAACCTTTCATATTCGAGGCCCTATTCCTGTAGCTCTCGACGGTTCCCGAGAGATCGATCCCGTACGGGTAATAATACTGCGAACTCTTGATATCCCGTTCCAGCCACGGACAACCCCAGTACTCCCGGTCACCGTAGATATGGCCGTTCTCGAACTCGGCCGAATAAGGTGCGATGGGAGCACAAATCACATCGGCGGGCAAGGATTCTACTGCAACAGGATCCAATCCCCATCCCGAAACAGCCACACGGGTATGGGGACTCCCCTTCTTCACACCCTCATAAAACCCGTCGAAGATCTTTTTCCAGGCATTGTAAAAGAGGCTGTCCTTCCCCACGTTCTCCGACTGGAAACAAAAGAGGTAATCGAGATCGGGATAATCGGTCACGACCTGGTCTACACGTGCGGCAATCACCTCGGGATCGTCGGCGGTAGTGTTATACTCCGGCATGATCAGGTCGATATCCAGTCCGAGTCCCATTTTTACGCCCCGCGAATGGGCATAGGCAATGACCTTCTGAAAGAGCGATACCCCTTTCCTGAAGACCTCTTTGTTGGACAGGTTTTCATTGTGCAGGGCACATTCCGATCCGAAATCATAGTCATCAAAAAAAGACGATGCACCGAACAGGTACTCGTTCACATCCCAGCCGGGCGAACTCCATTTATGGCCCGTACCGGCCGTCGGCATCCATACCCTCGACAAATATCCCCTGTAGGCAAAGTTATGGAACGGCTCATTGTGTCCCAGTTCGCCGTTGTAATTGTGGACAAGGATAAAGTTCATCCGCATCTTGGCCGCCTGGTCAATGATATATTTCCAATCGTTCCACGAATAGGAAGTGGCGGACTGTGGGAAATTGGTCCACGGCAGGAATCCCCGGATATACATCGAAGGGATTTTCTGTTCATCCACTACCGGCAGCCAGAAAGCCTGCTTTTTATCGGGAAGGACATCGCCGCTGAAATAAAAGCCGATCCGGTAATGATCCTGCAGCAGGCCATACACGCCGTACAGAACCCCGACATCACTCTGCCCGGCAATGATCAGGCTGGGCTTTCCATCTCCTTCCATGGTTTTGAGGATATATCCCTGTTCCTCAGCCGGCGTATCATTAGCATCGGGCAACCGGATCGTCCCCTTTGTATCCAACTCCGCAATAAGCCGGTTACTTGCCGGAGTACCGACAATAAACACGGGATCATCACAGGCAACCGAATCAGGAATGATCTGTAGCCATTCTCCGGATATCTGATAGATATACCGTTGAAGTTCCTTTACGGCATATTCTTCGATCGCCGAACCGGAACTCCCCGAAACAATCTGCGCTTTTGCCGGAACAGTGCACAAAAGCAGGATAAACACAAACAAAAAATAGTTGATCTTTCTCATGTAATTATTATTTTCCTTAGCCGATATATGAAATATCTTAGAACCAAGACTTTTAGAATCAGGAACCAAGACAAAAAATCCTGAATCTCCCATCTTGGTACTTGGATCTTGAATCTCCAGTCTTATTTCTTGGATCCTCAATCTCCCGTCTTGGCTCTTGAATCCCTAATTTCCCGTCTTGATTCTTGGCTCTTGGATCTTGGTTCTTCATCATGGTACCACCACTTCAAAAACCTTACTGTAATTATACCTTTTCAGGGCATTATTGGTCGCGACCGCAATACGGACGTAATATTTCCCGGCGGGTAATCCCGTAACTTCATCGGTAAACGAACCTTCCAGAAGATCTTCATCGGCTATTCCCGACACGTTGGTATCCTTCTTCCAGTTATATATGGCATTGTTCACCGTCGGTATTTTGGATACGAGCGTCTTTCGTTCGATAATCTTATCGCCTACCCTCGACCGTGCGATGCCGTAACTTGCGGTGACCTTCCCCGCCGAGGGCTGCACCGAAGCACCTACGACAGCCAGGAAAGGCGTTACCGTGAAATTCACCTCCGTACGTGCTCCCACGTTTACCGTGACGGTGTCGACCGCGAAAAAGGCGCCTTCCGTGGGAAGCACCTTGTATTCATTCCGGAAGATCCATGCATTCTCGAAACTCCCGTCGGGTTTGCCAGAAAAGGTAATGGGAGAATTGATCCGGCCTCCCCTTTCGAATAACTTGATGTTAAACCCGTTCGGCTGTTCCGATTGCAACGGCTCGTTCGTTATGTTGTCCGTCAGCGTCCCGTAGATCCCTCCATCCGGTTCATCGTAGTTATCAATTTCACATGCCGCAAGAAGCAACGTAAAGGGCAAAAGGAATAATATCTTTTTATATTTCATCGAAGTAATCTTTTATAGTTAATTCACGTGAATATTTGGAATGTATGCAACTAAAGCGGAGGCATTCAGATATTTTATGGGGACCCATAGTTCGAAGCGAGCGCAAAAAGAGTAGTTGTTTGAGCGAAGCGAGTTTCTACTCTTTTAGCAAGCAAGAACTGTAATGGGTCATAAAATATCGTCCGACGCAAGATTTAGTTGCATACACCCTACTTATAAAACTTGAGAAATCAATAATTCGGATTCTGGATAATCCTGGGATTCCGTGTAATTTCCCCCGGATCGATCCGTTCATAATAAGCCCTTACGGGAAAAGTCTTTGGAAAACGGCCCGCGATTCCCGTCTCGAACCGGTACGCATCCGCCTGCACATCATAATAGGGCTTCAGGGCATGGAACCGGGTGTTGTTCAATATATTATCAGACATTCTCCATCTACGGTAATCCCACCATCGGTGGTTCTCAAAAGCCAGTTCCACGATCCGCTCATGCCGGACCCGCTCCAGGGTGACTTCCTGATCCTCAAGAAGCCTGATCCCGGCACGCTCGCGGATGGCATTGACCGCCCACTTCGCGTCTTCCACCCGACCCAGTTCAAAAGCCGCTTCGGCATAATTCAACAGCACCTCGCCATACCTCAGGTCGATCCAAGCCTGGTCCGACCCCGTCTGGGTAGCCCTCGACCGTGGCAGGTTCACATCCAGGTATTTCCGGACATAAAACCCGGTCTGGGTCTTCTCGTTCCCGCCAAAACCGTTCAACCCGACAATATGGAGTGTCCCGTTCTCGTTATCGGGCTGATGGGTCTCCACGTTATACATCGCGCTGTAATCCCCCGCTTCATACTTCTGGCCAAGGTCGTATATCCCCGCCTGCACATCGATGGCCGTTCCCTGCCAGTCGCTGAAAGGCACGATGACCGACGCCACGCAACGGGGATCCTTCTCCTTGAACAGGTCGACAGGATCGGCATAATAGATGGGATTCCCCTCACTGTCCGTGATCCTTAACGTGCCCGGTGAGCCGTCGATATATTCGAACTGCTCCACGCATTCCAGCGTCGGAGCCATATTCGACCCGTATCCCTCGGGCCCCCTCACCCCGAAAGGAAGCACCAGCAGGTCGTAGAAATGCCCCTTGTCGGGATAGGAATAGTATTTCGTAAAGATGGCTTCCGGGTTGCTTTCATCGAGGAACAGCATCTGGAAATTGGTCGCCTTGTCCGTCGGATACTTGTTGTACAGTTCATATCTTCCCGAAGCGATGACCGCTGCTGCCGCATCATACGCCGCCTGCCAGTACTTCCCGGCACTTGCCGGAGGAATGCCGATCAGCCCGTCGAGCTGGACACTTGCGTTCTTCGCCTCCGACGCGGCATAGAGCATCACCCGCGACTTGAGCGCGAGGGCGGCATACCGGTTGACACGTCCCTTCGCATTGGTCTCGCCCAGCAGCAGGGCGGCACTGTCCAGGTCGTTGGCGATAAAATCGTACACCTCCTCATGCTTGTCCCGGGGAACCTGCAGCTCTGCCATGTTGTTGCCGCTGAAATTCTGCACATGCCTGATGATGGGGATGCCGCCATACCGCTTTACCATGGCGAAATAATAATAGGAGCGGATAAAGTAGGCCTCACCCAGCACCTGTTTCCTCTTCGTCTCGCCCAATACCGAACCGGGAAGTTTCTCCATCAGGTCGTTCATCACCCGCACGTTGTCGTACCCCCACCACTGGGTCTGGGTACCGTCGGCGATACTGCTCTTCTCATCGGTGAAATGATGCATCACCTCATCGGTATTATGCGCCAGATAATTGTTTGCCCCGGTACGGAAGGTGAGGTCTTCCATCGGCAACCGGTCGTACAGGCTGACCATATAGGCGTCGATGGCCGATTCGTCCCGGAAAATCTGCTCTTCGGTCAGGATATTGATGGGGGCGATATCCAGCCGGCTGTCACACGAACCGGAAAGTACCGCACCGGCCAGCAGGATAATCATCCCGGTTATATTGATAGTTGTCTTCATTTTCATCTTGATTTAGAATGTGACATTGATACCCATATTGTAATTCTTCATCAACGGGTAGAGATAGTTATAGGTGTTCGGGTCCTGTTCCGGATCGATATATTTAATTTTCGTCCATGTGAACAGGTTGAACCCGCTCACGAAGATCCTCGCGCCCCCGATGCCCGTCTTGGCCAGGATACCCTGCGGAATGCTGTATCCCAACTCCACGTTCTTCAGCCTCAGGTACGACGCGTCGGGCCACCAGAACTCCGAATTCCAGTTGTTGGACGGAGGATAGTTGGTAGCCGGAAACCGCCCCGGAACCCACGGGCTGTTCACGTCATAGATATCCTCGTGATGCCACCGGTCCATGAACTGGCTCAGGCTGTTCCGTCCCCACGGCAGGGGCGCCCTCATCTGTTCTATATACTGGAAATTGAAATTCGCCGCTCCCTGGAAAAGCAGGTTCAGGTCGAATTGCTTCCACGACGCGTTGACATTCAACCCGTAGTTGATTTCAGGGATATGGCTCCGGGCAATCGGCACCTCGTCGAGCGAACTGATGATGCCGTCCCGGTTCACATCCTCGTATTTCAGGTCGCCCGGACGGAGCGTCCTGTTACCCTGCCCGTCCTGGATGGGAGAGGAAAGCACCTCCTCCATCGACTGGAACTGGCCGATATAGCGGTAACCCCATGTCTGGTTATCCCTGCGGCCGACCGGGTTACTCCGCCAGTTGAGGTAGCTGTTGGCATCCGGATTCCTCTCCACATACACCGGCTTGCCCCTCGTGAAGGTGAAATTCCCCGAGATATCATACTTCAGCTCACCCGTCCGCTTGGCATGCCCCAGTACCAGTTCGAATCCCCGTCGCATATCCTCGTTCAGGTTCTCCTGCGGTAAGCTCGCCCCGACCGTCCTCGGGATCGTCAGCGCGCGTGTGGCCAGCAGCCCGGTACGGTCGCGCCTGAAAAGGTCGAACTGCATATATACCAGCCCGTTGCTGATATCGAAGTCGAGCCCCGCATTCTTCGTGGTGACCGTGTACCATGTGATATTGGCATTGGGCATTCCCCTGAACCCGAGGCCCGGTATTACCTGGCCGTCAATCACATAATTCCTGTCGGGATAGTTATACCCTGTCAGGAACTGGAAGGACGCTGCCCCGTCGTCACCCATCTGTCCCCACGACGCCCTCACCTTCAGGTTCGACACCGCAGGAAAAATCCCCTTGAAAAATTCCTCCTCCGAGATGCGCCATCCCGCCGAAGTATAGGGGAAGAACCCCCACCGCTTCCCCTTGGGGAATTTGGACGAGCCGCTGTAGTTGAAGGCGAACTCGAAGAGGTACCTCGACAGGTAATCATAATTCAGCCGCCCGATCACGCTCTGGTTGGCATCTTCATACAGTCCCCCCGAATTCACCTGCGCATTCTTGGATAAACCGGCAAAGAACTGGTCGATGTCGATGGCAAACTCCTTCCTTGCCCACAGGTTGTCGTTCTTCGCATACCGGTCCTCGAAGACGACCGACGATTTGAAATGATGCTTTTCGGCCCACGTCTTCTCGTAGGTGAGCTGTCCCTGGAACGTGGTGATCTCCGTCGGGTAGTAATTCGCGCTGAGGTTCGACGGGCTGTTCTGGGTGCCTTTCAGGATATAGGCATCATTCACCCTGTCATAGTCATAGGTGGAGTATTTCTTCCGCCACGCCTTCTGGAACCAGTCCTTGTTGTAGAAGCCGTAGGTGAGCTTGGCCTGCAGCCCCTCGATAAAAGGCATGTCATAAGTCAACACCATGTTTCCCTGGAAAGTCTTGGTTTTGGTCTTCGTATATCCCCCTATGGAGGCCGTCGTCATGGCGACCGGGTTCCACGGGTAGGTCATGTCCTGCAGGTACTCCGGATTGTCATTCGCGTACACCGGATAGGTCGGGATGTTCATCCATGTGAACTTGATGACGTTCCACGCCGCCTCACCCGGCTCGTTCTTGTTTTCGAGCATGCCGTCCAGGTTTACCTGTATCTCCAGCCCGTCGGTGATCTTCCCGGTGACGTTCGACCGGATATTGTACTTGTGGTAGTTCAGGTCGCCGCTTTTCCAGAGCCCCTGTTCACCCAGATAGCCCACCGAAGTGAAATACCTTATCCGCTCATTCCCTCCCGAGATATTCAGGTTATGCCTGTTCAGCGTGGTATAGTCCCGGGCGACGACATGGTACCAGTCGGTACTCGGATAGGTCCCGTCCCTGAATTTCCCGATGTCGTCGGGCGTATAGGTCGTTTCGCCCGGCGCCCTGCCGCCGTTGATCTCGTTTTCGGTGGTCAGCACGGCAAACTCGTAGGCCGTCCCCACCGTCGGGGTATTGCTTATCCGCTGCCATTCATAGGCACCCGTATAGGAGATGGTCGGCTTCCCCGTCTCCCCCTTCTTGGTCGTCACCAGGATAACCCCGTTGGCCGCTTTTATCCCGTACACGGCCGCCGACGCATCCTTCAGTATGGTGATACTCTCGATGTCATGGGGATCGAGCCGCGCGAAATCGGCACCGTCACGGACTATCCCGTCCACCACGATCAGGGGAGCACCGAACCCGCGGATATCGTACGAAGTGGTATATGCACCCGGCTCACCCGTCCGCTGGGTCACTTTCAGCCCCGGAAGCTTGCCCGCCAGACCCGTCACCAGGTTGGCTGTGGAAATCGACTTCACCTCGTCCCGACCGACGGAAGCCAGCGCACCCGTCAGGTTCACCTTTTTCTGCGTGCCATACCCCACGACCACCACCTCTTCCAGCGACCGGCTATCTTCCCGCAGCACGATATCGAAAGAACTCCTTCCGGCGGTATTGATCTCCTGCGCCAGATAGCCGATATAGGAGATCAGGAGCACACCCTTGCTTTCAATGGTAAGCGAAAAACGTCCGTCTCTGTCGGTTACGGTACCGTTGGTGGTACCTTTCTCCATTACGTTGGCACCGATAACCGCCTCGCCGTTGGCATCCGTCACCGTTCCCGAAACCGTTCTCCTTTGCTGTTGTACGCCAAAAGATGTGTGGGGATCGTGCGGCTCGTAAACGTAGTTGCCCGCAAACCCGTTGACTGTGCCCAATACTACAAAAACAGCCATAAACTGGATGGTAAGGGATAGCCCTACCCTGCCCCATCGGGGCAATTGAATGATTTTCATTGTTTTATTCATGCGATTAAAATTACAGACCGACAGCCGAACTGAACTGTCACAAACGGCAAATGCTTGTCGGCGTCTATTGAAAAATGAAACAGGTATTTCCGGTGAAATCCGGCCAAGTGAGAAGAGAGTTTCCAGTTAACTGAAACCCGGTGCGGTATTAGACAATCGTACGGCGAAGGATAGATATTCTATCTGTGGAGGAATAAGGCTGCCCGTAATCAGGCATGTATAATCTTATTCGATTTACTCTAAAGTATATGCGGGGATATAAAAAAGAGGCGCGGACGATTGTCTATTCCTATCTCCAGGCTCCGCAAGGGCCTTAACACGAGAATACGACAATGTCCACGCCCTTATTGCTAAGGGCGCTTCCATTCTTTGGCCTCGTGTTTGAATTTTGCGGATTCGGAGATTAAGACCAAAAAAGCGCTATATTATCTTCGTACCGTAGTTTAACGACGCAAAGATAATAATTCGTTTTAATCTATTATGTTTCCATAGGCTTACTCTTTAACAATACAATGATTTTTTACTTAAATTCTATGCATAAGAGAATTCAATTCACTATCCACTCCAACCTCTTTTATTGACAATTAATCGATTCATCATAAGACAGTTGTCATGCTCAACAATAAACAATTCTTATCAAAACAGATAACACAATGACAAAGGAAAATAGATTTTTTGTGTATAGTAGAACAAATCCGGAATATAATTATGCAATTTCCTGATATAATTATACGTATCTCACCAAAAGTCACTATTTTTGTTCTATAACACCGAAGACGATAGTAAAAATGGAAACAAAAGAACGGACTCTAAAAAACACCCATCACGGGCACGCTATAAAGCGCATCCGTCATACCTTAGGAATCAAACAGGAAGTTCTGGCTGATATGATGGGAACCACTCAGGCACGAATTTCCAACAGTGAACAGAAAAAAGAGTTGGAAGATGAGGTAATTGATAAATTTGCCAAAGCCTTAAACGTAGCCCCGGAATTAATCAAGGAGTTGGAAGAAGATCCGGTAACTTTTATTATTGAAAACAACACTTTTGAAAAAGGAAGTGTAGGTAACATAACTTCGTACAGTGATATCAGAAATGAAAATTTTGGGAATACGTATAATCCAATCGAACAAATACTCGAATTAAATAAAGAAAAAACACTCTTGTATGAGCGGATGCTTGAATTAGAAAGGGAGAAAATTGCTCTTCTTGAACAATTATTGAAAGACCGGAAATAAGATCCGGTTTCTCGATTTTCAACTTTATATTGTACAAGTACTTTTATAAAAATTATCATAGAGTGCTTACGATATAGGCATTTAAGTCCTATAACCATCCATATACCCGATCCACAAAATCAATAAGTCGTTACCCAAACCGTCTATGATATAATAGAGAAAGAATAATGGCAAACTTTACGCAAAAAAACTAACCTATGGATAAACAAGGCGAAATCATGAACTACTAACCTGATGAAACGGTTTGGTTCACTCAGATTCAAATGGGTGAGCCAGTCCAATTTACCAAACAAAATCTGGGTTTACATATTAATAACGTTTTAAAAAAAGGAGAGCTGAACCAAAGTTCAGTTGTCAAGGAATCCTTGACAACTGCTGCTGACGGCAAAAAATTCTGGACTAAATAGTAAATAGATGATCATTGTACAATTTAAATTTTTCATATGGTAAGAATATCACAAGAAACTATATCCCGTTTGTGCATGCTCTCTTGCGAGAGTGTGGCAGAACGACTTGGCATTGAGGTACGAAGACATAAGGCATTATGCTTTATGCACGAAGACCATCACCCAAGTTTGTCGTTTTTCGGTGAAAACAGGGAGAGGTGGAACTGCTTTGTTTGCAACAAAGGTGGTAGTGCTATAGATTTTGTAACAGAATATACGGAACTTAACTTCGTGGAAGCATGCCAGTGGTTGTGTCAAACGTTTGGAATTCCTGTTGAAAATTATTTTTCCGCCAAGAGCAGTATAAAGACAATTCATACTAAAAAAAGACTAAAGTTAGAAGAAGAGGAGAAATCATTTTCAAAGGCTGTTGCTCAATGGATTCTGGACAATAATTCGCTTACTGAGAATGGAAAAAGATTCTTGTTTGGGAAAAGATTTCTCAACACCGAGGTAATAAAACAATTGAACATCATATCAATCGACGATTCCAAGTTGTTAGTTGAGAAGATAGTCAAGATTTTCGATTCAAAGGTCTTGCTTGATAGTGGTTTCATAACTGTCACTAACGAAAAGTTATATTTCCGCTTGTTCACACCGTGCCTTATATTCCCCTACTATGACAAAGAAGGTAACTTGGTAGGAATACAGTCACGATATCTGGGAGCAAATGTGGATGCTCCACGTTTTCAGTTTATATCAGCACAAAAGACAAGGCTATTTAATCTGCCTATCTTAAATACGATGAAGTTTGGCGAAGATTTGTTCATAAGTGAGGGAATAACCGACTGTTTGGCATTACTTTCGTCTGGAAAGAAAGCCGTGGCAATACCGAGTGCTACAATACTGCCACAGTTTGATTTGATCAAGTTGAGAACTTACAAACTGCATATATATCCTGATCAGGACAATGCTGGAAGGCTGGCGTATATTAATCTTAGAAAATTCTTCATCAATCACTATACGATGCTTAAAGCGGAACAACTACCCGAAGGAGTAAAGGATTACAGTGAATATTATATAACAACATATGGAAGGCAAGAAAGTTAAAATAGTAGAAGCGCAAGAGGTTATGCTATACACAAAGGCTGAATTGTTTGAAGACATACAAATAATTCCTGAAGAGTGTGTAGAAAATACTCCCGAAGGGAACAAGGCTCATCGTGACTATGGACATAAGCTGAAGGTACTCCAATCAATCTTTGACATGAAACTTCCACTGTATGATTTCGAGAAAGATAACATGGAAGAAATAAAAGAGGCAATTGAGGTTTATGTAGAAAGGAATGGATTTCTGTTTGGTTACACATTTTTTTTATCATCAAATACAGACTTCGATTACTCATGGAGTTATTTACGTAAGCAAATGGATAAATATATAGATTTCTTTTCCGAGGCATACAAGTTTATTAGTTATGTTGTTGTAGACATAAATACCATGAAAACAAGTCTCAGCGGAAACAAAGATTTGCATATTGAGTTAAATGAATTGTTTGATGTGACATTTGTCGATGACAAACCGTTTATAAAAACGATAGTCTGTTGGGAGAACTTCTATCAAATCAATAAGGTTAAGAGCGGATACTATATATCCGTCAAAATCGGCAAAACCACTTTATTGACGTGTTATCGCAAATATAGTAACAAACTAAATCCATTCCTCGATAGAGTTAAGCAAGTATTAGCTGCATGGAAGGAACAAACGGAGAAAAAGGATAAGGCTTAGACTATGGTACAGAATATAACTAATTCTAAATTGTATAAAAAGATTCTTAATGGTCAGAATATCTTCAATGCGATATTCTGTATGGAGTCATACATTTTTGATAAAGGATTGTTGAATATTGACGAGACAGTTGAACTTTTTGATGAATTTGGCGAGGTGATTGAAGTAATAGCTAAAAATGATTTGGAATTATTTTATATGCTCGCAGATAAACATAATGTTGAACTGATAGAAAAGGTCATAAAAGATTGTCAACGGAATCTTCGATGGATTTTTTCAAGCGAAGAAAATCTGTTTAAAGCTAAAGTCTATTTCAAGCTAAAGAATTATGATAATGAGGTGCTGAAGTTCCGTCCACTACATACAGCTCGATTGATTGACCTAATCTGTATGGTTAGTATTCTGAACTGTCTAATGTATGAAGACAATTATAAAGAAGGCAAGAGGAATTTGTCGGACTTGTCGAAACTTGTGCCGCATAATTTTTATGGCAACATACCAAGCACAAATGTGCAGTACTTGTTTCATAAGTGGCAAATAAAGTACAAGGAATACACTGAAAACGTTATTGAACATTGCCGATCATATCAGAATAATCATAATTATCTGACAGAGGTGTGTTTGGATATCAAGAATTTCTTCCCATCCATTTCACCAAAATTACTTTATGATTACATTATTGAAAAGCTTTCTTCAACGTATAAAGACGACTTACCAGCCTTAAAGACAGTTGTTACAAAGTTGCTATTTTTTAAGTTAGAGGAAGACAATATTGAACCTTGGAAAGACTGTTACTATCCAGATGATTTTGAAACAGCACGTGGTGGTTTGTTCATGAATTGTGGTATTCCGCAGGGATTGCCGCAGTCTTATTTCTTCGGCAATCTCTGTATGATAGAAGTGAAGAATTGTCTCATGAAAGATGAATGTTTCCATGGTGATGCTTATTTCTATGTTGACGATTCAATGATCTATGTTCAAGCAGAGTTAGATGAAAATTCATTCAAAAAAAGAATAGACGCACTTAATGCGGATCTTTCGGAATGGTGCAACAAAGCTGAGTTGAATAAAAGCGACATAGGAGAGTTTGTTCCACAAACATATTTGGATTTCCATGCAAAGTTGGAATATCAGATTAAGTTTCATGACGAAGGGAAAAGCGTGTTCACTCCAATAGATACTACAGACAATCAATTCGGTCCGATTCTGAATCTAACTAGAGAAACATCTATTTCTTCCGAGCTCTCATGGAATTTGGATGAAATTGACGATCAAGTGTCTCTCGGAAAGTTGGAAGCTCTTGACAAGGTTATTTCTCGTGAGATAGAAGAGCAAAAAAAGAAAGAGAATGCTGATAGTGAGTATAAAAATAAAGTATCTTCGAGATTGAAACTTCTGCGCAGATTCAAGAAATTTTTCCTTTATCGTAATCGTCTATTAAAGATAAGAGAAGATGGCGGTCCAAATGAAACTCTCAATAGCTTTAAGGAGCGCTACTTAGAAAAGGATACCAACCTTACTGAATGGTTTGAGCAAAACGATGAGGGCATATTCCAGTCTGAATATAGATTACTTATACAAAGAGTGTCGAAAGAGGAAGCTCTGGAGTTAAGTAAGGATATAGTAAAATTCGAGAAGACTGCACTGAAGCATGGAAAAAAGGATGATAAAAATAGATACAAGTATCTTTTCTTCACTAAAGATGCGAATAGTGCTGTAACGATGAAATCACTTTCTCAAGACATCTACGCATCACTCATTCGCTGGACAAAAGAGGATTTTAGCGGATTTAAAGGGCTTAATCCCGGAAGACAGATGGAAAAATTCCGCACGTTCATGACTGAAAAATCCTCAATGGCAATAAATGGCATGAAGGATAACGGATATAGAGAAAAAGACTTTACGAAGTTTGTAATGAAATCATCTGCGGAATATCAAAGAAGAATCCTGAATGTTTATTTCTCTGAAATTATGGGTGTTGTTCCATCAGATGCTTTGACATTCATGAAGACTAATTCACGCAAGTTCCACTATACCGAACTTCGAATACTAGCATACCTAAGGAATAAAGATTTTAATTTGGAGCAGTTTGAAGAGTTTGTTGAACATATAAAAGACAAGGATATATCTAATTGCATGGGTATTGATATGGGACTACTCGACGTGTTGAACAGATTCATCAGTCATGTGCGTAAGCCAGAATGGGTGGATTCATTGATTCTCACTCATCAACTGACAAAAGGCTTGTGGTATAACGGCTCTAAGTTTCTCAATGCATATACACTTCATAATGAGGAACATGCAGTAACTCTGATTAACAAGTCGCTGGAGTTGACTAACAGAATTGACTATTTTGTGTTGAAAGATATAGATTATTACATCTTGTTCTTAGCCTGTTATCTACATGACATCAGTATGGTGATTCATCCCGACCTTGGCAGGATGAGTTCTGCCGAAGGTAAGAATATAGTTATCATATCTGACCTTATGATGAAGATGCAGGGTGAATTAGAAGCTTTCAATATCATAAATCCAGAAGACCGCAAGAATTCTCGATTGAAGAATGCTGGTAAGTTTTTGCTATCTATCTTCAATGATGTATATGGCTACTTTGAGAGTGAAGTAAGAGACCATCATGCTACGGATAGTGCGAAGTTTATCCGCGAAAGGTCTAATACATTGCTCAGCTATCTTGAACCTACTTTACTGTCATTCGTAGCAAAAGTTTCAGAAAGTCATGGCTATGACGTGTATGATGTATATGGTTTGAAGTCGAGAGCAAAAGACGATACTGTCAGCTTGAAATACCTGATGATACTCATCCGCTTGGCAGACCTGCTTGATGTGGCAAACGACAGAGTGAATTATCATCTGCTACGACAGAATCTCAAACACTTGTCGTTAACATCGAAGTTCCATTGGATTTCGCATCTTGTGACAGATAAAATCGAGTTAAAGACCGTTTACAACACAGATGGAAACAAGGTGAAAAAGTTGGATGAAAAACCAATTTCAGAGGATATAAACCTTAATTTATATCTGAATGTCAAACAACTCACTTCTGCAACCAAGAAAGATAAATGCGAAAGTTGCCAGTGTAATATGAAAGATGGATGCATCAGCATAGAAATAAAGAATGGTAGCAAGCCGAGAGAGAAATGTAACCAGGACTCGTGCACTCTCCTCTGCCGATGGATGATGAAGAAACATGAGTGGCTCATTCCGGAACTCGTCTCCCTGAATGACTACCTCTTTTCCGTGAACAACTCGCTCATAAGGACAAGAATAAATTTCAACATACACTATAGTGGTGATATGAGCCTCGACCCTGATATGTTTGACTATATACAAGAATATTTGGGAGTATAATTGGATAAAAAAATGATAGTATCCAGGAAACTTAACACTATCCCATTAAGTATGTAAGTGACAATTGAAGGGTCTTGTTTATAGCCTGACCCTTCACTAGCTGGAAAACTTTGTTGGTAGTGACGATAATTGACACTGTTCATGCAAGTGAAAGAGATTAATGATAGAAATGGAAAATAGAAAAACTGCTGCCAACAAGACATTACCAAAAGGCGGATTGACATCTAAAGCTCAACATTTTTTTACTAATTTAGCTACAGTGCAAGGCTCAACTGGAGTGCTATTTATTTCCCGCCCTCCGGCAATGCCCTGCTCGTTATCAGCTATTCTATGGCGATCACGCAAACATCAAACGATAGTTTTAAAATCAAACTTACAAAATGACTGATACAGAAGAATATTTACCACAATCACGAACACTTTTTAGAAAGTTTATGCAAGCACATTACCGTGACTATTTTGAGGATATGAGAGAAGCACGAGTTGGACCTAGTAGTGGTTACTGGTATTTTTACCGAGACGGTGAAGTGATTCAACATATTCGTGACATCGTTCATAATCTTGAAGAAACTTTTGGGAATGTTACAATTCCCGGAGAATTCACGTCTCCGAAACTTTTAGTCGAAGCATGGAAATGGTTTCATGATTATCTCCAAACAAAGGAGACTGAACTTTTTGATGATGTATTTAAAACATTGGAAAAGAAAAAACAATTAGTTCCCGAACCATTAAGATGGGTTTACAGAGACCATAAAAATGTATTAGGTTTATTAGAGAAAATCTTATCTATGGAAGAAGTAAAAAAATATCTAAACGAAAAAAAAGAAAGCAAACAAAATGCTAATTCCAATTCGTTTGATATTGTAATAATTACAGCACTCCACGATACCGAGTTTGAAGCCTTAAAGAAGATGCCAATTATCTTAAATCGCTTTCCTGTTGCAGACGACAGCACAAATTATTGGAACGGGAAAATTGGTAACAAGTCAATTCTATTAGCAACTGATGATAAAATGGGTATTGCTGCGGCTGCAAGTTTATCTACAAAAATTATTTCTAAATTTTCTCCGAGCTATTTAATTATGGCTGGTATTGCAGCAGGAGTAAAAGATAAAGAGAAAAATTACGGAGATATTCTTGTTGCTAGATTTACTTGGAATTACGAATCAGGAAAATACAAATACAACATAAAAACAAAGACAACGACATTTGAACCGAACCCCGAACAGATTGAGTTAGACGATTCTATTGTTCACATCATAAATGAAATCAAAACTGACAAAACACTATTACAGACAATACATCATGGCTTTACTGTAACAAACAATGATCTAAAACCAGATGCTAATCTCAAAGTTTTTATGGGTCCATTTGCTTCAGGTTCTGCCGTTTTAGCTGACAAAAAAAAGATTGATTCAATTAGAAGAAACAATAGAAAACTTATCGGGATTGACATGGAAACTTTTGGTGTGTTCTATGCTGCCAAGAGTTTTTCCAATAATGGCAAAACAAAAGCAATCTCAATTAAATCTATTTCAGACTTTGCTGACCAAAAGAAAAGTGACAAATTCAGAAACTATGCTGCTTACACAAGTGCGAGTTTTATATATAATCTCATCAGACTGAAACTGCAATAAATAAAATGACTGCAAACTTTAACATGACAAGACTTCGGTCGGATAGAAAAACAACCAGGCATTCAATGGCAGATATTCAAAAGTTGATAAACAAATTGACATGCTAATAGAAGATTACATAGCAAGTAGTCGAATGATAATTTGTTGATCGTTAGTCTCTTATGGTTTAATTCCCCGCCGCTTGCGGCGAAAAATGTTATATTTGTACATGGTACAAAGTAGATATATTCATAAATCACATAATGTGACCGTCTTACTTTATCACATAGTTTTACCGGCAAAGTATCGTCGAGTAGTTTTTTAGTGATACAGTTGATATAACATTTAATCAACATAAACAATAGTGTGATAAAGAAGAGCTTCAAGATGCGCAACGTTTCATATCGACGAACGTTAGCTGCAATGGTAGTGCGACATCGAACAATGACTAATGAATGGACAACAAAAACGACATATTAAAACGCTATCAACAGCGACAGCTTGAAAAACGAATGGAAGAACTGACCGAAAACTCATCTCTTATTCAATCTTTCATTGACTATTGCGACAGCAAACAAATAAAGTTGAAAAACGACAACTTTGATTATGTTCAGACGATTGGAATTGTAGCAATATATCCAAACATAGTTCATCTTTTAAATAAGAAAATTTCTACGGACAAGGAAGAATTAGTGGAAGTAAGTGTTTTAGACAAAGAATTTAAAAGAGAACGTTTTGCTTCGGGTTATTATTACTCAGACAAATATATAATAATGGCTCACCCTTATTTCAGACGAGGATATCATCAAAATAGCAATTTTGTACCACACTTTATAGACATCTTTTGGGACTACGATAAAGACAATATTCAAAAATATATTGCAATTGATAGCGACAGAGTAAGAATAAACGTTGATAATCGTATGTATATCGAAGCTGACACTTGGTATGGTGCTAAATTTAAAAATACAATTTCCGATATTGAAGACGGAATAGTTAAACTTCGTCCACCGTTTGGACTTGAACCGTTTGACATTGAATTCCTTTTTGGTAACACATACTCTCTTGACATAAAATGGACATCTAAAAATGGAATTAAGGTTTTCCAAGTAGAAGAATTTAAGGCAGACAAAAACCGAATTACTAAAAATGGTAACGAATACTATCCAGTGAAATATTTACACGCTGAATTTGACAACCATGCAGGGACATTCAAACATCTTGACGGTGCTATTCATTTTTACACAGAAGAAGAATATTATCAAAGACGGGACAACGACTTTAATTATAACAGCAAAAACAGTTTGCAATTAAAAACACTTTCACAAAAGTTATTTAAGGTCAACGGTCACGTAACGATAGACGAGTGGATTGAACTTGTTAGTCATTATTTACAAGGCGATCCACTTATCTTTGAATATTTTGAAGGTAAATTACCCGACAACATATTAGACACAGTTGAAAAACTTACAGCATGCAGACAGAAAAACCACAGCACCTAACACCTAAAGTTTCGTTGTGCCCGCAGGACAAACAATGAAATCAATGTTGAAGGGAACTGAAATCAGTTATGGAGATGTCGTAAAGAAAGGATAAGAGACAAGGAGTAGTTTTAGGACTGTTTTTTGGAGATGACAAAAGAGAAAAGTTAAATTGATAATTTCTTCATTTTATCCACTATTTTTACCTGTGAGTTTTCATTAATGATAATTTTATGACGACAGTTAAAACAATTGGCAAACCCCAAGAATATTTCGACGAAATTGAAAAACTAATTGAAATAGTTTTTAATGGTTTTATGGCAATATCGTAAGCCCCCGATAAAATACCCGTTTCACTTGATGTGATATTTTCAGAACTTTGCCGGCAAAGATACAGAGATGAAGCCGAGAGAGATAAGCAAAGAAGAATTTATCATGATCCTTGAACGCCAGCAGCAAAGCAGGTTAAGCATCAAGGATTTTTGCGAGAACGAGTCCTATATCCGTTTGAGTTTTTATTATTGGAAGAGCAAGTTGGGGATTGGGCTCCCATATAACAATCATGTCAGTGGAGTCCCTTCTCTCCGGAGAGTTGGTCCCGATAAGCATTAACTTTAACTGTGCTATAACAATAGATTCGCTACAAATGGGTTTTCTAAGCTATAATTTCTTGGAATAGTCTATTTATTAGTATTCTTTTCTTAAAGTGTTTGAGATACTCATAATTTCTCGGCCAGACTTCTTCCTTCGGGTCCCAAAACTGTTTGGTCACATCAGGTTGTATAGGGATTAGAGGTTCAACCGATTTTAGTTTTTGCCATGGAGTTTTACCATTTAAGGATGAGTGGGGTCTTTTTTTATTATAAAACTCCTGCCATTCAATAGCTAAATATTCCATGTCCAGAGAGTCATCAGAAAGATCTGTAATCAGTAATTAGAAATGGTTCTTCGTCACTTTTGGTGGTCTTAAAAAACATTACACTTTTCAACTTAAATATCACATATTCAGCAAAATACCTCTTAAATAATTAGGTTAAAACAAAATTTATGATTAACTTTAATGCATTATTTATTAAACAGTTATCATAAATGAAGAGAGTTTTTAAGAGTAAACAAAATTTGCTATTACCATCTTTACTACAATTCCCAGGAATTAGTGTGAAAGGAATCTTTGTGAAAGATGATCAGGTCTCGATATCAGCGAGAGTTACATCAAAATATGATATCTGTCCAATCTGTGGCTTAAAAAGTAAACGTCTGCATAGCTATTATCGTAGGAAGTTGAATGACCTCCCTATTATATCCAGGTCTGTTGTACTAGAACTTACCGTAAGAAAAATATTCTGTGACAACCCCATATGTTCAAGAAAAGTATTTTCGCAACAGCTACCCGACAAAGTGGCTCCGTATTCCCGAAGGACATTGCGTGCAAACGACAGGTTACTTCAATTGGGCAAGGAGACATCGGCAAACAAAGGTTCATGGATTTCAGGACAAACGGGGCTTCCAGTCAGTTCCTCGACCTGTCTTAGAATAGTGCATAGATGTAAGATTTCCCCAGCTGTCAAGGCGGTACATTTGGGGATCGATGATTGGGCTTATCATAAGGGACATACCTATGGTACGATTGTGGTAGATAGAGAAACCGGCAAGACTATAGAAATTTTAAAGAGCCGGGAAAAAGAAGATATCATTGAATGGCTTAAAGGGTATCCTACTATTCAAACTATTACCCGTGACCGGGGTGATTGTTACATCCAGGCAATCACAGAGTCCCTGCCCCATGCAATACAAATAGCCGATCGATTCCATCTTATGGTGAATTACTCTGACCATGTCAGGGATGCTATCAAAAGACTTATCCCAAAGCTTGGAACGGCAGTAACTGTAAAAACACTTAACAATCCGGACAGGGATGACTCTGCCATTCAAAAAATAACAGATCTTGCTACCGGTTCGATTTTACAGACAGATGAAAATAAAAATACTTTGATTGAGAAGGCAAGAGAGCTTTACCTGAATAATTATTCTATAAGGTCCATTGCTCAAATTCTAAGGCTTAATTTCAGAACTGCGCGTAAGTATGTCCAGGGGGATAATGCACAAATATTTACAGTAAGAAAAACGTTTATTGATTATACAGAATACCTTGATGACTTAATCGGGGGATATTGTAAAGGAGAGAGTCTTCCTTTCATTTTCAGAAAGATAAAAATGAAGGGTTTCCAGGGTTCATTAAGGGGATTGACAATGAGGTTCAGTAAACTATACAAGGGGCGAATGGAAAGAAGCGGATTGCATGCCATCTAAAAAGGAGCCTTGAGACCACCAAAGATATTTTCGTGCAGAAAGCTCTGTATATACCTTACAAATAAAAATTACGAAAAATTATTATCCCCTGTTGAAATCGGGTGGTATGAAGGTCTTAGAAAAGATAATCCAATACTGCAAAGCCTATGGGATTTATCAAACAATTTCAGAGTGATTTTTAAAGAGAAATCCATTCAAAAATTTCATGAGTGGGTTCAGCAGGTTCAGCAATCCACTTTCAGGGGATTAATAAACTTTGCGCATGGCTTACAGGGAGATTTAAAGGCCGTGGAAGCAGCAATTGTTTATGACTACAATAACGGAATAACTGAAGGTTGTGTAAATAGGCTAAAAAATATAAAGAGGCAGATGTATGGAAGGGCAAGTTTTGATTTGCTGAGGAAAAAAGTAGTTCTTTCTAGATGGGGATGACCACCAAAAGTGACGAAGAACCATTCTTAGTTACCGTTAACAACTTGCTCTCCCGGTATTTTTTGATAATGATAACAGAACTGGGAGTACTGGTAGCCGTCGGGATGCGTCTCCTTGTATTTGCACCAAAGGTAATGAAGGGTATATCCCGTTTTCTCAAGGTCAGGTTTTCATCGTTCCCTGGCTTTTGCAAATTCCGTTTCATACTGACTCCCTATTCCAGCACAAGCTGACCCCTCCTCCCGGGATGCTGACCCCTCTGTGAGCTTCCTTCACACAAACTCCTTTTTGTGAAGTTTCAAGGGGGCAGAATGCCGGACTGTCCGAACTGTCATTCCGGCATATTGACCCCAAAAGGTGCCGAAGGTTTTCCTTGCTTTGAGTCGTTTTATGTCAGAGGCAAACATAAACGAAATCAAGCTATTCGATTATAAACGCTCCCTATCCTATTCCTTTGACCATCAGAATACCATGAATTACAGCACTGTTTCTGAGCAAAAAGTTATCATAAAAATCTGAATGATTCATTATTTTATTTCCCTTCTCAATACCGACTCTGGAGCTAATCTCAAAACGATAAAGTTTTACAGACCCAAAAAGGTAAGAATCTCTGTCCCTTCAGACTACACTATAGTTACTGATTACGAAAATAGTATTTTCAAGTGATAAAATGGATTTTCATATTTTCAACCCGCGTTTGGAAACGAAGGAGACGAAAGAGATAATTTTTTCACTTTATCGAACGTTAAATTAATAAAATCAGTATCTTTGGAAAATTAGATTTATCGTACCACCAATATGCAACAATTTAAGCAAATACAAAAGACGCTGAGGAGAATAAATACAAAACACATAGCTAATATGAGTAATTTAGATCAAATAATAAAAAGATAATAAAAACCGGGTTTACGCATGTTGAATATTTTTTGCGCAAATTAGACGTTAGCAGTAATTGCCGACCCACAAACACGACAGAAAAATGGACAATTCAATTTCAATCACATTTGGGACACCTAAACACGGTTGGCTGCCTATTGACTTCCATTATCAGGATTTTCATTTGGATTTTGATGCTTCAGACGCTTTAAATGACCCGATTGAAGAACTTTATAATGCAGTTACTAATTTACAAGACAATGAGCTTAAACGAATAACCTGGTGGCTCGAACCAAGTGCATATTTTTTGACATTGAAAGAAAAGGACAAAGTATTGACTTGACAATTATTGAAGTAGACGATCTTCACAATGAGAATGCTGACATTATATCATTAATTACAATTACTGGAAACGATAAAGAAATAATTGAACCATTCCGTATTGTGTTAAGGCAGTTTTTTTCGCAGACTTATGAAGAAAATCATTGGTCATACAACTTGGATAAAAATAAAATAAATAGTTTATGACAGGATCTTTACCTAATGCAGACAAAGGAAAAGCAACTTCTGCTAACAGCCCATTTGCAATAGGCGGGGTTTCGTGCTCCGCAGACAGTTTAGTGGTTATAGAAAGTTCAGTGCTCCGAATGAACATTTGTACTGAAAAGCCCACCCATCGCAAATCGGCAAACCGTTAGGTGTAATTTTATTAAACCATATAATATTGATAAACAACATAACTAAAAATTAAACAAATGCGAGAATTAACTTCAAAGGATTATAGCAATGCATATTGCCTAGGTACTCAATTGATTAGATATACTGCTCATGTCGATAACGGTCTCAAAGTGGCTGAATTATCTCTTAAACGTGTTGAGGCTATTCTTAATGCATTAGAATTTCACGATACAGACTACTATATTGATTTAGTAAAGCAAAGTGCAAAATCTAAAATGAGGTATGATGAAGTAAGAGAGGTAGCTAATCACCTCGGTATGATATTATCAACTAAAAAAACTTTTGAATTAGGAATATTATGTTCGTTTGGATGGTACTTGCCATTTTTCAAGCTAGCTCTGGAATCTGGAGCAAACTTAAAAACTCTTGATGTTGCAAGAGGAGAATTACAAGAACATTTTGAACTAATCAAAGGAATACTTCCACCAAATATAACGGAATTAATCTCCAATTACATTAAGGAATCTGAAGGAATTATGCCAAAAACTGAAAAAGCTATTAAAATGGCAAATATTTTGGATGATGTTTGGAGAGATTTGGAAATGATTTTAGACAGAAAAGATATCAAAGAATCTGTAATGTTAAATCCTCAAAAAGTATTTGTTGTTCATGGTCATGATGAAGCAATACTTTATAGTGTTTCTTCATTTCTTCAAAAAATAGATATGGAACCGATTATCTTAAAAGACCAGCCAAATAAAGGATTAAGTGTAATTGAAAAATTTGAAAATGAAGCTAAGAATGCAGGGTTCTGTATTTCAATTTTCAGCCCAGATGATGTTGGAAGAGTAGATAACAAAGAGGATAAATTACAGAAGAGAGCGCGTCAAAATGTAATATTTGAGTTAGGATATTTCACGGGGTTGCTTGGACGAGATAGAACATGTGTTTTATATAAAGATGGTGTTGAAATTCCGAGTGATTATAACGGAGTAATTTATATCAAATTTGATTCTGAAGGAGCTTGGAAAACAACCTTAGCAAGAGAAATGAGAGTTGCTGGAATGAATATGAATATTGATAAATTATTTTAAAAGATTTACAAGAAAAACTACACCTAATCCAGTAGACTGCCCTGCTAGCCTTGACTGACGGGGAGAGTTTCTCACACCACTGTACGTACGGTTCTCGTATACAGTGGTTCGTTAAGAAAAGGAGCAATTTTCTGATAATAGATAAACAAAGATTCGTAACCACGTTGTTGCAGACGTTCCACCGTGATGATGGTTCGCAAAATCGGGCTACAGACAACCGCCCATGTACCCATCCGGCTACGGCTGTGACTGTATGCATGTTCAAGGTCAACACCCAAACGCATCAGGTTTTTCCGTCTTCGTCCGGGTTTCTTACATTGTTTCCGGATACAGCACCGCAACCGGTTACGCACCCAACCATCAACATCTTTAAGTTTTCCCTGAATACTTGCCATGCGGTAGTATTGCAGCCAACCTTGCTGTACTTCTTTCAGTTTTTGGATACGCTCATCGAATGTGGCTGGTGTGGTTTTCCTAGTAATGGTTTTGAGTTTTAGTTTCAGGTTTTTCCATCCTTTGTCGCTTACCACCAATTGGTATTTGCCTTTTCTCCCTTATTTGTAAGTAGGTACAAAACCATATCCTAATAGCGAAAAGTTTACAGGCTGACGTATTCTGCTTTTCTTCCGGTTAATAGGCAAGTGTAGTTTACTCTTAAGAAAGAGAAAAATCCCGTTGCCTATTTTGCGGGGTTGCCATTGGCTTTTGCAGTAAATGCTAAAGTTATCGGCATAGCGGATGTATTTTAATCCACGCCTCTCCAATTCTTTCTCCAACTCATTGAGCATGATGTTGGAGAGGATCGGGCTAAGCGGACTACCCTGTGGTACTCTTTTTCGGCGTTTGACTAACTTCCCGTTGATTAATATCGGGGATCGTAGCCATTTGCGGATAAGGCGCAGCGTGAGCGGGCATTTTACCTTGCTGTACAACAATTGTAGCAGGATGCAGTGGTTAACTTCGTCAAAGAAGCTTTTCAAGTCTATATCCTAATGACCTTTGTTGATATACTCCAATGCTTTGAGTATCGCTTGTTGGGCATTCTTGTTCGGGCGAAATCCGTAACTGTAATCCTCAAAATCCATCTCGAACCGGTTGGCCAAAACTTGCCCCACGGCTTGTTGAAGCATCCGGTCTACAGCGGTAGGCATACCTAAAAGACGTGTCTTCCCATTACTCTTGGGTATTCCTACCTCCAAAATGGGTTGCGGCAAGTAAGTGCCATTTAACAACTCCTGTTCTATACGTTCCCTGTTGTTTGTCAGGTAATTGTACAGTTCACTTACGGGCATCCGGTCAACTCCTGCTGAACCTTTGTTCTGCCTGACCTGTTGTAATGCACGCATCATGTTGTGACGGTTAATCACTTGCTCAATCAGTTCCATTTGGTTTTGTTTACTTGTTTTACCTCTCTTTTGCTCTGTTTCGCTTGCTACAGGCTATCCGTTCAACGGGATTCCGTGTCGCATTTGAAACTTCCTAACGTTCAGTCCTTCATCACTTTTGTGAGGCCTCCGGCTTTCTGGCTTTCTGGCACTTGCCGGCTCATTTTCCGTAACTACTATGACCTCGGCTGACTTCTCGTTGCATTTTACTGCTTCGAAACCTCCCCCGGTAAGAGCTTTTTCCTTCCTCCGATCCCTGCAATATCTACATATCTGTCCTTTGATTTGATTAACTTGCTTAATCAGGGCGTTACAATGATGTAGTTGCTTATCCCGAACAATTATGCCTCATATACCGTTTCTATTCGTCAGTACCGGATTTTGCAGTCTCGCTTCCTCCATTGCTGTCGTTACCAACAACCAGCTTGCGACTTGCTAATGCTTCGGGCACGACCCCGCGCATAAGGGACTTGAACCCTCTGGAAAAATACACCTGCCTAAAGCATTGTTTAACCAAAATTATTTGTAATTTTGAAATTTTCCTGTTGCTTTGCAGCAGGTGTCCTCTGCTCATGCAGGGCGCAAACACGGGTTTTGCGTCAGGCGGGTTGACGTGCAAGCTTGAAGCTTTGTGCTTCTATTCAAGTTCAGCGCTTATTGATAGTTTTGTGTTCCAAAACCCGCCCGAACGCAAAGCCGCCGAACCGTTAGCGGTAAGCCAAAAATGCAAACAAACTATGATGGGAAACCTTTTCAATAAATATTTTCTAAGTGACTTTATAAATCATTTTAGAAAGTCATTGTCAGAACGAATTGATAAATTAGAAATCATTGATTCTACAGATATTCTATCTCTAGTTGACAGATTAAAATCAGAATTTACAATTTACCCAATTGACATAAAAGACCCAGAACCCTCTGAACCAAAGGAGACAAAGGTAGAAAGACAAAATATGTGGGGCGAAAATTATCTGCAAAAGGTTTTTGAAGTTTTTGTTACGATTCCATTTGAAGGAGACAAGGGCCTTTTCTATTGCCACCCATCAACATCGACAGCTGTTTACCTTGATAAAGGTGTTTCAATAAATTCAAACAACGTCACCGCGAAAATCGTCTTAGACAGTTTGGATGAAAGAGTATATCATTCAGAAGTAAATAAGATTCTTGGAGCATTAAAGACAAATCTTCCAAGAATTCACTCTGAAATAAAACCGTGGAATGATGGTTTGGAAACCTTGATAAAACAATCATTGGAAAGCAGAAAAGGAGTGGTGGCAAAAAAAATTGACTTTATGGAGAAAATCGGACTAAAAGTAAATCCGAAATCAACCGAATACTTAATTCCTCCTACAGTTATTAAAAAGACTATACCAATACCTGCGACAGAAACCTCCAAGACTGCAGCTAAAGAAAAAGTGCCAATTCTTCAGCAAGAAGTGTATGCAGACATTAGAGAAGTATTGTATAACGTTGGGAAGGCAATCGAGAGAAAACCGTCAATATACAAAGACAAACACGAGGAAGATTTAAGAGATATTTTCTTGTTGTTTCTTGAAACAAGATACGAAGCAACAACAGGTGTTGGCGAAGCCTTCAATAAAAAAGGAAAAACTGACATTCTTCTAAAGTATGCTAAGGACGGAACAAATCTTTTTGTTGCAGAATGTAAATTTTGGAAAGGGCAAAAAAAGTTAATAGAAGCCATTGACCAATTATTGGGCTATTTGACACATAGAGATTCTAAGACAGCATTAATATTTTTTGTTGACAAAAAGGAAATGACAAGCATTGTAAATACAATAAAGACTGAGATTATAAAGCACAAAAATTTTAGTAAACACAATAAGGACACTTACGAACATTCGATTAACTACGAATTCACTTTGCCTGACGATAGCAATAAGAAAATTCAAGTTGAAGTAATGCTTTTTCATTTCCCAACTATATGACGAATAGAAAATAAATAAAACGCCATACCGCTAACATCTAAGGTTTCATTTTTGTACGCAGCACACGAAATGAAACCGCTATTGAACGGAACCGGAATTAGTTATGGAGATGTCATCCGGGAAATATGATTGGGATTAAATATTTGAATACATATTATGCCTATGGATTGTAAGTACGGTGAGGGGTTTTGTATAATTTGTAAAATAAAAATATTGCAGAACGTTAATGCACCTATATGCAATAATTGTAATATTTCGTTTCTTAATAGAAAAATTACAGATTGGATAGATGGATGCTATTGTCATATATGTGGCAAATCAGGCAATGTAAGCAATCATTACCCACGTTGTAAAAAATGTGAAGGTTTCAATCGCGATAGCAATGAAATAGAAGAGAATTACCTTACCATTCTTACAAAATATAAACAATTGCCATTAGTGGAATTAATCAAGATAAAGTCTTTATGGGCATGTGGAAAACATAAAGCCCAATGTATTAGAATACCATCAAATAGCACATTGATACAAATGAAAGTACGGGATGTTATAAACAAAACTCAGTTGTCGAACAGACTTAATACTCTTCATGTGTTTGATAATGAAGTAAAGAGTAATAAAAGAATTTTAAATACATTAGAAAGGTGGAATGGAGGTTTGTGTGTAGAGATCCGACACTATCCCATTAAGTGTGTAAGTAGTAATTGAAGGGTTCTGTTTATAGCCTGACCCTCCCGGCAAAGATAATTAAAAATTGGTTCAATACCAGCCCCCAGTCCCTTATTGGCATCGTCCATTTTTTGGTTGCCTCCCTGACAGCCAGGTATACAGACTTGATGACTGCCTCATCAGTAGGGAACGAGAGCTTGTTTTTGATGTATTTCCTGATCTTCCCGTTCAGGTTCTCGATCAGGTTGGTAGTATAAATAATACGCCTGATCACCACTGGAAAATCAAAGAACACGGTCAGATCCTGCCAGTTGTCACGCCATGAGTTGATGGCGTATCCATACTTTCCTTCCCATTTGGCGGCAAAGTCGTCCAGTGCCGCTTCTGCCGCCTCCCTGGTGGTGGCGTCATATATCAGCTTCATGTCGGCGGTAAACTCCTTTTTATCCTTCCATACCACGTAGCGGCACGCGTTACGTATCTGGTGTACCACACATATCTGGGTGCGTGATTCGGGGAACACGTTGCGTATGGTGTCTGTAAAGCCGTTCAGGTTGTCCGTGGCGGTGATCAGGATATCCACCACGCCACGTGCCTTGAGATCCGTGAGCACGCCCATCCAGAAGGCGGCACTCTCGGTCTTTCCAAGCCAGAGGCCCAACACCTGCTTTTTCCCGTCCCGGCGCAGTCCCACGGCTATATAGACTGTCTTGTTGGCCACCCGGGAGTTCTCCCGTACCTTGAACACGATCCCGTCCATCCATACGATCAGATAGACCTCCTCCAGGGGACGGTTCTGCCACGCCGTGATATCTTCCGTCACACGGGCCGTGATCCTCGATATTGCGCTTGTGGAAAGCCTGAAGTCATACATCTCGAGCAGTTGCTCCTCGATGTCGGCATTGCTCATCCCCTTGGCATAAAGGGAGACCACCAGGGACTCGACACCTTCGGCCATGCTCTTGCGCTTGGGCACGATAACCGGCTCGAAACTGCCTTCCCGGTCACGGGGGACATCGATGCGGGTCTCCCCAAAATCAGTCCTTATGGTTTTGCATCCATAGCCGTTACGGGCATTGGACTGGTCACTTTTGGCGTGCTTGTCGTAACCGAGATGGTCATCCAGTTCTCCTTCCAGCATCTGTTCGATGCCACGTTTGTGCAATTGGGAAAGGAAACTCTCGAGTTCCTTCCCGCTTTTGAACTGCTTTAAAAAATCGCTGTTTAGTAAGTCTTCTTTCTTCATATTGTTCAACTGTAAAGTTAGTAAAATTATTGGAGGGTTGAAGTCCGGACTTCAACCCTCCAATTACCAACTTACACAGTTCGTGGGATACTCCCATCGTCGGGAGTATCCCAAATTATAGCTTAGAAAACCCATCTTATAGAATATAACAAAATCGCCCTACTGTCAGATCAAGTCTAAACTTTTACAGATTATTCTACTTCTATTACTTCTTCAAAATCTAAATTCTCATTAATCTTTTCATCTAACACTTTCACAAGAAGATTAGTATCATGTTTTGATTTCTCCATGTCTATAATAAATTTTCTCAATCTGGTGGTAACTTCTTTTTTTGCAATAATAATTTGTTGGGAAAGCTTTGGCAAACTACTAACAGATTCAAGATATTCTTGCATTGATGGAATTGTACTATCTATAGTTTGAATTAATCCATTATAAACATCCCTTGTTTTTATTAATTCTGTAATATTATCCTCATCAAAATTTTCACTCAAATCTAATAACTGTTTGGCTGCATCAAGAGCCTGTCCATAGGAAGTATACCATCCATTAATTGGTGCATCAATAGTTATAGCATATCTATGCATGATCTTTGCAGTTTCAGAAATAATCTTCTTTTGTTGCTGGGTGCCATATTTCACAGAGGATTGATTTACAGCATTTAATTCTGCTGTCTTACCTCTAATTTGTACACCGAGCGTAGCAGTTTCCTCACTTATTTTATTCAAATCATCAACAGACTCATCTAATTTCGTTTCTAAAATATCGTGATAATCTAAAATTCCTAATTCACCTCCTGTTTCTTCTATAACAAAATCTTCATTTATTTCCTGTTTTTCGATAATTACTAAGGCATTATTTCCTCTTTTATGTTTTCCCCAATCACAAATCACTTTATATAAGTGTGCCTTTAATAAAGACTCAAAGTCAGCTTGCATGAAACTAAAATGATAACAACCTAAATTTGATGTCTTTTTCTTAAATTCCTTTATTTTTGCTACTTGCTCTAAATCAATATCATCTACTGAAAGACGTTCTTGGCTAAAATATAGCATTATTTCAACATCGTCAGAAGAATTTTTATACTTTTCGTATGCAATATTAAATTCTTCTTCAGTACCCGAAGCAAAATATTTAGTTGGTGTTCCAAAACGACTCCATAAAATTCCAATAAATATATCGTAATCTCCAATTTGGCGATTAACAACACTTTGAGGATAATCTCCTACTGAAGGATATGTATTATCTTCCCATGTTATTAATGATATTGTTGAACTCAATTGCTCAGAATAAGTTTTATTAAAATCCTCAACAACTCTTTTAACTATATCCCTTTCTGTCTGAACATCACTTGGACTCGCTAAAAATAATCGATAATTTGTTATTTGTTGTGGCATATTTTTTATTACTTTTGTTTTGGTTATTTTGATAATACATTAGTACTGATGTTTGTACAACACAAATTTACAGATTTTTAAACGATAGAGAACAATTAAATCAACAATTCTAATAGGAAAGCTCGTATTTTCCAATTCGCATCTTAATTGATATGTTTATTTTTCCACCAAATCAAAGAGGTTAGTAAGCTTCTTTTCCATCTCATCAAGCATAGCGATAGTCTGTGCTTTCTTCTTCTTTGATGATTTGGAATTTATTATTTTAGTTCGCATCTTCTCAATCATTGTATGAAAGTAGTCCTGCTGTTCTCTCGATTTTTGCTGTTCTTTCTTTTCAATTCGACTGACAATCGACATAGTATAATCCTCAATCTTTTCACAAAGATGAACTAGATTAAGTGATTTATTAATTTCAGAGACCTGATCCAGATCTTTATAGGCTTCATATCTCTTCAGAATATTGAGATTTTCACCCTCACGAAAATGAGTATAGAGATTCCTACGGGTACAGTCAAGTTGGTTCGTTATTTCTTCAAATTTTTCTTGTAATGATTTCGATTCATTTTCACTACTTTCATCATTTAAGCCCATTAACTGGTTCCATAGACTTTCAGACTTCTTTTCCTTATTATACCCGTAGAGATGGGTCAATGCAGACACTTCAATCAGGTAAATCTTACGCAGATGAAGTGAACGCTCCAAACTCGATCCTGAGCTCATATATGCTCTAATGGCACAAGTAAGGTCACACCGAATGAAGGCAACCATTATACGCAACAAAACAAGTTGATGAAGTATTCTTGCGCTTATGGGTAACTCCGTATTTTGAGTTACAATAAACTCTTTTAATCCTTCGTATCTCAAATGGTCATTGTATAGAGAGTCTATGCTATTACTTACAATCGCCAATGATTGGCCTGACACATTAACCAGTCGTTCATCTGATAAAAATTTTTCAGCGATACTCCTCTCCACAAAGGCCTTTACATCGAATATAGGGATTTTAGGGATTTTCTGTTTAACTTCTGGAATAGTATTCTTGGGAATAATTTGGCTAATGATAGAAAAGATTATAGTCGAAATCTGCGAGATACGCAAGTGAATCAACATAAACTGAGATACCCCCTTACAATATTTATCTTCCTCTGTAATACTACAAACCGATTTATATCTCTTCATAGGTTCATCAAAGTGCGCAGTGCTATTACGCATATCTTTATCACAATACTCTGTTCTCAATTTAGTCAATTCTCGATCTATTATTGTAACGTAAGAATGGAGTATGGGATTATCCAATACAAAAATCATTGATTTCAATAAAATCCAAACGCCATTACTTTTGTTCCCAGAGAAATAGTTGTAGGCCTCACACAAACTAAGGTTGATGCTTTGTATATGATAACGTTTTTCATAGGGGATAGTCGTATCTAAAAGCAACCGCAATGATGACATAAGTTCATGTAAAATAAAATGGCTACCCATAAACAAGTCTTCTGTTTTACTGAAGAGTGATAGGATTGTATTAGTCTTATCTATATCATCTGCACCTACCATCGTAAGTCGACAACGCAGTTCCATCATAGTAGGGAATATTTCCTCCAATTCAGTCATAGTATCCTTACAATTACTCGTCAGCGAGTTAAGCATCTGTTTGTTGGCGGGTACACTCATATGTTCAGATTATGTTTTCAATTATTTCTTATTTTTCAAGTTCGTTATGCTTACCGCTAGAATTATTATAAGTAGTTATCGAATAGTCTATGGTCATTTTATTATATCAGTATTGTTTTTTGCTCTTGTTATCCGAACCATATAAGAATTACAACAGTGTGTTACATGACTGTTATATAAAAAACAGAACTGATAATCTGACAGTTAACACTATCCTCTCGGTTTTTTCATCTTTCCGGTTACATAAGCTATGCCCAATAGGGAACAGTAGCTTTTAGGTTTGAAATCAGTTCCTATCACGGTGTGAGTCCCATCTTCGCTACCGAACACCAAATATCCATAAGGTTTATTGTGTAAACAAGCGCTGTTTGCCAATATTTGTTCCCCTATTTCTTCCGGCGAATGAAAGTTACGTTTAAACTCCACCCATTCAGTTTCTCGGGATAAAGAGATTATAGCATCTAATTCTTTGATAAGGTCCTTATTCATGAATACAAAAATTTATGGAAAAGTATAAGTCGCCTGGCAAAACTCATCCCTATCCGCTTTGGGATTCGTTCGTTAAACACATGATGGATTTCTGTGTCGGAAAGGATATATCGGAGTTGAGTCTGTGTGAGCATTTTTTACTTAGCTTTTATTTTCAATGAAAGGTAAGATTCTATACTACAAAGTTATAATAAAAATTTGAATGATAAGACCATAAAATCAGTATCTTTGGATACAAAAATTTATCGTACAAAAAGGTGAGCCCTTTCTATCCCATGGGAATGGCGTGATCGAATGGTTACGAAAATATTACTGCTTATTGAACGGTAAATCAATAAAATCTGTATCTTTGGCTATTAAGATTTACCGTACATACTATAATAACAATTTAATAAATTAAGAAGACATAGGAGGGATAAGTGCAAAGTGTATCACTATTAGTAATAATTTAGATTTTATAGCTGGATTATTCGTCCGAACGCAAGACTCCAAACCGTTAGTTGCAAGAACAATCAAAATTATCGCAAATGACAAACCAAGAATTAACCAGATACAATGATTTTCTCTTTATACAACTAGAATTAATGAAAAAGAGAGTGATACAACTTATTTACCGGGGAGATTCTTTGGAAAATCTGTGTGAAAAGTTGAACGTTTATTTTGACAATGAACAGACTAATATTTCTACAATTTTAGAAAGGTTGTTTATGGTAGGAGAAAAAGCAAAAAGGTTCTGTACGGATGATGAAAATTTTGAAATAGACGATGCTGATAATTATGTTTTTGAGAAGATAATGAAGTATTTCAAGACTTCTTTAAAAAATAGAAATAGAAATATAATTACTTTTTTTGACAGAAATCCAACTTTAAAATCTTTTTTCTCAAATAAACAAAACAAAAAGATTTTCTTGGACATTCTCAATCATGCTAGCACTCGTGAAAGACTTGCGATAAGAAATTATTACTTGACTTTACTTCATCAACTTGCAGCAATTAACTATAAGAATAAATCACACTTTGTCTCAACTTCATCCGAATATAAAATTGCAGAAAAGTTTTCCAAATCAAAGGGAAATAAGAACAGAATAATTTTACACTGTTGGCAGCCATTGAAAATGGCAAGAAATATTGCAAAAAAATATAATCTACCTACTTATATTTTAGGTCCATATCATTACCAAAAAGAATTTTCAATACTAGGAGGAATTCTTCCTCACTATATTGCCGGTATTGAATTTACACACTTAAAAGAGTTTTATCCTAATCCCAATATTTTCAAACAAAATATTTCAGATGAAACTTTCTTCTATGGTTTAGATATTGACCAAAGCAACTTTGAAGAAACATTCCTTTTGACAAACTATAAAAGATCTCTGACTACAGATGGATTTGATATTTGGGAAAACACCTTCAGCAGATAATAAATAGTTTGACAAGAGTTAAACTGGGCATGTAAATTTATTAGAAACAGGGGCTTAAATAATATTTTAGTTAATTCTTTTCAAATTGAGCTGCATCCAAATTTCCACGGTTGCAACCTTTTAATTTTTACAGAATGCAGTCTTTATTCGAGCAAATAAAAATAGACAACACATACGAACTTCTTTTTCCTAAGAAGGAGAAAGGTCTAGCTGTGATTTGGTTGTATGAACGAGTAAAGAATGGGGAGTTCGAGAATGGGATTTTTAAAGAGAAAGATATACATCGAGCTTTTGAGGCAGTAAGTTTTATCAGTCGTGAACCGGTGCGGTTACCATGGGTAACTTATAACGCTTATATCATGGAACTGCAGGAGTTTTATCTTATTTATAATGACGAAGATCAAACCTATATGTTCACGGATTTTGGACTTCAAATATGTGATAAGGTACATCGTCTGATATCCCAACGATTTAATCCGACCATTATTGAATTAACGTGTGCAGAGCTTTACGCTAAACTGGAAGTTGCTGTCACAGAAGAACAAATCCGGAATTGGCTTTCGATAGATTTATTTAAATCACGGACACTTTTACTGGAGCAGGTAGATTATTTGAATCAGCAAATTGACCGTTCCGTAACGGCCTTAAGTGAAAAGGCGAAGAGAAGAAAAGAAACGTTGCTCGTAGCTTTACAGGAAATAGAGGAACAAATTGATACGATACGTCAACAAAATAAGGAACTAAGAGCAGCTTTCCGGGAAATTGACAGGATGAATGATATATTAATTTCCCATCCAGTGAGAGATATCAGTGAAGAGGTGGATAATATGGTAAGTGGAGCAATTTCATATTTTGAAGGTATCCATATGCGTTTATCGATGGTAGACTCAAGAATCGATAAGATTCAGCCTAAAATAAAACAGTTTTTTGCCTCTCTCAATCGGGATATATTTAATTCAAAGGTGGAGAAGTTTTTATATTTTTTGCTGGAAAAAAGTCGAGTAGTAGATAAACAGATAGAATTTCCTATTCCGTATGACCAAACAATTCAATTCATAGATTCATCCCTAACTTTTATTTCCGTAGATAGACCGGAGGATCTTTTCCCACCAACACGTAAGCCACGTCCCGACTACAAGAAAGATACAAGAAAAGAACATGAAGTTCACCGGAAAGGTCATGTGCAAATGATGCGTCAGATTCATATCCAATGGTGGATGGAGTTCATAAGGCGTAAGTCTTTGGAAACAGATGCAATACATCTATCGGAAATATTTTTCAGTATTTTGGAAAAACATGATAATGATTTGCAGTTAGCCATTCAGGTGATTGACCAGATTGTCAAAAGGTATAAGGAAGAAGCACGTTGGGAAGTACTGATTGATACGAACAACAAAATAAATAACCCCGATTCTAATCATACAATATCTGATATATGGATGAAGCAGAAGTAACCAAAAAATATAATTTCCTGGAGAGCGAAGATGGTGCGGTGCTATTTTCCCAATTGGTGGAGGCATTGAAAAAAGGAGCCCATATACAATATGACGGCGACAAGGCACTTTTTCTTTATCTGGAAAAATATATAGATAATCTGATGGCGTATTTTGAACGACATGAGAACATTTTCTTAGAAAAGTCCGGTAGTGAAAACAGCATTTATTATTTCCCTGTCTTCCTTTCTTCCTCCAGGAGTAATTATTCTCTTGATCGTACACCTCTGCCGAAAGAACATATCCTTATTGCCTTGTTGCTGTATAAAGCTTATTACATAGACCACAATATTGAATTGACTTCCGTGAAAAAGTTTCTCACACTAATCAGGGTAGATATGCCGGATTTGAAGAAGAACATCCAACGTTTACTGGTCAAGACAAAAGGTACACAAGAACGTTTTACAGAGAAGAATGAAGGTCATATTGCTAACGAAGTGCAACGTGCGTTTAGGAACTTTCATAAATTGAGATGGATTGACCTAAAGGAAGATGACTTTACTATTCTTCCGGCTTTCCAGCGTGTTACCCGGGAATTTGCAGATTATATTAATCATATCAATGAATGGTTTAAAGACGAATAAGTATGAAGGAATATCCTCGCATTTATAGTTTATCTACTCTTGGGATTATACACCATCAAGACAACGATTATATTTTTCATCCGGCCAGGACCGATTTTATTGGTGACAGCGGTTCCGGCAAAAGTATCATCGCCGATTTATTACAACTCATCTTCGTTGGTTCTTCAGCCTTTCGGTCAGCAACAGTTACCGTCAAAGAAAAACGGGAACCGGATGGGTTGGTTTTGCGTACACCAGGTAAATCGACCGATTATGGATATGCTTTTGTAAACATAGAAGTTTCTGAAGGGCAATTTATTACTGCAGGGGCTTATCTGGAAAGCACTTCTAAAGCAACACGACCTTTTATTGTTCAAGCAGGCCTTGCTATCGAACAAGGAGATTTCACACCTATGTCGAAACCTCTATATGCTTCCGATTTTCAGAATGAAGAATATTTTTTCACACTAGGTGAAATGATTGAGCAAATGGAAGAAAGAGGTCTGGTTTTTAAAGATTGGCAACGGATTTCCTATTTCCATAAAGCACTTTATAAAAATAAGATACTACCTCTTGACCTTACTGACAAGGATAAAGTATTGAAAGATTACGCGAAGATAATTCAGTCGTTTTCCCGGGGTAAAGAACTGGATACAACCAAAAGTTCCAGTTTGCTGGATTTTTTATTCGGACAGGAAAAAGGAAAAGAGTTAATGAGTAAATATAAGTCAATCGTAGAAGAAATTGAAAAAAATGCGGTGGACTACGGGAAAAACAATGAAGAAATTATCCTGTTGACTGAAAAATGCCTTGAGGTAAGTGACTTATATAAGGTATTACAAGACAAAAAGGAGGCAGAGAAGAAATTCCGGACTTATCAATATGTCTATTCTCAAAGAGTCTATGTTTCAAACAAAAAGAGTCTGGAAGAAGAACTGCGTACTTTCTTGCAGGCAAAGAAGGACTTATCAGACTTACAAAGATTAGTACGCCATGATTTAGAGGAAGAAGAAAAAAGTTGTGGAAAGAAAAAAACTGCTTATGAAGCTGCTTTAGATACCTATAGTGAATGGAAACAAAAGAAAGAGCAGCTGAATACAGCTATAAAAATAGTTGAACAGTTAAATATCTCTTCTGATAAATTAGCCGGTTATTATGAACGATATAAGGCCCAGAAAAGAGACTATACGTGTTATAAAGAGTTACATGACAAGTTGGTGGATTCACAGATGATTGATTTATTCATCAATTCGGGCTGGAAAGATGGAATAATAGCCGGGAATAATTTTTACCGCAAACGAACCGATAAATTGCGGGACCGTTTATCTCAATTAGATATGGTAGGACGTTTTCACGATATAAATAATCCCGACTCACTGGCTCGTTGGGCTCTGTCGTTACAACGTAAGCTCACAAAAGAGGAGGAAAGCCTCATTCTCCATTTTCAGAAATATGGGATGAATAAACCCAACGAGTGGAAAGCTACTGACCGCTATGTTTACTCTCCAGAAGAATTGTTAAGTAACAAAAGCATAGAACCGGATGGTGAGGGTTTCTGGATAAACCTTGGTGGTATAAAAGAATTTGTAGGCTATGTAAAGGAACAATATTTGAATAGTGACCGGAAGATGATTCTACAGTACTTCCAATCGCAGGTTGCAAATATTGAACAGGAGAAAAAGACTGTTGAAAAAGAATTGGAATTGTGGAACAAGCTGTCTGATATTGTGAATAGTTTGGAACTACCTGCACCTTCATTGAATGCATTTTTCCATCAACCGGAGATAGAAGATTTTCAGGAAATTGCAGTCTTAAATATTTCTCCTGAACAGATGCAACTGTATGTGGATAGTTTTACAAATAAGGAATTGATAGAAACATCGGAGAAAAAAGCAAAAGAAGAACAAGCATCATTATTCAACCAATTTACTCAAGCCAAGAAAATGGTTGAAGTATTCCCACGTCTGATAGAAAAAACAGAGAATTTATTAACTTTCATATCCACAAAGACACAGGCTCAGGGCATAGACTGGAAAAGCTTTTTACCGGAGGAATCTTTTGATGAGTATAAGGAGGAAGACTATTTAGATGCAGACGATAAAATAGAGTTTTTTCGGGATGAATTAACCATTTTAGGCTCCACATTAGATAAATGTGATGAATTAATACAGTCGATAGTGAATTTTAAAGAGTTAGAAAGTACCTTGAAGACCATTACGTCTGAATATATATCGCTTTATACAGACTTACCTCTGCTTGATAATTTCACCATAGTGGATAAAGAGTTGGTGGAGGAAATAAAAGACCTTAAGACCCAAAAGAATGCAGACTATATGAGCAAATATATGCATATCGTGAAGGAATTCTTACCAAATGAACAATATAAATTTGAAACCAGCCATGACTTTAAGGAACTAATAGCCCATCTCCTACCCGATTTATTCCCTGAAGATATGATCATAGAAGATGAAGTGGTAAACAAAATCAAGAAAAGATTAGAGGATATTAATCAAAAAAATAGTGAACTAAATAGCAAGAAAATTGGAAAAATCCAGGATTTATTAATCGAAGTAAAACGGCAAGTGGAAGCACAATGGGATGAGATTCGGCGGATAAATCGCTTTTTTATAAGTGGCACTAAAAAGATATCGGGAGTGTATAATATGAAACTGGAAAGAGTAGATTCGTTGCAGTTTCCGGTTAGTTGGTTAAGCCAGTTTAAATACAAAGCATCCTTAGATAATATGGCTGATATGTTTGAGGGTACGATTTTAAACTCGCTAAACACGCAAGTGTCCATCCGGGAAAAAATCATGATAGCTTTTCAAGAAATAACAAATAATTATTCGAATGATATCACATTGGAAGATTTGTTGAATCCTAATTCATACATAGAATTGAGTCTTGACATGAAAAGTCAGACCGGGCGAAATAATAAAGGAAGTACCGGACAAACGTATGCCGCTATTGCCTTATTGTGTATAGCGCGTCTTTCAATCGTTGGTAATAAAAACAAAGGACAGGAAAAAGGATTACGCTTTATGCCTATTGATGAGGCGGAAGGGTTAGGAAGTAATTTTGACCTGCTGAGTGAAATCGCTAAAACACACGATTACCAGATACTGACTTTTTCTATTAATCCGTTGGGTAGATACAATGAACAGCATGTATATATCCTCAATCTTGATCCGGATGCAGAAGAAGCAATAAATTATGCTCCTATAGAAATACGTAGCCGGAATGATATTGACTCGGAATTAGCCAAATTTATAAATGTGGATGATTATGGAAGGTGAATTAACCTGGCGAACATTAACTGCGATGTATTCTCTTTATGAGGGAAATAAGATATCCGCTACCAAAAAGAACGATAATAAGTTCCGGAATCTCATGAGTAGAAAACTGGTGCAATATCAGCCGGGCAATCATAATTATTTGATTAAAGGTGAAAAATATGACGATTATTTCGCTAAACGTTATCTGGAAGATTACCTTGAATATGATCAGTTTTTAAAATCTGTACAACGGGATGTAAATGGCAGACAGACATATACTGTCAATGATATCCGTTCATTACAGTTTATAGCTGATAATAAGACTCAAATCCGGGATTCCTTGACAACCCGGCATACATTTAGTGAAGAATTTTTTGAACATGGTGGAAGTAAACATCTGGATATTTATCCAGGGTTGGACAAGCTGGTACTTTCTATCTTAGGAGTAGAAGATTATCCCCAGGATGATCCGAAAATGCATCAGTGGAGGTTCGTAGTAGATGTAGGTGATCCGCGCTGTATTGTACTATGTGAAAATCTCAATTTCCTGAAAATACCCCGTACTGCTCGTGAACATAAAATCGAGTTATGGTACGTAGGTGGAAATAATACTAAAGGAACTCCTTTTATCGATGAGAAAAAACTAGATATACCTTTATTCTACTCCTGTGACTGGGATTGTAAAGGTTTAGAAATTTATACTCGATTAAAGAAGATTTTCCAGAAAAAAGGATGTGATATAAAACTTCTCTATCCCTCCGAACCCATCAAAAAATATCCTGTCAATATGAAAAAACATAAAAGTAAATGGAAGCCATCCCTACCCTTTTCCGGATTGGAACAATCCCATTTTATCCCAAAAGAGACTCATTTAATCAATGAACTAATAAGTACGGATAAATGGGTAGAGGAGGAAACCAATAATCTTGTATTGATGGTGAAGGGCTATATGGATCTGTGAGAATCAAACGAATCTAAGGTATTATTACCGAATACATACCATAGGTTGTTACATCTACATAATCAAAAACGCCTTGGAAAATTTTTCAATCTCTTTAAACTCATATACTGGATCAGATAATATATTTCAAAAGACAGCAAAAGAACAACTACCCAATATTCTTAAATTTGTAGAAGAAAAATTTATATACTAAGAGAGATAGTATACAAGAATGAGACGCATGGGGTACTTTTTGTGCAAATTCCGTTTCAACCTGACCTCTCATTCCGTTTTATCCTGACCTCCGGAATACTGTGACTCCTCTATAGAATAGTCCCTGGTAGGCATCTATTGTTAGAGATTTGCGGGGGTCAACATGCCGGAATATCCGCATCCTACCGTTCCGGCATGCTGATCTCACCCGGTTGCCGAAGGTCTTCCTCCTTTTGAGTTGTTCATGTTTTCAAGTAAAACATAAGTAAGCGACCGGTGAAGCACGTCTTTTCGATTCGTCATAAATTGATATAACTAGCCCTGAGTAGGATCAAAAAAGAAAGCCGGAATTATCCGGCTTTTTTAGTATCTCATATTTTTTTAATTAAACTCATTTTCATCGTATCTACATCTAAATCAACTTGTTTATATTCAATATCAGGTATATGCTTAGCATTATGTTTAACTAAATCAATATTTTCAGGACTTGTATTTTTACCAAAATAGATGCTTGTAAGTTTACCCAGAAAAGACTTTAATTCTCCTTTTTTTAGGCTGTCCTCACAAATTATATATGTCCTTAATTCATCTTCATATTCCCAATTCTTGAATTTTTGAATTATGAACTTTCCATTCGTCGAAACATTCAATGACAAATGACCGGTTTCTAATCTTTCAACTGTATCCAAAGTTGTTAAAGTATTCTCATACTTTACTTCTAACAATAGTCCTTTAACTTGTTCTTCATCAACTTCCCATTCTAAACAGACACCCCTATGACTATCGGCATAATGAGACCACATTATAATATTATCCATATTTTTTGAAAAGCAGCAAGCACAAAGTGTAGAAATGAGATCTCTATAAACATTTGTTCCAGTCTTATCAATTACAAAGCATTCGTGGGGATCATTTAAGTAAGATAACTTTGAATACCAATGTGTTTGAGTTCTTAAACTGTTTAACAGATTAATATTAATAGAATGATACTTGTATATTTTCATATTATTTTTTTACAAATGGATAGATTTCTTTTTGATTTCAGAAAAGTAAAAAGGGGAATTATCCAGCTTTTTCTGTTTCTATTAGTTCTTCAGGTAGTTTAAATGTTTGTTCAATATAATACATATTTTCCTTTACTGGATGAATTACACTATCTTCGGATAAATCTGATATATGCTTAATATCCCCATAAGTATAGAGAGTATATTTTCTTCTCCAAGCATCATATTTACATTCTACTTTATTTCCGTTCTTCAGGAATATTTATATTCTAATTCTTGTATCACGCTTACCAGTATATAGATCGTACTTTATATTATCAGGTCTCTTAATATATTGCTTTACTTCATCATTATATTTGAAGTCTGAAGTTTCCGCTAAATGTAAATCGCTTTATTATACCAAGCATCAAAATCTTTGTTATTAACTTTAATCGCCTGATCAAAACATGACAAAGCTTCTTCATATCGCTTTTGGATACTATGTATCTTACCTATATAAAACCAAGAATCACCTATTTTCTTGTCAATACCTAGGGACTTATTAAAATAATCAAGAGAAGTATCATAATCCTCTTGTCCAAAAGCAATAAGCCCTTTAGTATGCCATGCCTCTACATGTTTTGGCTCTAGTTCCAAAGTTTGATCTAAGCATTTTACAGCTTTCTCATACTCTTCTAAATCGAAATGTGCTAATGCCTTTTTATAAAATAATTCAGGATCGTTTTCTTCAATTTTAATAGCTTTACTAAAGCACTGTAATGCCTCTCGATACTTTTTTAAACAACACAAGTTTACTCCTCTAAAAGCCCATGTATCATAGATGCTAGAATCACAGTTTATTGATTTCTCAAAAGATTCTTCTGCTTTCTTATACATACCAAGACAATAATACGCCTCTCCTTTATTATACCAAGCGATTTCATTATAGGGGTCAAAGCCTAGTATTTGATCACATAAATTAATAGCCTTTCTGAAATGACCTTCAAAAAGTTCTTTATGCAAAGAACTCAATAATTGTTCTATTTCATTCTCTTTTTCAGCAGTAAAATCTACATTTTCCATCAGAAGCACAAAAGTTACTGGTATTTTCTATTTCATAAAGATATCCCCATCCCGATCTTTAATTCACCCAAACGTTTATAATTTCTCCGCATACTCATCTGTAGTTTTATATCCTTGTTCGGGATGATTATGGGTATATGGAAAACGTTTTTCCAATTTCCCCATCTTTACCATATTAGGAAAAATTTTATTTTTCAGATAGTCAACCGATTTACCTATTCTTATGGCAACCTCTTCCATTTTTATATAATTGTCCTTGCAAACCTGCATGATTTGCTTTTCCAATTCATCCTTATTCAAACGAGAGGTTACAACCTTCATCCCGGAGGTGTCAACCTTTGATTCGGAGGTGTCAACCTTTCTATCTGAGGTTACAACCTTTCTGTAATTTATATCACCAATAATCATTTGATTATCAGTATATTTATCTAATATTTCAACCTCTTTATCAGAGGTGTCAACCTTTATGTTCGAGGTTACAACCTTTGATTCGGAGGTATCAACCTTTCCTTTAATTTTATAGATAGTCCATCTTCCGTTATTATCCGATTCCAGATAATCTTCTGCACATAGTTTTTTCAATAATGAAGTTATATCTGCACTGTGCATATTCAGCACATATTGCAGTCGATGATTGGAAATAGAGCCTTCTATCAAGCAGAACGATAAAACAGTTAATTCATCAGAAGTTAAATGAGTTACGTCATTAAATAATGCATTTAATTCATTCAACACCGCTTCAGGAATAACATTAAACATGGGCAGTGTCAATTTTACACGGTCAGGTTGTGATTCAAGCTGTATAAATGGTTTTCGCCAATGTGACTCTCGCCAACCTTCCATTATTTTATCTACCCCACTTCCTGCTTTTTCTGCACGGCCTATCAGCATAAACATTTTTTGTAAAGATGGATTCCGACACTCACTCACCCCACCAGCATAATATTGCTGAATGGAAACCAATAAGGTGCCAGGATTGGAAAAAACAAACTCTTCAGCATTCAGTTCAATAATAATATTGCCACTTAAAGAATAGTCAGTATGAATCAACGCATTGACAAAAGCTTCACGGAGAGCAACGTGAGCGGGTGTTTCATCTACCCTTTCATCTTTATTCAACATAAAAGGCTTGGGTAGTGTGGAAGATAATTTAGGCCATACCCTCAGGTAAAATTGTAACAGGTTACATTCCCAACTCCCATCGGGATAAATCCGATCTGTCCATCTTACCTTTTGATCTGTGGATAACTGTTCCCTGAAATCCGGAAAATAATCCGGCAATGCTTCCTGTTCTTTAATACTATCTTCCTTCCCAAACATCAACAAGCCGGCCAAGGTAATTCCCTCTATGTTTGTTTTCCTGTCAATCCGATATGCTCCAATTTTTTTCAATAACTCCAAATCATCCAATACATGCCAAGGGTGTCCGGGGAAGGAGGAAAGAAACAATTGACGAAATTGTTTTAACGTGGTAGCATCTAAATCGGAAATGGTATAATATTCAAGAATAAGACTGTCCCTTTTCAATTCGGCACTGGAATCAGCCAACATTCTTTTTACTTCATCTTCCGTACATCTATAATCACCCTCATGGTTCCTTTTGTAAGTGTTACCAAAAGGGTTCCGTGTAAGATAAACAGGTCTTTCAGTTCTGCTTGCGAATGGGATGCGGAAGGCTAATATTTTTTTGTCTTTTGTTGTGATTACTTTCACATCTTTATTCGACAACAAATTCCGGCTCACGGTATTCGGATTATTACAATCATCCCAAAATTGTTTTTTATATTTCTTTATTTGTTCATCCGTTAATCCTTCGATATGAATACCGTTTTTCTTCTCTGCAATACCCAAAACAATAATCCCTGCATTGGTATTGGCAAAAGCGGAGTATGTTTTCCAAAACTCTTTTGGGAAACCATATTGAGCCGATTTATATTCAATTTCATGATATTCATTCGAGGGAAACTCTCCGTCAATTATACCAAAAATTGAAAGTTCTTCTTCAAAGTCAAATAAATTTAGTTGTAAGTCTCCCATCATAAATCAATTTTAAATCCGAACGTATCAAATACCTACAATAGATTTCACCTGGTTTGTTTGTCGATTCCCATAAGGACTCTTGTTTTTTCTCTTTTGCCGTATTATTAACTCAACTATATTTGGGCATCTGTTCAGCATGATAAAGGTCAGACAAACTTACATAAAAAAGTTGAGTTATATCCCACTTAATATGACTAATTACGCATATTATGCATGCACTATTTAGACAGTTTGAAAAAGAAGAATATAAATCACTCTTTTATTCTATACATCATTAAATCAGATAAGAGAATAGTGTCTGGTACTGCTCTTTGATGCCCTACATGACTAGTTATATCTGCTATTCTCCATTTCATATTTTCAAATTCGGGTTCAGTATTCTTTATTTCTAACTTGAAAACAACATAGTATTCTCCTCTTGGGATTTCCGGGTATTTTTTGTTTATCAGATCTTGTCTAGACATAATACGAGGACCTGATGTATCCATTTTAACAAAACGCTGTCCTAACGATCCATGTAGCAATAAATATCTTGCTGCTGTGAACTTTGAATCGAGTTTTAATGATCCACTTCCTGTACCTGTACGCGTATTGTACAAATTGGATTTTAAAATCCAGTCCAGATGCTCCTCGTTTTTATAATACCCAATCAGTACATAGGTTTCATTGGGTAACAGACCGCGGTTTTTACCATATGGTTCGGGAAGAGGTGCATTTAAATTAATTCCTTTTTTCTGCAGTACAGAATAAGAATGATAAGCCAAATTCTCTCGTTGGGATGTTCTATCCAGAAAGTTCTTGATTACATCATCCAGAAAAGAAATAAATTTTGTTATACCCAATTCACTATTTCTGGGAGATATCGCAAATGCTCCCAATCCTGGAATTATTTCATGAAAACCAGAGATTACTTTGTTTTCTGTTCCTGGATAAAGAATATATGCGCCGCTTGTCCGCCTAATGGCATCTTTATAAGCATGCATTTTTAATAAATCGGCTCTTTTATATGTGCCAAATTCTTCTTCGGTTTTAATCGTAGATAATTCATCTAGAGATATTTGATCGGAAGGAACTTCTTTCCCTAACAAAGATAACCGATCGACCCTATATTTGGCATCGAAATGTATATGTGTAATCAATTCTTCTCTTTCTGCCTGCTCACTTGTAATATTACCAGGCCAAATTGATAGAGTGTAATCGGGACGAAAACCTTGAGTCCAGCTTCCTGACGTCTGGTAATCCTTTGTATAGCTAAACACCCGATTATAAGAAAATTGAATATTTAGTTTTCGACTTTCGGTTTCATAGAGCCCTCCTAACACAATCGTTTTTCCTTGCTTCAATCCTAGATTTAAAGCTCCGTGTTTATTCTCAATAAGGTCCTCTTTATCTTTCGGCAATATTTGAAACTTTTTACTCAATACATCCAATAGTTTGAAGAATAACCAATATTCATAAAGTATGGCTACGTCTTTTTTGCCAGCATCATATACATTATCCCCTCCTCGCCAAGTCAATCTGGCAGCCATATCAAACATTAGCCACTTCTGATAAATCTCCCTATATCCCTCTTTTCTTTGTAAAACTGGACTATTAAGAGGAAGTATATTTACTTTTGATAGGTTACGAAATACCGGATAGGACAGATATATATTTAGCTTTTCACAGGCTTGCTCGGCTTCATCACTCAAACGCTCACTGGCATCAGGATGTCTTTGTATAGAAGAGCAAAAAGCTAAAAATGATTCCAACACATATCGTATAAAACGATTTTCTGGAATATCTACGGTTTCTTTCTTTGAGGTAATGGATATCTTTCTAGGGAGAGAGCTTAACGTACTTCTTAGAGTATGTCCTTCGGGTAAATTTATTCGGTCTGTGGAGCCTGCAAATTGTCTTAATGCATGAGAACCAAGTCGCTTTACATTGGATATATGCTTCTCTTCTTCAATTTCCATCCACTTCTTAGCTGGTGACAATTGTATGCGATGTAGGGCATCGGCAAAAGCTTCACTATCAATAATAGAACGAACAAAGGCAAAACGTTGATATTCAGCCCTAGGGTTTGTCGCAATATCCACTTCAAATTTTTGTGATACAGGAGAGCTTTGTGACATTAACAGTTCGGTACAATACTCTGTTATGTCTTCCAACATCTTTCTGTAATCATTTCTATATCCAGCCTTTGAAGAACGAATTTCAAAACATACATCGCCGACTTTATGGTTTCCTTCTCGTTCTAAGATATCGATATGATAGGTACCCACAAAAATCCCTGTAAAAATATAACCTCTAGAAATCTTATGGTTACTTTTGCTATTCGTAAGAAGGTCGTTATCCGCTAAGTAATACTTAAATTTATCCAATTCAAAATCATACCTACATCCTTCTTTTAACTGATAAGGAGCTTCACCATACTCTTTCGCATCGTCTACCTCAAACAGTGAATCTTCCTGCAGCGCAAAAATAGTCATGGTAATATTGTCATGATTATCTAAGGATATATGTATAGGTAATTCATTCATATATATCAAGCTTCAGCAAAACTCGTAAAACCGTTATCTTGAGCAATTCGAAACATCCGCCATATCTTTTCAGCAGACAAAGGATATCTCATGTTACTTTCTTCAGGGAATTGAGAAATAGTTTCTAGATTCTGCTTTTCGTCATTTACACATAAATTCCAGAGGGCTTTTAGCGTGGGTTCTATCTTTTTACGTGAGCCATGCAACTTTGGCAATAATTTCTGAATAATAGCGGCATCAATAATCTCATCTAGAGTCCACCCTGTCTTTAACTTTTGTCCCAATGATATAAATCGGAATAACTCATTTGCTGTTCTATATCCAAATTCAGCATGTATACTCTTCAATTCTAAAAAGAATTTTTTCAAGGTATCTATTATAGCTTGTCGGCTTTCAATGTTTTGATGATCTATAGTATTATTCGCAATTGTGACAAAGTCGGCTGATTGCAAAGCTCCTTTACCAATAATAGACTTTTTATCTTTGACTGCTGACTTCTGAAAGAAATCGTCTAAATCGCTAGGCATAATTCGGAACTCTATCACATTGGCACGGTCAAGCACTTTAGGACTAAACATATATGTTGTCTCATCTACATTGATAGTTCCGATAATAAACAAATTCTTTGGCAATTCAATACTCGCAGGGACATCATCGCTATCCTTCATTAATGGTATCTTTTCACCGGATTCCATCGCACTGAGAAAGTCAGCCAAGTATCTCTCGACATAACTGAGATTCATTTCATCCAAGATTAAGAAATAGGGTTTATCTTTATTTGCATTGGCTTTGAACAGAAGTTCCAATGCTCCATTATCTGGCATTACATATTTACCCGGTTTAATGGCATTAGGATATCCCAATAAAAACTCTCGATTGGTCCAATCTGCCCCTATGGGGACCACACATACTTGTTCATCATTATTCTCACAGATCCATTTTGCAAAACAAATAGCTAATTGGGTTTTCCCTGAACCAGACAATCCGCTCAATATAACAAATGGTTTTGTTAATAATGACAAGACAAAACGAGTCACCAATTGGTTGGAGAAGACTAATCCTGTTGATTGTAAATCTGTGGTAAAGGTGTTCAAATCAAATGGAGGTTGTTTCACTTTTGATTTTATATCGATAGGCTTTGTTTCTATTGTTTTTAAATTTCTCTTTAACTTTATTGGTTTTGAATTTATGGCATTATCTAAAGTCACCTTATACTCCTGGATTAAGTTTTTTAGATCAGACTCGATAGACTTAAAATCTAATTCTTTTGATGTATCATAAATATTATAAACAAAGGAACTCCCATATCTATCGGGAACAATTCCCTTTGATTTAAAATAGTCTTCTATCGTTTCTTTTTCATCATTCATTATATTCCACTCAATACTTGGTAGATATTTTTCACTTATTCCATAAGCCAATATCAAAGTATCATGCTTTTTGTAAAATAAAAATACAGGATAAATGCCTTTACTTGTTGTTTGATTTTCTGCTAAAAACGAAATCCAAGGGACGCGTGAGACTACACCTTGTCCAAAACTAACTTTTACCTTCAATCCTTCAAAAGTCTTAAGATAATCCTTGTTTTTCAAATTAGAGGTATGAGCCTGTTCTATAAAACGCTCTAATAATTCTTTAATAGGTTCTTGTGATCCAGTCATAGATTCTTTTGTTACTATTGTAAATCCATTCTCTTCAAGTATTTTAAAGCAAGGAGTCCCTATCCCTCCTTCAAATTCACTTCTGTCCAATGCTACACCGTTAGCAAAAATATTGGCATAGGATAATACTAATTTAGGTGGAAATCTTCTGCCTTCATAAAGTACATCATAAGTAGAAGAATGCGCTTGTGGTGGAATTCCTTCTTTCTCAATCTTATGAATAGCTTGAACGATATGTTCTGGCTTAATATTCTTAGGTAAATCTTTCATAAATAATCTCTAACTACGCTTTAACTACAAAAATATAATATTCTGTTCATATTATCATGTATTAGATGATCTTTATTCTCTATAGCTGTAGGAGGCAGAAGCTATCTTTAAACCGCTGAAAAACGAGCATTCGTTCTACTTCTCTCCTATCCTCCTCGCTCTCCCGACGGGTACTCCTAAGATTATTCTTTGATAAATGCTTTATTATCAAAAACCGGGTAGAAGGGAGGGTAAGAACAGGAATCTAACAATAGTCTAATCAATGTCTAACAAATCTAACCGGACTATCCTAACGAATCTAATATAGAACTAAAGATTAAATGGCCACCTATGCCGTGAGTGCATATCACCAGAATATCTAAATACGAATTTGCTACACAAACAAAATGGATAAGTTCAATCTATTAGAATATATTCTGTTACCTTTGTTTACGAATCGTATAAGAAAGATGATAACCGCAAAAGAAATAATAAATGGCACTATAAATGACACTGTAAATGGCACTGTAAAATTTAAGACTATAAATGAAGAGGTTGCTTTGAACTGATAAAATTAAAATCGGATTTAATGAATTATTACTATTGAAATACAATAAGTAGTTTCCTACAAAGAAGCACTGACGAAATCATTGGTTCAATTACCCGCGCCAATGAATTTGATGTGACATTTTTTCAAAACAAATCATGGGAACTGCAAATACCCATTCTAAAAAATGCTTTACAGGATTTTCAAGGAGAAATCTTTTTTGAGTTCTCCATTCCACGGATGGGGAAAAGAGTCGATACGCTTCTCATCATTAAAAATATAGCTTTCGTAGTAGAATTTAAAGTGGGTGAAAGTCATTTTTTAAACTCCCACATCGAGCAGGTTTGGGATTATGCTTTGGACCTAAAAAACTTTCACAAAACAAGTCACAATGTTGTTTTAGTCCCTATTTTGATTGCGACTGAGTCCAAGACATCTTTTACGGAGATTGTCCTTACTTCACACAATGACAACCTGACATTGCCTGTAAAAATTAACAGCAAAGGGCTGAAAGAGGTTATTCAAAATGCCTTATGCTTCTTTTCTGACGAACCGGAAATAAATATACCCGAATATGTGGATGGAGGATATATGCCCACACCGACTATCATCGAGGCGGCTGTATCTCTCTACACAAGCCATAGCGTCGAAAATATTACTCGAAGCGATGCAAGTGCGAAGAACCTGACATTGACTACAGATAAAATATCTGAAATAATTGATATTGCCCGAAATGAGCATAAGAAAATCATTTGCTTTGTTACGGGTGTTCCGGGAGCAGGGAAGACGCTTGTCGGGTTAAATGTGGCCACTTCTCACCTCGACAATGAAAATGGAAATGCAAGCGTTTATTTGTCAGGGAATAAACCATTGGTGGATATATTGCAAGAAGCATTGGCAAGAGACAAAGTACAGAGAGAACGAGAAGAAGGCATCAAAATAACGAAAACAAGTGCCAAGCAGGCGGTCAAGACATTCATCCAGATTATACATCACTACAGGGACGAATATCTGAAAAATCAAGAAGCTCCATATGATCATGTCGCCATTTTTGATGAAGCGCAACGGGCATGGAATAAAGAGCAGACCGTCAAATTCATGAAGCAGAAAAAAGGTATTCCCGATTTTGATTATTCAGAACCGGAATTTCTGATTTCATGCTTAGACAGACATAAAGATTGGGCTGTCATTATCTGTTTAGTGGGAGGTGGACAAGAAATTAATACCGGAGAAGCAGGTATCTCCGAGTGGCTTCACGCGATAGATACAACTTTTTCGGATTGGAGTGTCTATATTTCACCTAATCTCACTGATTCGGAATATGCGGCTATGGATACAATTCGAATTTTGGAGGATAAAGGTAAGGTCCATTTTAGCGAAGACCTACATTTATCTGTCTCAATGCGCTCCTTCCGAGCAGAGAAATTATCTTCGTTTGTCAAGAATATTCTGGATATCGAAATAGAGAAGGCCAAAGAAGATTTTTTACAGATTGCTGAAAAATACCCAATCGTATTAACCCGCGATATCCTGAAAGCAAAACAATGGCTCAAAGAAAAAGCAAGAGGAAGCGAGCAGTACGGTATTGTTGTTTCTTCACAGGCATTGCGGTTAAAGCCATTTGCTATTGATGTGAAAACACCGATGAATCATGTCAATTGGTTCCTGGATGGCAAAGACGATGTCCGTTCTTCTTTTTATTTGGAAGATGTCGCCACTGAATTTCACATCCAAGGTCTGGAATTAGACTGGAGCTGTGTTGTCTGGGACGGCGATTTACGGTATTCTCCAACGGGTTGGAAAACATTCTCCTTCAAAGGCAATAAATGGCAGAATATCCATCATATTGAGCGTAAGAAATATTTGCTAAATGCCTATCGGGTTTTACTCACTCGTGCAAGGCAAGGAATGGTGATTGTTATTCCTGAAGGGAATGAGGAAGATCATACCCGTAAAAAAGAGTATTACGACGGCACATATAATTATTTGAAAGGAATCGGATTAGAAACAATATAAATATCGTCTTGGCTCCCTACCCGATTCCCTATAGGTATATAGTGTCTGTTTAACCATTCTGATGCCACCGGAATGTCCGTATCCTGTCATTCCGGCATGTTGACCCCAGCAAATCTCTGATAAGAGAGACTACCTGATACGATCTCTACCTTCTTCACTCTCGCGATTGTCTGCTCTTGAACCGTCATGTTAATATTCTAAAGATAGCAACTGTCAAGTATTCCTTGACAGTTCATAAAGAAGTTACACCTCAAAAAAATCTTGAGAAGAACAAAAAAATTCAAACAAGTCTAAATATGATATCAGATAAAGGGATTAATAATACGCAACGACTTATTTACAGACAATTGATGTTGCATATCTTCAGAATACAAGACATCACATCCTCCTTGAATCGCCGAAGCTACAATAACAGCATAGAAAAGTTGGAATTGATACTGTTTTATCAATAAAGAAGCACTGGATAATGTTGTAGGTAAAATAGGTATAATATTGCATCCTCCAAAAAGATTCGCCGCATGAATTAATAAATCTTCCTTGGTCATCGGTAAAAGTCGTCGCAATGTATTCAAACACTCCGAAATCACTTGACCCGGAATTTGAGGTTTCTCACTTAACAAGTCTAGAGCAATATTCCTTTTTCCGGAATTACTACTATCGTACAAATAGATCAATACATTTGTATCTAATGCTGCCTTATGACCCTTCATAATTGTTTGCTTCATTACGGTCAAATTTAAATTTGCTCAAATCCAGAAGCAAAGGAGCGGTTAAAGCCTCAATACGCCGACGGTATTCCTTCTTATCATACGTTGAATCCGTAAAAGAGATAAAATCCTTGCCTTGTTGTAAATTTTCAAGCATCTTCTTTTCTTTATCTATCACGACCCTATACGTAGATTCGGATTCATTTACCATCATCTTTTCCTGAGAAGGTTGTTGTATCAACTCTTCAATTTGCCGGACACATTGTTTCTTTTGCTCCCGGGACATAGCATTCCATTTCACGATAGTCATATCGTCCACTTCTATCATAATCTTTGCCATATCTCTAAAAATCAAAAGTTTCAATTACGAATACAAATATAATAAAGAGAACTTAAAAGACTACTTTTTTAACAAAAGAATCGATAGAACAAATTTTCTCGACCCTGTATCAACCCCTGACAATAATGCTCTTATTTTATGCTTTGAGGTGTTAAAGCCGAGTTTGGTCAAAAAGAAATAGACTATTATATAACCTGCAAAACGCCTTCCCCTAATAAAGACTTTGCTAAAAGGTGCGCTCACAGATGAAAACAATAGCCAAGAAATATTCATGAAAGGGATTCTATTTTGCGTTGCTAGCTCTTGAAATAATCTGCCACATTTCCAGGAAAAGATTTTTCCGATATTGTAAAAAGCATATCTCATTACACGTTCCAACAATTCCACATCACGGATCTTGTGTCGTTGTACGGTATCTCTCAAGATGACGGATGAGTAGATGTCATAAAGGAGAAATCATTTCTATAGGTGAGAAGGTAGTGGCACTATAAATGGCACTGTAAATGGCACCGTAAATGGCACTGTAAATGGCACCGTAAATGGCACTGTAAATGGCACTGTAAAATTAATGGCTATAAATGAAGAAATTGTTTTTGAACTGATAAAATCAGAAAAAGGATTATCAACTCCTGAAATTTCAGAAGATGTTAGGAAAAGCCTTCGGATTTAACAGTGGAGTAATATCCCAACTTGTGTAGCTTGCCAGGATATTATCGTAGGAAACCATTTTGAGTGTCTGTAAAACCGGATCTTTAAGCGACCGGGGCAACGTCTTATCCTGAAGCAATTTTTCAAATAGATCCATCATATCAAAGCGGGACTCGCTATAATCCATACAATTGAAATCGTCAATCATCGAATACCAACTATCCTGTTTGAAGTGATTGTTGAGGGTGACGATCAAAGGATATAGACGAGTTGCTATCACTGACCTTCAAAATTCATCCGCACCCACATCGTAAGGTTGCTTCCTGTCCTGCCGGTCAAAATCTATCGAGGGAACCATGGTGGTGGTGCCCTTGTCGATTGCTGGGCTGGAAGCTTTCAAATGAAAATCGAATGCAGCCGGATCCTTGAAATAAGTGGTATACTGGCCCACGGAAATCTGGATATTGTTTTCTGCTACCCTACCGGATGAATTGCCGGAAAGATTCGGAGAGATATTATTCCGGATGAAATTTCCGATGGGCTGTGTTCCGTTTTTGTGGTTAAATACGCCGATCCAGGGTCTCATAGTATCGCCATTGTCCCTTTTCACCACTGTGTTATTGACAATATTGCAATTGATGGCGCCATACACCGAAATGCCATGCCAGTGGTTGGTAATGATGATATTATTTTCTATCAACAGATTCTCAAACATTCCGTCGAAGAACCCGATCCCCTGCACGCCTGCCATCTTGAAGGGCTGGTTATCATCCTTATGGGTCAGGAAATAGTTTCCCCTGATCTGGAGATCTTTCACAACTCCGGTACCCACTTTGCCATCCGCCCCGACGGACCAGGACTGGACAAAATCGTAGTGCCATTCATCATTCGTATACACTTGAAGGAAATTCTGAATGGTGGTATATTCCATGACACATCCGTCACTCAGCATATGTACCCCGTCACCGGTTATGTATTCAATAAGGCAACCACGCACTATATTGCTATTTGCATTGGAAAACAGGGTGACTCCAGTCTTCACATTCCGGATTCGGTTATCCTCGAACAGGCACTCTTTCGAACTCCTACTTGAAATTCCGTTATAGATCTTTGTATTATCCCTCAAGTCATCCCTTGACCAGGTCGTGATCTTTTCGTCGGTCGATGCAATGTCGCAATCCCGGACTACAATATGATCGCTTCCGGTAATATTTACGATCGCGGCATTCCCAGCCACATTGCCCAATGCCGGATTTACTTGCACACCGGACAAAACCCAATGCGACGCGTTGTTGAATTGTACTCTTCCCAATAAGGGCGAAGCTCCTAAAAGTGTAAATAGATGGATTGGATTGAGATTTTTTTTCATTTCCGTAGTCATTACAGATTGCATAAAATGGATGGAAAGGGGTTACTACCTTGCGGGTTCACTCCTAAGTGTAATTTGTTTGTGACGGAAAGATAGGAATAAATATTTAACCGCTCGGTCGATTTTGTGACAAATTTCGGAATTAGTTCCACGCGAGCTATTTGATAAGTTGGTTCTTGAAGAGATGATTCAGAGGAGCATTACAAGACAATCTGACACTGCAAAGTTGCAGCATTTCAAAGCAAACGGCTCCGGATCTCAATGAGTCCGGAGCCGTTTTAAAGTTGTTGTGCGATTGGATTAATCAATCACTGTGACAAATTCTTCTTTGGGTGTGCGAACCTTTTTGAGGTTTACCAGCCAGTCGTGTTGCTCATCCCTGTAACCGATGGGCAGGATAACGACACTCTTTAAACCCAATGCTTCAAGTCCGAGGATTTCGTCCAACTTGGCGGAATCAAATCCTTCCATGGGGGTGGCATCGACCTGTTGTTCTGCCGCCGCGGCAATCGCTAACCCGAAGGATATATAGGCCTGCTTGGCGGTGTGGTTCTTGTGCCACTCCTCGCCCAATGACTGATAATTGGCCCAAAGCGACTGGCCATATTCGTCGGACGCATTATCGGGCAAACCGCGTTCCCTGGATGTCTTTGTCATCACATCACCGATCTTTTCAGATGAATAGCTGTCCCATGCAGCCCAGACGATCAGGTGGGAGCAGTCGGTGATCTGGCTCTGGTTGAAAGCGGCTCCTTTTATCTTTTCAAGCACCTCCTTGTCGCTGATGACAAAAATTCGGTAGGGTTGTAATCCCGATGATGAAGGGGCCAGCCTTGCGGCTTCGAGGATGTAATCGAGTTTCTCTTTCTGAACGGTCTGCCCATTCATTTTCTTGGTGGCATAACGCCAGTTCAGGTTGTTTATTAGTGACATACTTTTTTAATTTGATTTTTGCTGTAATTTTTTTTGATAAAATCGTTTTGATGATGCAAAATTAACTATATTTGCTATATAAAAGTAACCACTATACTTATGTATATCAATATACTTTGGTATAGTAACAACAAAATCAAGCATATATGAATCATGTGATTGAACTGAATAAGGCAAAGCAATGTGCCGGCAATTATGTACTGGCCATCAATGATACGCTGAATGTTGTCAGCGGTAAATGGAAGCTACCCATCATCGGGGCACTGCTTTTCGGCAAGAAACGCTTCAAGGAGTTGGAAAGGAATATCCCGAAGATCACCCCGCGGATGTTGTCGAAAGAGTTGAGGGACCTGGAGGTGAACGGTATTGTGACAAGGACAGTATATGATACAGTGCCGGTGACCGTTGAATATGAACTGACAAAATCGGGGCAGTCGCTCACCAAAGTGCTGGACGTCATGGTGGAATGGGGATTGCAACACCGGGAGAATACAGTAGGAAAGGCAGTATAAACTGTAGTTGTTATATATGGTACAACCCGGAAATGTACCTTGACTAAAACATGGGTACGATGTACGGGAAGATGTAAAAACTGAAGTTATTATAGTTCACAGATGGACAACTATTTAAACAAAACATGCAACAGTTGCATCAAGTTTGACGAATATGAGACGAAACTCAATTGCCGGGATGTGGCTGAAAAAGAGATATTCGATATTTTCAGGCGGCTGGATGTTCCCATGAATGAGCAGGCGATCCTGGTACGGACCATTAACCGGGAAAACATCTGCTGGTCCAGTTTTAAATCGGTACTCTCTAACCTTATCCGCCACAAATAGCATCAGTAGGGACAGGAAAGCCATACTTGTGTAGCGGGTCTTCTAAAACTGGAAATAGATAAAAGGCACAAGGTCTGCAATCGAAAACTGGTAGATGGCAAACACGGTAATCACGACCAATAGGGCCTGCACTGGTTGCGGCAACAGGGCAAATGAATAGCGGTAGCGCCGTTTGAACTTGTCCGGCAGCCAGTGTATGAGCATGCCCAGGGCAAAGAGCCCGAAGATTTTATATTGTTCAGCGATGATCGTGTTTATCAACGACCAATCCCATGTACCCCCAATTTTTGCCACCATGTTTTTTGCGGTCTCCCAGGCTTCCTCGTTGGCCCTGGCGGGATCGAGATTGGACCCGGAGCGGAAAAACAAACGGGTAAAGGTGATAAAGACAAAGGTCATCAGGACCGACCAGGCATTACTAAGCCAGGGTTTCAGCTCTTTCCCGAATAACGCACACACCCCTTCAACCAAAGTGCCGAAAAAGAAAATGCCGCTCCACACCACCGCAATCATGAAAATCGGTTTGGGAATATAATAATGGAGTATGACAAAAAACAGAAAGACCACAGCCATGATTATATTTTTACGTCGGACCGTATATTTCCGCCAGAACTTGAACAACACCACGCCTGCACCGTTCAGTCCTCCCCAAATCATAAAATTCCAACTTGCCCCATGCCAGATACCACCCAGCAACATGGTATTCATCACATTGATATTGGTATTGATTGTTTTCCGTGCTTTTGGGAAGAAGACAATCATTACCGCCAATAGCACCATTATACCACCAACAGCGATCGTTACCCACAGGATATGGGACAATAATATTACTACCAAACCGATAATTCCCAATATGAGGTAAGTGGCTACGGTGGCGTTGCGATTACCGCCCATGGGGATATAGAGGTAATCGGTCAGCCATTTGGAGAGGGAGATATGCCACCTCTTCCAGAAATTGGCCGGGTCGGGCGCCTTGTATGGCGAATTGAAGTTCTTCGGGAGATAGAAGCCCATCAGCATGGCCGTACCAATAGCGATGTCGGTATAACCGGAGAAGTCGGCATATACTTGGAGCGAGTAGACAAACAGCCCCATCAGATTCTCAAATCCGGTGTACATCAACGGATTCGTAAATACGCGGTCGATAAAATTCACAGCCAAATAGTCGCTGAGGATCATTTTCTTGACCAGCCCGTTCAATATCCAGAATATCGCGATGCCAAACTGTTTCCTGGTCAGAAAGAACGGCTTGTATATCTGTGGTATGAACTCGTTGGCACGTACGATCGGGCCGGCGACCAGTTGAGGGAAAAAACTGACGTAGAAGCCATAATCAAGTATATTCTTCACCGGTTTCACCTTGCCGCGGAAGATATCAACCGTATAGCTGATGGTCTGGAAAGTATAGAATGAGATACCTACCGGCAGAATAATCTTATCGACCGTAAAATGGCTCCCCGTCCAGTTGTTCGCCCACAATGCAAGGTAATTGACTACTTGCACATCACTTTGCATCAAATTATTGTAGACATCGGTAAAGAAGTAGGCGTACTTGAAATAAAACAAAAGCACCAGATTGATCGTAATGCTCAATGCCAGGAAGAGTTTTTTCCTCCCTTTTGTCGCTGCCTTGTAGATAAGGTGCCCCAGTGAGAAGTCCGACAAAGTGGTGAATAACAGGATCATCACGAACAACCCGCATGTCTTGTAATAGAAAAAGAGGCTGACGGCAAAAAGGAACGCACTCCGCATCAACCGTTTCCTGCCGGTAAAACTAAGTAATGCCATGACCAAGGCAAAGAATACCCAAAAATCGAACTGTGTAAACAGGAACGGATGTTCGGGATTGAAGGTGAGAAACCGGCTAGCGTAAGCTAAAATATCATTCCACATGTTGCGCGTGATCTTGAGCGGTTGAATATTGCAGATAATCACGCATCAGGGCGTTGTAGACCAAATCACCCAACAGCATGTAACCTTGCGGCGTAAAGTGTACTTTGTCGCGTCGACTCAAACCGTGCTGCTCCCACTTACGCATCGATCCTAGTCCCCCCATCAGGGAAAAGAGATCCCAGACCCCCGCCTTATGGTAATCGGCAAGGGAATAGAATGCCTTTTGTGCCAGGGCCCCGTTTTTATTGTTTTGATAACTGCGTTTCACGCGCCGGTAGCTATCGTTATTGGTGGTGAAGAGTATCACACAGTCGGGCGCAACCGAACGAATACGGCGAATCAGTTCCTTATAATTCTCCTGAAAAAGATTGACGTCGAAGTTATATCCACTGGCGTCGTTGATACCGACCGAAAGAATACATAGGTCGGGCTTCACCAGGGCCAGATCCTGTTCGAGGAGTGAACATTTCAGGTAAGAGGGCACACTTGCCCCATTGACGCCGATATCGACATAACTGATGCCGGGTTGGGGATTGTCGAGCCAGAAGCCCCGCAGACGAAAGTCGGCCGTTGTTCCGGTCAGATCCGGGTTGTTCTCAAAGCGAAGCCTAAATGAATCGACCTTGCAGGGCAGGTGATAGACATAAGCCTGATAAACAGGATCGTACTCACCGGTAAAGCAGGAGTCCATTGTCTCGACACAAGGAGTGAGTGGCGCGTCGTTATTTGCCAGCACATATACAGAAGAGAAAGTCCTGATGGTATCATTGAGTGGATTGATGGTATCACCTTTCATCTGAATGAAGATGGTAGCCGCAGGATCTGTCGTGCCCACGCACATCCCCGTCAGCCCCAATTCATAAACAGGGTTACGCTGCACATTCTTTGCCACCTGCCATTTACCCGTATACCGGCTACGGTAATTGACCGGGTTATTGGTTTTGGCAACCGAAAAAGGAAAAATCATATCCCTATTGACAGAAGGGAAGACAGACGCAAGATTCCGCCTTATCTGGTTGGAGAACATGCCGGCTTGTATGTGAGACCCGCCGATATGCAGGATATTGACGTGCCCCTTGCCGGAAAGGCGGAGGGTGTCAAGTTTACTGAAAAAATGAGTGAAAACCGCCTTATCGCCCATTGGATAATAGATCGAATCGGCATTCAGGTTGAAGACAGGCAGATCCGGGATTGGCTTCAATGTATTGTCGGCATGCAACGGTCGATTACCACATGCCACCATCAAAAGCACGATAAGGAAACGAAAGGTGCGTTGTAATCTCATAGAGTCTCTGTCATAAATTCTCTTACTAAATCGGGATTGCAAGTCTGGCGCAACCTGTAAAACTGATAATAGACCATAAAGGCATCGGACAACGCGACGGCTATCTCTTTGGCGCCCAAATCGGTAAAATGGATATAATCCGTACTTGCCCATGGCGGTGAGTGATCGACCCAGGCACTCATTGAGTTACGGCCCCCCATCACGTGAAACATATCCCAATAGACGGCATTATTGGCCATGACTGTCCGGCGCAACGAGTCGTTCATCGCCGGCAGGTAGGGATAGGTCTTCATCTCTCCGTCGATACGCTTTGCCATATCGGAAGGACCGATGAACATTATCAATGCTTCGGGATTGGCTCCCTGTAAACGTTTTATCTGACGTGAAATCATCTCCATATAACGTGAAATCGATTTTTCACCACCTATCTGCGGCATCATGTTGCCCCCGTATTGCATCAATATCATCCTGACATTCATCGCACTATACGACTGAGCGATGACAGTGGAATCCAGCGAGGTGAAGATTGTACCGGAGCAACCGCGCATCGGCACGTTATCCACGCTAACACCGGACTTTCCTTCCAGCGATATGCCGTAGATTTCAGCGGTACCGCTCATCGAAAGGGAAGTACCCGACACAGGCGTGTCAAAATCCCAAACAAGCGTGTTGACACCCTTGCCGGCCTGTTCAATGCTTCTAACCACACCGTTGCATGTGGCCGTGAAGCCAGGCTCGTTATTTCCCAGAAGGAGTATTACTCTCGAGAATTCCTTCACATTCGGCTGTGTCTGCTTGTAACCGGCTGCCCGTAATGAGACTGTGGCGCTGCCGTTAAGCTGCGAAAAGCTGGCCAGCAAGCCATAACGCCTGTGTGAAGTCCTGATATTGGTGGTGTCTCCGTAGATTGCATAGCGACTCAGGTCCCCGGAGTAAGATTGACTCACGGAAACGGATGGAATCGGCTGTATAGCGGGCACAATGCCTGCCCCTTGGCCTCCGAACAGCGTTTGCAGGGCCTGACGAAAAGTGCTTGAGATACGGTCCATCTCTATCTGGGAATCGCCGTAATGAGTAATATGGACAGCCTGCTCCCCGGCGCGGGCACTGTCCAGAAGTGAAAAGAAGCGATCCAGGAAAGTGTAATCATTACCCGGCAAATAAAAACGTGCGGAATTATTCGAAATATAATCCTTGAAAAAGAGCAAACTATCTTCTACCTCTTTGATTTGGGAGAGGTCGGCTTCCCGTTTCAGGTCCGCAAGCGTCTTCTCCACATCGATGACCGTATCGGTTTTTATTGAGAATATCGACTGGGGCGAAGGAAAGTCCAGCTTCACTTCAGCTACCTGAATACCGTCTTCAGGCATCACAAATCCGATAGCGGCCAGCAATAGAAATACGCAGAGAATAAAAAGAAATATCTTTTGAAATTTCATCTTAACTAGATCCAACTTTTCAGCGGGCAAAGGTATATAAAAAACGCAATATATCCGTTATCCCCAAAACAGATTAATTTGCCACTGAAAAATCATTATTTTAGGGTATTGCACCGTACTTCGCAAGGAAGTAATTTTATTTTTTAATTGGTATACTCCGCAAGGAGAAGAATATTTAAGTCATAACAGCAAGAATTATGGTGATGGTCAATCATTTAAATTCGGCATGCGATAATTGCAGGAAACATGCTGAACATGAGAAAAGGCTTTATTGTATGAACGTGGCAGAACGGGAAGTTTTTGATATTTTCCGAATCTTGGGGGTTCCCATGAATGAACAGGATATTCTGGTTCAGACAATCAACAAGGAGAACACCTGCTGGTACAATTTAAAAACATTGCTGGATACGCTCCTTATCCGCAATAAATAGGATAAATGCCACAATAACAGAAGGAAACCATGTGGATCATGGACGGGCGACCGAATCGTCACTCCATATTTAATTTCTCCTTCAAAGATGTTTGTTTTGATTATATAATACTTATATTTGTCGAATTATTAACATGATAATATTCAGTATTTATGGAATCTACAATGGGACAAATTATCTGGTTTGCTTTTGATTTTGAGGTGAATTGTTTTATGAAATGTGATGGACGTTCACTCCCCATCAATGTATATACAGCGTTATTTTCATTGCTGGGCACCAAGTATGGCGGGGATGGAGTGAATAGTTTTAATATCCCTGATTTAAGCACCGAAACGGGTTCTTATCAAATCTGTACCGAAGGGTATTACCCATCCCGCAGGTAATGTATTTTTTTAATTAAGGGGTATAGGTTTTCTGTATCCCTTATTTATTCCGATATTTATTCAGAGTTCTTATAAACATTTAAAATTCACAGTTATGTATGTCGTTTCACGTAATATGAAGGTTGCGAAAGATATTTCGGAATCAGTCTTAGAGGATCTTACCCTCCCCTCCAGAGTTAACAAAGCAGAAGGTTTTATACGCCGGGAAGTGTTAGTCAATAAAGAAGCCGACGATTTTGATATTATAAAGGTGCTTGTTTACTGGAAAGACAAGGCATCCCAGGAAAAATGGCATGCCAGTAAGGAGCATTCGCAGTCGCATATAGATAAGCATAAACTGAGGAAAGAAATGGGCAAAGCTCCGATAAGCCGTAAAGAACTGAATATGACTTTTGAGGAATTTGAGTTGATCTCAACGTTAAGCGCTGAGTAAATGAAAAAGTTTTTCTTTATTTTCTTGTTATTTTGCGGGTATATCAATGCCCAGACGCTGGATCTGCAACAAGCGGAAAATATATTCAAGCTGCCGGTACATTGTATAGAGGTTGAATATCCCAATAAGTTGGGACAGGTATTGGGCAGTGCGGATGATCTGAGAAGCCCTAAAGAGTTGCGTCCTATCTTTTATGGCTGCTTCGACTGGCACTCTTCTGTACACGGCTATTGGTCTATAATAAGATTATTGAAGGACTATCCTCAGTTGGATGCCTCAGGAGAAGTGAGAACTATCCTGAACAGGAATATCACACCGGAGAATGTAGCTGTAGAATTGGCTTTCTTTGAAGACCGTAATAACCGGAATTTTGAACGTACCTATGGATGGGCCTGGTTGTTTCAATTACAGAACGAATTATCTTCATGGAATGATCCCGATGGGCGACGATGGGCTCAAACGCTAAAACCATTGGCTGACATCCTGGTGAAGAGATTAGAGGAATATTTACCGAAGCTCTACTACCCTATCCGTACCGGACAACATGACAATACGGCTTTCGGCCTCTCTTTATCTATTGATTATGCACGCTCTGTAGGCGATAAGCAGTTTGAAGAATTAATAGCAGGGCATGCCACCAGATTATATGGGACTGACATAAATTGTAATCTCTCTTACGAACCCAGCGGTAGTGATTTTCTCTCCCCTTGTCTTGAAGAAGCCTTACTTATGAGTAAAGTGCTGAACAGGCAGGAATGCCGTATATGGTTAAAGAAATTCCTGCCGGAGATATTCAATCCTGATTTCTCGCTTGAACCCGGTAAAGTTTCAGATCGCACCGATGGTCATCTGGTTCATCTCGACGGATTAAATTTCAGTAGGGCGACCTGTCTCTATATTATCTCGAAAAAGCTGCCTGAACTGGCTTATCTGAGAAAAATAGCGGATAATCATCTCAACTATTCTCTCGGAAATATCACCGATGATGATTATATGGGCAGCCATTGGCTGGGCTCTTTTGCCCTTTATGCACTCATGAATAAATAAATCACCAATAAATAAATCACCAGGCAAGCACTGAATAAGTCAACCGAACAAGTATACAAGACCGGTACAGGTCAAATAATCCTTAATCCGTAATCACAATATTCACGGCATTCATCCCTTTTTTACCCCGTTCCAGTTCGAAGGTGACCTTATCGCCTTCATCGATATCGGCAGGAGCGCTGCTGATATGGAAGAAGAATTTATCCATATTGGCGGCACTCTTGATAAATCCATACCCTTTATTGCGATCGAAGTACTCCACACGCCCTTTGTTGGGTTCAAGTTCTTCCGTATCCTCCTTTTTGGGGGTAGACACAATGATATCCTCAATGTCAATCTCCTCCTTTCTGAATGGATCGGGCGGAGTGTCGGTAATCACACCGTTTTTATCTACATAAGCAATCATATCGTCCATAGAACTGGAGCCTGCAGCTTTGCGTTCCTCTTTCCGTTTTTGCTTCTCTAAACGTTTTTCCTGTTTTTTCTTTTCTACGTCTCTTTTATTATACGAAACCGGTTTAGCCATATTTATACCTTAAATATCTTTTTTATTGAATGAATGGTTGTTATTCAACTCGCCACGACAAGCGTTTTACCTGTCAGCTTCTGGATGTCTTTCAACATATCCCGCTCTTCGTCGGCACAGAAAGTGACGGCAGTACCGCTGTTTCCAGCCCTACCCGTACGTCCGATACGATGCACGTAAGTCTCGGCCACATCGGGGAGATCATAATTGATAACCAGTTCCAGATTATTAATATCGATCCCTCTGGCTGCTATGTCCGTTGCGATAAGAGTTTGTATCTTGTTCAATTTAAAATCGGAGAGCGCCCTTTGTCTGGCATTCTGCGATTTATTTCCATGAATGGCTGCACTGTTGATACCGGATTTAGTCAGTATCCTTGCAATCTTGTCTGCGCCATGTTTAGTACGGGAGAATATCAGTACCGATCTCTTTTTATCTTTTTTCAGCAGATCGATCAATAAATCCTTTTTCTCCGGTTTCTCTACAAAATAGATATACTGCTCGATGGTGTCGACGACCGATGAAACCGGTGCCACTTCCACCCTGACCGGCTTATGCAGGATAGAGCGTGAGAGATCCGCTATGGATGACGGCATCGTAGCCGAGAAGAAAAGGGTTTGCTTCACCCTGGGCAATTGCGGCAACAACCGCTTGATATCATGGATGAATCCCATATCCAACATCCGGTCCGCTTCATCCAGCACGAAATGACGGATAGCCTGGAGAGAGACAATCTTCTGGTTCATCAGGTCGAGTAATCGTCCCGGAGTGGCGACTAATATATCGACCCCCCTGTTCAGTTCATTCACCTGGGCATTCTGCTTCACACCTCCGTAAATCACGCAATGACGGAGACCCGTATAGCGGATATAATCGCCCAGACATTCGTTGATCTGGATAGCCAGTTCACGTGTGGGTGTCAAAATCAACGCCCTGATCTCTCTTTTTCTACTTTGCGACTTATTCAGATAGAGGTGCTGTATGATGGGAAGTACAAAAGCTGCGGTCTTTCCTGTGCCGGTTTGTGCCAATCCTAAGATATCACGGTTATCAAGTGCGGGGGCAATAGCTTGTTGTTGTATTGGTGTAGGAGTTGTATGTCCTTTTTCGTTAAGAGCCCTCAATACCGGCTCTATAAGAGATAATTCTTTAAATATCATGTTTTAATTTTAGACAGGATATGCCACGATAAACGATATCACACATTCCTGTAACTGATTGATAACTTACACAAATAAGTTGATTTTGATGTCGATTTCGGCGATGGGAAGATCCGCGTAAAGTGGCGGATCAAAACATTGAGAAGAAAGAAACAATACAAACTTAATTGCTAATTAGCTGCAAAGATACGAAAATAAATCGGTTTTTCACTTATTTCCAAAAACAGGCTGCAATTACCTCCAAAACCAGGAATGTTTATAATTTACTTCCCGGAAAATTAGAATATTTCAGATTTTTCCGTACTTTTGCGCCACGAACTGTTAGCTCAGCTGGTTTAGAGCGCTGCCTTGACAGGGCAGAGGTCGCTGGTTCGAATCCTGCACAGTTCACTCAAAGTCTCAACGCAAGTTGAGGCTTATTTTTTTATAATGAATTGGTTTTTTAGAACTCTGTATTTTACTTCATTTCTCTCCTTCCTGTCTAATTACCCCGAATTCGGGATAATTAAATTCGGACAGGTATTCATCTCTGTTAAAAGTAGTTGGATATCCCCTCATATATTAATAGTCTTTCCACGATCAAAACTCGTATGTTCATTATGAGATACGTATCCTAGTTGGTTGGATAGACATTGAGTTTTCCCAATCTGTTTGTTGATATTCCGGTGTGAATGTCCGTAAATCCAATAAGATATAGGACTAGTCATGATATAACCTTCCAACTCAACAGTAAATGCTCCATTTATTCTACTCCCGGCAAAATCGGACGAAGATAACTGAAACGATGGAACATGATGCGTAACGACTATTCGTTGTTTTGCCGTACTATTTTCTACACTTTGCTTGATGAAGCTTACACATTTCTCATGCTCTTCATTGAATTTATTCCATGTCAATAATTCTCCATTATATAATATGCGATGAAAATCACTTACTCCTCTCTCTGTGATATAAGCGTCTTCTTGCGGAATTTTTGACCATAAAGTCGACAAGACAAGATCAGTATTGTCCAAGTGAATAACACCATTATAATACACGTCGATGTTATTTCTAATGGAGTCAATCAGTCCTTGTGGCAATTTCGCCAAATCCGTGTACTTATACAATTCATGGTTCCCTATAATCGCATAGGTTTGTTGAAAATTATCTGAAACCCAATCCCAAAAAGGATGTTTTGAATAATTATCATCATTCAGATAACCGATATCACCGGCAAGGATAAGAATATCTCCAACCGGGATAAGCGGATTCTCCTTGATGTATCGTGAGTTATCCCGAAATTCAAGATGCAAGTCAGATGCGTATTGTATTTTCACAATTCAAATATGTTTTTTATTTGCTCGATAAACAGTTCAAATGTAATTTCAATAGCAAGTCCAAGTTCTCTGGAAAGAGCCGCAGTATCCAAACCGTCTTTTTCTATCATCGCCAAGAACGTGTGTAAATCTTTTTTGATCTCCTCTGGCACGTTATACCTCTCTTCTCCAGTAAAAGTGGAAATTATCCGAAAAATATCGTTTTTATGTTTTGTAATCTCTTCCGACCTTACTGATTCGCCTCTTGCCTTACGGTTAGAATTACTGATATAGGCTATCGCTTTTAGCAAAATAACCGCATCCCTGTCAATAAAGTGTAGGTCGTCCAAAACGACTGTATGTGATGTCGCATAATGATAATAATCGTCATCCAACAGAATTGCCGATAGGCTTGAAAGATCTTCACCGACAGGAATCGGTGTTAGATGCGCACCGTCCGGGACTTGTATCATGTCGGACTGTCGAGAAAACAGTTCTACCTGTAACGGAAAATTTACCATTTGAGGTTTGATGAAGCGATAAAACTGAGTTTTCTCCGACATGGTTTGCCAGAGTTCATATTTCCCCTCTTTGACAAACTCCCAGAAACGTCTTACGAAATCATCGCTCAAAGCTTCAATAATGAGGATAGTATCAATATCTTTTGTTGCACGTGGCTTTAATCCTCTTTCAGCAATCAATTCATCACACGCGGTTCCTCCGATAATCACATAATTATCCGTATAATCCCGAAAATATTGTCGAAATATATCTATTCCTCTGACCATACTTTATCAGTTATTAAATTCTTGATTTCAGCCTCGACCCGCTCATTACGATCCTCCCTATAGCACAGATAAAGGGATAAAGGGTCAATATATCCATTATTATTCAATAAAGCCGGATTGTATTTCCATACTTCTATTTGAAAATCACCTTCTATCTCATCCAGATATTTCCAATAGCCTGCAGCTTTTAATTCCTCAAATTCTGATTTGTAAAGAGCATAGCTCTTCTTTCCGGTATCTGCCAGAAAAGTATAATGAGCAAGTGCCATATCACCGGATTTACAAAATCGTTCGTCTGTATCAGTACTTGTAAAATAGGTTTTAATTATTGGAGATTGCATTTGAGGTTCAGCCATTAACCATAGCTGTTTGTCGTTCTTTTCAAAGACAAATTTCTTCTCCTTTGTGCCGATGATCAGACAAAGCTGCTTTTCCTTCAACTCTTCTGCAACTTTGGTGATCGTTTTGGGTGAATAGCCTATTTTTTTTGCAATTTCTTTAAATGAATAACCTTCCAACCGTTCCACTTGTAGGTGGTATAACAATAAGAGCTGTGCGGATGGTGTTAACTGTTCCGAAAGGCGATAGTAGCGATGATTATTTTCCTTAAGAGAAATCAGCATATCAGGCAAGTATATCTGATTTTCAGGAACGACAAAATTAATCCGATCTTTAATCATATTCCGCCTCATCTGCGGACTTTGATTAGTTAAGACAAACACTGGTGATAGTCCAGTATGTTGAAAAAACTCCTTGGCTTGTCTTTTTAACTCTCCCGCTGTTCTGGAAATCTCCTTATTCTTTTTTATTTCTTCTACAAGCAAAAAAGAGTACCCATCTATTTTAAACAAACTATATTTATAAGCATTCCTCATATATAGAGGAAGCTTTTTCAAAATGTCATCGGTCGTTTGCTCTATAATACCTGACAAACCAACTGTATCCTGCAAGTATGTTAAGATATAATCCATAATAATTACCTTAAAAAAATAATGATTACCATATATAGGTAATTATTGCAAATATAGGGTAATTATTTAATATAAAGGCTATATTATGACAAATAAATTCGAATTGGTATAAAGACAATCAATCCCGTTTTCGGATACTTGAAATGATTAAACGTGGCTTTTGTGTCTTTTTAGAATGTTCATAATTAGGTTGATTAACCTCTAAATTATATTGATATGAACTGTTTTTTAGTTCATTAAGTCTCCGCAAATCTTCTAACAGTTGGTTCGAATTTTGTACCAGACAGTTCACACAAAGCTTCAACACAAGCTGGGGCTTATTTTTTTTACAATCTATTGGTTTTCAGAACTACATTTTTCATCCATTTCATTATCTACTACTTCCATAAAATGTGGTTAATGGAGATCGAACTGTCCTCTACATAGCCTACTATCTTTTAAGAATCTGTTATTCACCAGATAATGTGTTCTTCTATTTCAATGTTGACCGATAGTAGGTTCGAATACCAGTTCGTGAACCTTTTGGGACAAATCTATCTTTTTTAGATTTATCCCATTTTTTCGACCTTTAAACCATTATTATTCAGTTATATTAAGTCGATTTCCTACTGAAAAACCACTGTCCGGTTCTTGTAAGAAAGAATTTTTCGATCGATATGTTTTCCAACCGCACGCGAAAGCACGATTTTTTCTAAATCACGTCCTTTTTTTATCAACTCATCGATGGTATCTTTATGCGATATGCGGGTTACGTCCTGCTCTATAATGGGACCCGCATCCAAATCGCCGGTAACGTAATGGCTGGTGGCTCCAATAATTTTTACGCCCCGCGCATGAGCTGCGTGGTAAGGTTTCGCACCTGCGAAAGCAGGTAGAAAAGAATGGTGGATATTGATAATCCGGTCAGGGTAATACTTGATGAAATCTGCAGAAAGTACTTGCATATAACGGGCAAGCACGCAGAAAGTAACCTTGTGTTTTTTCAGCAATTCTATCTCCTTCGCTTCCTGTTCAGCCTTGTTCTCGATTGTTATCGGAAACAGGTGATAATCTATCCCGAAACGTTTGGCAACCGTTTCCATATCGGTATGATTACTGATAATCAACGGAATCTCCACGTTCCATTCGCCGGAAGCGTAGCGGGCCAGCAAATCGTAAATGCAGTGCGACATTTTCGAAACAAAAATCGCCATACGAGGTTTTACGTCGGAAAAATACAACCGGAAATTCATCTCGAAACGAAGTGCCAACAACGTTTGAAAATAATCTTCTACTTTCTCCCTGGGAATTTGAAAGTCCGTCAAATCCCATTCCACACGCATAAAAAAAGTGCTTTCTTCATGGTTTACATATTGGTCGAGATAGAGTATATTCCCCCGGTGCTGATTGATAAATTCTGTGACTGCAGCTAAAATTCCCGCACGGTCGGGACAATGTATAAGCAAAACTGCTGTATTCTTTTTGTTCATTTCTCTTTCAATTTTCCAATAAATCGGCTGCAAAGATAATAAATTGGTGAAAGAAGCAGTATTTTCGTGTAAAAATATCATTATAATGCGCTTTATTTTCCCGATGTACAGACCCAATATCTTCATCTCATCATTCAGATAACCGGTATCACCTTCAATTTTCCATTCGACATCAAGGTGTGTAATTTCAGGTAAAGAAGATCAGATCATTCTTAACCCCGCTTACTTATTTCCGTCAAAGCTTCATAATTAATAATCGAAATATTTTTTTCAATTAGTTGTATCAGTCCGTCTTTTTCAAAGGTTTTCAGTAGCTTAACAGCACTTTCGGTAGAAGTGCCGGCAAAATTGGCAATATCTTTTCGGGAGAGGAGTTGGAAGATCTCGGGATAATCCTGTTTGAAGCTGTCGATATATAACAAAGTTGTCGCCATGCGACCGTTGATCTGGTTGTAAAGTATGGTATGCAGGGTTCCCAACAGATCGGTATTCTGGTCACAATATCTTTTAATGATATTGAATCCGAACACGCCGTTTTGCTTTATCAGGTCGGCTATCGCATCTTTTTCGACCAGAAAGGCCCTGCAATCGGTCAAGGCTACCGACGAATAGGTAAATGTATTGCGCTGGAAGACTGATGACAACCCCGCAAACTCTCCGGGACGAATAATCCTTAGATTGAAACTTCGGGAAGCATCCCCTTCGATGTATTGTTTCGCTAAACCATCAATAATAAAAAGGACGTAGGAAGCGAAAGCCCCTTGCTTAGTAAGATTATCCCCTTTTCGGAATAACACCTGGGTCTTGCTTCTCTGCACCAGTTCCATCTCTTCGGGCGCCAGTATCTGGAAACAGGGAGCCTGAATATCACATACAAAATCGTTGTCGTTTTCTGAAATCGTCTTCATCCAGCAAAAAGGGGTTTTACTTGCAAAAGTTGAATAATCAATGATTAGTTGGAGGAGAACTAACTCTCAGCTACCGGTTTGACACATACAGAGGTTGAATAATCAACAGGACATCCAACCACATATACAATACAAAGATAATCTTTCTCAATAAAAAAGTTGTCCAATCTCAATCGTGAAGTTGTCCTGCCAGAGGCTATTTTCCTTTATTTATCTTTCCTGCCGCCGTAACTTTGCATCATCAAAATTATAAACGACTAAAATTATCAGCATTATGTTATACACAAATTTGAATCATATCGAGACAGCGGCAGATCATGCCCGGATTATAGAAGAGAACGAAAACGTGATGGTCATCTGCGGACGGATGGGCCCGATGTGTATCCCGGTTTATGAAATTGCCGAAGAACTGGAAGATGAGTATCCGCACGTGAAGTTCTTCGATATGGAGTTCGATAATCCCGAATCACATGTAATCCGCAGGCTCCCGGAAGTACGGGGATTTATGGGTATCCCATTCACCATCTACTACAAGAATGGGAAAGTGGTAAAAGCGACTTCCAGCATTCAGACCAGAGAGCAGGTGACTTCTATATTGGCTAAGGAATTCGGACAGCAATAATGATCGGACAATACTAAAGAATTGAAGTCATGAACACGACAAATCATTATAATACGATTGTCATTGGTGGGGGCCCTGCCGGATTAACGGCGGGCATCTACCTCTCCCGTGCGAAACTGCGGACGCTGATCGTGAACGAAGGTCCCGTGGGAGGACAGATGGTGCTAACCCATGAGATTGCCAACTATCCCGGAGTGGAGAGTATCAGCGGTTATCAGCTTGCATCGATCATGAAAAAGCAGGCGAAGGCGTTTGGATGTGCCATAAGGTCGAATATCCTTATTTCCGATGTGGAATTAAAGGGTGAGACCAAACAGGTGACGCTTTCTGATGGTAGCAGTTATACCTCCGATAGTGTGATCCTTGCTACCGGCGGCCGGTCAAGGACATTGGGGGTATCCGGGGAAGATACTTTCAAAGGCAAGGGGATATCTTATTGTGCTACCTGCGACGGTGATTTCTTCACCGGCAAGGAGATCATTGTCTTGGGTGGCGGTAATTCCGCCCTCGAAGAAGCGGTCTCACTGACCAAATATGCTTCGAAAGTGAACATCGTCCATCAGTTCGATCATTTCCAGGCTTTCGAGCATGCGGTGGAAGAAGCCCGTAATAATCCCAGGATAGATTTTATACTGGAATCATCGATTACCGGTTTTTATGGTGACGAGAAGCTGGAAAGCGTCGATATAAAAAATCTCAAGACCGGCGACATGACCCGTTTCAAGACAGATGGCGTCTTTATCTTTATCGGATATATGCCCAACACCGAATTTGTAAAGGACAAAGTGGAATTGAGCCAATGGGGTGAAATCATTGTCAAGCCTAACCTCTCGACCAATATCGAAGGGGTATATGCCGCGGGTGACAGTATTGCCAAGCGTTACCGCCAGGTCGCCACAGCTGTCGGTGACGGCACCATTGCTGCACTGAGCGCATCCGCCTATCTACACGAATTGAAAACAAAGAAACAATTAACAACCGCATGATATGAAGATAGCTCTCATTATTCTCGGAGTACTCGTGCTTGCTTTTATCATTCTTATGTATCGACTTCAAGCTAAAATGAAAAAGACACCGATGGTGGCTGATCACAAGGAGATCCTCACCCTTACACCGAAAAATTTTCAACAACAGATCAAGGGCAAGACCGTACTGATCGACTTCTGGGCAGCCTGGTGCGGTCCTTGCCGGATGATGGCACCGGTGTTGAACGAAGTAACCGCAGAACTGACCGGCAATGAGCGTGTTGGAAAAGTGGATATCGAACAGCATCAGTCACTGGCAGTGAAATACAATGTACGCAGCATTCCCACGATGATCCTGTTTAAAAACGGAGTGGAAGCAGATCGCTTTGTAGGAATTAAAACCAAAGGTTTCCTGTTAAAACAGATTCGCAACGCTTAGAAACGAAAAAAATCAATCAATTTTTACTATTTTTGAAGGAAAATAGGGCCAAAGATTGATATGATACGGATTTTACATACGGCGGACTGGCATATAGGGCAACTCTTTCACGAATATGATCGCACATACGAGCATCAGCAATTTCTTTACTGGCTGTTAGAAACGCTTAAGGAAGAGCAAATTGATGCGTTGCTGATCAGTGGAGATGTGTTCGACTCGTCCAATCCGTCAGCGGCATCCATCAGGATGTTTTACTCTTTCCTCAATCAGTCCGTAAAACAAAATCCCGATTTACAAATCATTGTCACTGCCGGTAACCACGACTCCGCATCACGGTTGGAATCACCTAAACCGCTGCTGGAATCCTCCAATATCCATATTGTGGGTGTTGTGGAAAAGAATGATGATGGTAGGGTTGATTATGCTAAAATCTGTATTCCTTTAAAGGACAAAGAGGGGAACACCGAAGCATGGTGTATTGCAGCCCCGTTCTTGCGGATGGGCGATTATCCTTCGATACCGGATTGCGCCAATTCCTATGCCGAAGGCGTTACTGCATTTTATAAGGATACCTATGAGTATGTTGCTTCGTTAAAAGAACCCGGACAAGCGATTATCGCGATGGGGCACCTGCATGCTCAACAGGCAGAGGTAGGCGATATCGATAAAATGGAAAGGTTGATCATGGGAGGGATAGAATGCATCTCTGCGGCGGCATTCAACAAAAAAATCCGTTACGTGGCACTGGGACATATCCATAAAGCCCAACGTATTGGAGGAAAAGAGCATATCCGTTATAGCGGCAGTCCCCTGCCTATGTCTTTTTCGGAGACCCATTATAAGCATCAGGTGATCGTGTTCAATGTTGGAAATGATGCAATAAGTAATTTGAAATCAGTCGAAATTCCGGTTTCCGTACCGCTTATGCGAATTCCGGCAGTCCATAGCTCACTCACAGAAGTGCTGGCGTCATTATCCCGATTGAAGGTTTTTAAAGGAGATTTATGTACCTCACCCTATCTGGAAGTGCGGGTATTGTTGGATGGGCCGGAACCGGGACTAAGGCATAAAATTGAAACAGCCCTATCGGGTAAGAATTACAGATTGGCCAAGATTGATGTGCGTTATCAATCCGCTACAACAACATCCCGTAAAGAGACTGCCATCGATCCGGAGCAACTGAATCAACTGCAACCGATAGAAGTGTTCTACAAGGTGTATCAAACCAAATACAACACAGCTGTTCCCTCAGCACTGGAAAAACTTTTTCAACAAGTAGCACAGGAAATAAACGAATTGGAGGTATAATCATGAAAATACAGGCTATTCGCATTAAAAACCTGGCTTCTCTGGATGGGACTACCGAGATAGATTTTACCTGTGAGCCTCTTTGCTCTGCAGGGATTTTCGCCATCACGGGACCGACCGGAGCAGGCAAATCGACCATCCTCGATGCATTATGTCTTGCGCTCTATGCCAAAACTCCCCGGTACAAGCTGGCGGAACATAGTGTAGATATCACCGATGTAAAAGGGAGTACCATCAAACAGGATGATGTGCGGGGAATCCTGAGGGACGGGACTTCTGAAGGTTATGCGGAGGTCGATTTCGAGGGTGTCGACGGGGAGTATTATCGTGCCAACTGGAGTGTAAGAAGATCATACAACAGGGCCGACGGTAATCTAAAAGCTTTTGAGATGTCGTTGAAAAATATCACCACTCATCAGGATATTTCCGGTAGGAAGAGCGAATTATTGGCAGAAATTGAACGGCTGGTCGGCTTGAATTTCGAACAGTTCACCCGTTCAGTTCTGTTGGCACAGGGTGATTTCACCGCTTTCCTGAAGGCCGGGAAAGACGAGAAATCATCCCTGCTGGAGAAGCTGACCGGCACCCATATCTATTCTGAGATATCTAGAAAAATCTTTGAACACTATCGGGAGGAGCAACAAAAACTCAGGGATCTGAACCTAAAATGTGAAGGAATACACACCTTCACCACCGAAGAGTTATATGAGTTACAGGAGCAGAAATCCCATTTGAAAACCGTCATCGAGGCAAATGAAAAGGAAAGGGATGCACTGGAAAAAGAGATCAACTGGCACGAACAGTGGATAAAACTACAGGAAAGCCTCCAGTCTGCCATATCCCAACAAGAGCAGGCAAGAACAGCAAAAACAGAAGCAGCACCTCGGGAGCAGCAGTTGGCACAGGTCATCCGTATCCAACCGGCCGGACAAATTGTCAATAACCTGGAGAATATCCGGAAACAAATTGGTACTAGAAAGATAGATTGTGATAATATTTCGGTAAAACTGGAGTTGCTAAACGAACAGAAAAAAGTAACCGTTACAGCATTTGAAGAGGCAACGACAGTGCTCGAAGTTGCGGTCCAGAAGGAAGAGAAGGCACAACCACTGCTGGATGCAGCAAAAGCCCTGGATATACAACTCTCTGAAAAGGCAGCACAGGTAAGACGGGCCACCGGAGAGTTCTCCGCTATCACTGAAAAAGAAGCGCATCAGAAGGCTCAATTAACCCTGACGGATAAAGAACTGGAAGGATTGTCCAAAGAGATTGATGAATTAAGCCGGTGGAGAACGGAAAATGAATCCCGCCAGCCGGTAGCCGAACAGGAGAGTCTTATCCTATCCAAGTTGGGAGATGCTGAAGGAATTCTGAAAAACCTGTACAGTTACACTACCCGCATTCATGCTTCAAAAGAAAGCGTACTGAAATACGAGCAGGAAAAACGAGATCTGGAAGATAAAAGATATTCGCTCCAGGCCACTCAACAACAGCAACAGGGTGAATTCCAGCGCCTGCACACTACCCTATCCGTTATTCCCATCCAGGAGATGGAGAAGGAAAAGTCCGTTTTGGATAATTTTATCGCAGATCTGGTGTCAGCAGAGGCTCATTGGAAGATACAGCACCAGGCTATTAATGATAGAGATACGATAGGCCAGTCCCTCCAAAACAACAGAAAGGAACTGGAGCAGAATAAGGTTCGATTATCAGAAGCGGAAGAGCTCCTGCACACAAGGAGCGTAGAAAAAGAGACTTCGTTGAAGATGCTTGAAAGAGCGAGGCTGGTCTCAGCAGAAAGTGTGGAACGACTTCGCAATCAACTGGAAACGGGAGAACCCTGTCCTGTTTGTGGTAGTACCTCCCACCCTTATGCAGTGGAACACCTGTTGGCCGACCGCTTGCTTTCCGAACTGGAGACGGCTCATGCACAAAAAGAAGCCGCTTACGCACAACAACTGACCGTTCACAGCGGCACCCGTCAGATCTGTATCGGACTGGAAAAATCGATCAGTGAATTGGCACAAAAACTTTCCGATAAAGAGAGCTCTTTACTGGAACTCGATACAAAATGGTCGGAATTCCAGATCGCTGAAAAATGTAATGAATACCCGTTGACAGAAAGATCGGCGTGGTTACAGGAGCAGTTACAACAATGCAAAAGCCGACAACGGCAGTTATCAGAGCAGATACAATCTTACACGGAGCAAAAAGAACAATTAGGATCATATAAAACTGATCTTGCGGTATTGGATAAGCAGATAACTGACCATGAAAACCTGATCAAGGACAATGACAGAACGCTGAAATCGTTGCAGGAACAACAGCAAAATGATGCGAAAGAACAGATGAAAGCGGCTGGAAATCTGGAAAATGTGAAGCAAATATTGTCAGTTTATTTTCCGACCGAACGATGGTTTGAAAACTGGCAGCGTAATCCGGAACTGTTTATAAGCCATATCCGTGAATTCGCCCGCACCTGGAAGAGCAATACAATCCGGCTTGAAGAACTGATTCATCAACAAAAGATGATGACTGAAAAGAGGAAAGGAATCATTGAGCAGTTGAAAAGTATCGGTCAGGAAATCACAGAGAAAGGAGAATATCTATCTGCATTACAGGCGAACCATAAAGAATTGTCCGATCGAAGAAAGTCTATTTTCAATGGCGCATTGGTGATAGAAATTGAGACCGGACTAAAAGAAGCGATCCGTTCGGCAAAACAGGCTTTGGAGGAGCAGAAAAAGAAGGTAGACACACTACAAGCAGAAATTACCCGCCTCGAAGCCCAGCATGAGCAATTGGAAAAAGATATAAATGAACTAAGCTTACAAGAATCAACACTCGGTAAACAACTCGAAAAGTGGATCACAGATCATAACCAACAGCATAATGCAACACTCACCCTTGAATATCTATCGTCTCTCCTGGGATTTACGCAGGATTGGATCGAAAAGGAAAGAACTGAATTAAGGGAAATTGATAACGCTTTGGTACAGGCCGAATCAGTTTTAGGAGAGCGGAACAAAGCATTTGAAAAACATTCAGAAGAAAGGATCACAGAAAGATCATTCGATGAATTATCTCTATTACAATCAGAAATAAAAGAATTATTAAGTAAAAGTTTATTTGAGTCCAATGAAATCGATTTTAAGATAAAAGAAGACAAGTCCAATAAAGAACGCATCGGTTCACTGTTAAAAGAGATAGAAAAACAGGCAGAGATAGAAGAGAATTGGGCAAAGCTCTACGATATTATCGGTTCAGCCGACGGTAAGAAATTCCGTCAGATCGCCCAGGAATATACCCTGGATGTATTGTTAAGCTATGCCAACGTGCATTTGGAAATTCTTAGCAAACGTTATGTCCTGCAACGAATTCCAAACTCATTGGGACTACAGGTCATTGACCAGGATATGGGCGATGAGGTACGTACAGTCTATTCCCTTTCCGGTGGAGAATCCTTTCTCGTCTCTTTGGCATTGGCATTGGGACTGGCATCACTCTCTTCCAGCCGGATGAAAATCGAGTCCCTTTTCATCGACGAAGGTTTCGGTTCACTCGATCCCACCACTCTCAATATCGCCATGGATGCATTGGAATGTTTGCATAACCAGGGGCGTAAAGTAGGGGTGATCTCTCATGTGCAGGAAATGACAGAACGGATACCGATACAGATCAAGGTGAGCAAGCAACAAAGTGGAAAAAGTAAAGTAGAAGTGGTGGGGATATGATTTGATAAGATTATTTTCGACTCTGACTATAAAAAGCTACTTTTGCAAGCAAATAAACAATCGTTTTAAAATGAAGAAAATTTTTATTCCTATGTGTATTGTTGCTGCATTGGCTTCATGCAATCAAGAAAACAAACAAGCCGAGGTAATCACATATCCGGAAACCAGGAAAGGAGAGGTGGTGGACACCTATTTCGGTACGGAAGTGAAAGATCCGTATCGTTGGTTGGAAGACGACCGTTCAGACGAGACGGCAGCCTGGGTAAAAGTGCAGAACGAAGTGACATTCGGTTATCTTGAGAAAATTCCTTTCCGCAATCAGATTAAAAACAAATTGGAAGAGTTGTGGAACTATGAAAAGATCGGCGCTCCGTTTACCGAAGGGGATTACACTTTTTATATGAAAAACGACGGATTACAGAATCAGTACGTTTTATACAGAAAGGATAAGGAGGGTAATGAGGAAGTCTTCCTTGATCCGAATAAATTTTCTGAAGATGGAACCACTTCATTGGCCGGCTTGCAGTTTTCCAAAGACAGTAAAACAGTCGCATATGCCATTTCCGAGGGAGGTAGTGACTGGAGAAAATTTATCATTATGGATGTGGCTTCCAGGACAATTCTGGAAGATACGCTTGTAGATATTAAGTTCAGTGGGATCTCGTGGAAAGGAAACGAAGGATTTTATTATTCCAGCTATGATAAGCCTACAGGCAGTGAGCTTTCTGCAATGACAGATCATCATAAACTCTATTATCATCAATTGGGCACACCTCAATCGGAAGACAAGGTAGTTTTCGGTCTCGACCAAAAAAGACGTTATATCGGAGGTTCTGTAACGGAGGATGATAAATATCTGATCATTACTGCAGCTAACTCTACGTACGGAAATGAGTTATATATTAAAAACTTGACAGACCCGAAGAGTAAAATTATCACCCTTATTGATAACTTCGAAAACGATTATTATGTGATTGAGAATGAGGGAGACAAATTGTTTATCGTCACCGATAAAGATGCACCCAACAGCAAGATCGTAACAGCCGATGCCAAGAATCCGACAGCATCCTGGGTCGATTTTATCCCGGAAACAGAAAATGTGCTCTCCCCTACTACCGGTGCCGGATATTTCTTTGCCCACTATATGAAAGATGCCATTTCACAGGTAAAACAATATGATTATCAGGGAAATTTAGTACGTGAAGTCGAGCTTCCGGGAGTAGGAACAGCCGGAGGATTTGGAGGTAAAAAAGAAGATACAACGCTTTACTATAGTTTTACCAATTATATCACGGCAGGGACAATCTATTCGTATGAGCCGAAAGAAGGAAAAACGGAAGTATATGAAAAATCAAAGGCGAAGTTCAATTCCGATGATTTTGAGTCAAAACAGGTCTTTTACACTTCCAAAGACGGCACAAAAGTACCTATGATCATCTCCTATAAAAAAGGAACGAAACTCAACGGAGAGAATCCAACCATCCTTTACGGTTACGGAGGATTTAACGCAAGTCTTACACCTTATTTTTCGATTGTCAATGCGATCTGGATGGAAAACGGAGGCGTATATGCCGTTCCTAATTTGAGAGGTGGAGGAGAATATGGTAAGAAATGGCATGAGGCAGGAATTCAAATGCAAAAGCAGAATGTATTCGATGATTTCATCGCAGCCGGAGAATATCTGATCAAAGAAGGTTATACTTCACCCGATTTTCTGGCCATCAGTGGAGGTTCCAACGGAGGATTGCTGGTAGGTGCTTGTATGACACAACGTTCCGATCTTTTCAAAGTGGCGCTTCCTGCAGTGGGTGTTTTGGATATGCTGCGTTACCATACCTTCACGGCAGGAGCCGGCTGGGGTTATGACTACGGAACTGCCGATCAAAGCAAAGAGATGTTCGAGTATCTGTTGGGATATTCGCCTGTACATAACGTAAAAAAAGGAGTGGAATATCCAGCCACGCTGATTACCACAGGAGACCATGACGACCGGGTTGTTCCGGCACACAGTTTCAAGTTCGCTGCAGAACTTCAGGAAAAACAAAGCGGGACAAATCCAGTGCTTATACGGATTGAGGTAAAAGCGGGACATGGTGCAGGAAAACCTCTTTCGAAAATCATCGAAGAGAATGCGGATATTCAGGCATTCACTTTGTATAATATGGGAGTACGGAAATTATCCAACTGATTTTCCGGTATCAACCATAATAAAAAATCCCGGGCTAAAAACTCGGGATTTTTTATTGGAAAAAAGGTGATGGACTTATCAATCTTTATAGAAAAGATAACGGGTATGCTTTCATTAGAAGACCACTACTCCTAATTGCATTAGGAAATACAATGTTTGACTATGGTAAATGTTTTACATATTGTCAATGTAAAAGGTAATTCATAACACAAAAATATCAAATTACAAATTTATTTTATTATTATATTTTGTATATCAAAATAATTTATCGAAATTTGTATAGCGAATAACAACTGGACAGATGGTAATAATAGCACACAAGACATTACGAATTTTTTATGAGAAAAGAGAGTATGAAGATTCGAAGGATGCACTTGAATGCTGGTATGCAACGGTTAAAAAAGCTCAGTGGAAGAATCTGGCTGAACTAAAAACTGTTTTTCCGAAAACGGATTATGTGGGCAACGACCGATACATATTTGATATTAAAGGCAACAAATACAGGATTGTCGCTATTATTCTGTTTCAAGTGAGAACTATTTTTATCCGTTTTGTTGGAACACACAAAGAGTATGATAAGATAGACTGTTCAACTATTTAAGAAATTGAGTTATGAGTAAAATCAGCAAAGCACAATATGAATTCGCCCTTGCAAGGATAGAGGAACTTTTATTTCTTGTGGATGGCAATACTCCGGTTACAGATAAGAATCTGATAGAATTAACGCTTGTGTCGGATGTAGTTGAAGAGTACGAAACAACTCATTTTCCCATAGGTAAACCCACCATAGGAAATTTGATTAAAAATGGTCTGGAAGAAAAAGAGATGACGCAAAAAGCACTTGCAACCGTACTCGGGATTAGCCCTTCCAGGATCAACGATTTCATTGTCGGACGCTCAGAACCCTCTTTAAAAATCGCCAGCCAGATATGCTATATCCTGAACATCCCATTGGATGTAGTAACAGATATTTATGTAGATGAATTAGCTCATGCCAACTCTCAATCACCATATTCAGATGAGTCTGTAAACCAAGCTATTTGATATTTCAAGTTTTATTAGATGTCGTTCAATATGTAATTAATTTTCTTTTCCAGCCCTGTTTTTAATACTGGCGTACTACAAGTGACCATGATGACCGGGACATTCCGGTACACAGTTAAATAAGCCCAGCCCGCTGCAACCGTTTATGAGTATTTGTATTTTACCTGTCACCTGTTTTAAGGGTTTATCAGTAAAATTTGTGCCGTAACGGGACAATGATCGGATAAAAAGATATCATTCAATCTTGCAGGAAGAACAGTGTGATTGGTGACCTCAGACTGTTGGTTTACAAAAATATAATCAATAAATATCCGTTGATCTGGCGGAGTTGCACCAAAATCATGCACAGTCCAGTTCGGGCCGGTTTGGGTTCCGGCAGCGTCTTTGGTATGCAGCAAGTAATTCGGGGTGGAAGTGTTTACCAGATATTGTACAGGAGGCGATGAGGGAACCGCATTGAAATCTCCCATCAGGATTACCGGTAATCCTCCGCTCAGACTACCTATTTTGTTCAGGATCAATTTGACACTTTCCAGTCGTGCCGTTGCCCCGGCATTATCCAGGTGGGTATTGATCGCGAAAAATCGTTGCCCGCTGGTTTTTTCTTCCAGTATCGTCCATACGGCTATCCGCCTGTAAGCCGCATCCCAGCCTATCGATTTGACCTCAGGTGTCGGACTTAACCAGAAAACGCCGGAGTTAATAAGGGTAAAACGGCTCTTTTTGTAGAAAATGGCAATATTTTCGTCGGAAACCCAACCTTCGTCGCGTCCATGTCCATAACTGCCGTAATCTGCATTTAAAAGTGTTTTCAGATCATTAAACTGGTCAATAACCCAGAGTGTCCAACTCATTTCCTGTGTGCCGACTACATCCACGGCCTCATTCTTAATAACCTGAGCGGCAACATTTTTCCTGTTGGGCCAATTATTACTGCCGTCACCGGGTGAATACACACGGACATTAAAAGTCATGGCTTTTACATTCAAACCTTCCTGGGCGGCTTTTGTCACCGGGTTTTCGGAAGCAATCTCAGGATCCGGAATAAACGTTTCCTCCATTTGGTCGTCACTGCATGACCAAAATCCTATGCCCAAAAGAGCGATAAAAAGAAAAATAGACTGTTTCATTTGAATAATTTTTTTAGTTTTAATAAAATTAAATACGAGAGTCATTATTAATAATCATTAATGTATTCATTGATCACATACGTATTCCTTAAAAACTAGCCTCTGCTTATTGGCCAAAGTTTCTTAAAGTTGTTTTTCCGATTGATATTGCAATCGTACCGGCCCGACTAAACCTGCCGGCTGCAGAGGGCTGTCTTCCCTGTAATAATGCCATATGGTAAATGTCTTCCGTCCTTGTGAAGGGCGCGGTTGGTTGTTGATAAACCAGTCGGGATAGGCTTTCAGTCCGCGTCCCCGGTCGCCACGGTCAGGTCCCCACTCAAAATCGGCAGGTTCCCGATCGTCTCCTATCAGCCGGTTAGCCCAGTTATTCGTCACAGCGATCTTCAACTCATTTTTCCCGACTTTAAGGGCGTCGGTAATATCCATTTTGTAAGGAGGATACCACAGGATTCCAATATCTTGACCATTAACCCTCACTTCGGCAATATCATTCATCACACCTAAATCCAGTAACAGACGATGGTCTGATTTTAAATCGTTTATGATTACTTCTTTTTGATACGTTGCTGTTCCTGAGAAGTATTTCACATCATCGTTATTATGTCCACTAAAATCTATCAACTCGTCGAATTCCAATTCAAAAGGCTGGCCCAATTTAGGAACAAAAGAAACTCTCCATGCTCCCGGCGTTTCAATTTCGCCGGGAGGATCCAATGTGACGGTTTCCTGTTTCCCTGAATCATAAGATATCACAGCAGATAAGGAGTCCGAAGAGCGTAAGACAGGTAAACCTTCTTTGTCCGTTTGTACGTTCCAATCGGCAGTGGTATCCTGAACTGACACGGAAACCGGATGATCGCCACCGGAAGCTGCTTTCCTGAAAACAACAAACAGGGATTGGCTTCCCTTCAGTTGCATATCGACCGTGGTACGTCTATCTTTTTCACTCCAAACCGGAGCATTTGCGATAGACCCATCTTCTGCCTGCCACAATTCGGGCTGTTTCCCTGAAATGAGGAATGACACGGAAATGTTTTGAGGCTTTGATGATTGGTTCACTATAAAATAAATATCCGCATCGGATGAATACCGGTGAACAAATTTTATATCTTCAGGATTTACCGCTTCTTCAACTAAAAAATCAGGTTGTATATTGTGTTTTTTCATTGCATCTTCCAACCGGGTAAAAACAAATCCTTTTTTATACTTGTTTTGCAAACCGTTTCCCCAAAGTTTATCTGCAATTTTCTTAACTTCGTCATCACATGCGGAATAGTTCTTCAAACTTGGAGACTTACCGGGTTTGACGGAAACAACTGTGGCTCCTTTGGAGACAATATCTTTGATCTTGCGGGCTACTTCCGGCAGCATTTCGCCTTCACCCGGAAAAACCATGAACGCGTAACTTCTCCCCGAAGGCAATATGATTTTACCTCTCCTGACCTTTAACCGGGCGCTTAAAAAATCGTCTTTCGAGATCACGTCCGAAAATCCTTCGGGTCTATCCATACAAAGATAATCACTGTATTGCTCCCCGTATTGAAGCAAGGCCTGGCACCGTCCCAGGTAAGTAAAAAATACCTTTCCGGGCTCAAACCATGTTTGATACCGGTTAAAGTGTGTGCCCCACCAACCCATACTTAGCCCGGGTTGGTATTTATCATCGAAAGGCTGATGTACCCAATGATGAAGTATCAACCGGTTCACACCGTCGGCAAAAGCCCCATCGGCAGACAATTTCAGAAAAGCCGGGTCTTCTGTCCATTTGCTAAGTTCAGGTTCTCCGGTAAATGCTTCGGCGCCGACAATGGTTTTTCCGGCAGCCCGGGCTGCGGCAGGAACCAATTGGTTAATTTCTCCTTTAGAGAATGTCCAAAACTCTCCCATCGGCAAGTCGGCCATTGCCGCTCCCTGAGGAATACTGAAAGGACCTGTATAAGGTTCGAATTGAAGTTTTAAATTTGCTTCGTGTATAAGCTCCTTGGCAATATTCCATCCGTTTTCAAAATAGAGTTGGTGAATCACATCCTGATAATCCCATTCAAACCGTTTGGTCGCATCTTCACTTTCTATGACTCTTTTAACACTACCCTGCCATCCATGAATAATCAACGGGCTGAAAGTTGTTATCCAGGGAACCGGGTCGTATCCTTTCCGCTTAATAAATTCTTCACGAAAACCTTCATTCCAGTTCTGTTGTCGGGCTTCATAACTGTCAATTAATATATGTTTAAAAGATTTGCCCAAATAAGGGCCAAGATGCTCTTTTAAGGGATTGAGCACTGTTTCCCAATGAAATTTATTTTGTACGGCACTTATTTTATTTACTTCGTAAGATATTCCCATAATATCATCGGGTAACGGATGCGGATCGGCCATTGTAGGAGCATAGCCAATACGGCAAATGATCCAATCTCCTTCGGGAATATCCCATTCCAGGTTACCTGATTCATCCATTTTATCGGAGATATCGATCACATCTTTTAATGAAATGGAATCGCCGGCTGGTACGGCAACTACGGCGATATCATCATAAAGGGTCGCTCTTCTTTTAGGGCTTCCCCAATCGAGGGTAACGGGCAGTTCCGGCTTTTTCAAAACGACAGAAACTTTTTTACCGCCGACTATTGAGGCTTCACTCCACACAATCTGCTGCATACTCCTTTGCTCATCAATCCAGGGACCTCCGGTAGTGGCATATCCCGGAGAGTTGTGCAATCCTATTTCCATCCCTAATCTCTGTGCCTCTTCTGCCGCAAACCTAACGGCATCCCAATAGGCAGGACTGCGAAAAGTTTGTTTCGGCCAGGGATTGTTTAACATGGGCGCATGGCTTTCCTGGACAGACGATGTAATATTAAAAATGGTCGCTCCTCCGATTCCGACATCTTTCATCGCTTCAAGATCTCGGGTAATCCCTTCTTTAGAAAAATTGGGCCCCATCCAATGCCACCACACGTAGGGCTTTACATTTGTTGGCGGATTGAGGAATCTATTTTCCAACAAATCCGTTGTTGAATTTCTTTTTTGAGTGAAACAACCGACTATGCAAATACTCATGATACATAGAAATAATACTTTTCTCATCATATGATATTGTTTTATTTTTTACACTCAGGTTTTATGAATTGGCAAGGCCGGATACTTGATTATTGATCTGTATCTTCCGGATAAAAGGATGAGAGTATCCAATTGCCAAAATACCCTCATCCTGAGAATCATGACTTTCTTTTATTCTAATTCACATACACAACGTACCGGACGGCCTCCTGCCTTACCGGTACTGGAGGTATTGGCTTGCGGACTGACGTTGCCTTCATTGGTTAGCAACTGGTAGTAAGCTTTTTCATCATTAAATGAGGAAGATGTCCAAATGTAATGATAGGCTCCTTGGTATTGCAATGTGCCGTCCCCCTTAACATGACCTCCGTATGAAACTTTCCACTTAGTGGCATAGTTGGCCAGATGATCAGGTACAAAGGTTACATTCTCACCCGTACCTCCTAACGCTTTATCAAGATTTATCAGGTCTTCTTTAGTAGGTACGCGCCATGGCGAAGGACACAACTTATTTGCATGATCGGTTACATAATACCAACTGTATAAATATCCCCTGTATCCCGGAGCGGCGTCGCGATATTCACCATCAAAGGTTGATAAAGTACCGTCGGCAGCCTTATTATTACCATCATATTCAATATAGTCACTCCATTTTTGTTTGATGGTCTGATCAGCGCTTTTAATCTCCCATACCTGTGTACTGATAGCATAAGTAGGGACTCCTGCCAGATTACCCTCCTGCTTGATATCGATTGAGATACTTGCCCCTTCACCAGCCGTTACCGTCACTGTTGCCGAAAGCTCGTTTACGAACATATTGGCATTGGCAGATAAAGTAAATTTATTTTCTTCTTTTTCTACTGTCAACCACGATTGATCAGATATCACATTCCAGGTAGGATAATTGGTGGTTACGGTAAACACGGGTGTAAAGGCAACCCCATTCGATATGGCACTTTTTCCGTCAATTGAAAATATTACCTCATCCGTTGAAGAGACCTCCAATAAAGGAGGCGACGGCAACTGATTTACAGTAATACTGAGGGGTGTCGCTTCGCCCGCCGTTACCGTTACCGTTGCCGGTTCAGGCGCATCAAGGCTTGTATTGGCATCGGCAGTCAGGGTAAACGTGTTGTCGGATTTTTCCACGTGCAACCATGATTGATTGGATACGGCTTCCCATGCAGACACATTGGTGGTTACCGTGAATGTGGGTGTAATTGGTTTGTTGTCCGAGGTAGCGCTCGCTCCGTCTGCTGCAAAAACGATAGTTGTTATTTTTTCTGGCGATATTGATAAGAATGGATTTGCACCCATCTGGGTCACGGAAATAGTTACAGATTTTGCGTCCCCTGCCGTTACCGTCACTGTTGCCGGAGCGGATTCGGAAGTATTTGTGTTGGCATCGGCAGATAGGGTGAACGTATCACCTGATTTCTTTACATGCAACCATGACTGATTTGAGGAGGCATCCCACGATTCCTGATTGGTAGTAACGGTAAAGGTAGGTGAAATGGTCGTTCCACCGGCAGTGGCGCTTTTTCCATCCGCAGCAAAAACGATTGCTGTTGTCGTTGGTGACACCGATAATTCGGGATCGGGTTCTTCATCCTTGCAGGACATGAATACCATTGTTGTTATTGTAAGTACAATGGAAAAATTTCTGATAATTCTTTTCATTTGAATAATAGTTTAATAAGTAATTCTATGCCATAGATTTTAATTTAAAGTCGGTGTGGGCGGGAAACCCACCCCCACCGACCGAAAGAAAATTATCACTATTGTTTTGGGACAAGTTCCTCAATGAAAAACGACTTACTGCCTTCAGGGGCGTTAGCAGTTATAATCCTCATATAATTCAGATATAATGTATATGTTTCCGGATCAAAAGTAGAATCCTCTTCAGGTACTCCATGATCTGCCGAACTTCCACCTTCACCCCTTGTCTGATCATTATTATAGATAGAATAAGGGTTAACGGTGTCTTCTTGCCCTTTTCCGTAAAATCCTGATATGAGAACCTTATTATCAGAGATGATTTCCAATTTAAACTGATGAACAGGGGGGATGGAAAAATATTCCGTAAGGAAATTCGTGCCACCCAATGCATTAAAGCATCCGAATCGATTACAATCCAAGACAGTAATTGTCTCCTGGTTAATTGCCCAAAACAGTTTCTGGAGCTCCCAGTCATATGCAGCCGTTCCCCACGTACCGGCGGGAAGATCATAATTTAACCGTGCCCTTGGTGCATCTTTTACCATATAAACAACCATCTGGCTCTGAAGCGTCTTTGATTGAAGGGTATCAATACCTCCATCAGGAAGAAATAATGTCGAAACATAAAGAATATCATCGGGATGAAGCAACCTGTTACCTGCTTCCGTTATATTGGTAGCTGTTCCGGCATTGGGTTCTTTAACGTAAACGATAGTTTCATTTCCTGCCTTTTTGTACCGGATTTTCGTTGCAATACTTCCTTCCGGCGCTGCTTCCCAGGTAAGCGTTACATCACCAATAGTGACTGGAGAGTTGTCCCTGGCACCATTCTCGGGGGTATAACCCGTCATCATGATCCTCCTGAGTTTCCGGGTTTTGTCTTCTAGCCCGGCGGCACGTTGTGCTCCATAAGGTGTGCCGGAGGCAACCACAGGTGAGGATTCGTCACCGGATGAATTTTTATTCACCAATTCGAAAGTATACTGGACGTCTTCCGTCAATTCAGGAATATAAACGGAATCTTTTTGCCAGCCCTCTTCTCTCCTGACAACATCCACTTCAACAAAGTTTTGTCTGTCGTTCCAATAAATCACCGTGGTTTCGATCAACGGATCCGGATTTTGTTCCCATGCCAGAAGGACTCGTTCATAACCCGGGCGAACCTGAATATTCCGCATACTTCCTAAAACAGTGCCTTGCCTGGGAAGCCGTTTTAGTTTCAGCGCCCTCGGATCAGGTACGGTTGCAATTTGGGATTCGGTGGGCTTTACTGTCCAATAAATGGTTGCTTCCGCTTCCCAGGGATAGTCCCATTCTTCCAATGCAGCATCCAGTTCCTCAGCGGTTACCTCTTTCGAAAGTGCATCGGAAGTAAAGGTGACCGGGGCAGTCAAATCTTCCGCTTTACTCAGGTATAAGGTGTATCCGCCCGTAATTGTGCCGGTAACCGCCCATGAAAAAGATACCTTTTCGACCGTGTTCAAGTCAATAGTCGCCCCGTCGGCTCCAGGGGTGGACAATGTGATTACCGGCGCCGGTTCGGGAAGCCGTTTCAATTTCAACGCCCGTACGGTTTCAGGCAGAGTAGCCTCTCCTTCCACAGTCGGTTTAACAGACCAATATATAGTCGCTTCTTCTCCCTTGGCGATCCCCCATTCACTTAATTGCGTATCCAGGTTGCCTGATGATATTTTTATGGAAAGCTCGGAGGTGGTATAAGTCTTGGGCGAAGATAAATCCGCCGTCTTACTTAGGTACAATGTATAACCTCCTGCAACGGAACCATTCACCACTGCCCACGAAAAAGCTACTTCTCCAGTGGCATTCAAATCAATCGTTGACGCACCATCTGCCGGCGTAGACAACATAATAGCCGGAACTATTTCTTCAGGGTCATCATCGCTACATGACCACAAACCTATGCCCAAAAGAGCAATAAAAAGAAAAACATAATTTTTCATTAGAATAACATTTTAATTGATGAGATCTTTAAATTATAAATTTCATTAGTATGCAGTTTCTTTTAATTCCTTATCGAAACTATTCTTTCATGCGTAATCTCAAGGATGGTACCGGCAATGCGTCTTATTCCTCCGGCCACATTGAAATAATAAACTACCAGTACCTTGTTTTCATCTAACTGGACGGACCAGGGATAACCGAGATCGGTACTGCCTCCGTCTTCACGGAGAACAATCTCTGGAGCAGTCTTAAAATCAGTGCATTCGGGATTCAGGATACGGGCGCGAATACCATAAGGTTCATGCCGGTATCCGTAGGTGAGCAACACTTTGTTATCGGATAACCGCAGTGCATGCAGGGGATGTCCCCGGAAATCCATCTTCTCCCATGGTTGAAAGCTTTTACCACCGTCCGTAGAGCGTGCAATACAAGCTATATCATCCATATCGGTTGTGCGAAGGAAAGCAACGATATCGCCTTTAGGGGTCTTATGCAATGAGGCCTCACTAAAACTGTACGTATCATCGGTGGCCACAGGACAGGCATATTCCCAGGTTATCCCTTTGTCATCCGATGTCAACAGATGGGCGGAGATCTTTCTCGGAGTTTTTTTATCGTTGACTGCCACAACCCACAAAATACGTCCGTCTTCTTCTTCATACATTACTCCGCGGTTATAGGCCGGCAACGGATTGCCTAAAGCGCTATAATGGACTTCGGAAGGAATATGCGGCGGATAATCAGGCCCTTCCCATGTTTTCCCGTTATCGTGAGAACGTATTACGTAACCACCCAGAAAATAAGCCCGGCCATCTGCCATGTGATAAGGTTCCTTAAGGTTCGGTACTCCTGACGGAAGGACAAAAGCCCATGAATAGCTTGTACAAATAAGGGTACCATCGCGTAATTTCAATAAACAAGGATCCTGCGAACCGCCAAAAGGATGGGCATACATCAACTCCGGTTCTTTTGTCCAGTTTTCCCCGTCCGTCGAACGTACCATCACAAGGTAACTGTTCGGATCCACATGATTGCTTCCTGGCTCCCCGAATATTCGCCTGTCCGGCGCCCGGCGGAAGGCAACAAGAAATTCACCGTTTTTCCCTCTTACCACAGAAGGAAACGCAGAATAAAACCGGGCATCGTTATAAATGGTGATATCCCTGACTTTTCGGACATATGTTTGATCAACCGTATCCGTAGGCTGTTCTTCTTCCTCTAATTCAGGGTTGAGATCTTTATCCTTACAGGATACTAATACCATCGTCATTATTGAAAGTACAATGCTAAAATTTCTAATACTTATTTTCATCCGAATAATACTTAAAATGATAGTTTATTTTCAGTTTTTTACCTAATTCTTTAATGCGTAATTTCAAGGATAGTACCTGCAATATGCCTTGTCCCTTCGCCCACATTGAAATAATAAGTTACGAGCGCCCTGTTTTCATCCAGTTGTACCGCCCAGGGATAACCGATATCGGTACTGCCACCATCTGTACGGAGAATGATTTCGGGAGCTGTTTTAAAATCGGTACATTCGGGATTCAGGATACGAGCGCGGATGCCGTAAGGTTTATGCCGGTATCCGTAGGTGAGCAATACCCTATTGTCGGATAACCGTAAAGCATGCAGGGGATGTCCCCGGAAATCCATCTTCTCCCATGATTGAAAACTTTTTCCTCCGTCCGTAGAGCGTGCAATACAAGCTATATCATCCATATCGGTAGTACGCAGAAAAGCGACCAGATCGCCTTTGGGGGTCTTAAGCAGTGATGTTTCACTAAAACTATACATATTATCGGTTGCGACGGGACAGGCATATTGCCAGGTTATCCCTTTGTCATCCGATGTCAACAGATGGGCGGATATTCTTCGTGGGTTTTTCCTGTCGTTTGCCGCCACAACCCACAAAATACGTCCGTCCTCTTCTTCATACATTGCTCCGCGGTTATAGGCCGGTAACGGATTTCCTAAAGCGCTATAATGAACCTCGGAAGGAATATGCGGGGGGTAATAAGGCCCTTCCCATGTTTTTCCATTATCTGAAGAACGGATCACGTAACCGCCCAGAAAATAAGCCCGCCCGTCTGCCATGTGATACGGTTCCTTAAGATTCGGAACGCCCGACGGAAGGACAAAAGCCCATGAATAGCTTGTACAAATAAGGGTACCGTCTTTTAATCTTAATAAACATGGATCCTGTGAACCGCCAAAGGGATGGGCATACATCAACTCGGGCTCTTCTGTCCAGTTTTCCCCGTCCGTCGACCGTACCATCACCAGGTAACTGTTCGGATCCACATGGTTACTTCCCGGCTCCCCGAATATTTTTCTGTCCGGCGCCCGGCGGAAAGCAACAAGAAACTCACCGTCTTCTCCTCCTTTTATTATAGAAGGAAAGCAAGAGTAAAACAGGGCATCTTGATAAATGATAATATCCCTGACTTTCCGGACATAGGTTTGATCAACCGATTTCAAGGGCCGGCTTTCCGATTTCTCAGAAAGAAACATGATAAAAAAACTTATCATCAAAATTTTGCTTAATAATCTTAATTGCATAAAATAAAAACTTTAAAGACATATCATTGATCATAGAGTTCAACAGTTTTGAAATCAGTATAAAAAGTGTCAATAGCGGTAGATTCAGGTATAAATGAAGTATTGTATTTTAAACCTGAAGCCAGATCGGTTAGAACAGTAACTGTCTCGGACATTGGAATCTTTTTAGTAACCTGATCCCCGTTTACATTCATGTAAAGCAGATTGCAGCAAATTCCATAATTCACAGCCGTGGACCAATGAATGGTTAAATTTCCATCCACTAAAGGAGTCGTGCTCTTAATTGCCCTATTTATGAGTGCTGCCTGGAACCTGTCGCCATAAACATTTCCGGTTACTTCAAAGGGTAATGACCGGTGTCCATATTTATCAATACTTACAAACTGGAAGATGTATTCTGTCTCTTCCATATTTTCCAATATTTCTTTATAAATACCGGATTGGTTATTAATCTGAATTTCTGTAGAATCGGTAAAATCATTCCAAAAAATACGACATGTTTCGATTCTTTGAGACATGATAAATATTTCAAACCGGATTCGGTTTCTTCCGGCTCCAGGAGCAACACTATCGACTTTTGCCCCATAAACAATCTCTCCTTCGTCTAAATACGGTTGGTGCAGATCATTCATTTTGGAGCATGATAGTGTAAAGAATGCCAACGATAATAGTAGGCTAGTTGTATTGCTTAATTTCATTTTTCTTTGTTTTAATGGTAAAATGCTATCTGTTATCGCCATAGACCTCTAACTCGGATATTTGAAAATTATCCCCGCCTGCCCATGTTTGGAGTATGTTAAGCCGGATATAACGTACTTTGGGATTTGTGGGGGAACAAATAAAATCTTCGCCGTTTTTAGCCACATACACATCCTCATCCGTTACTTGCCCAAAAGGTAAGCCTGAAGGTTTCACAGATGTACAGTCCATCAATTTTGTCCAACTATCCCAATCGCCGGTTTGATCAAGAGTTTGACATCCATAGACTTCAAACTTCCTGGGATTACCCTCTGCGAAGATAAAGCCTGTGCGTTGATAGAGTCGTATACGGCTAATCTGACCTGTAACTCCAAGATCAATCGTAACAGAATGCGGCCAGACGCCTGTTCCTCCGGGAGAACTGAAACCTTGGTCACCCACTTTTCCGTCCCACATATGCTCCATTATCCAGCCATAGGTACTTGGCTGATCACCAGGCAGTAATACTGCTTTAAATTTAAGGCGGTCAAAATTCGTCTCATAAAGAGGTGTCAAAGTGAAATATTTAATTTCACTTTGGTTTTCCCAATGATCTTGGACATAGACCGCAAAATTGGAAGGAATTGTATCCATGCCGCGGGAAGCCACATCTCCATTGACAACAGTGCTATAAAACGTCTCAATGGGTATATACTCATCGTTATCATCTTGTTTTAGAATGACTACGGAAATCTCCGTACGGGTTGGATTTTCCCAATAAGCATGCACTCCGCCAAAATCTGCTAACAGGTCAACCGTTCTACCGATGGTGGTAACAGGAGGCTCAAGTGGGGTAACCGAGACATCTACCCCGAAAGATTCGTTTCTGCTCCGGTCAACTGCAATTATCTTTACCTGTCTTTGTTTCGTATCGCCAAACCCTTCCACCTTCAGGGTATCTGTGTAAAGAGAAGCACGTGATTCACTCATTACTCCATCATCTTTACGGGAATAAACAGCTTTTACATAGAGTAGGTCTTCGTCTTCCGGTAGTTTATAGGTAAGAATAGCTCCTCCCGGTATATTTTCAACTTTTATATCCGTTACTATTCCCGGAGGAGTACTGTCAAGAGGTTGCATTCCTATGGATTCTTCCTCACAGGCAGATAGTAACCCGACGACACAAACCATTACAATACTGAGATATTTGCTTTCCATACATTCAATTTTTTAATTTATTGACACTAAGATTAATATCACCAGCCATAATTTTGGATGAGGTTCTTATTCACTGACAAGTTAGATTCTTTAATCGGCCAGAAATAATCTTTAATGGTAAATTTTACCGGTACTTTGGCTACGGTCACAATTTGATAAAAATCTTCCGGCGTTTCACCCATAATATTCCATCCTCGCGGTTGATTGTTCAACTCACTGATCTCTTTCCATCGCCGGAGGTCCCAAAAGCGTTTGCCTTCGAATGCCAGTTCTATCATCCGTTCCCGGTGTATGATTTGGCGAAGTCCTTCTTTTGTATCCGGTTTATTTGGAATGGAGGAATATTTTAGCCATGATTCTTTGACTCCTTCTAAACCGGCGCGTTTCCGGATCAGGTCGAGATAATAATAGATTTCCTCACTGGGTCCTTCCACTTCATTCAGCGCTTCTGCATACATCAGGTAAAGATCGGCAAGACGAAGAATAGGAAAAGGATAGTATTCAATACTGTAAGAAGTTGCAGTCAATGCGTCTTTAAAACTATGCATCTTTTTAGCAGAATATCCGGTAATTGAATAACCACTACCTCCTTGAAATCCTGAATGGCCTAAATTCAGGAAATCACAGTGTTTTACATTGGATGGAAAACTATAATACCCACTACCAAAGTAAATTCCCTTATCGAAGCCCACACTTGCATAAAAACGGGGTTCCCGGTTATAGTGCAGATACACGGTCTTTTCTCCCTCTTTTACATAGTATTTTTCATCGCCCGATGATGCTTCCTCTCTTATTTTATGCCGATTTTCATACCATCCGTTATTCAACCATTGAATATCCTCATCAATCGGTACACCGTTCGAAGAATAATATGCTTCGACTATTTTTAATGTCGGGGCCCATTGGCTTGTTACGTTCCCTAATGTTTCGGAAGACAAGCGTAAAATTCGTGCGTGTGCTTGCCTTGCAAGAAAATCCTGGTCATTATTGGTGCTTCCCCAAATCAACTCCTTGTTCCACCGGTCGCAAATTGCCTGTCGGTAGGTGGTTTGTAGCTTGAATGGTTCCGGAGACAAAAGAACCTGGGGATCTATCAGGTCATATAACTCTTTATGTTGTGAATGACATGCGTCAATAACTTCTTTACAGGCATCGGCTGCCAATTTCCATTTATTTTCATCATATTCCTGGGGAAATAATTGTAGGCCGCGATTATCAATTAAACTTGCATAGTCTTTATTCCCGTTCAATAAGGGACTTGCTGCAAATAACAAGATGCGTGCCCGCATACCCAATGCACCCAATTTATCTATCCGGCCTGCCTCAGTCCCTTCAATAACTTCATCTACATCAGGCAAGTCACCGGCAGCTTCCGCCATCAGATTTGTAATATACTGCACTACGGTGTCAACGGGTTCACGGTATACTTTTGCTTCGTCTGTTTCAGCGAAAACAGGAAGATTCTCATCGACAATGGGAATAGGTCCATAGCACATGAACAGGTAAAAATGATAGTACGCTTTCAGGAATTTCACTTCGGCGATCCATCTTGTTCTTTCATATTCCGTTATGTCGTATACCTTACCGATATTTTCAAGGAAAATATTGCAATCCCGTATACCTATCCACAAGGGTTTTCCGGCGTTTTCCCCATCCCAAAAATTGAGGATCGGATTAGTTAACGATTGATATCCTCTTGCGATCAATGAATTATTCCAGTTTGGCCATCCTCCGCTTTCGTAACGTTGCCATGTTTCATCGCAACCGTTCAATGCCGGGTCAGTATTGACAGATCCGATCGGCGGACGATAACTATAACAGGTGAATAAAAATTTCTCGGCTTCCGTCCTATTCCGGAATGCATAATCAATAGTTGCCACATTATCGGGGACAATATCAAGATAATCGCACGACTTGAATCCAAATCCGATAATGCAGAACACAAAAAATATTATATATGACCGTTTCATGAAAATCTGATTTTAAAATGAAATTTGTACACCCAAATTATATACTTTCTGGACAGGATATCCCAGTCCGTTACCCCCCATCTCAGGATCCCATAATTTGAACTTACTAAAGGTCAAAAGATTGGTCCCGCTAAAATAAAATCGTAAGCTGGTTATTTTTGCCTTTGAAATGATATTAGCAGGCAAAGAGTATCCCAATTCTACGGACTTTAAGCGGAGGAATGCGCCGCTCCGCATAAACCAGGTCGATCTTTGTAAATTATTCGAGATAAGTGTCGAAGAGAGGCGAGGCCATAATGCATATAAATTACGATTGTCTTCCGACCAATGATCGTCTGCGTACGCCTTTATCAAAGCATTTTGTCCGTTTATAAAAGGAGACGTTGCTTCGGCATCAATCCAGAAAGATTCACGCGCCAACCCTTGAAAGAAACAAGAGAGATCGAAATCTTTCCACCCACCGGATAAACCGAATCCATATATGATTTCTGGGACGGTTGGATACCCGATAGGCACCATATCCAGTTCGGTAATTTTGCCATCCCGGTTAATATCCCTGTATTTGATATCGCCGGCCATATAATCCCCAAATTGGGCCGGAGAGTTACGGATTTCTTTTTCATCCACAAAAAGACGTTCAGCCACATATCCCCATTCTTGTTTCAAAAAATGACCTACATGAGATTTCCATGGCGTACCGGAATAATCAGGCTCTTCATAGATTTTAAATTTGCTGGTGGCATAGGTAAAATTAGCCAACCCCGATAACCACAGGTCTTTATTGAATGAATGGTTATAGTTGAATGATGCATCAAATCCTTTACTGGAAGCTTCACCTACATTGGCCCGAACAATAGTCTGAAGTCCCATTGTTGTTGGAACCGAACGATCCATTAAAATATTGGAACGATATTCGTGAAAAACGTCCATCTGAACATCCAAATTATTCCAAAGCCCTATTTCAACACCTAAATCTAATTTTTTAGCTGTTTCCCAGGAGATAAGATCATTCGGGTAACGGGAAATGGAAATCCCGTTCAAGGTATAACCGCCCCTGTTTCCATACGTGCCGAAAGAAGATTGCCGCGAATTATCACTCATATTGACATTCGAGAGATAGAAGAAACGGTCTTTGTCGTCTCCGATAGCATCATTCCCCGACAAACCATAGGTCACTTTCAGTTTCAGGTTATTTACCACCTTCTTCAACCGGTCACTGTAAAAATTTTCATTAGATATAATCCATCCTGTACCTATCGATGGAAAAAAACCGAAACGCTCTTTTTCGGAAAAACGTTCGGACCCATTGAATCCGAAATTGAATTCGAATAAATATTTTGAATCGTAGGCATATGTGGTACGACCTGCAAAACTGATATTCCGATAGGGAAGGGACTTCTGAAGATTGCCGGCATTGGCATATAATTGTTCCCGCATGGTAAATACCATTAAAGTTCCCAATTCATGTTTTTCGGCAAATGCTCTGTTCCAGTTTAATGCCGATTCAAAATAATTAGCGGAAATGACATCCTTTGTCCCCTCATTGTAATTGAGATATTCTGTCCCTGTTTTCTCATTTATTAACATTAATATGTATTTATCATTTACTTTATCGTATGAAGCAACCTTGTAATAAAAAGGATTATAAAACCGGGCTACGTCAAAATAAGAATAACGACTAATGTGATATAAAGCCCGTATGGAAAGACCCTTTGTGATAAAATCCAGTTTTTGTTTAAGTTCAAATTGAGCATCTATCTGCGAAATCGTATAATCTTTATACCCTCTGGTCATATCTGCATAAGGGTTATTATACTGTCCCTGATCATAATTACCGAATAAAATGTGCTGGGTATTTGCGTTGGCTTCGTCGGGTTGATAATACGGAGGAAAAAGTACGGGATTTGTACGCATGATTTTTTTAAATAGTTCCGAACCGCCGTCAATGGGCCCGGTATAATCGTCAAAAGCTCCATGGAAACGAAAGACAGCCTCCGTTGTTTTAGTGATATTAATATTTACATTTGAACGCAGCATATAACGGTTCAATTGAATATTATTATTGAAATTGTTTTTGTGATCTACTTTCAGCATTCCTCCGTCATTGGTCACGCTGCCCGCCAAATAATAACGTGCGATATTTCCTCCACCACTCACACTGAAATTCAACCGGTGATTATCGGCATAATTTTTAAACAGAATATCATACCAATCATTTGCCGGGTATACATACGGATTATCCCCTGCCATTGTATGGCTGATCTTATTCTGAGAATAAAGTGTAACTGATTGAGGATCACGTGTTCTTATGGCTTCATTATGTAATTGCATGTAAGTTATAGGATCAGCCAGTTCAACCATTTTTGTCGGCATGGATACGGACTCTTCATACCTCACGTTGATTTGCGCTTTTCCTTCTTTTCCTTCTTTCGTGGTAACTAAAACAACACCATTTGCTCCCCGGGAGCCATAAAGAGCCGTAGCCGTAGCATCTTTCATAATGGAAAAACTGGCAATATCATCAGGTTGCATACGGGATAATTCCAAAGCGGTCACTTCATTATTGTCAATTAAAATCAATGGATCCTTTTTGTATCCAAAGGTGGTGACCCCGCGAATAAAAAATTGTGCGTTGTCCATTCCCGGTTCTCCGCTACGTTGATAAGAAATAATACCTGCCATGCGACCGGCTAATGCAGTGGTCAGGTTGCTGGAAGGAACTTTCAATTCACTGGGATTAATGGTTGTAATTGAAGCCACGACACTTTCTTTCTTTTGCTTCCCAAATGCAACTATAGTTACTTCTTCCAGTTCACTTACTTTTTCCTTCAGGATCACATTTATTTTTGTTTGATTGTTTACATCAATGGTTTGGGATTCCAATCCGATAAAAGAAAAGTTAAGTTTGTCCGTAGGTTTGGTTTCAATTGAATAATTTCCGTCGGTATCCGTAATCACACCTTTTGTTGAACCTGCAATGGTTATTGTTACGCCAGGCAACGGATTCCCTTTTTCATCCAACACCAGTCCCGTTACTATAATTGTTTTTTGTTGGGACTGCTCTTCAATGACATTGGAAACCGTTTTCTTTTCATGGTAAACGACAATCTGTTTTCCCAATATTTTGTACGTTAATCCTGTGCCTGATAGAATTTCCGTTAAGATTTCTTCTATATTTTTCGAGTTAACGTTAACATCTATTTCCTTGTCAAGTATTTTTTCTGCGCTGTCCGAAAAAACAAAAATATAATCACTTTTCCTTTCAATTTCCCGGCATACTTTTTTTATAGTAGTTGACTCAAACTCAAAGGTAAATTCCTGTGAATAACCGTTTGAGGCCGGAGAAAACAGCATGTAGAAAAATAAAAAGGATAAGGTGGTTCTTATGATTTTTAGAAAATGATTTGAATTATTGAAGCGCTCTTTTTCCTCAATAGAATGTTTATTCATATCTTTTTGTATGATTTGATTATTATTTGAACTAAGAAAACCAAATTATCACACCAGCCGAACGGTATTTGCGGTATCGTACGGCTTTTTTTATTTGCATTTGCGTTTTAACTTTAATCAGGAGTGATATTTGTCATTTCAAATCAATGGCATTGTTATTGGCTATACACGTCCAGTTCCCCTAAAACCATATATTTTTCAGGTCCCCTTATTCCCATAAATTTGTAATATCTTGCTTGAGTAGGGGTTACCGGATATAGCTGTTCGCCTAACTTGGATCGGTCAAAGTCAAATGATCCCAAATCAGTCCATTCATTTCCATCACGACTTACCAGAAACTGAATTTTATCCGGTCCCCTGAGGTCGACATTTCCTGTTGCCTGTTCAAACGTGGTTGCCCAAACTCCAAATTGAGAAACCGTTACTATACCACCTAAATCAAAAGTAACATGATGAGGATAAGGCGGTCCTGCAGGAGTGGCATCACAATGCCATCGGGTTGCATTTGTCCCGTCAATTATATTTGTTACGGCGTTATCACCTCCGGCATGCTGTGACGAAAAATTAACTATTTTCCATCCTTGTTTTATAAGGGAAAAATGAGTGCTTACACTCTCCTTATAATCCGTATAAAAAGTATCAACCCCCATTTGATCGGGTACATATACTGTTCGATATTTAAATTTTGTTCCGCCTTTATAATCTGGAATAACAGTTCTGGAATCTTCAACCGGAACTTTCAATGTTACGTTTTTTCCTGTTTGATTAGTGTATTGTATTTCCGTATATTTGGCTCCAAACGTTACATCCACATTCCCCCAGGTTATAAATTTGTTTCCATAGGTATCAGACTGTATCAAATAAACGCCCCTATTCAATAAAGTACTTTGATAATTCTCCCCGTAAACAGTTCCCGTAACTTCATAGGGTAAGGATCTATTTCCATGTTTATCAAAACTTACGAGATTAAAAATGTAACTCTTTTCAGCCAATCCATCGATCGTTTTTTTAAAAATATCCATTCGACCATTGATAGGAACATCCACCGAATCCGTATTGTTGTTCCAATAAATTCTGACAGCCTCTATTCGGGGAGTTCTGATATATAACTCGATCAGGATCCGCCTATTCCCCGTCCCGGCAGAAGCACTGTCTACCTTTGCCGCATAGATAGTTTCACCATTATCCAAAAATCTGTCGGCTAACTCATTCATATCCGAACACGAGTATCCCAAAGGGATAAGTAAAATGATACCAATAATATAAATGGGAGCAATTAAATATTTTAATTTTGTTGATTTCATCTGCTTATATTTTTTATGTTAATCATAAACCGAAAATCTTTTATCTGTCATCACCATATATTTCTATTTCTCCGATTTGAAAATTATCCCCACCCGCCCAGGTTTGTGTAACTAAAAAACGTAAATAACGAACCGGTGGATTTGTGGGCGAATTGATAAAATCTTCACCGTTAGTCGCTAACTCTATATCTTCATCGGTGTTCTGCCCTAAAGGTAATCCGGAAGGTTTGACGGAAACGCAATCCATTAACAGCGTCCAGTTGTTCCACCCTCCGGAATAATCGAGTGTCTCGCAACCATACACTTGAAACTTCCGTAAGTTCCCTTCTCCCCAAATATAGGGTTTTAGGGACATACGCTGAAATATTCTGATTCGACTGATTTTTCCGGTTATTCCCATATCCATGGTAGCGCTATGCGGCCAAAGTCCGGTACCGCCTGTTGTACTGAAACAAGGATCCCCGTTATTATTCCCATCCCACATTCTCCATATTTCAAAACCGGAAACCTGGGAAGCGTCCCCCGCCAAATCTACTTTGGCAAATTTAAGCCTGTCGAACAGGGTCTCGTAAATCGGCGTCAGCATATAATATTTTTGTTCGCTTCTATTTCCCCATCGGTCTTCAGCATACACAGCAAAGTCGTAGGGTATGGTATCCATACCCCTTACTGTTCCTTCACCGGCGCTTCTTGAACTATAAAATGTTTCCAAAGGAACATATTCTTCATTATGGTCTTTTGTTAAAACTGCAATCGCAATATCCACCTTGTTGGGATTGTCCCAATAGGCATGTACTCCACCGAAATCCTCCACCAGAACCAACGATTCACCAATATTCAGCACATCGGGACTAAGCGGCGATATGCTTACGGTCACTTCCGGTGATTCATTTTGACTACGGTCCACAGCGATCAGTCTTACCTGTCTTTCCTTTGTATCGCCAAAGCCTACAACAACTAATGAGTCAACATAAACCGAAGCCCTGGTGTCCACTTCGATGCTATCTTTCAGGTGATAAAGGGCTTTCACATAAAGCAAATCTTCGTCATCAGGCAAGGTATAGTGAAGAATGGCTCCTCCGGATATATTTCGCACAGTTACATTTGTTACAGGATTGGGAGGATTACTGTCTACCGGTTGCTGTCCTATATATTCCTCCTGACAAGCGTAGAGTAGTCCTATGACGAAAATTATTAAAATGTTGAAATATTTAGTTTTCATACCCAATATTTTTGTAATCAATTTATTGTTCATTCATATTAAAATCAAAAGTTACCAACCATAATTTTGTACAAGATTCTTATTCACCAACAGATCAGACTCCTTTATAGGCCACAAATAGTCCTTTACTGTAAAGTCCAGTTTATCCCGTGATAAAGTGGTGATATTATAAAAATCTTCGGAGGTTTCACCCATTATATTCCATCCCTGGACAGATTCATTCAAAACAGATATTTGTTTCCAGCGCCGGATATCCCAAAATCGTTTACCTTCAAAAGCCAGTTCAATGGTACGTTCTTGTTGGATGATCTTTCTTAACCCATCTTTTGTATCAGGTTTACCTGGATTGGAAGAATACTTTTGCCATGATTCCCGTACACCTTCCAGGCCGGCCCGTTCCCGCACCAGATCGAGATAATAGTATACGTCCTCACTTGGTCCTTCAGCTTCATTCAACGCTTCTGCATACATTAAGTACAAGTCGGCCAAACGTAAGATCGGAAAAGGGAAATATTCCGGAGTAGAGGTTAGGCTGTATTGCTGTACATTTTTAAAGTGGTGTAATTTTTTTATGGCATAACCGGAGATGGAATAACCGCTACCTCCCTGATAACCGGAATGGCCTTTATTCAAAAAATCGCAATACTTCACATTCGAGGGAAAATTGTAATATCCACTACCATAGTAGATCCCTTTATCAAAACCTATACTGGCGTAAAAGCGGGGTTCCCTGTTATAATGCAGATAAACCGTTTTCTCACCTTCTTTTACGTAATATTTTTCTTCGCCCGTAGATGGAATGTCTCTGACCTTATAACGGTCTTGATACCATCCGCTATTTTGCCAATCTTTATCTTCCTCAATGGGAACCCCGTTTGATGAATAATATTTATCTACCATTTTTAAAGTAGGAGCTATTTCGCTCATACAATGGTTCAGCATGTCCGCATTTAATCGTACTATTCTTGGTGTGGTATATTGCGCCAGATATCTGTGATCATTTTTCGTATTTCCCCATATCAGTTCTTTATTCCAACGGTCACAAATAGCCTGGCGGTAAGTAGTCTGCAACTGGAATATTTCGTTCTGGTTCATCGTTTCTGAGGCTACCTCATCATATAAAGCTTTTCCTTCGGCATGACAGGCATCAATTGCTTCTTTGCAGGCATCGGCAGCCAATTTCCATTTATTCTCGTTATATTCCTGTGGAAACAGTTGAACACCCCTGCTATCCATCACATTGATGTAATCTGTATTTCCATTGAATAAAGGGCTTGCCGCAAAAAGCAACACTTCCGCTCTCATGGTCAAAGCTATTAATTTGTCCACACGTCCCGCCTCCGTCCCTTCAATAATCTCACTGGCATCAGGAAGGTCTGCGGCAGCTTCCAGCATCAAATCAGTAATATAATTAACCACTTGATCCACAGGCTCCCTATACACCTGGACTTCTTCGACACTCGCGGATACGGGTATGTTAACATCCATGATCGGAATGGGACCGTAAAGCTTAAAAAGAACATAATGATAGTAGGCTTTCAGGAATTTTACTTCGGCAATCCATCTCGCCTTTTCATATTCCGTCATATCGTGTACCTTGTCGATATTCTCAAGAAAAATATTGCATCTGCGGATATCTTTCCAGCGAATCCCGAACCAATCATAAAGCGGGTTATCGGCATTTTGTTCTCCCCGGGCTATTTTGGAATTTAAAAAAGTAGGCCAGCCGCCTTCTAACTGAATATACCGTTGCCAGGTTTCATCACAGCCGTTCATGGCAGGATCGCCGTCAATAGACCCGATATTCGGCCTTCCTGAATAACAGGTATATAGATACTTTTCCGCTTCGGTTCTGTTACGGAAGGCATAATCGATAGTTGCGATATTATCGGGAACAACATCTAAAAAATCACAGGATACTATACTTGCGAATAGAATGATCACTAAAATATATATTTTGTTAATTGTCTTCATACCATAAAAAAGATTATGTTGTTTAAAAAGATAATTGCATACCGATATTAAACACCTTTTGAACGGGGTAACCTAACCCTTCACCTGCCATTTCAGGATCCCACAATTTAAATTTACTAAGAGTAAGTAAATTAGTGCCGGAAAAATAGATACGTAAATTATCCACCCAAATCCTGGAAACTAATCTGTCCGATAGTGAGTATCCGAATTCAAGAGATTTTAAGCGAAGAAACGAGCCGTCACGTAAAAACCAGGTGGAACCTCTCGTATTATTCTCTACAAGTTTCGGTGAAAGTCGTGGCCATAATGCATAGATATTTCTGTTATCTTCCGACCAATGATCGTTTGCGTAGGCTTTTATCAAGGCATTTTGTCCATTAATAAATGGTGCGGTACTCTCTGAATTTATATAAAAAGATTCACGCGCTAACCCTTGGAAAAAGAATGAGAGATCCCACTGTCTCCACCCGGTCGATAATCCGAAACCATACACGATTTCAGGGCTTGAAGGATATCCGATAGGTGCGATATCCAATTCATTGATTTTACCGTCGCCGTTCAGATCTTTGTATTTTATATCTCCTGCCATGTAATCTCCAAATTGTGTGGGCGAATTTCGAACTTCCTCTTCATCTACAAAAAGACGTTCCGCTATATATCCTGTGATTAAATTCAGGGAGTATCCCTCGCGTGATTTCCATGGAGCCGTTGGATAAGACGGTTCTTCATATACCAAGTATTTGCTGGTAGCGTAGGTGAAATTTCCCATGCCGGTAACCCAGAAATCCTTATTGAACGAATGATTTAAATTCAACGATAGATCGCACCCTTGACTTTCTGCTTCACCGACATTTGCGCGAAGTTTAGCTTCAAGTCCCATAGTAACAGGGATATGTGCCCTATCCATCAAAATATTGTTTCGTTTTTCCTTGAAGAATTCAACCTGTAAGTCCACTTTTTTCCAAAAGCTGGCTTCTAAAGCCAGATTCATCTTTTTTGCAGTTTCCCATGTAATATTTTCATTGGCATACCTTGAAACCGATATCCCCGATAATTTTCTTCCGCCGGCGTTTCCATAAGTTCCGAAAGATGAACCCAGATCGCCGTTATCCATATTCACATTGGAAAGATAAAAAAAACGGTCATTGGCGTCGCCGATAGCGTCATTTCCTGAGAAGCCATACGTTGCTCTCAACTTTAGATGATTGATTGTTTCTTTGAATGGTTCCGCATAAAAGTCTTCATTAGATATAATCCAGCCCATACCTATCGATGGGAAAAAACCGAAACGCTCTTTTTCGGAAAAACGTTCGGAACCATTGTATCCGAAATTAAATTCAAATAAATATTTTGATTTCAAAGCATACGTGGCACGTCCTGCCCAGTTTAAATTCCGGTATGGAAGAGATTTCTGAAGATCTCCGGCATTGGCTACCAATTGATTTCTCAACGTGAAAACCAGCAAGGCGCCTAATTCGTGTTTTTCATTAAAGTTGCGATACCAATTCAATCTACTTTCAAAATAGGTTGTAGAAGTTATATCTTTTGCCCCTTCATGATAACCGAGATATTCCGTTCCTTTGGTTTCATTAATGGGTTTACTCAATGTGTAAGTGTCTGTCTTTTTATCATATTTTGCTACTTTGTACCAAAATGGCTCATAACTCCTTCCAATACTAAAATGAGAATAACGGCTTGTATTGAATAAAGAATTGAAAGAGAGCCCATTAGTGATAAAGTCCAATTTTTGATCTAACTCGAACTGCGCCAACATTTGTGCAGTAGTGTAATGCTTATAGCCCCTGACCATTCCCGCATACGGATTATGGTATTGTCCCTGATCATAATTACCGAATAAAATATGTTGGGTATACTTATTGTTTTCATCGGGTTCATAATATGGGGGAAAAAGAACAGGATTCGTAGCCATCACTTCCTTGAACACTGCCGCGCCTCCATCCATAGGCCCCGAGTAATCATCAAAAGAACCGGACATACGGGCAATAACTTCGGTTGTTTTTGAAACATTGACTATAATATTGGTTCGAAGTGTATATCTGTTTAAATTGACATTGCTGTTGAAATTATTTCGCTTGTCAACATTTAGAACTCCGTTATCATTAATAATACTTCCCGCCATATAATAACGTGCGACATTTCCGCCGCCACTCACGCTGAAATTCAACCGATGATTATTGGTATAATCTTTAAACAGAATATCATACCAATCCGTCGTAGGATACACATACGGATTGGTTCCTGCTATCGTATTGGCTATTTTATGTTCGGAATACATACTGGACCCCAATGGATCCCGTGTTTTAATAGCTTCGTTATGTAAACGCATGTATGTAATGGGATCAGCCAACTCAACCATGCTCGTTGGCATGGATACTGCTTCTTCGTATCTCACATTGATTCTCGCTTTACCTTCCAGCCCTCCTTTTGTGGTAATCAAAATAACACCATTTGCGCCCCTGGATCCATAAAGCGCACTGGCGGTAGCATCTTTTAGAATGGAAAAACTGGCAATATCATCAGGCTGCATGCGAGCCAAGTCTTCAGTGCTGGATTCATTATTATCAATTAAAATCAGAGGGTCTTTCTTATATCCGAAAGTAGTTACTCCACGTATAAAAAATTCGGCATTATCCCGCCCGGGTTCTCCACTCCTTTGGTAGGCTATTATACCTGCCATGCGACCTGCTAAAGCAGTGGTCAGGTTACTGGAAGGAATTTTCAATTCACTGGGATTAATAGTGGTGATTGAAGCCACTACACTTTCTTTCTTTTGTTTGCCGAAAGCAACTATAGTTACTTCTTCCAGTTCACTTACTTTTTCCTTCAGAATCACATTTATTTTTGTCTGGTTGTTTACTTCAATCGTTTGTGGTTCTAAGCCAACAAAGGAATAGGTAAGTTTATCTGTAGGCTGGACTTCAATCGAATAATTTCCATTGATATCCGTAATCACACCTTTTGTTGAACCTGTAATGATTATTGTTACGCCAGGCAACGGATTTCCTTTTTCATCCAATACCAGTCCCGTAACAGTAATCGTTTTTTGTTGGGTTCGTTCTTCAATGATTTTGGAATCTGCTTTCTTTTCATGATAAACCACAATCTGCTTATCCAATATTTTGTATGTAAGGCCGGTATTGAAGAAAATAATATCCAAAATTTCTGTGACATTTTTTGAATTGGTGTCAACATTCACTTTCTTGTTAATTATTTTTTCGCTGTCATCCGAAAAAACGAAAATAAAGTCACTATTTTTTTCAATTTCCCTGCACACTTCTTTTATTGAGGCTGATTTTAGATTAATTATAAATTCAGCTTCCTGTGAATAACCAGTGGTAGCCTGTGAGAAGAGGATACCAAAAAACAAAAAGAATAAGGTTATTCTCATGATTTTTAGGAAATGTTGTAAATTATTGAAGAGTTCTTTTTCCTCAATAGAATGTTTATTCATATTTTTGTATGATTTAATTATTATTGAACTGAGAAAATTAAATTAATCCGGTCGAACAGTATTTGCGGTACTGTTCGACCTTTTTTTGCTATTTCCTGCCTGCCGCAGGTCTACTTAGTTTTCACTTTTCATAGGCATACAATTTTAAAAGGGTTCATCGGTAATAAATATCTCATTTTCTGTTCTCGTATAGATTGTGGAAGATAGTAAACCTATAGTTGTCATCACATTATCCAAATTATCGGATAAGTGTATTTTTCCCGTACAGGTCCTTTTTTGCAAGTTTGTATTATTTCCAAAATCGAATGAGAGGTTGTAATACCTTCCAATCTGTTGTAACACTTCAGTAATCGGTGTTTTATCAAAAGAGAGATAACCCTCTTTCCAACTGATAAACTGACTCGCATCCACTTTTTGTGTTTCGAATATACCGCCTTCGCAATAAACGGCTTTTTCATTGGGTGTTATAAACAATTCCTTATCTCCTTTTGATTGCAGACTGACACTTCCCTCAACCAGAACTACCGATTGCGGTAAACCAGAATAGTTGAAGATATTGAATTTTGTACCATACACCTTTACATTGAAATTGTCGGTCTGTACGTAGAAGGGCTTTTCTTTATCATGGGTTACTTCTATATACATCTCGCCCGATATCAGGCGTATTTCCCGTTTCTTACCGTTGAATTGTGCCGGAAACTCAAGTACCGACCCCGAGTTGAGCCATACTCTGCTACCATCTACAAGGGTAAGTGTGGACCGCTTGCCGTAGGGAACGACCAATGAATTAAGCTTATCCAAGTCAATTTGTATTGTACTGGTCTCATTATTTCCTTGTATAATTTCAGCAGTTCCTTCTTCTCTGAGCGTAACTTCTACATCATTCCGGAATAAAATAGCCTCACCGGTTGTAATGAGTTGAATATCTTCGTTATTCAGCAATTCGCCCACAATCAGTTCCTTGTCGGGTACACTAATCTGCTCTGAGAAAGGGAAGAACAGGCTGATCCCTATAATAATCAGTGCTATTGCCGCCGCTGAAGCCGATGCATACCAGAGCATCCCGTGTCGATAGATCTTCTTCTCTTTACGAAGGGTCTTCCGAATCCTTTCAAGTATCTCTGTCTTTTCAATCTCGCTTAGAACATTTTTAGTCATTCCCTTTTTCTTTAGATAACAGATTGCCTTTTCCGATTCTTGTACTAATTCCGGGCGTTGCTTAAAATACTCTTCCCAATAACTGTTGAGTTTCTCATCCGGCATCAGTTGCCATTGAATGAATTGTCTGTCTTTTAGGAAATCGGTATAAACATTGTATCTATTGTCCGTCTTCATTCGGATATTTTATTATTGTACACTATAAAAGTCTATTGACAAGAATCCCTTGTTATATAAAGACGCCTTCGGATTTTATTTATCCCCTTCTCCTGATAAAATCTTTTAATTTTAACATTATAACGCCTGAAAAAAGAGGTTGTCATAGTTACTGGTGTGCCTCAGGGGTACTGGTAGGTAGGAGAAAATAATCCGGCGGATCGATTTGTCGAAGTATTAGGATAGGATGAGAAAGAAAAAGATACCATATTTTTCCTTTAGGCTGAGGATGGCTTTTGATACCAATTTGCGACACCCATGTATGGAAATCTGGAGTAATTCGGCAATCTGCGGATAATCATATTCCTGAATATAACGGAGGTAGATAATTTCACGTTGGCGATCTGTGAGAGATCCTAATAGTTGTTCAATCTCTGTTTTTATCTTTGTCTGTTCCTCTTCTTCGATCATCAGCTCTTCCACATTTACTTCTATATTAAATGATATTCCACGGGAAGGATCTATATTTTCCAGTTCAATATGTTCCTTTTGACTTTTATAAATATCAAGAAGCCTATTTTTCAGTGATCTGAAAAGATAGAATTTGATGTTGGATATATTATCAAGGTTATCACTGTTGGTGGCGATCTTTACGAAAACATCATGAATGGCATCTTTCACGGTCTCTCTTTCAAAACCGAGGTAACAGCCATACGTGAACAAATCTTCCACATGGAGGCTGTAAATCGAGGCAATGTCGTTTTGTTTTTTCACTGATGTCTGTAGTAGGCCTTATCCAATTGATGTACAAAATAAGTGAAAAATATCGGAATAAAGAATTTTATCTTTTCGATGAAGTTATGTTACGGGCAACTTAATTTAACGTGTGTTCGATATAATTTAAACAGTATAAGTTTTTATAATTGGTAAAAAAATTTTGATTATTACTCCGACTATCAAAGATAAAGATTTTCTTTATTTGCCCTACTCTGTAAATCTATCTAACACACAGAAGATTGGCGAAAATTCTTAAAAGACCTTATCCAAAGCCAAAACTTTAGCCAATACCACATAAACACAATCAATCAAATATGTATTATTATAAATAAAATCTTTATCTACCTTTGTATCACGAATAAGGAAAAAGGTTCGTGATGCTTATGAAAACAGGTTTTTCAGGCAATATTGCAAAGAAACCAAATGTTACACAAACAGAGAAACTCTAATTATATAACAAATTATAAACAAAAAAATTATGACTTCAATTATCAATTCACAACTGACAGAGTTTAAAGTAGAAGCCTATCACGAAGGCGAGTTCAAAACAGTAACCCACAACGACGTATTGGGTAAATGGGCTATTTTCTTCTTTTATCCCGCGGATTTCACATTCGTATGCCCTACAGAGTTGGTTGACGTAGCTGAAAAATATGAAGAGCTCCAAAAAATAGGTGTGGAAGTTTACTCGGTAAGTACCGATAAGCACTATACTCACAAAGCATGGCACGATACATCCGACAGCATCCGCAAAATTAAATATCCCATGTTGGCTGACCCGACCGGTCTTCTTTCACGCGCTTTCGGCGTAATGGTAGAAGAAGAAGGTGTTGCTTACAGAGGTACTTTCGTGGTAGATCCTTCCGGCAAGATCAAGATCGCCGAGATTCATGATAACGGTATCGGACGTAATGCTGAAGAACTGGTACGTAAGGTGAAAGCTGCACAGTTCGTAGCTACTCACGACGGTGAAGTATGTCCCGCTAAATGGCAGGAAGGTCAGGAAACATTGAAGCCCAGCATCGACCTGGTAGGAAAAATATAGTAGAATGTTAGACACATCATTAATAGAACAACTACAGGGTATCTTCGCAGAACTAAAAAATAATTATACATTTGAGGTATCAGTCAGCGAAAACCATCCGAATCGTGGACAACTGCTTGAATTGCTCAACGATGTAGCATCGACGTCAAATCGCTTATCTGTAAAAGAAAATTCCGGTGACGCCCTTGCTTTCGATATATTGAAAAACGGTGAAAAGACCGGTATCAGATTCCGTGCCGTGCCAAACGGTCATGAATTTACCTCACTCCTGCTGGCTATTTTGAATGCTGACGGCAAAGGCAAAAACCTCCCTGATGAATTTGTAGCAAAGAAATTGAAATCGTTGAAGGGTGATATCCATTTAACGACTTATATGTCGCTTACCTGCACCAATTGTCCGGATGTGGTACAAGCGCTGAACGCCATGGCGGTGATCAACCCGCATATTACGCACGAGGCAGTGGATGGCGCTATTTACAAGGAAGAAGCAGATGCACTCGACCTGCAAGGGGTACCTGCAGTATATGCCGATGGTGAACTGCTGCATGTCGGCCGTAGTAATTTCGGCGAATTGCTGGCCAAATTAGAAGCCCGTTACGGTACGGAAACGTCCGATACAGAAGAGCAGACTGTTCGTGAATATGATGTGATTGTGGTCGGTGGTGGCCCCGCCGGATCTTCTGCAGCCGTTTACAGCGCCCGTAAGGGATTGAAGATTGCTGTGATTGCCCAACGTGTAGGCGGACAGGTCAATGAAACGAACGGGATAGAGAATCTTATCTCGGTTCCCAAGACGACGGGCCCTAAACTGGCTGACGATCTCACAAACCATATGAAGGAATATCCTATCGATATTTTTGAAAATCGTTCAGTAGAAAATATAAAAGTAAAAGATGGTCTAAAGGTTGTTACGGCTCAGACTGGAGAGATATTCACCGCTCCTGCATTGATCATCGCTACCGGTGCCGGATGGCGCAGACTGAACGTGCCCGGCGAAGCCGATTTCATCGGGAGAGGGGTGGCATTCTGTCCCCATTGCGATGGTCCGTTCTACAAAGGCAAACGGGTGGCTGTAGTTGGTGGAGGGAATTCCGGAATCGAGGCAGCCATAGATCTGGCTGGGATCTGTTCACATGTTACTGTTTTTGAATTCCTCGATGAACTGAAAGCCGACAAGGTATTACAGGAAAAGGTAAAGAGCCTGCCCAATGTAAATATCTTCCTTAGTTCACAAACAACCGAAGTGATCAACAATGGCGACAAGGTCATCGGAATGAAGGTGAAAGACCGTAAAACAGGAGAGGAGCGTTTTGTAGATCTTGACGGCGTATTCGTACAGATCGGGCTGGCGCCCAACAGTGCGGCATTCAGGGATGTGGTAAATACCAACCGTTTCGGAGAGATTGAGATCGATGAACGTGCACGGACCAATGTGCCGGGGATCTATGCTGCAGGAGACGTAACTACAGTACCCTACAAACAGATTATCATCTCCATGGGTGAAGGTGCAAAAGCGGCCCTGGCGGCATTCGATGATCGCATCAGGGGAATATGAACAATGAAAAAAATTGGCAAATAACTCACTATTTTGTACATTTGCCACAGTTATAACAACAACACAGTTTAACAAAAAAATTATGAAGACATTAGATTATTTAGGATTAGATCCGAAAAGTACAGGAAAGACAGTGGACGGCTTACAGAAATTACTGGCCAGCCTGCAGGTTTACTACACCAACCTCCGCGGATACCACTGGAACGTGAAAGGCGTAGAGTTCTTCGGCGCGCACGCAAAATACGAAGAGTATTACGATGACACCGCAGAAAAGGTAGATGAAGTAGCAGAACGCATCCTGATGTTGAGCGGTACTCCTGCACATAACTTCAGCGAATACCTCAAAGTATCGGTTATCAAAGAGACCGGCGTAGTGACCAACTCCAAGGAGATTGTAAAAGAAATCCTCAACGCCCTGAAAGAGATCATCGCATTGGAACGCGAAATCCTGGAAGGTGCTTCTCAAGCGAGTGACGAAGGTACTGTTGCATTAATGAGCGACTATATCTCGGAACAGGAAAAAACTGTCTGGATGCTCACTGCATACCTTTCGTAAAATAACATTGAGAATATTGCTTAAGGAGAGTAAATCACACGATGGTTTACTCTCTTTTTTATTGCCCCGCCCATAAGGATTTACTTTTATAATCTATTGCCCGATTATCGACATGAACTGTTTGCGGTAGGTATCCCCCATAGGAATCTGTTTTTCGCCGATAATAATACGCCTTTTATTGATACTTGAAATCTTATTCTTGTGGATGATATAAGAACGATGAACACGCATAAAGCGCTCCGTGGGAAGATCTTCCTCCAGTGTTTTAAGGCTTATCAACGAAAGAATGGGTTTGGATTGGCTCTCTGTATATATCTTCACATAATCTTTCAATCCCTCGATATAGAGAATATCATCATACAAAACATGCAGCAGTTTATAGTCGGATTTCACAAAGATACCCAAATTTTCCTGAGCCGTTTCACCACCCTGTTTCTTGTCGGTCATTTCAAACCAATTCAACGCTTTTTTCGCAGCAACAAGAAAATCGGCAAAGGAAAAAGGTTTCAAAAGATAATCGAGGGCACTTACCTTATATCCTTCTAAGGCATACTCACTAAAAGCAGTGGTAAAAATAATACGGGTATGGTCTCCAATGATACGGGCGAACTCCATCCCGTTCACATCAGGCATCTGGATATCAAGAAAGAGCAAGTCGACCCTCTCACCGGCCAAATGCTTCATGGCCGACAGTGCATTGCTGTATTTGCCTGTCAACTTCAGGAAAGATGTTTTCTGCACATATGATTCCAGTAGTGAGAGCGCCAATGGCTCATCATCCACGATCCAACAATTGAGTATCATCCGATTGTTTTTTTGTATCGATCAAAAGCCTGGTTGAATATACATCCTCCTCCATAGAAGTATTCCATTGATAATTACCAGGGTATAGCAATTCCAGTTTCTTCTTCACCAATTCTAGTCCGATACCGCTTCCGCTCTTGTCGGATCCCGATTTGGGAAAGTAACTGTTCCGGGCAATAAATTCCACTTTCCCGTCGGTATGTTCCTTCAACGAGATATCTATAAACGAAGGTTTATCCCCGCTGATACCATGCTTGAATGCATTTTCGATCAAAGATATAAAAATTAAAGGAGAAATAAGAGTATTGCCCGACTCCGAATAGGAGAAGTCGGTCGTCAGCTTCACATTGCCCGGTAGGCGTATTCGCATTAGCTCAATGTAATTACGCATGAAAGTGGCCTCCTGATGAAGGGGCACGAAAGTTTGCTTATTGTCGTAAAGTAGATGGCGCAACATCTTACTCAGATCCATCACCGCCTGTTGTGCTTTGGGTGGATCAAACTCTATAAGTGCATATATATTGTTCAATGTATTGAGAAGAAAATGGGGGTTGATCTGGTTTTTGAGGTTTTGCAGCTCTGCTTCTGATTTTGCTTTCGCCAGTTCTTTACGCTCATTATCTACTTCAAACCACCGGACTGTCATCTTTAAAGCCACACTTAATCCGGCCATTAAAAACAATGATGTGGAATTGCGTACCAAAAACAGGACATGCATATTGGCACCTCCCGGTCTCATACGCTTTTTAGGCCTGAGTTCCGGTATAATCGCTTCAATCAGGCCACGACCGTAGTACATCAGGAAGGCAGCCGCCACGATAAGCAACAGATTATAGAGTATAAACTGTCTGGTTTTCCCCTTAAAGAGGAACTTATTGATCAGCAAGAAATAGTTTACATAAAACACCAACATAAACCCCAGCATCTCCGAGAGAGATCTCATAAAGTACTGCCAATAAAACAGATGTTCTGAATCCATGAAAAAATAGGGGAGAATGAAAATCACTCCCCATAATAGAATATGCGTAAACACATTATTCAATGCCCCTCTTTGTTTTGGTTTTAGCAGTTGATCCATGTTAATGCAATTATTGATTATGTAAAATATTCTGTCAAATTGGTCCACCGGGACCGCCACCGGGACCACCCGAACCTCCGGGACCTCTTCCGGGTCCGCCTCCCCATTCTCCTCTTTGAGGCATCATATCCTCTCGTGTGGTACCTCCTTTAAAGATATTGAACCGGTATACGAAATGTACCATAAAATAACTTGTGAGCGTGTTGGTCGTCGTATCTCTTATATAATTGGATGTCACACTCCTGCTGATATTACTACGTTGTTGCAGGATATCATATATCTTAAAACGGATAGTACCATTCTTTTGTTTAAATAATGATTTCTGTAATGAGGCATTCCATAGCCACTCGTTTTGTTCAAAACCGTCGGCATAGCCGGAATTGGTAGAATAGTTGATATCGCTCTCCAATGTCAGGTCCCATGGTAGGTATATTGCGGTAGTCGCACCACCCCCATAATTGAAGTATTTTTGATCGATCTGACCTACAAGGCTGTTGGTTACATTATTGAAATTGACATTCCCGCGCAGGGAGAAATCAAACAGGTCTGAACGGTAATTCAATCCAAGCGTTTCCGCCAGAGAAATCTGCCTGTTGGTATTTTTATCTGCATTGGTAAATATCTTTGAATCATCCTCTCCGGTAATCGACTTGGAGTAGCCATATCCCTGATTATACCTTGCAAACGACATGGAGAAAATAGAGAATTTGATATTCTTCAATGGCATATTGAACATTACACGCCCATCTGTATTCCAGTTTCCGGACGCATTAAGATATGTGGTTTCCTTACGTCCCGTATTCACATCGGTAACGGTTGCAGACACAATGCCGTTTGTCATAAATCCTCCATTCACAAAAGCCGTTATGGATGTCGCTTTTTCAGGATTTGAAAGTTGGTAGCGTGCTTCCATCCGATGTTGAAAAGAGGGTTTAAGATCGGGGTTCCCATAACTGATGTTGAGCGGGTCAGACACATCTACTACCGGAGAGAGTTGTGTTACCGAAGGTTGATCGGTACTCCCCCAATAACGCAGGCGGAGATTATGAGTACGACTCCAGCGATAATTCAATTGTGCCATGGGAGCGTAATTGATTACATCCTGTTTTGTATCGTGTATAAGGTCTGTTCCTATAAAAGTTTTACTGCGTGAACTGGAGGGTTCCAACGACATACCGAACATATAGTCGTAGTTTTCCCGTACAGCCTTGAAGTTCAGTTCTACTTTCTGGTTCATGAAATCGTTCTCAAGACGCTTACTATAAAGCGAATCGAGCACCGTATATTCACCGGATCCATCCGGCGTCCGAGTGTCCTTATCCGATTCTGAGATATTATGGCCGTACTCGTAAGCCAATTGCACGAAATTATTACTGCCTATCGGTTCTACGTAAGAGAGAAAGCCTCGCCAGGAACTGTTATCGCTCCTATTCGTAAAACGCTGATCGATGAGATCATCGGGACGTGTTCCGTGATAGAAGGTACCCGAAACACTGGTCCCCGAATTTTCCGACTCTCCCCTGTTTGCCCGCAACTGGGCACTCAATACACGTCCTTCCTTTCCCAGTTGGCGGCTTATATCCAGATTTCCTCCATAACTATTTCCATTTCCTTCGGAGAGGTATTTCGAGTCACCATAGTTGATAGTATCACCCGACAGTTCATTTCTGGTATGGAAACTCCCTGTTTCATCCCGGTTATTACCGTAAAATGATACATTCGGACGGAAAATAATGGTAGTGGCTTCATCCGGCTTCCATTCCATCCTGAGATCCATATTAAAATTCTGACTATTGTTGTTCGACCAGTTACTTTCTCTCTCCAGCGTATTGCCGGCACTGAGAATATTCTGTGTAAAAACGTCCGACTCCACATCGGCATCGGTAGATCCATAACGAACATTACCTCCTATCTTGAATTTAGATGAGAGTTGAGTGCTGAAATTGGCACCTGCGTTTATCGAGGTAGAAATACCGTCTCTTCCTCCAAACATCCGGCCTCTACCACCACGGCCTCCCATATTACCGAACATCGCCCCTGCCAGGTCGGAAAAACCGGCATTATTGGTATTGTTAATACCTCCGAGAAAGGTGAACTGATCTTTATTCTTCATATAGTTGACCATACCGTTGGCCTCATATCGCTCCTGGCTACCATATCCGGCGAAGGCATTGCCAAACAACCCCTCCTTCATACCAGGACGTACCAACAAGTTGATCACATTTTCTTCTTCACCGTCGTCGAAACCGGTCATTTGTGCCATCTCGGTTTTTCTTTCGAGTACCTGCAACTTTTCTACCATCTTTGCAGGGAGGTTTTTGGAGGCTACTTTAGGGTCGTTACTGAAAAACTCTTCACCATCGACCAATATCTTTGAAATCTGTTTTCCGTTCACTGTGATTTTCCCTTCATTATCGATTTCCACACCGGGCATTTTTTTCAACAGGTCTTCAACCACAGCACTTTCTGTTACTTTGTATGAATCGGCATTATACTCAAGCGTATCCCCTTTGACGGTAATTTCCGGCATTTTGGCCAACACAACAGTCTCGGACAACATGATACTGTTATTTTCCAATGCGAGACTGCCTAACTGCACACGGGGATTGGCTGAAGTTACCTCTACATTTCGGAATATATCATTATATCCTATATAAGAAATATGCGCAATGTAGGATCCATTCTCTACCGGTATGGTAAAGAGTCCCTTTGCATCGGATACTTTTCCGGTAACAAAAGTGCTGTCGGACTGCCGGAGTATGCGAATGGTAGCCATCTCTACCGGTTCCTCCGATTCTTTTTCTATTAACTTTCCGGAAATAGAACTATTTTTCTGTGCCTGGGCCATTAATGAATAGAGCGGCAGCAAAAGAACAATCACCAAAAAACAAATCTTTTTCATATAATTAAAAATTTAGACACAAGAATCAAGAAGAAAAACACAAGACATTATAATCATACCTATATGTGTGAATAATTTGCGACAAAAATAGGTCAACGATCAGGTTTCTACAAAAGAAATAGATAAACTAACCTATTTTGTCGACCAACAGAGGGTTTCCGACGATTAAAGCAATATAATATTTCCATGATAAATTAAAAATTTAGCAAGAAAAAAGTATTTTGTCTTCATTATTTCTGAAATATTTATAATTTTGTCGACAAATCAGTTGTTAAATAAGAAATTTATAACGTTCCATTTGATCATGCTAAAAAAATTAAAAACTGAAGATTGGGTTTCCACTCTTATTGGAGGAATAATACTTGTGTTGGTAGTCTTCTTACCGTCGGTGATGAAGAATTATCTCTATATGTCGCTTATCATAGCGATACTGGGATATGCGGGATACCTATTTATGGGGAATAAGGACAAGGGGGGATTTTTATTCTCTTTTATTGTTGTATATGCTTTAGCCTGGTTAGCGGAATATATGGCCGGTCTTGGTCCGATTAAAACGATAGGTTTGGAATCGGTTTTCTTTGCCGTACTTATCGGGTTGTTGATCCGCAATACGGTAGGTTTACCCAAATGGTTGGCCCCGGCAGTAAAGAGTGAATATTATATCAAAGCAGGCCTGGTAATTCTGGGTAGTTCCATCCTTTTCAACGAGATCATGCGTGCAGGTGCATTGGGTATGGTGCAGGGTATTATTGTAGTATTCTCGGTCTGGTACTTCAGCTTCTGGATATCTACCAGGGCATTCAAAATAGACCCGGAGATGTCGATGTTGTTATCGAGTTCGGTTTCGATTTGTGGCGTTTCAGCAGCCATCGCCACGAGCGGAGCCATCAAGGGTGATCCCCGAAAACTTTCGTTCGTGATCTCACTGGTACTTATTGTGGCTATTCCCATGATGTATCTCCTACCCTTTTTGGCGAAATGGATAGGGTTGAGTGAAGAAGTCGCCGGCGCCTGGTTAGGTGGCACCATCGACACGACGGCAGCAGTGGTTGCCTCCGGAAAATTTATCGGTGAAACGGCCGAACAATACAGTGTAATCATTAAATCGGCGCAAAATGTGTTGCTGGGAGTCGCGGCTTTCGCCATATCCATTTACTGGTCTTATAAGGGCACAAACAGCGAAATCCGTCCTTCAGGAAGTGTGCTCTGGGATCGTTTCCCGAAATTCGTACTCGGTTTCCTGATCGCTTCGCTGGTTTTCAGTTTCGCCTTCGATGCCGAGACAGGTAAGGAATTATCTCGCGTGGCTAACAAGGGAGCACGTGGATTGCTTTTCTCACTGGCTTTCGTATGTATTGGCCTGGAGACCGACTTCCGCTATATCTTTAAGAAGGAAAACGCCAAATATATCTGGTCATTCCTTACAGCCCAAGGATTTAATATCATACTTACACTATTGATTGCCTGGTTATTGTTCAGCAATTTCTGATCCCGGCCCGAAGGATCTTTCAAAAACGTCCGGATCAGAGTTCTTTCACCTGTTTCAACCATAGAAAGGCAGCTCTGTCATTTGATACATCTGCCCAGGAGTCGATATGCAATTCAAAGCAGGCAGCCGATGCTGTGGGGAGGTTATCAAGGCCTACACCCAGGTCGTTGATCAGCTCGGTCACACCGGGATTATGTCCCACATAGAGGCACCTGTTCACCTCATCAGAAAGTTTGGAGATTACGTTTAGTATCCAACGTGAAGGAGCAAAATAAAGATTCTGGTCAGTTCTGATCTCCTCCTGCGGATAACCGAGGCTTTGTGCGACCAGTATAGCGGTATCATGTGCCCTTTTGGCAGAAGAAGACAGTATCAGATCCGGAACACCCCATTTTTTCAAAATGAATCCCCCCATATCGGAGGCATTCTTGCTGCCGCGCTCGGTAAGGACGCGATCATAATCATCTTTGGCCATTGTATCCTGTTCGGCTTTGCCATGACGTAAGATAACAAGTTGCTTCATATAGTTTTGGCTTATTGGTAAAGCTGTAATAATTTTTTAAAGGGACAAAAGTAATTATAATTTTCGACATATTATATTTTTGTCTATTTCGACTCCATAATCCACATCGATCAAAACTTTATCCTTATTTTTGCGTTCTATCACAAATATTTTAATTATGACAAAAAAGATCATAAAGAGAATCGGCATAGTAACTGCAGCTATTCTTTTGTTATTGATTGCAGGATTTCTTTACCGGACATTCTTCAAACCCACTTACGCCGGAACCGGAAACATATTGGGTATACTAATCTTTGGTCTGCTTATCGGTATCGTCACTGCCTGGCTTCTGTTCCAACTCTGGAATATACGCAAAGCACAATCGGCTACTGTCACCTCTTCCCATACCATTGTCGAGGGTATAAAACGGGTTTTCAAGATAGTAGTGGCCGAAGGACAACTCAACGAAATATATAACTATGAGAACACAAAAAAGTTGTTGAAATTCATCCCTTCTACAAAAAAGGCATTGGTTATTGTGAGGGCGCAGGTATTGATAGGTTACGACATAGAGAGATGCTTTTGGGAAATAGATGAGGAGAAGAAAGAGATCCGTCTGATCGAATTCCCCAAACCGGAAATCCTATCTGTGGATTGCGACTTTAACTACTATTATTTCGAGGATGATCTATTCAATGTGATAGGGCGAAAAGATCTGCAGCAGATTCAGAGTCTGGCCAAGGAACAGGTGAAAAAAGCTGCATTACAAAGTGGTTTGATGAAAATTGCGGCTGACCAGATGAAACTATTGTTAGAAGAAGTGACAGTTGCCAATCAATGGGCTATAAAAAATATCAATCTGATTGAAGATTACAAGGTGCTCCCTGAATCGGAAGGAGAAAAAGAAGGGAGCCCTGAAAAAGAGCTCCCTCTGTTAAAGCAGATAAATCTGTTTGATAAGGCGTTTGACAAGTTTGATAAAGCTGTCAGGTTCCTCAAATCCTGAAATGGAAACGATAATTATTCCCAGTTAAGAATTACCTTACCACAGTTACCTTCTTCCATCACATCAAATCCTTTCTGGAAATCATCAACGCCGAAACGATGAGTAATGATGGGGTTTAAATCCAATCCGGAGATGATCATCTGTTCCATCTGGTACCATGTCTCCCACATCTCCCGGCCATAGATACCCTTCAAGGTAAGCGCCTTAAAGATGATATCATTCCAGTCAACCATTGTGTTGTTAGGAAGAATGCCCAACAGCGAGATTTTGGATCCGTTGTACATATTGGCAATCATTTCCCGGAATCCGGCGGATGAACCGGACATCTCCAGCCCCACATCGAAACCGCGCATTCCCAGTTTCTCTTTCGCCTGTGCGACCGTTTCTCCCTTTGAGATATTTACTGTAAGCGTAGCGCCCATCTTCCGGGCAATCTCCAGCCTGTATTCACTCAGGTCGCTCACCACAATATAACGGGCACCGGCAAAACGGCAAATAGCCGTAGCCATGCTGCCAATCAATCCCGCACCAGTAATCAGTACATCTTCGGCGATCAACGGGAAAGAGAGGGCGGTATGTGTGGCATTACCGAAAGGGTCCATGATAGAAGCAATCTCATCGGGTATCCGCGGATCGAGTTTCACCACGTTGGCGGCAGGAAGGGATAGGTATTCGGCAAAAGCACCGTCGCGGTTTACTCCCACGCCGATAGTATTCTCACAGACGTGAAGTTTTCCACGGCGGCAGTTACGGCAATGTCCGCAGGCAATATGCCCCTCGCCGGTCACCCGGTCACCCACTTTCAGATTCTCCACCCCACTACCCATATCCACGATCTCACCGACATATTCATGTCCGATGGTCATAGGTGTCTTGATGGTTTTCTGGGACCAGTCGTCCCACTTATAAATATGGAGGTCTGTACCACATATGGATGTCTTTTTAATTTTGATCAGTACATCGTTCACACCGATTGATGGAACGGGGACATCTTCCATCCAAAGACCTTTTTCAGGACGTAATTTTACCAATGCTTTCATATTGTTTAAATTAAAAGTGAAGAGTGAAAAATTAAAAGTGAAAATTGAGCGCTGATTATCCAGCAAAACATTCAATCAACTAATTATCACACCATCATATCATTATCAAATTATTTTCAGTTTTTTCCCTACTTTGATAAAGGCTGCAATTGCCTTGTCGAGGTGTGCACGTTCGTGGCCGGCTGAAAGTTGTACACGGATACGTGCTTCGCCTTTCGGTACTACCGGGTAGTAAAAACCGGTCACGTAAATACCTTCATCAAGCAGTTCGGCCGCAAAATCCTGCGACAGCTTGGCATCGTAGAGCATTACGGCGCAGATGGCCGATTGAGTAGGTTTGATATCGAAATTCGCATCTTTCATCTTCGCCACAAAATAAGCCACATTTTCGTGCAGTTTATCCTGCAATTGATTGGATTCCTGCAACAGATTGAATGCTTCTACACCTGATGCAGCTACCATGGGAGGAATAGAGTTGGAGAAGAGGTAGGGGCGTGACCGTTGACGCAGCATGTCGATGATCTCCTTGCGGCCAGTTGTAAAACCACCGATAGCACCACCAAAGGCTTTACCCAGTGTTCCGGTGATCACATCCACTTTGCCCATCACATTGTATAATTCGCTCACTCCTTTTCCGGTTTGTCCCACCACTCCTGCTGAATGGCTTTCGTCAACCATCACCAATGCATCGTATTTCACCGCCAACTCCATAATCTTATCGAGAGGTGCTACGTTGCCATCCATAGAGAAAACACCGTCAGTGACAATAATACGAAAGCGTTGGGCTTGTGCCTCTTTCAATTTTTCTTCCAGATCGGTCATATCGGCATTGGCGTAACGATAGCGTTGAGCCTTGCAGAGGCGTACTCCATCAATAATGGACGCATGGTTCAGTACATCTGAAATGATGGCATCTTCATTGGAGAATAATGGCTCGAAAAGGCCACCATTGGCATCAAAACAGGCTGCATAAAGGATGGTGTCTTCGGTTTTGAAGAAGCGGCTGATGGTTGCTTCCAGTTCCTTGTGGTAATCCTGGGTTCCACAGATAAAACGAACCGAAGACATACCGTACCCCCGTTCATCGAGCGCCCGTTTTGCTGCATCGATCAGTCGCGGATGATCGGACAATCCGAGATAGTTGTTGGCACAGAAGTTCAACACTTGCTGTCCTGTTTGTACTTTAATTTCAGCTTTTTGTGGCGAAACAATGATTCTTTCCTTTTTGTAAAGACCTGCCTCCTCAATCGATTTCAGTTCGTTTTGCAGGTGTTGTTGCATTTTTCCGTACATATCTTTTCTTTTTTAATTGAATCTCTGATTACTCTTCAACCGTGACCTCATCGAGCAGCGACTGGGGCAGTGATTTTTTTGCTCTCACCCCCAGTTCTCGCAGTTTCTCGGCCTGTCCGATCAGGTTTCCCCTACCCGTCTTTAGTTGGCTATAAGCATTTTCATAGCTTTTCCGGGCTCTACCAAGATGAATCTCTATATCGGTAAGTGAATCCACAAAATTGACAAATTTATCGTATAGCGCCGCTCCTCGTTCGGCAATGTCTATCGCATTCCGGTTCTGGTATTCTCGCTTCCACAGATCTACAATCAGTTTCAAGGCGGCAATCAGATTAGTCGGACTGATAAACAGTATTTTTTTATCGTATGCATACTGCCACAGGCTCTCATCATATTGTAATGCCAGACTGTAGGCCGGTTCGTTGGGAATAAACAACATCACGAAATCGAGTGTTTCGGTATAATCCTGATAGCTTTTCCGGCTCAATTCATCAATATGTCTCCGCACTGATCGTAGGTGCTCGTCTATATATTTTTTTTGCTCAGTCAGATCGTCGGCATCTACATAATTGGCATAAGCTGTGAGTGATACTTTCGAGTCGATAATCACTTTCCGGTTGTCGGGATAGGAGATAATCACATCAGGCCTCATTCTGGAACCACTCTCACCGATAAAAGCGTTGCCGTCTGTATCTCTGAGCGATTCCTGCACAAAATATTCACGGCCTTCCACCAAACCCGATCTTTCAAGGATATTTTCCAGGATCATTTCTCCCCAGTCCCCCTGTGTCTTTGAATTCCCCTTCAAAGCCCTGGTCAGATTATTGGCCTCAGTACTGAGCCGGTCGTTCAGTTCCCGCAGGTTTTTCAACTCCTGTCCGAGCGAGAAACGCTCTTTCGACTCGTTGATATATACCTCTTCCACTTTCTTTCGGAACGATTCGATATTCTCACCAAAAGGCTTTAATATAGCCTCCAGATTATCCCTGTTGAGATGGGTGAATTTCTCTGATTTTTCATCCAGTATTTTAGATGCGATATTCTCGAACTCAAGGTTGAACTGTTTTCGTAATTCAAGCATCTCCGTCTTTTGATTTTCCAGCTTTTCAAGTAACAATTTTCTTTCGGCGATAATCCTCTCCTTCGACAGAGCTAGTTCGATATTCAATGCATTGTATCTTTCGGTCAACGCATCAAATTCGTTTTTGGGAACCGTTTTCGACCTGGTCAGCAACAAGGCGGTAATCCACGCCAGTACTCCCCCCGCCAAAAAACCAATGGAAAGATAAAAAATATTCACATCATCACATCATTAAATCATCACATCTATTTTATACTCCTTAGCACGTGTCCCATTCTTTTTTTCTTGGTCTCCATATAAAAATGGTTGTACTGGTTGGGAGAAATTTCGAGCGGCACATTCTCTACCACCTCCAGTCCATAGGATTCCAGTCCGACCCGTTTAGTAGGGTTATTGGTCATGAGTCTCATCTTCCTTACTTCCAGGCTGCGGAGTATCTGTGCTCCTACCCCGTAATCCCGTTCATCTGCCTGATAACCGAGGTGAAGATTGGCATCTACGGTATCAAGCCCCTGCTCCTGTAACTTATAGGCTGCCGCTTTTGCCATCAACCCGATTCCACGTCCCTCCTGATTCAAATAGACTAGTATTCCTTTTCCTTCCTTTTCAATGAGCTGCAATGCTTTGTGGAGCTGTTCTCCACATTCACAGCGCATCGACCCGAAAATATCGCCTGTCATACAGGAGGAGTGTACACGCACCAGCACCGGTTCATCGTCTTGCCACTCTCCTTTGATGAGGGCTACATGTTCCTGTCCGGTAGCTTTTTGAAGGAACGGCACCATTGTGAACAGGCCATATTCCGTAGGTAACTGTACCGATTCCCCCCTTTCGATCAACGATTCAGTACGGAGTCTGTATTTTATCAGGTCTGCTACGGAAACGATCTTCAGGTTGAATTTCCGGGACATCTCCATCAGTTCCGGCAGTCGTGCCATGGAACCGTCTTCATTCTTGATTTCAGCGAGGGCTCCGGCAGGATAGAGTCCTGCCAGTCGGGCAAAGTCGATGGTTGCCTCAGTATGTCCTGCACGACGCAATACGCCTTTGGTCTGTGCACGAAGTGGGAAGATATGTCCCGGACGGCCGAAATCTTCAGGTGCCGTCTCTTTGCGGGTCAACGCAAGGATAGTTTGTGCCCTGTCGTAAGCCGATATTCCGGTAGTACATCCGTGCGTAAGTAGGTCAATGGAAACAGTGAACGGGGTAGAATGTATTGATGTATTATGTGACACCATCATCGGCAGATCCAACTCTTCGGCTCTTTCTTTTGTGATGGGGGCACAAATCAGTCCACGTGCATGTGTTTCCAGAAAATTGATCTTTTCGGGAGTGATGTGTTCTGCCGCAATAATCAGATCTCCTTCATTTTCCCGATCCTCATCGTCGACAACTATGATGAAATTACCTTTTCGAATTTCTTCAATGGCTTCATCTATTGTATTCAATTGAATTATTTCTTGCATTTGTATTGTGAATTGTTTTATGCTAAAGCTACTACCTCCGGTTCTATCCCATGCATGACAGCTATCAACTCCCCATTCAATTGTTGAATAATCTTCAGATCTTTCGAGATAACCCTCTCAAGAGGAATAGATAAAAGCCGGAAAATGATCCCTATGGGGAAAAGATACATACAGATTTTAGCCGGAATAGTACCCGGATCGAAAATCCTTATTACGTTGAATATAACGGGAAACTCTTCCGCTTTTGACAATACCTCCAATTTGCGGGAATTGGACAGGCTATTGAGTATTATCTCCAATGAACTTCTGAGTGACCGTAAATCCTTATTATAATTAGTATTCATCCAGTAATCTTTATAAGATAAACTGGCATATCGATCAAGAAACAGATCAATCCTCTGTGACAGATCAGACAGTGATTGAGATATTTCTTCATAATCAGGTTTTTCAATGATCACGTTCTTCACCGGATATTTTCTCTTGTCACGAATGAAAAAAAGCCTTTTGAAGAAATTGACGTAGGTATCGGCATTCATGATCACCGAATCATTGATTGCCTTATAGGTCAGGAAGACTCCTATAGGCAACAAAATAAACGAACTGAACCACATACCGAACCAATGTTCCCATACAGCGTCACGGGTCATTTTAGTACCTACATTATCAAGGATATAATAGATAATAAACAAAATGACGGATATAACGATAGGGGTTCCTAATCCCCCTTTCCGCACGATGGAGCCTAACGGAGCACCGATAAAGAAGAATAACAGGCAAGTGAAAGGAATGGTAAACTTACGGTGCCATTCTATCCAGTGCCGGTTGATGGTACGTTGGGTGGTAGTTTTATTAAGCGATCTGAAAAGAAATTCATTACTGTTGTTATCGGCCTTGTTGAATGCGCTCTGTAGAATAGACGACTGGACATAAAGGTCTTTCGACTGTAACAGGGTATCCGGAGCGGGCACTTCAATTTCCGCGAGAACTGCGGCAGAGAACAGAGAATCTCTCTCTTCCGGGGAATACCCGTTTCTGAAAGAGAGGTATGAGTGATCTCTCATCAGTTTCCTGTCTACCAGGTTTACACTGTCGAGCACCAGAGACATGGAGTCGATAGAAACACTTAACTGTGATAAGTTTTTAGACACATAATTGCTTGTGGAACTTCCTTCGATCACCTCTTCACCTATACGGCTGAAGTTAGCGTCATATGAAACCATCATCGTTTTCGTGTTGAAACTCTCCCGGGCATAAGGTACAAAATCCTCATTGTAACGGGAAGAACGAGGGTTGCCTCGTTGAAAGTTCTGAAACTGCTGACCTTTGTGCATGGTGACGATAAGCATTTTTTTATCTTCTGTCATACTCATTTCGGCAGAGTCACAAATGAACACCATCATATTATTGAATCCGCCCGTCACATCATAGATCATCACGTTATGCAACATTCCCGTTTTTTGGTCTTTTTTACCTACATAGATATTATAATTGGGAATTCCTTTATAGAAGACCCCTTCGGGGATTTCGAGTTCCGGCGAAGCCTGTCGCACTGAAATAATAAGCGAGAAATATTTAGCCTGTATTTTGGGAAGTACATTATCCTGATAGAAAAAAGCGCCCACAGAAACACTTAGGATCAGGATAATAAGTGGTTTCATGGCTGTCAGCAAGGGAATACCGGCAGCTTTTACGGCCAGCAGTTCCAGGCTTTCCCCCATGTTTCCGAACATCATCAGGGAAGCCAGCAAGATAGCCAGAGGTAAAGCCATAGGCACGAAAGTAAGTGCTGCATAGAAGAACAACTCTCCGAGTACAGTCAAATCAAGTCCTTTACCCACCATATCCTCCACATATTTCCACAGGAACTGCATCAATACCAGGAAAAGGCATATGACAAATGTCATCAGAAAAAGCGGAATATAGGTCGTCAAAATATAACTGTACAACCGCTTTATGTGGAAAAATCTATTCATTGAAAATGGACAAAAAAAGAATATTTTCGTTCAGCTCAATGTACAAAGTCAAAATTGTTTGCACTTTGCCACAGCGAGAATTAGAAATCGAGGAGCGTAGGCGACTCAAAATATCTAACGTAATTGAACTTGTTTAATTTTATGACAAAGATAGTGAAAGCTGAGAGAAATCGTGAGAGTTTACTCTCAAAAGATTTCCGAGGCGCATCCTATCTTATCCAAAGATAATAAAATCAAACGAATTGTGGTTTTTTAAATAGTAAGGATGAGAGATACCTACAAAGAGAAAATCAGATACCCAGTCTTCTTTTCATTTCATCGATTTGGGATTCCCAGAGGGCTATGGCGTCTCCTTTTTCGTCGGGTTCGGCAAAATCGGTTATTTCGAGAGTCATAGCACCCGATAAGTCCAGTTTATGTAGCAGAAATTCAAAGTACAGTTCTTCATCTTCTTCGTCAAGCCATCTGTAACGGATACTCGATTGTGGTTTTTTACTAATAATTTGGACTTCATTATTGGTTTTTCCCCATATGAATGTGTAAATGGCCTCTGTTTCATCCATTGACACCTCATCTGCAAACCATTCCGAAAGCCCGTCAATCTGACTGATCATACGCCACAAACTACTCTGGGTGGCATTTCCCATCAGGAATTCGATATGAAATTTTTCTTTCGACATCTATCAATTCAAAACAGGCTCACAATATACAATTTTTTTTGGGATTTATACCCAAATCGACCTCTTTATTTTATATTAGAAGTAAATTAAAATAAAAACCGGTGTCAGAAAGCTTCATACAGCTATTCCAACGCCGGTAACTCTTTGATTAAAACGAAATTATTGTACAGGAATATATTCAACGAAAGCCTCTATTGCTTCGTAAGAAGCGAGACCCAGTTTCCAGTACATATCTGCCGTAGCCCTGTTCCGTTCTTCCGAACGCTGCCAGAACAACCGTTCATCATCTCCCAGAAAAGGAGCGCTTTCCATCTGCGACTGATGCCTGAGGATAGCGTTTCTCTTTTGTCGTAACTCTTCCGGAGAGAGAGGTACCGCCATTTCGATATGATCAATCTCCCACTCCATCCAGGCACCACGATACATCCAAACCCGGCAATCCTGGTACCAGTCATCTTCTTTCATCAGATCTATAGCGGCCAGAATTGCATCGAGGCAGACCTTGTGTGTTCCATGCGGGTCGGCCAGATCACCCGCTACATAAATCTGGTGCGGTTTGATAGTCTCAATGAAGTCTTTTACAATATTGACATCTTTCTCCGATATAGGGTTCTTCTTAATTTTGCCTGTTTCGTAGAAAGGCAGATCGAGAAAATGTACATTCTCCTCGGGAAGACCTACATACCTGTCGGCCGAACGGGCCTCTTCACGGCGGATTCTTCCTTTAATGAAAAGGATATCGGGCGTATCGACATCGTCTTTCGTCTTTTCATGCAAAAGATAACGACGGATACTTTCATATTTTTCCAATAAGCCGGTATTTTCGGGATTGAATTTCTTGCGCATGCTATTCAGTACGGAGATATAGCGGATTACCTCTTCGTCGCCCACGGCTATATTTCCGGAAGTCTGGTAAGCTACATGCACCTCGTGTCCCTGATTGACTAGTCTTTGAAATGTACCTCCCATGGAGATTACATCGTCATCGGGGTGCGGACTGAAAATAATCACCCTTTTGGGATAGGGTTTTGCCCTCTCGGGACGATAGGTATCATCGGCATCGGGTTTACCGCCAGGCCAACCGGTAATAGTGTGTTGCAGGTCGTTGAATATCTTAATATTCACATTGTATGCAGAACCATATAACGTAATCAGTTCACTTAATCCGTTATCGCTATAGTCTTTGTTTGTCAACTTCAGAATAGGTTTGTCTACCACTCCACAAAGCCAGACGATAGCACGACGGATCAGTTTGCTGGTCCATTCGCAATTGGTCACTAACCAGGGACGACTGATACGTGTCAATTCGGAGGCAGCTGCCAGATCCACAAAGACTTTAGCTTCAGGATGTGTCTGCAGCATGGAACCGGGCATCATATCTGTTACTGCTCCTTCCACCACATCTTTGACGCTTTCCGCCTTTTGTTCACTCCAGGCTACAAGTGATATTTTTTTTGCGTCCATCATGTCGGATAATCCCATAGTGATAGCACTTACCGGCACTTTATCGAGTGATCCGAAGTTGCGGGCGATATCTTTTCGGGAATCACCATCAAGCATTACCAGACGGGTTTGTGAGTGAAGGCTGCTACCGGGCATATTGAAGCCTACATTTCCCTTACTGCCTAATCCTAACAACAAGTAATCGAGGCCCCCCATTTTCTTTAAATTCTGCTCGAAAGCCTCGCAATTTTCAGCGATCAGATCTTTCTCTACAGTGGCATCAGGGGAAAAAATATTTCTTGGATCTATATCAATCTGATCCAGAAAACTCTCTTTCAGCGTTTGCAGATTACTATAAGTGAAATCATGAACCGGATAGAATTCATAGGTATTGAAAACGACCATGTTGCTGAAGCTAACACCTTCTTCCTTATGTAACCGTACCAATTCCTCATAAACCGGTATGGGAGAATTTCCACCACTGATTCCCAGTATAAAGAATTTTCTCTCCTGCTGTTTTGCTTTCATTTCAGCGATAATATCCTTCGCTACTTTTTTTGCCGCTCTGCCCGACTCTTCAAAAATGGCAACCGGTAATTTCTCGAAACGCGATAGATTGTATTCCTCGAAATCGTTTACCGGCCTGTAATACTTTTTAGGAACCCTTTCAAAGGTAATGTGTGAACTCAGATCTAATCTCATATCTCCTTACTATTTAAAAAAAAGATAATTATGTACTTATTATATTATAACATCCCAAAAGGGGACAAGTTCTCAAATAGCGTTACCTGCTTGTTCTTTCTTGATATCTATCTTACGTGTAATACGTGCGTAGATAACTAGTGCTACTGCGGAGATAGTTCCGATACCGACAAACACATACCAGATATAGTGGGCGTTTTGTGTAGCTACAGCATAAGCAACCGAGTCTAATACCCCCGCCTCATTAGTGAACAATCGCGGATCAGGGCAGTACTTATCCAAAAGAAATCCCGACAATCCGAAAGCAAGTAGGAACGAAAAGAAAGAGTGTAGATGACTGAATCCCAGGTAAAGTCCCTCCTCTCCGTTGGGTGCCTGAAGTGAGAAATACTCTAAATAACGGGGTGATATAAAACACTCAGCCAACGCTTGCATAGCAATCCCCACAATCATCATGAATGCTACGGGATGCAATCCCAAAATATTTGCTGCTCCCACCTGTGTCCCAAATGACATCACCAGCGCAGATAATGGAATAATAAACATTCCTATCATCATAGAGGAAATAGCACTCCTTTTTTTCATAATTGAGGTGACAAAGTTAACGCATACAAAAACTATCAATGGATTTACATTGGCATACCATCCGGGAGATGCGCCCTCTCCGATCAGGCGGATCACATATTTAGGCATCGTAGCATACATTTGGCTTTGTATCACCCAGAAACCACTCACTATCAATATGAGTAGCATCAAACGGCCGTTAAGCATCACCTTTACCAATGAATTTCCCAATTCTGCAAAACTTTTCCCTTTCCCCTCTGTCTTTGCCGATTTATAAAAGAGGTAAACAGCAATCAGGGCTAAGAGCGTCATGGCTGCCGAAAAATAATTCAGGTAAACCAATCCCTGGTCACCCATGGTTCTCCTTAACGGGTCTACAACCGTTTTTCCTGTAAAAGCACCGATATTTACCATCATATAAAATATGGAATAACCGCGAGCACGGTTCTCCGGAGTAGTTTCACGCGCGACAGTACCCGATATCACCGATTTAATGAATGACCCTCCGAGTACCACTAATATCAGTGGTGCGATAATCGACCATCTCAGATAACTCTCATTCAAACCCGTGTAAGTAGTAGTCATGTCATATTTAACCAACCCTGCATTTTCAAGCATGGTGGGCAAAATTCCCAGTCCGGCGTACCCTACTGTCAATAATGCAAATGCAAGAATGATCGCCGAACGAAACCCAATCTTATCGGATATGGCACCGGCAAACACAGGCAAGAGATAGAGCAAAGCCGAAAACAGACCGGCAATAACACCGGCTTCAATATCGGAAAAGCCCCATACATTGGACAAATAAAGTGTTATAACTATGAAAACGGCATAGTATGCCAAACGCTCGAGAAGTTCTACAAAATTGGCTACCCAAAAGGGTTTGGAGAATCTTACCATCAGAAAGTATTTATTTTTAAAAAATTAGGATAAATATAAAATTATCGACAAAGATAAAAAATAATCTGAAAATCGAATGGGGTAAATATGATTTTACTCCAGATCAACCACAGTAATTCCCGTACCACCAAACTGCACATGCTCATCCTGAAAATGAGCGACACCGTTCACACTACCCAGATATCCCCTGATAATTTGCCGTAATGCTCCGGTACCTGTACCATGAAGAATACGCACTCTCGACATTCCCAGCTGAATGGCATCATCCACGAAGTACATTACTGCCTGCAACGCCTCGTCGCCACGCATCCCACGAACATCGATATCCTGTTTGAAAGTGAGCCTTCTTTCATGCAGCAAGTCACGTGTGTTGGAGGACTTCTTCTCCTTTTTTAATTGATTGTTACTCACGCGTTCCAGTTTATCAAGTTCGACTGTGGATTTGATCATTCCGAATGCGACAACAGCTTTCTTTCCTGAAATCTCCAAAATCTCACCCGGTAAGTTTTGACCTGTCAGGCGTACCGTATCACCCGCTACAAAAGGTTTTATTTGCTTCAGCCCCTTATCTTCACCAACCGAATGTTTCGGTTTTTGTTTTTTTTGCTTCCTGTGTTCAGGACTATCTACCGGTTCCAGTTTATCTTTAAAATCCTGAAGTGATTGCCGTATCTGTTTGGTTTTCTCTTTATCGGCCTTGGCTTCGCGAATCTCACGGATTGTATTTTCAATACGGGCATTGCTTTCTGCCAACAACCGCTCCGCTTGCTCACGTGCCTGCGCAAGAATCTCCTTCTTTTGCTTATTGATCGCCTCCAGATCGGCCTCATACTTTGAGGTGACCTCTTCCAGGTGTTTCCGCTCACGGCGTATCTCATCCCGCTTTCTTTCCCAATACCGTTTATCGCGTGATATATCTTGCAGATATTTATCCATATCAATATAATCCTTGCCCACGATCTGGGAGGCACCTGCAATCACCTCTTCCGGAAGGCCTGTCTTGCGTGCGATCTCAACGGCAAACGAACTGCCCGGATTACCGATAGCAAGACGAAAGAGAGGTTGCATCTCGTGTCGGTCGTAAAGCATGGCTCCATTCACTACCCCTTTATTCTCATTGGCAAAATGTTTCAGATTTTGATAATGGGTAGTAATTACACCGTACGATTGTTGACGGTTAAATCTGTTCAACAGCGCTTCAGCAATAGCAGCTCCTATCGTGGGTTCGGTTCCGCTCCCAAATTCATCGATCAACAACAGTGATTTACCGTTACAATGCTTCTCGAAAAACTTCATGTTCAGCAGATGGGAACTATAGGTCGACAAATCGTTTTCTATCGACTGCTCATCACCTATATCAATAAAAATATCGTTAAACATACCTACCCTTGAATTCTCTTTCAGAGGGATCAGCAATCCGCATTGCACCATATACTGTAATAAGCCTACTGTTTTCAGGCAGACTGATTTTCCACCGGCATTGGGACCGGATATAACCAGAATCCTGTTATCCCCTTCCAGGGTAATATCGAGCGGAACGATTTTCCGGTGTTGTTTCTTTAAAGCCAGAAAAAGCAGAGGATGCACTGCTGCTACCCAATCGAATTCCGGTTTGTTTTCGATTGTAGGTTTGATACCTCCTATCAGAGTGGAAAAAACTGCTTTCGCCTGTATAAAATCGATTTTCGCCAAAAACTCATACGATTCCAGCAAATCGGGTAGAAAAGGCCTTAGATAATTGGTGAAATCGGTCAATATCTTGATGATTTCGCGCCGTTCATCCGCCTCCAGTTCACGGATTCGATTATTGGCCTCTACCACCTCCGACGGTTCGATAAATACCGTTTTGCCGGAAGCCGACTCATCATGCACGATTCCTTTGATCTTCCGCTTATGGGAAGGATTCACAGGAATCACCAGTCTGCCGTCTCGCATACTCGGCGACACATCTTTATCCACAAATCCTTCGGCCTGCGCTCTTCGGAGGATGGCATTCAGACTTTTAGAGATACCATTTACGGTAGAAATGAGTTCACGGCGTATCTCCGACAGGCGGGGCGATGCATGGTCTCTTATCTGTCCAAATCCATCCAGGATAGTATCTATCCTTTTGGTGATTTCAGGAAAAGTAAGTACATCCCCCGCCAATGCGAGCAGATAGGGATATTTTGGTGTTTTCTCTTTATCGCGATGCAAAAACGCCACGATCCCATTGATGGTATGAAGCGAGCGACGTAGTTCAAACAGCGCACTTTGATCGATCCACGCCCCTTCCACCCTGATACGTTTCAGTGTAGGGCGCATATCATAAAAGTGATCGGCGGGAAATGAATCCTCCTCTTCTCTGATACGCACAAATTCTTCTGTCTGGGAAAGAAGAGATACAATCTCTTCGTGGGAAGTAGAAAAATGCATCTCATCTACCTTTTCCCTGCCAAGAGAACTTAGGCATCGTTCCGAAAGGAGTTGCCGTACTTTCTGAAATTCTATTTTTTGTTCGAAATTATCGGGATAGATCATATAGATCGCTGTTATCAATCAGTTTAAAAAGAATCAAGATTCAAGAACCAAGACTTTTAGACTCAAAAGCCAAGACTGTTCAAGAGTCAGGATTTTTAGAAAGATCCCCCACATCGAATTAAAAAATAATTGTGTGAAATACCTTTAAGCCTGCAAAATTACAATTTTAAACCGATTTTTACCACTTTGGATAAAGATAACCCATGTTACTACGATTATATAAATCTCTCCTCACTTTTATTGAGCGAGACCGTGAACTCACTTCCCTCTCCGTATTCGCTTCTCAGGGATATCTTTCCGCCTTGGGCTTCTATAAATTCCTTGCTGATGGATAAGCCAAGGCCGGTTCCCGATTTATTGCTACCCGGAACTTTAAAATAGCGTTCAAATATTTTTTCCCGGTATTCGGGAAGAATTCCCTGCCCGGTATCCCTGACAGAAAAAAGCACCCTATCCCCTTTCGTAGAAACAGTCAGATAGATCGTCGATCCTTCATGCGAATACCGGATGGCATTCGTAATCAGATTGATAAGCACCCATGCTGTTTTTTCCCGGTCGGCAAGTACAGGCGGAACTTGTTCGGAGTAGATTGTGGAGAAATGAATCGATTTTTGTTCCGCTTGTACTTTTGTGGCGCTGACGGCATAATCCAGGATTTCCCGGGGATTGGCAGGAATGATGGAAAGCTGGATATTTCCGGTCTCGATTTGCGTCATATTCAGCAATTCGCCGACGATGTTCAATAATCGCTCCAGATCTTCATTGATACTCTCTATCAGTTGCGATTGTTCTGTGTTGAGACTCCCTATTTTCTTGTTTTCCAGCAGTTGGGTACTCATCTTTATGGATGAAATGGGGGTTTTCAGTTCGTGGGAAACCGTTGCCATCAAATTGGTCTTGGCAGAATCCAACTCTTTCAATGAAGTAATGTTTTTTAGGAAAATAACGCTGCCGATATGTTGCGCCGATGTCTCACCCGTCGGCACGATATTCATTGGCATGATCTCTTTCTGGAAGTAACTTTCCTTATTGTCGAAGTATATTTTCAACGGGACGGAGGATGGTTTTGTCACAGAAAGATCCCTTATAAGCGTCTGCATCAAATCGTTTTTTGCAGCGATCTCCTGCGCGGGTTTCCCGATCACTTCCTCCTTCTGAAGATTGGTAATCTGCAGCGCTTTATTATTCATAAACAGGATATTGGAGTTCTCATCCAACCCGATGACCGGCTCCTGGATATTGTCCACCAACGCTTCAATACGTTTTTTCTCCGCCAGCACTCTCTCAAGGTTACTACTGTTGTATTCCTGCAATTTCTCCGCCATGGTATTGAAAGCGACTGCCATGGTTTGAAACTCGTCATTCCGTCGGAGAATGACCCTTTCGGAGTAGTTCCTGGCGGCAATGTTTTGTATGCTCTCGGTGAATTCATGAATAGGATTGGCAATATTCCTCGGCATAAACAGCAGCAACGACAATGCCATTATCAGGCAGAGGATACTTCCGGCAGTGATCCATTTGATGGCATTGTCGGCAGTACCTCCGGCAATGTTGCTTCTCTTTTGAATGGTTTCCATATTCAGACTGATAATATGCAGCAAGTCCTCCCTCAGCGCGGAATAATAGGTCGAGTCGGAAGTGTCCTCCTTAAACCTGTTATAGTCCTCGATCAAGGCGTGGGTGGAGTTCTTCTCACCGATTTCCGTTATATTTTGCTGTTGCAATTCCAGATTATGTTCAAAAGTTCGAAGTACGGAAGAGTCATCCATATCCCCGTTCAATGCTGCCAGCATCTCTATGGCATACTTCACTGAACTGTAGTTGTTCGACAAAATATTGCTGGAATCGTCCGATAATTGGGAGATGTTATATCCGGCCAGTACCGACAAGAAAACGATCAATAGGAACAACGAACCGATCCCTGTAAAAAGTTTTGTTTTGATACGCATATCATTCAATCAGTTTAAGATGATTAAATCTATCTTGGTGTTATTCAACTTCTTAATTAAATTATTGAACACGTTGTGTGAAGTAATTATATGGATGAGCGTCAAATGGGGTTTGCCGATACAAATGGTGGTTATCTTATGCTCTTCCGCTTGTTGTACGATCGCATCGGAGATATTATCGGCTTTAATCTTAATGATTTCACCACCCAGTTCCGTCGCCAACTGGAGATTATTCATCAGAAAACGCTGTTTATCCAATGCAATCTTGTCGAACCGCTCGCGAGGCGTTTCAATATACAACGCAAACCATTTACTCTGATAGTATTTTGCTAGTCGTGCGGTTTTTCTGATGACGGTCCTTGCTGTCTTTTCGCTGGAACTGATGCAGGCCAGGAACCGTTCCTGGCGCATACCGCCTTTGGTGATCTCGTTTTCGACCTGCCTTTTTACGGCTGAAGCCACTTCATTGAGGGCCAGTTCCCGAAGTTGCAGGATATGTTCACTTTTGAAGAAATTATTGAGTGCCGTCTGGATCTTCTCTGCTTTGTAAATCTTCCCCTCTTTCAGACGGGTGATCAGTTCATCCGCCGGAAGGTCGATATTGACAACCTCGTCCGCCAGTTTCAATACACTATCGGGAATCCGCTCCGACACTTCAATCCCCGTAATTTCCATGACAGACTCGTTCAGACTTTCAAAATGCTGGATATTGACCGCCGATATCACGTTGATGCCCGCATCGAGGATATCCATCACATCCTGCCACCTTTTCCTGTTCTTGCTCCCCTCCACGTTGGCATGCGCCAATTCATCCACCAGCACCACTTCGGGATGTTTAAGGATAATGGCGTCGAGGTCCATTTCCTCCAGTTCTTTCCCCTTGTAGAATATCTTGTTTCGCGGTATCTCAGGGATGCCTGCCAGCATCGACTCAGTCTCTTCCCTGCCGTGTGTTTCGATAAATCCTATACGCACATCTATCCCATTGCGTAAAAGCGAGTGCGCCTCGTTCAGCATACGGTATGTCTTGCCTACGCCCGCAATCATACCGATATAGATCTTAAACCTTCCGCGACGTGACTTTTTAATCAGATCGAGAAAATATTGCGGCCCCTGCTTATCGTTTATCTCCTGTTGCATTGAAAAAACATCTAAAGGTCTCTACTTTAGTCGCTAGATTTCACAAAAGTATCACCTAATTGAAAGATTTGTCCCAAATTATCAAAATAAATTATCCAATGCGATGTTAATTTTCAGGACATTGACTTTCTCCGGCCCGAACGGATTTTTTTCGGTATACTGATTTACAAGATCGTGCACGGTTTCCAAGTCAAGCCGTCTCGCCGCAGCCACACGACCGGACTGTGCCAATGCCGCCTCCACTGAAATATGAGGATCGAGACCGCTACCGCTCGCCGTTACCATATCCACCGGAACCTCAACAACCGGAGAAACAGAAGTGGGTGCTTTCCTACTATTCGCCTTAGTTATACTAGAAGTAAACGCTTTCCGACCCTTGGCCTTAAACTCACCGGCCGGAACAGGGGCATGCGGATTTCTTGCCCTGAAATCAGCGACACGGGCTTGTACGTCACTCAAATATTCCGGATCATTTGGACCCTTATTGCTCCCCCCGCTGCCTGCCGCATTGTAATCCACGGCCGACGGACGGCTATGGAAGTAAATGTCTTTATCGAATTTCTGTCCTATATTTTCAAAATAGGCATTTCCGTTTTTATCGATAATCAGTTTACCTTTCCCGTGATTGGGCGATAGCTGCGCCACACCCAGCATCAACAGGGGATAAATTACGGCACACAAGAGGAGCAAGACTCCCGTTAGCCGTAGTGATGGAAAAAGATATTTTTTCATTGTGATGATTTTTACATAAATAACGACACGAACAAGTCTATCATTTTGATACCTATAAAAGGCAGGAGAACTCCTCCCAGTCCGTAAATAAGCAGGTTTCTGCGCAACAGGGCGCTGGCTCCGACAGGCTTATAAGCCACACCACGCAATGCCAGTGGGATAAGCATCGGGATGATAAGGGCGTTGAAGATCACAGCCGACAATACCGCACTCTGCGGGGAATGCAACTGCATGATATTCAACCCGTGCATCGCGGGAATGGCCGTGATAAACAGTGCGGGGATCAGCGCAAAATATTTGGCGATGTCATTGGCGATGCTAAAGGTGGTCAGCGTACCGCGGGTCATCAAAAGCTGCTTGCCGATTTCCACCACCTCGATCAGTTTGGTGGGGTCATTATCCAAATCGACCATGTTGCCGGCCTCTTTGGCAGCCTGCGTACCGCTATTCATTGCCACGCCCACATCTGCCTGCGCCAATGCCGGGGCATCATTGGTACCGTCCCCCATCATCGCGACAAGATGACCGTTCAACTGTTCCTGACGGATATACAGCATCTTATCTTCGGGTTTGGCTTCGGCGATATAATCGTCCACTCCGGACTTGTATGCGATATGCCTTGCCGTCAACGGATTATCACCGGTCACCATGACCGTCTTTATACCCATCTTGCGAAGCCGCTCGAAACGCTCCCTTATACCCGGCTTGATGATATCCTGAAGTTCGATGATACCCATCACCTGTTCATTTAGCGCCACGACCAACGGGGTACCTCCTTTGCCTGAAATTTCGGATACTTCACCGACCACGGCTAAAGGGAAAATATTGCCGGCATCTTCCACTATTTTTTCAATGGAGTCTGCAGCGCCTTTCCGGATACATTGACCCTGATAATCGATACCCGACAGGCGGGTTTCGGCAGAGAAGGGAATAAAAGTAGCGTCCTCCAGATTGAAATCGTCTTTATTGACATTTGCCAGTTCGATGATGGACCTACCTTCGGGCGTAGTGTCGGAGAGGGAACTGAGTACGGCCGTATAGATGAACTCTTCTTTTGCTATGCCGGGGGCGGGAATAAAATGAGTCGCTCTGCGGTTACCGATGGTGATTGTGCCAGTCTTATCAAGCAACAGCACATCGATATCACCCGCTGTCTCTACCGCTTTCCCGCTTTTGGCAATTACATTGGCACGCAGTGCCCTGTCCATCCCCGCAATGCCGATAGCACTCAGCAACCCACCGATGGTAGTGGGGATAAGACATACAAAAAGCGAAACCAAGGCGACAATACTAACCGGCGTCCGGGCAAAATCGCTGAAAGGCTTCAGGGTAATGACTACGATGATAAATACCAGCGTAAAGCCTGCCAGAAGAATAGTCAACGATATCTCATTGGGGGTTTTCTGGCGGGCGGCACCTTCCACAAGTGCGATCATCTTATCCAGAAAACTCTCACCCGGTTGTGTCGTCACTTTTACCTTGATGGAATCGGACAAGACCCTGGTTCCTCCGATTACCGAACTTCTGTCGCCCCCGGCCTCCCGGATGACGGGCGCACTTTCACCGGTGATGGCGCTTTCGTCAATCGTCGCCATCCCTTCTATGATCTCTCCGTCCGCAGGAATGGTATCGTCCGCCTCGCAGATGAATATGTCATTTTTCCGGAGTTCTGATGATGTCACCACTGTATATTTCCCGTTCCCGGAGATCTTTTTGGCGGGTGTCTCTTCCCTTGTCCTGCGTAATATATTAGCTTGTGCTTTTCCCCGTGTTTCGGCGATGGCCTCCGCAAAATTGGCGAACAACAGGGTCGCCAACAGGAAGAAAGTGATCCACAGGTTATATCCGAGGCAGCCTTGCCCTGCTGTTTGTGGCATGATAGCAATCCAGATGCATACAACGGCCATGACGACAGTACCCACCCATACACAAAATATCACGGGATTACGAAACATATATTTGGGCCGGAGTTTTATAAACGACTCCCTGAGAGCCTGCTTTACTAAGAGCGGTTCAAAGAGCTTATCTGATATGTTTTCTCTTTTTGTCATTTTTGTATGGAATAAAAAATTAATGGATTATTGTAAAATATTCGGCGATAGGGCCTAATGAAAGCGCAGGAAAGAATGACAAGGCAGTCACGATGAAGATAACAGCAAAGACCAATATCCCGAAGGTGGGATTGTCTGTTTTGAGCGTTCCCACACTGTCCGGGATATGTTTCTTCGCACTCAGGCATCCGGCAATAGCTACCGAGCCGATAATGGGGATAAATCTTGAGAGCAGCAACACCAATCCGGTACTCAAATTCCACCACGGCGTATTATCGGCCAGTCCTTCCAACCCGCTACCATTATTGGACGAGGCGGAGGTAAATTCATAGAGTATCTCGCTGAACCCATGGAACCCCGACGTATCCAATCCATTTGACGCCAAGGTCGGCATCCCCACCGAAAGCGCCGTACCTGTCAGGATAAGGAGCGGATGAATCAGTGCGACGATCATCGCAATCTTTATTTCCTTTGCTTCCACCTTTTTCCCTAAAAATTCAGGTGTCCTGCCGACCATCAACCCGCTGATAAAGACCGCCAGGATAATAAAGACAAAGAAATTCAGTATCCCCACTCCTACTCCTCCATAAAAGCTGTTGGTCATCATTGCCAAAAGCATATTCATCATGCTTAGCGGCATATAACTCCCGTGCATGGAGTTCACCGAACCCGTGGAAATGGCCGTGGTAGCGATACTCCAATAGGCGGACGTCGCAGAACCGAAGCGGACTTCCTTTCCTTCCATATTCCCTTGTGATACATCCGCTCCCATCGCTTCAACATGGGGATTACCCCCTATTTCCGTCACGATTGTGGGCATAACCAACAGCAGAAATCCTACGGTCATCACGCCCCAGATCATCAGGCTCAGTTTTTTCTTCTTCAGGAAGAAACCAAGTGCAAAAACCATCGCGAAAGGAATGATCGTTTGTGAAACCAATTGGAGCATATTCGTCAGGTAAGTAGTATTTTCAAAGGGATGCGCAGAGTTGGCGCCGAAAAATCCCCCACCATTGGTCCCCAGGTGCTTGATCGGCACAAAGGCGGCTACGGGCCCTGTAGACACCGATACCGTATCGCCTTGCAAAGTGGTCATCAATTGTTTTCCTTCGAATGTCATCGGCGTTCCGCTGAATAACAGGATAATCCCGACCATTACCGAGATGGGAAAAAGTACGCGCGTTACCGACTTCACCAGGAAGGCATAGTAATTCCCCTGGGTATGGTGGCTCCCCTGTCGCAATGCATGGAACAGTGTCGCGGCGGCAGCCATTCCGGTAGCCGCAGAAACAAATTGAAGGAATATCAGATAAATCTGTCCGAGATAACTTACACCTGTCTCGCCTGCATAGTGCTGCAAATTTGCATTCACCACAAAAGAAATCGCGGTGTTGAACGACAGCGAGAGCGATTGATCAGGGTTGTTATCGGGGTTGAGCGGTAGCCAGCTCTGGTTGGTCAAAATGAAAATTCCCAATGCAAACCAGACAAGGTTGATGACAAGCATAATCCTTATTTGCTCCTTCCAGTGCTGTTCCCTACCGGCGTCAACCCCACCCAACCGGAAGAGCATTCTTTCCACGGGACTCATTACTGCGTCGAGTAACGTCTTCTCGTTCGCATATACCTTTGCCAGATATTTGCCCAAAGGTATCCCTATGAGCAACGACAATAAAAATGTCGTTAACGGACCTAACACATCTGTATCCATTGCTTAAAATTTTTCGGGGTTGAAAAGCACATAGCACATATAAATAAAAAGCCCTATGCCGATGAATAATAACAGTATCATATCATTTCAAAAAATAAGCGGCCGCATGAGGTAACGTGGGATAAGTCAAGCCTGCCAAAGTGAATAAAATAGTCTGCATTTTTTTATATTTAAATGTTTGCAGATTATAAGCGAATGGCATGCCATGAAGGGGGTTCCGGTATATCGTTTAGATTATCAATACAATGAAATAGATGCCGCACATGAGGGCAATAAAAAAACCTATCAAAATGATAGGTTCCTTCTCAAAATGAGACAGGCATAGTAAACCGTTCTTCTCAAAAATATGATCACGGACATCCCAAAAATCGGGTTATCACCATCCTCTCAACTATTCTTTGAGTTTATATTCTTCGATCTTGCGGTAAAGGGTGGCGATGCCAATGCCGAGCAATCGGGCCGCTTCCGCTTTATTGCCGCCGACATGGCGCAATACTTTCTGGATATGTGATTTTTCGACGGATGCTATCGAGAATCCCGGGGTGGACAACGGTGTTGGCGATGAAGAAGAGGTATATTGCTGGATTTCAAAAGGGAGATCCTCCAACTGCAGCATATCCGAATCCATTAAGATAACGCTTCGTTCAATCACATTGCGTAATTCGCGTATATTTCCCGGCCATGAATAATCAACCAGTGCTTTTAGCGCCTGATCAGAGACAGAGATTTCTCTCCCTCCGGAAGATTTTGACAAGAAATAATCTATAAACAAGGGAATATCCTCCCTGCGTTCTCTCAAGGGAGAGAGTTGAATCTGAAAAACAGAAATACGGTAATAGAGGTCTTCGCGGAAATTGCCTTCCCTGATCTCCTGTTGCAGGTCGCGGTTAGTCGCCGCAATAATACGGATATCCACTTTGGTCGGTTTGGTCTCACCGATCTTGATAAATTCACCGGCTTCCAATGCACGTAGTATCTTAGGCTGGAGCTCCAACGGCATTTCTCCGATCTCATCGAGAAACAAGGTTCCGTGATCGGCTTCCTCCATCAATCCTTTCTGGTCTTTGGACGCTCCGGTAAATGCTCCGACCCGGTGACCGAACAACTCTCCCTCGAGGAGTTCCTTACTGAATGCGGCACAGTTGAGGGCGACAAAACTCTTCCCGGCACGATCACTCATACTATGGATAGCCTTGGCGAAAACCTCTTTGCCCGTCCCGGTTTCCCCAGTAAGCAAAACGGAGGTGGATGTGCCGGCAACCTTTTCCGCCCACAAGAGACTCTGCCTGATCACCTTCGATTTCCCGATGACAGAATCTGCTCCACCCGCTTTTAAAAACTTCTTCGTTATCGATTTTTTCCGGTTTTTATCTACCTTTTCAATGGCCTGGTGCAGTAAAGGAATAATCTTATTGTTATCATCTCCCTTGATGATATAATCGAAAGCACCGTTTTTCATCGCCTGCACACCATCGGGAATATTGCCATAGGCCGTGAGCAAAATGACTTCTATATGGGGATACTTTTCTTTAATCAGCCTGGTAAGATCCACACCATTGCCGTCGGGCATCTTCACATCACACAGCACCACGTCAATTTCCGGAGTCTGTTCAAGGGCACGCAGCGCCGATTTGCAGTTATCCGCCTGCACTACCTGGAAATTCTCCACCGTGAGTATCCGCGACAAAAGTGTCCGGAGTTTAACTTCATCGTCAACAATAAGAATATTATTCATCGCCGGTTCGTCAATAGTTGACTATTTATTTAAAAATAGATGCGAATTTTTTCTACAACACAAATTTACATCTAAAAATGATTTTTCGATCATGTTGTTGCAAAATTCAAAAAGTTGTACTACTTTTGCACCTCAAATTCGGGAAGATTATTCTCATTTTTTGTTGGCGAGATAGCTCAGTTGGTTAGAGCGCATGATTCATAATCATGAGGTCGGGGGATCATGCCCCCCTCTCGCTACAATATGAAATATTAATAATTAAGGTGGTTGAGAGATTCTTAGCCGCCCTTTTTTCTTTTATCAAAAGAGTATTAACTTTGTAGTTGCAGTTGATAACTTTTAAAAATTAGGTTGTTTCAATGTTGAAAGAAGAGCGTCATAAAATCATTATGAAGGAGATTAATCTCCACCATAAAGTCTTGTCTGTCGATTTAAGTTCCATGCTGAATGTCTCCGAAGATACTATCAGAAGGGATTTAAAAGAATTATCAGAGGAAGACAGGATTATAAAGGTTCATGGAGGTGCAATTAGCAAATCTTTTGTAAGGCCATTCGTTGCCGATAATAATATCTATGCACACGAGGAAAAGAAAAAAATTGCAAAGAAAGCTCTTTCTTTATTACAGAACGATATGACATTGCTTTTTGAAGGTGGAACCACTATTCTTGAATTGGCCAATCAATTACCCTCCAAAATAAATCTCACCATATTTACCGTGAGTCCCCAAGTCGCTATTACCTTGTCGAATTTTGAAAACATAAAAGTATATACAATTGGCGGTAACTTGAGTAAAAATGCAAATATACATACAGGAGCCAGTGTCATTAATGATATTTCCGATATAAAATATGATATTTGCTTTATGGGTGTAAGCGCCATTTCTATTGAAAAAGGAATTACAGATATGGACTGGGAAACGGTGCAGGTTAATAAGGCGATGATAAAAGCATCCAGCCAAACGGTACTGTTGGCAATTTCCGAAAAATTAAATATTTCGAAAAAATATAAAGTAGCTGACTTGGATGACATCTCTCACCTCATTACAGAACTGGATCCGGAAGACAAACGGCTATCTCCCTACAACAAGAAAATCACTATCATTTGAATTATCCTATATTTCCATCGTCTCAACCTTTCCTGTTTCCCGATAATACCATATTTTCATCTTAATAAATCTCTATTAAGATGAAAATACCATGTAAAAATACCAGTTTCTCAAAGATATCTTATTTTTATTTTCTATTATTCCAATAACCAAATAGTTATTCTTTGTTAAATATATACATATATTTCAACTTCCTTTTGCATCCTTATTATTTTAATGCATATATTTGCATGTATTTATATTTTAAATACGCAAAAATACGCAAAACAATAATTTAGTGATTGAAAAATCTAGGAAAATACTTACATATTATATATTAATGGTTGATAATTAAAATTGTTGCAAGATATGAGTAAGACGGACCCGTAGAAAAATCCTATTTTTTTAACGATATAATAACAGAATGCCTATGGAAATAGATGAAAAGAAAAAATCGGACAATGCCGTCACATTGCCCGATTACATGAAAAATTAATTTACAAACTATCAAATTAAAAAAGTAAACTAAAATTCATTACAAATGTATGAAAGAAGTAATTAAATCTAACCTCGTTGTACTTAAAAAATGCAACGGAATGCAAAGAATAGTATCGATTTCTATTCTTTTAGCATTCTCCGTCTGCTTTTTTACAGTTACCGGAGGAACTGCCCCCACGCCAGAAGAAAGTTCTTTTACGGCGGTAAATGTAAGTGCCCGTCATAATATTGATGATGTGGAGCAGCAGCAAGTGACTGTTTCGGGAAGGGTTGTCGACCAGGATGGTTTTCCCATGCCCGGTGTTCAGGTAGCGATAAAAGAAAGGAGAGGCGTTGGCGTTGTGACCGACATAGATGGGAAATATACCCTCAAATGTGGTTCAGAAGAAACACTGGTCTATTCCTTTATCGGTTATATAACGAAAGAAGAGAAAGCCATTGAGGCTAATAATGTAACTATCACCCTGCAGGAGGATGTGGTATCATTAGAGGAAGTTCAGGTAGTCGCTTTTGGTAAACAGAAGAAAGAGAGTGTGGTAAGCTCTATCACCACCATCAGTCCCAAAGAACTTAAAGTACCCTCGAGCAATATGACCACTGCTTTTGCGGGACGATTGGCCGGTGTGATTGCCTACCAACGGTCGGGAGAACCGGGTTTAGACAATGCCGAGTTCTTTATCCGCGGCATCACCTCTTTCAGTTCTTCCGGAAAGAGAAATCCCCTTATCCTGATCGACGGTGTTGAAATGAACGCAACCGATCTTGCCAAGTTGAATCCGGATGACATAGCATCCTTCTCGGTAATGAAAGATGCCAATTCTGCCGCCCTCTATGGTGCACGGGGTGCAAACGGTGTAATCCTGGTGACCTCCAAAGAGGGTACTCCTGAACAGATGAGTATCAATGTAAGGGGTGAACTTTCCAGTTCTGCCAATTCCAATCTGGTGGAACTGGCCGATCCTGTTACCTATATGAAATTACACAATGAGGCGAGGATCACCCGGCAAGGGAAACTCGACTACGTATATTCACCCGAAAAAATCTACAATACCGAGCGGGGTATCGACCCGCTTCGCTATCCATCAGTCAATTGGTACGATTATTTAGTCAAGGACCGTACCTTTAACCAAAGGGTGAATGTCAACATTTCCGGCGGTGGAAAAATGGTACAATACTATATTGCCGGTAATATGCAACACGATACCGGGATATTGAAAGAAGTACCCGAAAATACCGTCAGCAGCAATATTGACATAAAGAGATTCCAGTTGCGTTCGAACGTCACCATCAAGCTGACTCCCCGTACCAAAGGGATGGTACGGTTTTACGGCACGTTTGACGATTCGCATGGACCACAACAGAGCGGAGAAGAAGTATTCAATCTGGCGAGAAATGCAACATCTGTCCGATTCCTGCCTACCTATCCCAAAGATGAAGCCAATCTTCACACTAATCACCTGCTATTCGGTACGGCGCTACATACACCGCCAAACGGTTATTTCATCAATCCTTTGGCTCAAATTGTCAGCGGTTATAAAGAGTCGAAAAAATCAATGATGCTTACCCAGATGGAGGTTGATCACAACTTTGACAATGCATTGAAAGGTTTGTTCATGAAAGGTTTAATGAACCTGAAACGTGAGTCGTATTATGACCTGAGACGTTCTTACAAACCCTTCTATTATGAACCCGTCACCACGCTGGATGGTTCCTATCGATTGAGGAATTTTAATCCGACCGAGGGTTCTGAATATTTGTCTTATGAATTTGGACAGAAGTCAGTAATCGCCAGCTTGTATGGTGAGTTCCGTGCCGGCTATAACAGGGTATTTGCCGAGAAACACGACATGAATATTCTGTTGGTATCCTCTTTTCAGGAGATTACCAATACCGAAGCAACATCTATACAGCAGTCTCTTCCCCAGCGGAATATATCAACCGCAGGACGGTTTGCCTACGGTTATGATTCACGTTATTTCGCGGAATTCAATTTCGGCTATAACGGGAGCGAACGTTTCGCCAAGAACTATCGTTTCGGTTTCTTTCCCTCTGTCGGTGCCGGATGGGTTATTTCCAACGAATCATTTATGGAACCCTACAGGAAAACGATCAGCAACCTCAAGTTAAAAGCAACCTATGGTTTGGTGGGGAATGATGAGATCGGCTCCTTGAGTGACCGTTTCTTTTATATGTCACAGGTCAACATGTCGGATTCTGGTTATGGATACACCTTTGGTACCGATTTGGGAACCACGAAGCCGGGTATATCCATTTCCCGATACGCTAATCCGTTGGTTACATGGGAAGTCTCCAAGAAAATGAATCTCGGTTTTGAATTGGGGTTATTCAATGATTTGTCTATCCTGTTCGACTATTTCACCGAGCGGCGTGAGAATATCCTGCAAACCAGGCAGAATGTACCCAGCAGTATGGGATTGGCCACCATACCACAATCGAATCTCGGTGTAGCAAAAGGTAAAGGTTTTGAGACCGAAATTAAATATCAGAAGTCATTTAACAAAGATTTATGGTTGGTGATGAACGGAAACTTCACCTATGCAGTCAGCAGATATGTAAAGGTTGAGGAACCCAATTATTCCGACGTACCATGGAGGTCAAAGGTGGGTCGTAAACTCGGTCAACTGGAAGGATTAATTGCTGAACGCTTGTTTATCGATGAAGAAGAGGTAAGAAACTCTCCTATACAAAATTTCGGTGATGCCAGAGGCACTATGGCCGGAGACATCAAGTACATGGATATCAATAACGACGGCATAATTGACAGTAACGACATTGTACCCATCGGTTACTCGGTAACCCCAGAAATTATATATGGAGCAGGATTTTCAACGGGATATCGTAATTTTGATCTCTCCGCCTTCTTCCAGGGATCAGCCCGATCCTCATTCATGATTGATGTCAGTAATATCACACCTTTCATCAATACCGGTCAACGAGCGTTGTTGAAGTATATTGCCGACGACCATTGGTCGGAAAACAACCGGAGCCTTCATCCTTTCTGGCCTCGGTTATCTGAAGAGGTGATATCGAACAATACACGTAACAGCACCTATTGGTTACAGGATGGCTCTTTCCTGCGGCTTAAAACTGCCGAATTGGGCTATACACTACCGCAAAGTATCACGAAAAAGTTCAGAGTCAACACTTTTCGCCTCTATCTGAGTGGTAGTAACCTGTTAGTATGGTCGAAATTCAAACTTTGGGATGTTGAAATGGCCGGTAATGGATTAGGTTACCCGGTACAAAGGGTATATAATCTTGGAGTAAATATCATCTTTTAGATATAAATAATATGAAGAACTCTATCTTAAAAACTGTATATATTGTCGTTTTATCAGCCTTTATCACTGGCTGTGCCGATTATCTGGACGTTGTACCCAACGACGTACCCCGGATCGAACATGCATTTTCGAATCGGGAGACCACCGAAAGGTTTCTCTATTCCTGTTATTCGTTTCTGCCCAATCCTATCCACATGTGGAATTATCCAGCTATTTTTAACTCTCTCGATGAGTTCGATGTCTCTGAGTATTACAAAACAACATTTCAGACTACTGCTCCGGGAAAAATCAGTTTTGGTGGTCAGAATAGTGATAACCCCTTTCAGAATTACTGGTCGGGAGGCAATGGTGGAACAAATCTGTTTTTGGCTATCCGGCAATGCAATATCTTTCTTGAAGAAATCCACAAGCCTCGCGATATCGAAGAATCGGAGAGGAATAGATGGATCGCCGAAGTGAAATTCCTGAAAGCCTATTATCACTATTTCCTGTTGCAGTTATACGGCCCGATCCCGTTGATCAAGGAAAATTTACCCTTGTCAGCTCCTCCCGAAGACACTTGGCTATTCCGTGAACCGGTAGATGAATGTGTGGATTATATCGTGGAACTGCTCGATGAAGCATCTCCGCAACTTCCTATGGTGATTGATAATCCAATCGAAGAGGATGGCCGGATCACGAGGCCTATTGCCATGGCAGTCAAGGCGAAAGTATTGACACTATCCGCCAGTCCGTTATTCAATGGGAATACCGATTATTCCAACTGGATAGATACAAGAAACAAACAGTTGATATCCTCCACCTATAGCAAGGAGAAATGGATCAGGGCGGCTGATGCCCTCAAAGCGGCTATTGACACCTGCCATAATGCAGGATTTGAACTCTATCGCTACGACAAGATGTCTTCACCCAACTCCAGTGCGATGAACGACAGCATCGTGAAGCTGATGCATGTAAGAAAAGGTGTGACCGAGAGATGGAACAAAGGTGTTGTATGGACAGATACCCGATATATCGGCGATCTGCAAAGACTTGCTTTACCCATCATGAAACCCATAGATATTGGTAAAATAACACCCCGGTTTTATGCATCATTCGATATGGTAGAACTATTTTATACCAACAAAGGAATTCCTATTACGGAAGATCCCAATTGGAATTATGATACCCGTTATCAATTGCGCGTTTCCACTCCTGAAGCGGGAAATACCAGTTATATTCCTGTAAATGAAAGAACAGTTGCCCTTCACTTCGACAGGGAACCCCGTTTCTATGCAAACTTAGGGTTCGACCGTGGCTATTTCGAATTGTCAACCCTGACCCAAGATAGGGGTAAAACTTTCACTCCGTTTTTAATGTCCCGGTTGGGAGATGTATCCAATTATGAAAACCCAGCCTCCTACTATATCAAGAAACTGATCGCTTATGAATCCAACGCCAATGTAAACGGAGGATATGTGATGAACCCCTACCTTATGCCCATGATCAGGCTGGCTGATCTCTATCTGCTTTACAGCGAGGCGTTGAATGAGGTGAAGGATGCTCCCGATGCAGAGGTGCATAAATGGATCGATCAGGTAAGAGCCATTACCGGCCTGAAGGGAGTTGCCGATGCCTGGAAAGAATCCCTTTATCCTAACCGCCCCTTCGAAAAGGAAGAGATGCGCAAAATTATCCAACAGGAACGGTTGATAGAACTGGCTTTTGAAGGACAGCGTTTTTGGGATGTACGCCGGTGGAAACGGATCAATGAGTTCTGGACACTCTCCGGCAGGAATTGGAATAATGATGGACGAAGCCCGGAGGATTACTATCAGGTTATCCAGACACGGGAACCGCGTAAGATCTCTGTTAAGGATTATCTCTGGCCGATCAGGCAAAGTGATCTGAGAATAAACAGGAACCTGGTACAAACCTGGGGATGGTAGATTATAAATGCAATCACAATTCAATATTATTTACTGCTATGAATCATCTGAAGAAAATATACCTGCTGTTGCCGTTATTTTTTATTATTATATTGGCATGTGAAGGGGAAAAAAACAAGATTTATGAGAAACCTACGGCTATCACTGATTATGAAGTGACTCCGATTAACGGGGGAGCCATCATAAGCTATGCTGTGCCCAAAGACCCCAATATCATGTGTGTAACGGCTGAATACGATAGAAACGGTGAACATTTTGCCGAACGTTCTTCCTATTTTAAAAATTCAATACGGATTGAAGGTTTCAGAACCTCCGATCCGGTCACGGTAAAGCTCTATACAGAAAATGAAAATGAGGATCGTTCCGAAGCGATCACAGTACAATTCACCCCTTTGAAAGGTTTAGTCGATGTCACGAAAGAAACAATCAACTTTATCACTACTTTCGGAGGCATTGTATTAAATTGGGAAAATTTATCGAATACAGAGTTGAATATCCGTCTGTTGGCATTCATTGATGGAGAACTGCAAAGCGATGAGATATATTTCTCTTCATTCGCGAAAGACAAGCGTTCTTACCGCGGATTTGAAGCCGTAGAAACTACTTTTGCCGTACTCATAGGCGACAAATGGAAAAATATCTCAGACACCATATTTTATACCACCACCCCTCTTTTTGAGATGGAGGTTCCCAAACCGTGGGGAGATATGAGGGCTTATGTCAAAGGAGATAATCTCACAGAGTTACAGGCTTCCCACGCATTCCCCAAATTTTATGACGGTCAGATTGGTGGAGGTAGTTATGGTTATCTGAACCAGGCTGGTTCTGCGGGAAATTCTTTCACGTTCGATATGAAAGAGGTTTTTAAACTGAGCCGTTTTAAATTCTGGCCCAGCCTTAGAGCCGGTGCCATAGGCGATGTCTATCGTAATGTGAATATTACTGAGTTTGAGATGTGGGGGTCTCCTATATTGGATCAAACCAAACCCGATAGCTATTGGGCAAATAATGAAGACCCCTCTGGCACTTTCAAGGAAGACTGGGTCTATATCGGTTATTTTGCAAGAGAAAGGCTCGACCTGATGGGGGCCAGCGATACCGAGATCTGGCAAAGAGGAGCAGTAGATGGTGATGAGTTCGAACTCCCTATTGATTTGAGTCCTGTTCGTTACATCCGTTTCTTTGCCCGTGCTACGGCAGATGGAAAACCTGTACCTAACAACTACTGGCAGTTGGGAGAGTTAAGCTTTTGGGGAACTAATGAAATTGAATAATTGAACACTATGAAACGAATAGAAATCATATTTTTAGGGATATTCACAATCTGTGCTTATCTCCTCTTTCCCGGATGTAGTGATATGAATGACATACAACAGCAATATCTCGACAGGGAAAAGAAACTATACCTGGGCATTACTGATAGCCTGACCTCCTATCCGGGAGAGGGAAGAGTAAAGCTGAAATGGTTTATGAATGCCGATCCCAATATAGAAGCGACAGTGATTTACTGGAACATGCGTCAGGATTCGGTGGTAAAGCCTTTTACCAGAAAAGAGAAAGGGATACAGGCCGATTCCATCATCATCGGGAATCTCCCTGAAGGGACTTATACTTTTGAATTGATCAACAAGAACGCAAGGGGTGACCGCTCTATCTCATCCTCGGTACAAGGCGCATCTTATGGTGATGTTCACAGATCTACGTTAAAGAATAGAAATATCACCGCGATGAAGGTTGTCTCTTTCGACAAGGAAAAACAGACATCTGACATCGAAATCAATTGGGGTTCAAAGATCCAGGGGGTTGTCGGCACGAAAATAGTCTATATAAAACGTTCGACAGGTGAAAGAAAGATGATTTTTGTCCCGATTGACGAAACCACCACCCTATTGACAGATGTGGGCAACAGGATAAATAATACAGATGATTTGTTAGAGGTATCAACGCTTCACTTTACCAGGCAGAACGTCGATACCCTCTCCACTTTCCCCCTCAAAGAACAGCTATGCATCTATTCCGCCTCCGGAACCCGTTCTGACTATGGAAGCGACGGTACGCTTTTGGGCACTACGTCCTACGATAATCTGGTAAAGATCCTCTATAGGGTATCGTCATTTCCCAACGCCGACGTGTATGAATGCAACTGGGTGGGCGAATCTCCTAAACTATCCCCCTCCCTGTTCCGAATGACATTGACCGCCACGAACGGCATCAAAACAGACGGCTATTTCACAGGAGTATTGAATACCATATCCGATGTAGAAGAGGGAGTATTTACTCCGTCACAACAAAAACTGAAACTGAAATACCGTTATCTCAAAAGCGGAGGTACTTATTCCATAGTAGAGGAAGAATATATTCCAGCAAATCTTACCCTTCCTGCAATACCCGAGAAAGTCTATAGTCTGGGAGATAATAAGGAAGGGCGTTTCTTTACCAAAGGTAACGATTTGTTACAACTCGATAAATCGGGAAAATTATGGTTATACAAACCACATGCAGACAAAACGTTCGGAGCATCCACCGAGATTGCATCGGGATGGCCCTTCTATAATTCGATATTCTATATGCCTGATAACAGGATAATGATGTATGATGTAAATAATGTATATTCAATCCCTATTTTAAATGACAGTTATGATCTTGGAGCCAGGACTTCCCCCGGAGCGGGATGGAGCAGCACAATAGCAATCAGGTTAATGCCGTTTAAAAACCATGCTATAATTATGACCAATGATGCAGGCATATTAAAAAAGATAAGTATTAATCAAAGTAATGGATGGGTAGGTGGTTTTGTAGATTTAGGAAGCGGGTTCAAGGATTATTGGAAGATTGTTCCTTATGACAACTCACTGCTGTGCATCGATGGATCCGGCGATTTATGGTACATGACCCTCTCTGACAGTTACGCCTTAGGCGCCCGCCTAAAAATTGGGAGTGGATGGAATAAGTACATCGATGTGATCAAGCAGGGATCAGCTTTACTCTGCATTGACCCCAACGGCGATCTATGGCGATATGATTTCAGTCCCGAATTGCCATGGAATATTGATTAAAAAATGTTTACTATACAAAATAATTCAAATTATTAATTGAAACTTATGGAACGAATTACAGAGCAACCCTCCCTGTACCGTCATCTGGAGAAGATGAGCGTGGAAGAATTGGTCACAAATATAAACCGGGAAGACCAGAAAGTAGCACCGGCGATCGAGAAAGAATTGGTAAAGATCAGTGAGATGATCACCGCCATTGAAGGGCAGTTACGAGCGGGAGGACGTTTGATATATCTTGGTGCGGGGAGTGGAGGCAGGCTTTCGGTACTCGACAAGGTGGAACTCCCCAATACTTTTGGCATTGAGAAAGGTGTTGTTATCTGCCTTCTGGCAGGGGGTGAGGAGAATCTGCTTCAGGTGCTGGAAGAGAAGGAGGACGACACCGATGATGCCTTGCGACAGATGGAACTGTACCAGATCAATGAGAAAGATTTCGTATTGGGTATTTCAGCTAGCGGTACCACTCCTTATGTATTGGAGGGATTAAAGAAATGTCGGGAATTGAATATTCCCTGCGGATGTATTGTCAATAATCCCGATTCACCTATCGCTGCAGCATGCGATTATCCGGTAGAAGTAATCACCGGTCCTGAGTTCATTTCAGGAAGTACCCGTATGAAATGTGGTACGGTACAGAAGATGCTTTTCGACATGATCAGCACCACCGTTTTTGTCCGGTTAGGACGTGTAGAGGACAACCGGATGGTCAATGTACGCCTAATCAATAACAAGGCCGTAGACCGATCTGTGAAAATGCTACAGGAAAAACGGAATATTGCCGATTACGAGGAAGCTAAAAAACTGTTAATCAGTTTCGGAAGCGTAAAAAAAGCGATGGACTATATCGATTCTCAACAATAATAAACAACAATAAAATAACAAGACAATGAAAACAATTAACAGGAGAGCATTTATTGGTGTCGCCGCAACCGCATCGGCGGGAATGGCTTTGAGGCCTGAATCAATACTGGCAAATGGCGGCAAACAGAGTATCAAAGACGCAAAACCCGCTATTCTGGGAGGTTCCAAAACGTTCACAGGCAGTTTTCCCAGCTGGCCGATATATGATCATACGGAAGCCAAAGGGCTATTGGATGTATTGTACAGCAGCCAGTGGGGGCGCCTGAACGGTCCTGTTACATCCCGGTTTGAAGAAGCACATTCTAAATTGTACGGTGTAAAACATTCACTTGGTGTAACAAGTGGAACCGCCGCATTGTACGCAATGCTGGGCGGTCTGGGTATTGGCCCGGGTGATGAAGTGATCATACCGGTATACACCTTTATCGCAACCTACAATGTAGTAGCGCTTCATTATGCATTACCCGTGATTGTAGATATGGATCCTGAAAGTTTCCAGGTAGATCCCAAAAAGATAGAAGCAGCTATCACTAAAAACACCAAGGCAATCATGCCGGTGCATATCGGTGGTACTCCCTGTGACCTTGATGCTATTTTGGCTATCGGGAAAAAATATAATATTCCGGTAATAGAAGATGCCTGCCAGGCCCATCTGGCAGAATGGAAAGGAAAGAAAGTAGGTAACTGGGGAATAGGAGGAGCATTCAGTTTCCAGTCTTCCAAAAATCTCAACTGCGGTGAAGGTGGAACTATCATTACCAATGACAGCGACTTTTACAATGCCTGCTTTGCCTTCCACCATCAGGGACAGACCAGTGCAACCGCCGCGATAGTGGCTACTGGTGCGGGTATCAGGGGGAGCAACCTTCGTATCACTGAATTTCAATCGAATATTTTGCTTTCCCAGATGACCCGTTTGAAAGAGCAGGCTAAGACCCGGAATGAGAATGCCTTGTATCTGAGCAGTATGCTCAAGGAGATTCCGGGACTGATTCCTGCCAAATTGTATGAAGGTACAACCAATGGCGCTTATCATCTCTATATGTTCAGGTATGACAAGGAAGGTTTCTCCGGTATGAGCCGCGCACAATTTATAAAAGCGATGAATGCTGAAGGCTTCCATCCCAGTACAGGGTACGGCAAAATGGATAAAGATCCTTATGTACTCGGCCTGGTTGATAATCACTTTTACAAGAAGATATATGGTGAAAAGGAAATGAAGCGATGGAAAGATCGTATCGATTGTCCGGTGAACGCCCGTGTGACCGAAGAGAACGCCCTCTGGTTCCTTCAAACTGACATGCTGGGAACTAAAATCCAAATGGAACAGATCGCCGAAGCAGCCAGAAAAATTCAAAAGTATTCGGCTGAAATCAAAAATAAGTAACGATTTTAAGATTCGAAAGGAACAAGATTGCAATTGTAGCTCTTGGCTTTAATTGCAATCTTTCCTAACCTATTAAAACTGTTCATAATATGCTTTTTTGTGGAATAGATGGTGGTGGCACGACGACTACCGCAGTTGTTTGTGATGAACGCGGGAATATATTAGGTAGTTTTCAGGCGGGTTCAATCAATCATTACGGAGTGGGATTGGAAAAAGCACGTGAAAATTATGCCTTCATTAAGGAGCAGTTGATCGCTTTGCTGGGATGCGAACCAGATATCACCTATATCGGTAATTCGGCCTTAGACAGCGAAGCCACGGATGAACTTGTGCAACAGCTCGTGGGGGGTATTTTTCATAAAAAGACCCTCATGCATTCTGACGTATATGTGGCCTTGTTAGGATTTACCCAAGGTTCTCCCGGTGCTTTACTCATATCTGGTACGGGATCCATGGCTTGTGCTATCGATCGGGAAGGCAATTACCACACGAGTGGTGGATGGGGCCAGATCCTGGGCGACGAAGGAAGCGGATATCACCTGGGACTTAAGGGGGTACAGGCGGCCTTACAGTTCCATGATCAGATGGCACCTCCTACTCTTTTACTTGAAAGATTGATTGGGTTCTACCACCTGAGCCGTGTGGCTGATTTGATAGAGATTGTGTACAGTCCGTCTCTGGAAAAAGGGACGATTGCCGCATTCGCCATCGAAGTAGAGAAAGCAGCCCTTCAAGGAGATGAAGTTTCAATCCGGTTGATAAATGATGAGGTAGAATGGCTATTCCGACTGTCAGAATCAATATTAAAGAAAAGCGGCGTAAAACGCCTGGGGCTTTACGGCAGTATGCTGGTCAAGAGCCATATTATCGGACCTCAATTGATTTCAAGATATTCCGGTCACGACGTGGAGTTATTGTACCCCCGTTTCAAACCGGAGATCGGAGCCCTGTTTGGAGCCTTTACCAATGAAAATATTTCTCTCGATGAAAAAATTATTGCCAATTTATCTTTGTATTAGATGTTTTAAACAGCATTAAAAAGATTACAATGAAATCCTGTTATTTACTTATCCTTTCTTTTTTTCTTGCCTCCTGTCATCAAAATTTGTATGAAGTGGGCAGCTCGGTTGTCAGTATTGAACCGACAGGAGAAACAGTTTCCATAAGTTTGGCAGGATATTCATCTCCTCCTTTGGGTAGGTTTACCATCACCTGGAATGACAAAGGTGTATTAGAAGCAATCGCCATGTGCAGTCTGGATGAAGCAATATATATTGCATCTCCCGTTGGCGACATATTCTTAGTAGATACGGAAGATCTGCAAAAGAACAAAAAAGCCGGAAGTTTGCAACATATAAAATTCCTGGCCGGGTTAAACGGATTGCTTTATGCCCTTGATAAAGAAGGTAATCTTTTAGCCGGTAATCCGAAAGACGATCTCCGGTGGAAACGGATTGGTTCTGTTCAGGGAGTTACCGCTTTTACCGGTTCATGTGAGAACCTGTATGTAACTACCGAAAAGAACGAACTGCTTATGGGCACAGTCGATGGAGAAACCGTCAATTGGATATCCATAGGCAAAGGTCCTGATATTATCTCCCTGGCCGGCGATCATCGGAAAATATATGCCGTAACCAAAGAAAACTTCCTGCTGCAACGCAGTGTCAGGAAACAAGGCGAAGAATGGCAACGAATAGGATATAACAATGGCGATACATATACGATTGATGTGAAACAAATAGCACGAACAAAGGAACGGCTGTACGCCATTGCTTCAAATCGCCTGTATGCCAGTCGACACCACACTGAGGGAAAGCTTTCCGTGAGGAGTATGGCGGTTAAAAAGAAAAAAGAGATAGCTGTCATTGTCAGTCTGGATGTGTGCGGCATCGACCATTCTTTCACCCAGGACATCCGGAAAGAGATGTTAGAGCGTCGAAATATTCCTGTCTCGGCCATCTTCATCAATTCCACTCATACCCATTTTGCACCCACTACCCAAACCTGGATTACCTGGGGTATTCAAAACCAGTATCCGGACAGCCTCTATTTCAACAATATATTGAAAAAGGCAGTTATCCGATCCATCGAAGAAGCTTTGGATAATGTAGCGCCATCATACCTCAGTTTCGGGCGCGATACAACGAATATAGGATTCAACCGGAGCCTCAGGGGAGAAGCGGCCATATACGACAACTCAGTAGATGTAATACAAGCTGTTTCCACCGACGGTCAACATAAAACCGTACTATTTTTAACAGGTTGCCATCCTGTTTTTACAGATCAGGGATCAGGGCATTACAGTGCCTCCCCTAATTTTCCGGGTTACAGCCGGGAGATACTCGAAAGAACAGGTATTCACAATACTCTGTTCCTTCAGGGGTGTGCAGGAGATATTAACCCCCTGAAGCCTTTCAGAACATCAGGAATTGATTTGGCGGCAGACGTTCTCCGTGTATTGGCCAAAGAAATGAAACCTGTCAAAGGTAATATCACCCATTACATTGATTCGATAGGAATACCCGTTCATCCCTGGGACAGGGAAAAAATAAGCTCACTCAGGCAACAACGTATCAAGGATGTCCGTCAGGATATACCTGGAGGTTGCGAAAGCATTTTATCCAGCAGAGAGGTGCGCTGGGCAGATATCATGCTTCGTCATTATGAGAAGGGTACAATGCCTGAAGAGATGCCGATTTACATACAAACATTTAATATAGGGAATTGGAAACTTATTGGGTTGTCCCGTGAAGCAACCACCGAATTCGGGATAGCTGTCAGGAATCTCTGGCCCGGTCAAAAAGTGAGTGTGACAGGATATACCAATGATGTAGCGAGCTATCTTTCTACCGACCCACATATAGAAGCAGTAGACTATGAAGGGTATCTTTCTTTCTTCTCGTACGGGCAGCCTTCGCCATTCCCCTTGGGTGTTTTCAATACTGTAATTGAGACCATTAAACGTAATGATAGATAAAGTTGCCAGGGCTGCTGGTCATGACATTATCAGGAAACTCGTTATCATCAACAGCCATAGATGCAATGAAACTTACATAATTTGTATAAAATGAAAACAGAAAAATTACGCACGGATCCTCAAAAACGGCTCTACTCTCTTGATGCGCTTCGCGGATTCGATATGTTTTGGATTACAGGAGGAGGAGGGCTTGCCATACTACTTTCAAATATGACCGGAGCAGAATGGCTCGGTATTCAAATGTATCACGTGGATTGGGAAGGTTTTCAATTTATGGATTTAGTTTTCCCGCTATTCATGTTTATCTCAGGGGTTGCAATACCATTTTCAGTATTATCGAAGCTTGAAAATAGTATACCTAAAAGTAAACTTATTTGGAAAACGTTCAGGCGTTTTGTGTTGCTTGTTATTTTGGGGCTTTTGTATAACGGCGTTTTTCGGGACGGTTTTGAAAATGCACGTATTGCAAGCGTTCTGGGACAAATCGGTACTGCATATTTTTTGGCTTCCATCATTGCTATTTATTTTCAGTCTCTTCGTAGTCGTATAATTTGGTTAGTGGCGATCTTGGTAGGTATAGGTATAATACAACTGCTGGTCCCGATTCCAGGTATCGGTGCGGGAGTTTTAACCCCTGAAGGCTCTATTAACGGGTATATCGATGGGTTATTACTCCCAGGCAAATTTTACGGTGGCACTTTTGATCCTGAAGGGATACTCTGTAGTATTTCTGCCACAGGAATTACTTTAATGGGGACGCTTGCCGGAAGCATTTTAAAGGATTCAAAAAGAGGAGACTGGCAAAAAATAGGTTTACTTTCAATTTCCGGCGTTACCTCAATTCTGCTGGCATTGGCACTTTCGTCTTTTTATCCTATCATAAAAAGTTGTTGGACTTCCACTTTCAACCTTCTCACGGGCGGTATCAGTTTACTATTGTTGGCCCTTTTCTATCTGCTTATAGACCACTGGGGGTTAAAAAAATGGGCTTTCTATTTTAGGGTAATCGGAATGAACTCCATTTTCATATATCTATTTCAAAGTATAGTGAATGTACCACGGGTTACCGATTCTTTCATCGGCTGGCTGGAAAAACCTATGGGACAATTCTGGGATTTGTTCTGGAATATAAGTTACCTTGCCGTTATCTGGTTATTACTTTATTATATGTATAAGAAGAAAATTTTTATACGCGTATAAAAATTGCATTTATAACAATTACACGAATTAAACTAAAAATAGTATGAAATCCTATTATTTACTTATTCTCTCTTTTTTTCTTGCCTCCTGTAATCAAAATTTATATGAAGTGGGTAGTTCGGTGGTAAGTATCGAACCGACAGGCGAAACTGTTTCCATAAGTTTGGCAGGATATGCCGCCCCTGCCATGGGCCGGTTCTCCATCACATGGGATGATAAAGGCGCATTGGATGCAATTGCCCTGTGTAGCCTGGATGAAGCACTCTATATTGCCGCTCCCAATGGTGATATAATTTTAGTTGACTCCGAAGATTTACAAAAAAATAAAAAAATAGGAAGCATCCCTTCTATAAAGTTCCTAGCGGGGTTAAACGGTTTACTATATGCTATCGATAGCAAAGGAAACCTCTTGGTAAGCAATCCCATGACTGAACTCAAATGGGAACAGATAAGCAACATACAGGGAGTAACCGCTCTCACCGGTTCGGGTGAAAATCTTTATGTATCAACTAAAGAGGGAGAACTGCTTAGAGGTACGGTCGAAAGAAAAGCCACCCATTGGGTCCCTGCGGGCAACGGAGCGGATATTATCTCGTTGGCTGGGGATACAGAGAGACTATATGCCGTAACCAAAGATAATATCCTGTTACAACGCAATGTAAAGAAACAAGATAACGAGTGGCAACGTATCGGATATAACAACGAGGCTACCTATACGATTGATGTAAAACAGATTACACGTACCAAAGAACGATTGTATGCTATTGCATCAAACCACTTGTATGCCAGTCGTCATCAGACAGAAGGAACACTCTCGGTGAGAAGTATGGCTATTAAGAAGAATAAAGATGTTGCCATCATCGTTAGTCTGGATGTATGTGGTATCGACTATTCGCTCACCCAAACTATACGGAAAGAGATAGCGAAACGCCGGAATATACCAGAGTCGGCCATCTTTGTCAATTCTACGCATACCCACTTCGCTCCCACGAGCCAAACCTGGATTACCATGGGAATCCAAAACCATTATCCCGACAGCCTATACTTCAATAATGTACTAACTAAAGCAATTATCCAATCCGTTGAAGAAGCTTTAGACAATGCTGCACCATCATACCTTAGTTTCGGACGCGACACAACCAACATAGGGTTCAACCGAAGTTTAAGGGGAGATGCGGCCTTATATGACAACGCTGTAGATGTGATTCAAGCGACCTCTGCAGACGGGAAAAATAAAACCGTACTGTTTTTAACCGGTTGTCATCCTGTATCAACCGACAAAAAGCCGGAATATTTCACCATCTCTCCCAACTTTCCCGGTTTTAGCCGGCAAATAATTGAAAAATCAGGCATCAATACCACCCTGTTCCTTCAGGGATGTACCGGAGATATTAATCCCCGTGCGCCTTACAGAACCTCTGGCACTGATCTTGCGGCAGATGTTCTCCGGATACTGGAAAAAGAGATGAACCCAATCAAAGGGAAGATTACCCATTACATCGATTCGATAGGGATACCTGTCAATCCGCTGGATAAGGAAGCTATACAATCGATGAGGGATAATAACATCCCAAATGTGCGTCAGAATATACCGGGAGGATGTGAGAGCAGTTTGCCAAACCGGGATGTACGCTGGGCGGATATCATGCTCCGTTATTACGGAGAGGGTACAATGCCAAAAGAGATGACCATCTACATACAAACCATCAATATCGGGGATTGGAAACTTATCGGTTTGTCGCGTGAAGCCACCACCGAATTCGGCATCGCCATCAGAAACCTCTGGCCCGACCAGAAGATAAGCGTAGCAGCCTATACCGGTGAGGTAACAAGCTATCTCGCTACCGATCCGCATATCATAGCCAAAGACTATGAAGGGGAAGGCTCGTTCTACTGGTATGGACAACCCGCTACTTTTCCCTTGGGAGTTTTTAACACTGTAGTTGAAACGGTCAAACAAAATAACAGATAATTTTTTAAAACAATTTTAATAGAATGAAACTGAATAAATATTTCCTTCCTTTAATCATTATCGCTTTTGCTTTTTTCATTATTGGTTTCGGTGTCGGAATCAACGGTATTATGGTACCTATCTTGGAACAAACTTTCTCGTTGAGCAAAGGGATGTCGTATCTGGTTCTCACTGCCACTTTTTCGGCATTCTTAGTATTTGGAGGACCATCCGGCTGGGTGATAAAAAAAATAGGATATAAGAAATCACTGATCATTGCCTTGTTTATCATGAGTTTCGGTATGTTCCTGTTTATCCCTTCCGCAAGAATGAGCGCTTCCATGACTGGATTCTATCTTTTTTTGGTAGCATCATTTATCGGAGGTATCGGAAATACGTTATTACAAACAACCATCAATCCTTATTTAGCCATCATAGAACCGGTGGAAAAAGCAGCACAACGAATGTGCGCCATGGGAATTATGAACCAATCAGCATGGTTTCTGGGACCTATCTTCCTGAGCCTTTTCATCGATGTAAGCAACCCGGCACTAGAAAAAGCAGCAATACCCTTCGGTATGGCAGCCGGCATTATCGCATTATTCGCCCTAGCAATGATTTTCATTCCTCTTCCCGAAATCACAGCAGAAGGAGAAATTGAAGAAGAAGACGTTAACCTGAACAGCGAGTTGGTAATAACTGCCAATCGGAAAAAAAGTATCTGGCAATTTCCCCATTTACTCCTCGGGGTGTTTGCTTTGTTCATATATGTAGGGGTTGAAACCCTTCCCATGGCATCGGTCATCGACTTTGCTCGATCGATAGGAGTAGATTCTCCCGCCAGATATTCAATGATCGGGCCGGTTGGGATGATCATCGGTTATGTCATCAGCATTTTTTCTCTCCAATGGCTTTCACAAAGTAAAGGTCTTATACTGTTCTCTCTGATAGCATTGACATCATCCATCCTTTTAGTGATCTTGCCTCCTCATATTGCCATTTACTTCCTCTCCGGCTTGGGCCTCTCCCATTCCATCATGTGGGGTTGCATCTGGGGACTGACGATCACCAGTATGGGTAAGTTTACCAAATCGGCTGCATCAATGCTGATTGTAGCCTTGGTGGGAGGAGCGGCCATTCCCTTGACATTCGGGTTTCTGCTGGATGCGATCAAAGTAAGCGATATAGCCTTGCCGTCTGATTTCCAGACAGCTTACCGCATATTCATCCCCTGCTATCTTTACATACTCTTTTATGCCCTGATAGGACATAAAATTGGAAGAAAAACTTCAAAAGTATGAGAAATTTTTAGCATATTTGTAATAGTATTTTCCCAAGAAACAAAGTATTGATAAATAATTTAAATAGTAGAATTATGATCAGACCCTATATTCTAGCAGAATCGAACTGGAAGTCGATAAAAGAGACCGATTATGATTTGGCAGTACTTCCCTGGGGCGCTACCGAAGCACATAATTATCATTTACCTTACGCTACTGACAATATTCTCGCCGAAAATATCGCAGGCGAATCAGCCCGGATTGCATGGGAACAAGGGGCAAAGGTAATTGTATTACCTACCATCCCTTTCGGGGTAAATACAGGACAATTGGATATAAGATTAGATATGAATATTTATCCAAGTACCCAATTGATTATCCTGAATGATATCGTAGAGAATCTCAACAGGCATGGCATCAGGAAAATGGTTATCCTCAACAGCCATGGAGGAAATGATTTCAAGGCGATGGTACGCGAACTGGGAGCAAAATATCCCGATATGTTTATTTGCGTATGCAATTGGTTCAGGTGGGAAGGAAGGAATGGTTTCTTCGAATATGCGGGCGACCACGCCGACGAAATGGAGACCAGCATGCTACTTCACCTTACCCCCCAATGGGTACTTCCTTTAGATGAAGCAGGCGACGGAAGAGAGAAAAAATATAAAATCAAGGCATTGAGAGAGGGTTGGTTTTGGGCGGAACGACAATGGTCGAAGGTAAGCCCGGATACTGGTATCGGTAACCCGGTAATGTCGACAAAAGAAAAAGGAAAGCAATTCTTTGAAATGGTCATCGAACAGGTGGGTACTACATTGGTGGAATTGGCCAGGATCGATACCGGAGATATGTATGAATAGATATAAGGAACGGATGCACGGGTTTTGACGAATAAGGATACATTTATCGTTAAATTAAAGACATGACAATGAGAAAAGCATTTTTCATAATATGGCTGATTTTAATAGCTCCCATCGCAATGGGAGCTATCCGGTTACCGGAGGTATTATCCGATAACATGGTATTGCAGGGAAATAAGGAGATACGTATCTGGGGCTGGGCAGATTCGGGAGAGAGGATTAAGGTGTCATTCAACGGACAGATCCGGAAAGTGAAAACGGCAAAAAACGGAGAATGGATGGTCACCCTGGATCCTGAAAAATATGGAGGTCCTTATATTTTGCGTATCGAAGGAAAAGATCATGCTATTGAATTGAATAATATTCTCATCGGAGATGTATGGTTTTGCAGTGGTCAGTCGAATATGGTATGGAGTGTGTCGGGTTCAAAAGATGCCGAAGAAGAGATAGCTTCCGCGAAATACACGGAAATCAGGTCTTTCAATGTGGGAAGAAAAGTTGCCTTTGAGCCTGCAACTGAAATACACGGGCAGTGGCAGGTTTGCAGTCCCGAGACGGTAGGCAGTTTCTCGGCAGTAGCCTACTTCTTCGCCCGTAAATTATTCCAGGAGACCAACATCCCGATCGGAATCATCAATGCTTCATGGGGAGGGACAGAGATTGAGCCCTGGATTAGCGGAAAATCATTCGCAGCCCTACCCTACGAATTAAAAGATCATTATAACTACATACCGGAGAACTCTCCCGACAGTATGAAAATAAAACTCGCAACAGGTGCGGTAGAGGCCGGGAAAGTTCAACCGAACTTATATCCTTCGATATTGTATAACGGTATGGTTAGTCCGGTTGTAAATATGCCCATCAAAGGGGTGATATGGTACCAGGGAGAGAATAATGCCCACGCCGAACGTTCGGGAGATTATTATTCCCTATTTCCCTGTTTAATTCGCGATTGGAGAGCACAATGGGGATATGAATTCCCTTTTTACTGGGTACAGTTAGCCAATTACAAACCAGAAAGCACATTGCCGGTAGAGAGCCACTGGGCGGAACTAAGAGATGCACAACACCACACTTTATCGGTTCCGAACACCGGTGAAGCAGTAACAATTGATATCGGTGAAGCGAACGACATACATCCCAGGAACAAACAGGATGTCGGATTCAGGTTGGCATTGATCGCCCTGAACAAGACATACGGGCAAGAGGTAGTTTATTCCGGTCCTGTCTATAAATCGATGATTATAACGGGGAATAAGATTACTCTCGATTTCGATCATACAGGTTCCGGATTGATGGTGAAAAATAAATACGGTTATCTTCAGGGATTTGCCATTGCGGGGGCAGATAAACGGTTTGTATGGGCGAAAGCTTATATCAACAAAAATAACCAGGTAGTGGTCTATAACGACGAGATAGCCAGTCCGGTCTTTGTGCGTTATGCATGGAGTGATAATCCGGGAGATGCCAATCTCTACAACCGGGAGGGGTTACCGGCTTCTCCTTTCCAAGCATCCAGGGATTAGATCAGGATATAGTTTTCAAACATTGTTTAATTTTTATTTGTAATTGCTTACATATTTACTAAAATCTTTTATCTTTGCACGCAAAAATTAATTTTCACTTATTCAATGGAGAACAACAAACAGCTCAGCCCCACCTATAAAACCATTGTAGGGATTCAATTTCTTTTTGTGGCGTTTGGAGCCACGGTACTGGTTCCGTTATTAGTAGGACTTGATCCTTCCACAGCACTGTTTACCGCAGGCGTAGGGACACTCATCTTTCATCTGGTTACGAAAGGGATGGTTCCTATTTTTTTGGGTAGCAGCTTCGCTTTCATTGCCCCCATTATAAAAGCTACAGAGTTATACGGAATGGCTGGCACGCTTTCGGGTTTAGTGGCTGTGGGTTTTGTTTATTTCCTGATGAGCGCGCTTGTTAAATGGCAGGGAGTGAAACTGATTGAATTTCTTTTTCCTCCGGTAGTCATCGGACCGGTGATTATGCTGATCGGATTGTCGTTGGCCGGTACTGGAGTAAATATGGCACAAGAGGATTGGGTGCTGGCAATTATTGCTTTGATAACAGCCATTGTTGTGAGTATGTTTGCCAAAGGGCTGTTGAAGTTGATCCCGATTTTTAGTGGAATTATCGTCGGTTATATTGCTGCCATGCTGTTGGGAAGAATTGATTTCTCCGGTATTGCTGCGGCACCATGGATCGGATTGCCTCAGTTCGTCAAACCGGAATTCTCATGGGGAGCTGTTTTATTCATTATCCCTGTAGCCATTGCCCCGATCATTGAACATGTGGGCAACATCTATGCAGTAGGCCAGGTCACTGGGATTGATTATGTAAAGAAACCGGGATTAGACCGTACTTTGCTGGGCGACGGTATCGCCTGCTGTGTGGCAGGATTTGTCGGAGGACCTCCCGTCACTACTTACTCGGAAGTAACCGGTGCCATGATTCTTACCAAAGTAACCGATCCGGCTGTAATCCGTATTGCTGCCATTGCCGGCATTGTCTTTTCACTGGTGGGGAAAGTGAGTGCCTTCCTTAAATCAATACCGGGGTCCGTACTCGGTGGCATAATGTTATTACTTTTCGGTATGATTGCGGCTACGGGGGTAAACAATATGATCCATAACAAAACCGATATGAGTAATACCCGCAACCTGATCATCGTATCGCTGATCCTCACCACCGGAATCGGGGGCGCTGTATTACAGATGGGAAATATAAGTATGACCGGTATCGGTCTTTCAGCCCTTATAGGACTGGTACTAAACCTGATCCTGCCGAAGAAGAAAGAGAAAAAGGAAAGTGAAGAAAATGCTGCGTGAATTTTGAATTAGTCCTGTTTCTTTTATTTATAAAATGCAGGACTTTTTATTATTTCATCCACAATCAGTGAAAGCTTTCTTGCCCCAATTTCATTCAAGTGATCTGCATCAAAGAAATGCATATCCTCAAACCGGTCATCTTCCAGCAGGTTCATGTAATAACAATGATCGTATACGTCAGTAAGGTGTTCCATGGCGGCAATCGTTTTTTCCAGAGGTTCAGCAGGTAGATTTCCGGTGTAGGATCGATAAGCAGGAACAGTGATAAAAAGAACTTTGATATTTCTCTGTTGGCAATCCGACAATAGTGCATTCAAAATATCCATATTATTTTGAAAAAGTGCTTCTACCCTTTCCGATTGTAGATCCTTCACTTCATGCCTTTTGGCCGCACTTTCACCCGTAGCTGTCAAATCTTGAGGATTTCCGGATTGATAATTTATTCCATATCCCAAAGGGGTACTATAAATGCCCGGTTTGTTCTCCAGGTAATAAGAACGGAGTCTTGTCATATGTAGAATAAAATGAGAACTGAATAACTCCGTTTGATATTTTAAAGCACGGGAAGTTTTAAGGTCATAATAGATATTGTAGTTTTTTATTCTCCACGATTCGGAAGTTTCAGCTAAAACCGCCCAGAGGCTCGGATAGGAAATTGAAACGATAACAGTCTTTAAATTATCAAGTTGCGACAAATATTTTTTAAAAATAGCATAATCGAGATCTAACGACTGGGATACATATCCGGTATTGAATGTATTATTGGTAAAAAATTCAGGATTTAATCCCGAATGGGCATGCGAATTACCCAAGATCAGCGTCTCAATTTCAGATGAATATTGATCCAAATATTTCTTTTTTGACAAATAATCATTGGGGATATTTCTCAGCAATACCTCCATAATGATCGCAATCATCACAATTGGAACAAAGAAAAACAATACTTTACAAATAAAACGTCTCATACTTAAAAAATAAATACCGAATAATCAGGCTATAGTTAAGAAAACAGCGCATTTATTCTCTTTCTCACATATTTGTTGTACAAGTATATTATTGGAATAATGATGATTATAGTGACAATTGAGATTGACACACAATATAACAGATTCGTTCTTATCAAATCCACCTCTATACCGGAAAAACGACTAAACCCACCAATCAGAAACCGATAGATCGGTTCATGTACACTCATAATTACCAATGAGTTTATTCCTAAATACTCCAATATTTTATTCTTATTAACCAGAAGTGACACTACTGCCCAAAAGAGAATACCACATAACGCTATCGGAATAAAATAAATAGGAGATGTCTCGATATTACCTTGGTATCCATTTTGCACAGCCAATATTTGCACGTACAGACATCCCACTAACAACATCATTTTAAATAAGAATGAAAGGTTCATAAAACTATTTTCCTGTTGCTTTGATAAGAATCCTATTCCATAAAAGACCAATCCAAAAAAGGCCGTATGCAAACCAAAAGGTAAAATATTCAGATTATATTGCTGTATTAAAGAGCCTATCGTAAAAGATACAATTAAGACGGCTATTATTCCTACTTTGTTTTTAATCCTGGAGATATAATAAAACATCAGTTCGACTAAAAACAAACAAGGTAAAAACCATAATGGTCCATTAAAATGTAAATGATTTCCTTCTATAGTTCCGTAAAATAGTCCGAGAAACTGATGCAATATACTGTATTCACCACCTCTAAAACGTCTTTCTATCAACACCCAATATAAAAACGTCGCCAGGAAAAACAGCACATAGGGTATATAAATAGATTTAAATTTTGATTTAAAGAAACCTTTAAAATCAGGATACTTGGTCGGGTTATACAGAAAGCCTGATATCAAAAAAAACAATGGCATGTGAAAATTCCAAATAAAGACACGCAATTCAGGCATTCTTGTCACGTGTCCAAGAACTACGAAAAAAATACCTATTCCTTTTAAAATGTCAATGTAATTTTTTCTCATTATCTAAAATTGAAAATAAATAAATTCTTGCTCTTTTCCACTAAACCAAATGATTACTGCGATGATCGCATAATACATTGCGTATCTCAATGGCCTTTTCCATTTTAAGCCCAAATTGGAAATCGCATATTCTCCTTCCCGTCCTTTCCATTCAATCAATACAAAAATGGCAACAAGCATGATAACCGTCAATGCTTTTTTCATTCCGTCAAATTCAGGAATTTCAAATAGTGAAGGGGAGAAGATTGTAGAAATATAATCGAATGCATGCCCGATATTGTCAGCCCTGAAGAAGATCCATGCGAATACCGTCAGACAAAAGGTGACGAGCATTGATATAAATTCTTTACCCGTCGGTAGGGATTTTCCCTGGGCTACTATTTCCAGATTGTTCCGGTTATTGTGGGTCAATAAGAGTGGCAGGAAGTAAATAGCGTTCAGTGCTCCCCAGACAATAAATGTCCAATTAGCCCCGTGCCAGAATCCACTCACAATGAAAATGATAAATGTATTTCTGATTTTCATCCGGGTACCTCCCCGGCTACCCCCCAATGGTATATAAAGATAATCCCTGAACCAGGTTGAAAGTGAGATATGCCAACGTCTCCAGAATTCTGCAATGTCCCTTGAAAAATAGGGAAATGCAAAGTTTTTCATTAGATTGAAACCGAATAAACGGGACGTTCCAATCGCAACATCCGAATAGCCGGAGAAGTCGCCATATATCTGGAAAGCGAAAAATAATGCACCCAGGACAAGTGTACTTCCGTTCATATCAGCCGAGTTATTAAAGATCTGGTTTGCAAACTCAGCACAATTGTCGGCAATAACAATTTTTTTGAACAAACCCCAGAGAATTTGCCGCATCCCGTCAACAGTTTTGGAGTAATCGAAAGTCCGTTTGTTATAAAATTGGGGAAGCAAGTTATCAGCCCGCTCAATAGGTCCGGCAAGTAATTGAGGAAAAAAAATAACGAATGCGGAGAAAGCTATAAAATCTTTGGCCGGTTCTATTTTTCTCTTATATACATCTATGGTGTAACCCAAGGTCTGGAAAGTGTAGAAACTGATACCAACCGGCAGGATTATATACAAAGAGTTGGCTTTAATTTCTGTCCCAAAAAATGAGAATACCGAGATAAAGTTTTCGATAAAAAAATTGTAATATTTGAAGAACCCTAAAAGACCAAGATTGACAAAAATACTTGTCCATAACAGTACCTTTCGTTTACGTTGATTTTCTCCATTCTTGAGCTTTATTCCAATGACATAATTAACTATTGTACTGAAGACAATCAACGATAGAAATCTCCAATCCCACCAGGCGTAAAAAATATAACTTGCAACTACAAGCAATAAATTTTGTAGCTTCAAATTTTTATTTGTTACAAACCAATAGAGAATAAAAATTATTGGCAAAAAAATCGCAAAATCTATCGAATTAAAAAGCATATTTTCTTAGCCATTATTTTGAAAATTATCAATAAAACCACCCTAAAATTATTCTATTTTCGAAATAATAAGCCGGTAATCATCATTATACTAAAGCAATTGTTATGCATTGCATTACCCGTTATTTTTGATTAATAAGGCTGGTAAAAATGTCCTCAAACATTATCGGACAATACTTTTCGATATAAACTCACAACCTGTTTTACTTTCTCATCCCAAGAGAGTTGTTGTAGCAGTGTCTCACAATTCAGGGATAACTCTTCCAGTAAAGAACGATTGATATAAAACATATTTAAATGCTCTGCAAAGCCTGTGATTGATTTTTGAGGAGTAGTAAGTGGAATTTTTCGACCCACTGTCTCATTGATTATAGCCCCAAATCCACAAGTATCGAAACACAATACGGGTAAGCGATTACTGATAGCCTCTAAAATAACGTTAGGATTATCTTCATTTACGCTCGTAAAGAAAAAAAGTTGTGCTTCACGCATAGCATGTTGTACCACGGCATGCGGCTTATTACCATGCCATACTATTTGATCGGAGACATCCAAGTCCTCCGCAAGCTGTTTTGCTTCTCTTTCCTGCACTTCGTTTCCCTGACCATACACATTTAAAATAATTCGTTTATTGTTGGCTGCTGCCAATGCTTTCAGCGCCAATGTCAATTGTTTACGAAAATCGAACTTACCTACCCATATCGCTTTAAAATCTTCGTCGTAAAATCTCTTTGTGGATACTTCATTACTATTCACAGATAAACCTGTTTCAGAAATAAGTACAGAATCTCTTTTCTTGTATTTCTTAATGGCCTGGTATGAAACAGGGATAGAACTGATTAATAAATCGGCCCGTTTAAACGCCTTATTAACCCGAACATCATATTTCAACTGTAATACATTGATAATATTTTTGAGACGATTAAAGAGTTGTGTTTTTATTCCTGCTCCCTGAAGGTAAGCTACAGGAAATTGTTTCATACCTCCAATGGGACCCCACACAAATGGAATACCTTCTATTTTCCACAAGTATCCCGGTTCCCTGAAACCGATCATGTTTAATTGGTGCAGGACGTCTATTTTTTGTGTGGCAATAATCTCTCTAGCTATTTCAAGAGTTTTCTTTTGCCAATTTTTATAATGGGCATAGAATCTCCAATCTCCCTGATTCCTGGCCATCTCCCTTACCCTCTCAGGTACAGGATTATAATAGAAATGCATATTCTCACCCTGTGGTAAAGTCGTTAGGGTTGACTCAATTTTCTCTCGAAATTCTTCCTCTGTAATAATATGTACTTCACAGTGCTTCGCCAAGTGTGCACACATATTCCATCCAGTACCGGGTTCACTACCCCTATCCGGGCAACAGGCATAAGCGTTGATAACTATTTTCAGTTTTTCCATTTCTTACTTTATAATAATTCTTCGTTTGATTTTCATTAAGCGGACAACCACACCGGTTACCAGGATGAATAATATTACTGAAATTGAATCTCTATAGATAATAGCGCATCATCATCCTCTCGCCATCCAACTCTGTCTCTTCTCCGTAACCGAATCTACGGAGTATTTTAACGGAGTAGATATTTTCTTTCAGCATTATAGCATAGAGAGATTTCAAATTTAGTGATCTGGCATAATCGAATACATGATGCATCATTTCGATACCAATAGCCTTTCCCCAATACTGTTTTTCTCCAATATATCCCCAAATTTCACCGTCGGTAGCAGTGATGTGTTTAATACCGAATACGGCAATAGGATCATCGCCTCTCCATACGGAACGGATATAGTAATTATCTCTGTTCTGTATACTCTGGAACCATGTTTCCTGTGATTTCTCATCGAAATCCGGAGTAATCGTCAACTCTTTTATTTGAGGATCACTCAACCATTCCCTCGTCTTTTCCAACGTTCTACGATCAAATTCACGGAACTCTACATCAATAATTTTCCTGTATTCCATAACTTTTTTTTATTTAAACTGAATTTTTACTATTAAATATGATTGATTATTCCACAACAACTGTACTCTTTTCTCTATTCTGTTTTTTCTTGAACGGCTGCCATTTCAGGTAGGTACCCGATCGCCATAGCCACTCAAGCGGACCATACAGAAACCTTTTGACCCAATACTGACTAATGATAACCTGCAATGCATAGATTAGTAGTCCGAGGACAAAAAGCACTGCTGCTCCTTTAGTCCCGAATACAGATCCAAAACCCCACCCAGAAAAAAGAATGGCTCCTATTACATTTTGAATCTCATAATTGGTGAGCCCCATGCGACCATACGGCGTAAGAATATCCAGATATTTCCTGACGCCTTCAACCTGATAAAGAGAGATAAATCCCATCGCCCACATTCCTGACATGGAAACTGTACTGAGGTTATTCAAAGCAGACATTACAAGTGCTATAAGCGGAACTTCTCCTCCTTCCATCCTTACTTTCAACAAATCGACATGCTCTTGGGGCCCTATTAATTTGATTATCACTAAAAGAGCAAAAGTTGCCAGTAGAAACAGCAGAAATAATCTAACATTCCTTTTTTTCCGAATATTCACCTGTTCAAAGAAACGAAGTCTCCCTACAATAAATCCAAATATAAATAATGCCAAAACCAGATATCCGACATCACTATATAAGAATTGATATTTCAATTTATTAGAATTCTTAATGGTCAGGTTTTCTTTAGCGGTTTGAAAGAATGTTACACTTTCGATAGTATTGTCCGCAGGCAGTTGCTCCGAAACTACAGAAATCGCTGTTATGGCCGGTTGCCCGATCACTATATTGTCGAAACCAATTAAAAACAAACTGGGTACCCCTACTAACAACAAACTTACAATGAGCATCAACACCCAATTCCTTAACGGGAACAAAAAGACCAGTACAACTCCGAAAACAGCATAAATTGTCAGTATATCCACGTAAGTAAAACACATCCCGATCAATCCGATCACAAATAATAAGGCCATTCTCCACAAGAAGCGTCCGCGAAAATCAATTCCCTTTTTTGAGGCTCTATCCATTTGAATATAAAAGCTGAGACCAAAAAGGAAAGAGAAGATGCTAATAAATTTTCCTTTGATCATTCTGTCGGTAAACCATTGAATAACGGTATCCCACATAGTAGGAGATAACTGGTGTTGCACATTGGAAAAGAGATATCCAAAATGATCTAACATATGCATAAGAATTACCCCTAGCAATGCAAATCCTCTCAAAGCATCTATCACTGTCATTCTTTGAGAAGGAGTCGGGATGATTTTATTTTCTTTCATCATATATATAAATTTGTTATTGTTTCGGGGCAATTCTTACCTATCTACTTCACACGATCTATTCATTTTCCTCCTGATCCTGGAGGTACCAATGGTACATCCGACGGATACCCTCATCCAGTTCTACCTTATACTGCCATCCCAACGATTTTAGTTTTGAGACATCGGTTAATTTCCTCATCGTACCATCGGGTTTTGCCGGATTGAATTTAATTTTTCCGGTATACCCCACAATGTCGGCAGTAAGCAAAGCCAGATCCCTTATACTGATTTCCTTGCCGGTTCCAATATTGATATGGCAATTTCGAACTTCATCTTTCCCCTTTCTCAGATCTTCAAAATTCACATTTTCGAGGATAAAGACACAAGCATCGGCCAGATCTTCACTCCAGAGGAACTCCCTCATCGGTTTACCTGTACCCCATAATTCAAGATGGTTTGAAAATATCCCAATCTTATTCAAAGTAAAAACAAAATCATCGATAGTGCTTTTTCCATCTACACCATCCAGAGATCTTCGTCTCAGGTCTTTCTGTATGCCGCTCCAATTATTTTCTTTCATACATTTGGCCAAATGCATTTTTCGGATCAATGCCGGAAGCACATGGCTCTTCTCCAGATCAAAATTATCATTGGGGCCATATAAATTGGTCGGCATTACGGCAATATAATTGGTGCCGTATTGAATATTAAAACTTTCGCACATTTTAAGGCCAGCTATTTTGGCGATCGCGTAAGGTTCATTGGTATATTCGAGGGATGAAGTCAAAAGATCTTCTTCATTGATCGGCTGTGGAGCCTCTCTCGGATAGATACAACTGCTTCCAAGAAATAACAGTTTCCTTACTTTATACCGGAAGCTCTCTCCTATCACATTGTTCTGTATCTGAAGATTGCGATAGATAAAATCTGCCCGGTAGGTATTATTCGCCACAATCCCTCCCACATAAGCCGCCGCCAGTATCACGTAATCCGGCTTTTCTTTATCAAAAAAATCTCTCACGGCATCACTATCCATTAAGTCCAACTCACTGTGGCTACGACCTATAAGATTGTTATACCCCCGTGATTGAAGATTTTTCCAGATGGCAGAGCCTACAAGACCATTGTGCCCGGCAATATATATTTTACTATTCTCATTCATTGTCGATCGCATCTTTTGCTTTTAATTTTTTTACAAATTTCATATCATGTCTTACCATCAATCTTACCAGTTCTTCAAACGAGGTTTTACGGGGATTCCATCCCAATAAGGTCTTTGCTTTGGTAGGATCACCTAAGAGTAGTTCCACTTCAGCGGGACGGAAATACTTGGGATCTACCTCTACCAAAACTTTCCCGGTAAGAGTATCTATTCCCTTTTCATTCACGCCTTCATCTTCCCAACGCAGGTTGATACCGGCTTCAGCGAATGCATAAGTACAAAACTCACGGACGGTATGCATCTCTCCTGTAGCGATTACAAAATCTTCGGGTTTCTCATGTTGGAGCATCAGCCACATACACTCTACATAATCTTTGGCATAGCCCCAGTCTCTCAATGAATTCAGGTTACCGAGATAGAGTTTATCCTGTTCTCCTTGTGCAATACGGGCTACGGCAATGGTTATTTTTCTGGTAACAAAGGTTTCCCCCCTACGTTCACTTTCGTGGTTGAAGAGGATACCATTCACTGCAAACATGTTGTAAGACTCCCTGTAATTTTTAGTGATCCAAAATCCATATAGCTTTGCTACGCCATACGGGCTACGCGGATAGAAGGGAGTGGTTTCTTTCTGAGGTATTTCCTGTACCAATCCGTAAAGTTCTGAAGTTGATGCCTGATATATCTTGGTTTTCTGCTCCAGGCCAAGAATTCGGACTGCCTCCAACAGACGCAGCGTCCCTACGGCATCAGCCTCTGCAGTATATTCCGGCACATCGAAACTCACCTTTACATGACTCTGTGCCGCCAAATTGTAAATCTCATCCGGTTTTGTAGTTTGTATGATACGGATCAGGGAACTGGAATCAGTCATATCGGCATAATGAAGATTGACAAGCCTGTCCCTATGCATATCCCTCACCCACTCATCAAAATAGAGATGCTCAATACGTGCGGTGTTAAACGATGAAGAACGACGGATTATCCCATGTACTTCATACCCTTTTCCGATCAATAATTCGGCCAGAAACGATCCGTCCTGTCCTGTAATACCTGTTATCAGCGCTACTTTTGTCATATTATCTTTAATTATTAATTATTAATTTTTCATTATTAACTATTCATTTTTCACTTCTAAGATCTATCCTGCATTTTCATAAGCTTTATTACCAAATAATGTCAAGAAAATTATTTTGATATCCCAGAAAAAATTCCATTTTTCCAGATATTCCATATCGTATTCTACCCTTTTCTCCATTTTCCAGAGTTCGTCTGTCAATCCTCTGAATCCGTTCACCTGTGCCCATCCGGTTATTCCAGGTTTGACAAAATGGCGGACCTTATAATGTCTGATCAACTCTGAATATTGTTGGGTATGTTTTAACATGTGCGGACGGGGACCCACTACGGACATATTACCCAGCAGCACGTTAATAAATTGAGGTAATTCGTCGATATTGGTTTTTCTCATGAAACTGCCTATTGAGGTAATCCGTGAATCATTCACTTGTGCCTGTTTACTGTCGGAATCACTATTTACCGTCATTGTTCTGAATTTATAGCACATAAAAGTTTTATTGTTAATTCCCGTTCTTTGTTGCTTAAAGAATACAGGACCTTTTGAGTTGAGTTTGATCAATATCGCCATAATAGGGAATAGCCAGCTGAATACAAATAGAATAATAGCTCCGGAAAATAAGATGTCAAAAATACGTTTTTTTGTACGTAAAGTCAAACGATCCAGCGGAATTTCCTGAGGATTGAACATTTCAAAATATCGGGCTGACTCTTTTTTCTTACCTATATTATTAGGGTTATTCCAATACCCCTTCATAAGAATATACCGCACTCTGACTCCCGTTTCATTACATTTAGAGAGTAACGTTTGGGTATTTTCTTTCGTAAAATAGGCTGGATCACTTACAAAAAGCATATTTAATTTGTATTTTTCCGACAGAGTAGGTAATTCATCTAATTCACCCAACGTAGCAAAATCTGATTGAAGACGTTTGTTCGAAAGATATCCAGCCAGTTTAAACCCCAATGAAGGATTATCGATGAGCAATTTGCCCAATACCAGGTCTGAATTCCCTACCCCCAGGATAGCAACCCTATGATGTGCGTATCCTTTTTTATATCTGAATTGCTGAAACCTGTAGAGAAAATAAAAAACAACCACCTTCAAAACGTAAAAGAAAGCGGTATATTCCAACAGGAATCCTTTGTGATATCCGTCGGGAAGAAATAATTCCGCCAGCAGGAAGAGGATAGGAAGAAGAATAAGGAATCGTATACTAAACGATTTCACCCTTTCAGTATAACTGTCCGTGAAAAAATAATTCTGCCTTGAATACAAGATATAGGCTAACAATTCAGAAATGTTGGCATGCAGAATATAGAGGTTTCTCCCCGGAAGATCCATATAATTATACATCGGACTATTGTAAAACACCATGTAAACCGATATATTTAAAAGTAATAAATCGAAAAGAAGATAGAAGAATCTTACTCCTGAATGATCTGTATTCATATGCTGTGATTATAAAAAAAATACAATAATATTCAAAAAAAGGACTACACGCCCCATATCAAATAAGGACCAAAGAAAAAGTTCTTTCTTTAATCTTTTTTCGTCTTCACCGTTTCCGATTGTAAAGTGACAAGTGGTGATCTGTTAGAGCCAGTCTTGAATTTCTCCTTCAAAATCCCGGATACAAAGAGGGTGTTCCCTATCAAATATCTCCTCCACATACGCCGTGGTTCACGTACCAATCGGAAAAACCATTCCATCCCAGCCGAGATTATCCATACCGGTGCCCTTTGTACCGTACCGGCATAAAAATCAAATACGGCACCAATACAACAGATATGACCGGATTTCAATCGGTTGAAATGTTCATGCGCCCATTTTTCTTGCTTCGGAGCTGTCATCCCTACAAAAAGCACGTCCGGTTCCACTTCGTTCACCACATCAATCATTGCCCGATTATCTTCTTCTGTGAATTCAGGTTTATAGGGCGGAGAATAGCTATATACACGCAGCCCGGGAAAATCTTTCTTTACCTTCTCTTCGATAAGGTTCAAAGTAGTTTCTGAGCTTCCGAGAAAGAAGCATTTACCTCCCATACTGTGTACCCTTTGCATCTCATAACGGAACAGGTCGTCACCGGCTATCTTTCTTATTCTTTTCCCTTGTAACAACCGCACTGCCAGGACCACACTAATCCCATCTGGCAGTATCACATCACTGGCCCGTAACGCCTCTCGGAAAAGAGGATCTTTTTTAACTGTATTATATGAATGGGCGTTCAATGTGGTAATCAACTTTTTTGTATGGGTTATTTCCTGTAAGGACCCATTAAACAATTCAAATTCCTGTAGCATAACTTTGTGATCTTTAAAAACTTTAAAACAATACTATTGCCCGCATATACTGATTAATACCAGCTAAGGTGTCCAGGAAAGAGTATGGCGGAGCGATGCAATACAATTGTGGAGTTCTTTAAAGCGGACCAATCCGGCATTAGGTTCACCAGCGAGACCGGAAATACCCAGATCGAGAAAGCTGAATCCCATTTCTTTATAGTATTCGTAGAGATTCTTATATAAAAAGTTCATAGTTCCTAAATTTCTCTTTTCCATATCATCTCCCAAAAAAATACCTATGACTATTTTCTCATGCCCCCGGTAAAAAATTCCTGCTCCTATGCCATTACCGTTACTCTCCCTAACCAGGAAAAAATCCACTGGTACGATATGCTCCATTCCCAATAGATCATCGAAGGTCATATATATTTTACGACCCAATTGTTCACGGTTCTGTAAAATCACCTCATAAGCTTCTTTCTTCGATTCCATATCTGTCACCAGAGACCAGGTGAGACCGTGTTTAACTGCCTTACGACAATTTTGTGTAACCATATTTTTTGTCCATGTACCGTCAAAATTTTTCAGATCAGCCCAATGGGTGATATCCGGGTTTTCCATAGTAAAACCAAGCCTGATAAAGGCGTTCACCAATTTTGCATTCATATTGATTTGATAGAGATCAGGGGGTAAGGTGATTTGCACCGCTTTCAATCCCTGGCTGGCGATATAATCTTTCAGGTCTGAAATAAAATCGTGAACGATATTATAGAACAGATATTCATGTGAATAGTGAAATCCGCCGAATGGAGCTGAAAAAGGCGATTTTGCAACACCATCTTTTATGCCCAGAATCAATCCTATGGACGATTCATCATCTTTCATTAACCGAACCACTCTGTCGCATTTATTTTCTACATTAGCAATAAACCCATCATTAATAAAAATATGCGGATCAGTGCTAAAATGTCTTTTGTATTCTTCTCTTGATACTTCTACAATCATTTTATTGTAATTATTTAATAACGTCCTGTAATATAGATAGTAATCTTTGTTCAAAAATAGGGAGCGTAAAATATTTCTCATATTTTATCCTTCCGTTTATCCCCATTTGCTTGCTCAATAACGAGTCAAACATTAAAAGTTCAAGTCGATCTGCCAATGTCTCAGCGTCATCATAACGGGAAAGCAGAAAACCGGAGCTCCCTTCATCCACCATGTCAGGCATTCCCCCTTCCTTTGCAGTTATCACCGGCAAGCTATGCTGCATGGCTTCTAAAACTACCAATGGGAAACAATCATAACGCGAAGGCAATACAAAAACATTGGCCTGCTCAAAAGACATCTCTTTCAAACGGCCATACCGCTTTCCAAGATATTTTACCTGTTCTGTCAAACCTTTTTCCTGCACATATACATTAAACTGTTTCTCACTCACATCTCCTTCCCCACCTACAAAATCGCACTGGAAGGAATATCCTTTATCTTTCAGTATTGAACAGGCTTCAACCAGTACAAACACCCCTTTTTCTTCTATGAGATTCGAGAAAAAAAGAATATTAAAAGGCCTGTTTTCAGGTAAAGTAACAAGTGCAGCACTCGGCTCATAATCTTTAATACCATTAGGACAATAATAGACATGATCTTGTGACACGTATGCCTCTATGTCATAATAAAGATGTCTGGAAAGCAGGATAACATGTGTATTTTTGAATACAAACCGGTAAAGAATGTGATTCAATTTTTTCTTTTGCGCCTGTATTACCCCTTTATTATGAATATGATAAATGATTTTTACCCTAAAAAGGCGTAAAAGCCCTATCAGCAGTACATCCTTATAGAGTCCTGCACCAGTGGTTGTTAATGCGTAATAACAAAGATCCGGTTTACGATGTATCAGTTTACCCAGCAGATGTAGCCAAATTATTACAAAACGTACTATTTTCTTAGGATTAGTTTTACCACTTTCGTTCACTTTTCGCGAGAGTATCAGATTGATGTATCGCCCATGAAAAGAATCGTTGATAATACAACTATCTTTCACAAGTTCTCCCACAATGGACGAACCATGTACCGGAGGCGGCAAATGGAGCATAAAAAGAATATTTTTGCGTGTCTGACCCATAATATATTATTATATAATGTATTGAATTGATGTTTCTATCCTCTTGTTAATGATAATACTTTTCCCCATTCATGTAAAAAAGAGTGTCGTTGATCTTCCATTAAAGAAGGCTTATCTGTCAGTGAAATATCTCCAACAGGCTTTATAGATTCTATATACTGCTGAAATTTGTCAAGTGTATCAGTACTATCCAGAGGATTGAAGACGATGCCATTCTCAGGAGTGATCAGGCTGGATGCTCCGGCATAACAGGAACAGAAAACCTTCAAGCCAAATATCAAGGCTTCGTTCACAACCGCACCAAAAGGCTCCCACTTACTTGGCAATACGAATCCGGAGGCACAGGTATACCAGCCATAGAGCTCCTCTGAAAGATACTTACCCGGGAGAATGATCTTCTCTTCCAGCATTTTTTCTTTTATGGCAGCAATTATTTGCTCCCGTTCATCGCCATCTCCAACGAGCACAAGCCGGATATCATCACGAGATATAAGCCAGGGAGCTATAGTCTCGATGAACAGTGGTAAGGTTTTCTCTGGAATGAATCGCCCCACGAAAAGGATCGTTTTTTTCCCACTTAATCCGTACTCCCGAATATAATGGTTAGCAAAGGACTCAATTGTGGCAGCCTCTTTCCTCAATCGCTCCGGGAGTTGTAAGATAGGTGAAACAACCACTTTCTTTGCGTCCAGATTGAAGTGGTCCTGATAAAAACGGGCTACCTCTTTCGACATCACCACCATAAAATCAAGCTGTTTTACCGATTGGTTTCTAACCCTTTCTCTCATTTTGGATTGTACATGATTGCAGATAGCCAGACTATCGTCAACGGAAGTACCGATTTTTTGCTTAATGAGTCTCATCTTTTTTAATAGCATAAGATATTGGGTGGTGAGCGAGTACTCGAACCCCATCACGATATCGGGTTTACTTCGTCTTATTTTGTGCAGCATACCGAAACGGAAAAGACGTCTTCTAAAGAGTATCCCACGCAACAGAAAAGAATATTTGAAATTGGATGCTTCGCGCAACTTTTGCTGATCCATATTAAAATTCGACAAATAGACATCCTCCAGGAGAAACACCACCTCCAGGTCGAACAGTTCATTGAGTAAATTAAACTGGTCGATCCGGTATGGTGCAAGTGCGGGATGGAAAATCAACATTCGCGGTTTATTATATGTCGGCTCTTTTTTCATTTTAGCGGCTTAAGCATTATTTTTAACGCGATCCCATAAAAAAGGAAACAGGGTTTTCATCCATAGCATGACAAACGAATAGGGCACGAATAATGGAAAATGTTTTTTGATATAATACAGATACTCATTATAGGCCAATCCTTTCGGGCTCTTCAGGTAGGCAATCCGCTCCTTTAGAGAATATTGACTGCTTTTCCAGTTTTTCCTGTGATCGTTATCGCACACACCGCATATCCGGGGCGCAAGAAACAACGGTATTTTTTTTCTTGATGCATGGAAGGAGTAGTCGTAATCGGCAATGCCGTGGGTGAAACGATAATCGAAGATGCCGATTTCATCTACCACCTCTTTACTGACCCAAAGCACATTGGCATTGGTAATTTCACACTCTTGCGGCTGTTCTTCCGGGGCAAGCATATTCGACCTGACAACCAACAGATAATTGATTATTCTGGATGCACCATAGGTTACCTCTTCTGTTGTCTTATCAATCGTTGCACCAGAATAAATTCCCGATTTACCGGTTTCTGCAAGAGAATACGTTTCCGCATCCAATAGGTTGAGGAAAAAATCGGGATACAAATCCACATCATCGTTGATCAGTAAATAGGCATCATATGCCTTTTCCTCCATAGCTCTTTCCCATGCCAGACGCATTCCTCCCGCCCAAAACAGATTACCGTCGCCTCTTATCACCTCTACCTGAGGAAAGAGTTCTTTGACGGCATCACCCGTTCCATCTGTAGATCCGTCATCTGTCAAAAAGATATCCAACAGATACTCCGAGGGGATAGTTGCCCGGAATAAGGAGGAAAGACAAGAGATCGTCTTATCCTTCCTGTTGTGGCACGTTAGCAATACTGCTATATTCCGTTTTTTCATATCTATTCTTCTTATATATATATTGTTGCAGGCGTACATATCTTACATCGAATATACCACGTACCCAAATGATGACATCCTTATTGGACATACTCCTGAATGATTCGGAAAAACACAACCCGATCATCATCATCAGCATGAAATAGTTAAGACTGAACTCATTTACATCCTCTATCCATGAATAGAGCCAACGGAAAGCCACATAAATCCCGAGCATTTTGGCATAGATATTTCTGGATCGGTTGACAGCAAGGAACGACGATCTGAAAAAAATCAACGAGTAAAGTATTACCCCAACTATACCTGTCCAGGTAAATACATTGGCCAAGCCTATTTCGTTTGATAAGCGCTCATATCTCCCTGTCAATTCAGCCTCCCTCATGCCAAATGTATAAGAGTCGTTTCCGCGGGCCGGAGTACGCCCCAACAGCCAGTAATCGTTATTTACAGCAGATTCCAACACCTCTTCATATAGGAAAGTACGGGTATCCTCCATAACATTCTGTTCCACAACCTGACCGTCTCCACCTACGCCGGAAGCATGGATCTCACCCTTCATATAATCCTGAATATGGAAAATATTGAAAGTGCCGGTGACACCCAGTACAAAGAATAGCAAAGGGAGTATGAACAGAGTAAGACGGGCCCCTTCCATCATTTTCAATGATATTCTTTTACGGAAATAATAGAGTAAGAGGACAAAAAACGGTACTCCGAATTTTATTACGTTACTACGGGCATTCAAATCCACCAACATGACTGTTAATGAGATAAACAGCAAAAGTATTTTTTGGCGCTTGGTAAGTGCCGGGAAAAACAATACCAGAAAGCTGATCGGTATCAGATAAAAACCAAAAGCATCCATTCTGATAATCAATGCAACTATCAGAAATAGAGGCAATCCATATTTTATAAAAAATGAAAGTAAAGACTGTACCACCATTTTATTGGTTGACGAAAATATCACAACCGGTAAGAGCAATGCCATTGCGTTACCGATTAATCCTTTCCAGTCCCAGTAAATTTCGGCAGCAAATATTCCGCGTATGATGCAAACCAGATTCCATAATAGATAGATCCATACAATCAACATATTCTCCTCGTTTCTTTTATCAAAGAAATAGCGCTTGGAAAGAAGAAAGAGTGCCAATATTAGAAAAGATATAGCCCACCACACAGTCGTATTATTCAATAGGGCAGCCATAGGCACTCCCGGTTTCATAAAAGGTAATACCGAGTTAATTGCAAACAATATAATCGTTACAGGAATAATATGACTGATAATTTGTTTATTTACCGTATTCATTGTATTCATTGGAATTCAACTAAAAAAACGTTAATTATTTTGACTATGCTTATTAACAATATCTTCGTATGCTCTCATATACTGTTGTACTGACTCCTCTATATCATGTCGTCTTTCCGCAATCGAACGTGCCTTTTTACTGATGTTTAATGCCAGTTCCTCATCTGAGAACAACCGATCGATTTGATATGCCATCATTACGAAATCTCCAGAAGGAAAAAAAAGTCCGCTGGAGTCATCTTCTACAATAGACATTACTCCTCCTACAGGGGCCGATACAGAGGGAGTACCAATCATCATTGCTTCTCCCAATGAATTCGGGCTATTTTCCTGAAAAGAAGGCAACACAAACACATGCGCTTTACGGTACTCATTAGCCATTTCCTCGGCATTCAGATTTTTCAGGAGTACCACATTTTCTTCCAGTCCCCATCTGACTATCTCTTTTTTTAAATAGACACTATAATCTTCTGAAATCAAAAAATCTACCCATTTCGGTGCATTTATCCTCATCGATGAGAGCGGAGCAACAATCTTAATATCAGGATATTTTTGCTTCAATAGACCTGCCGCCTTCACAAGTACATGAAACCCTTTTAGGGCATAGGCACAGGAAGAAATGAATATCCTGTGTTTCTCACATTGTTCTATATCCCAATATGTTTTATAAAAAGGGGCACGCAATAACTCTTCGCCGTGATAATAGAATGCTTCCGGACTATACATATTTACATAGGCTTTATCCCACAGCGTACGGCCAATGAAATATCGATTGATCCCGAAAATCTCTTTTTCAATAGCCGGATACTTTTTCCACCTCCTGAATGCGCCATTTACTCCACCCCGGCCCAGCCTGTTCTTAATGGAACGATACTTTCTTACATCAGTATCGGCCACACTATAATTCATAAAGCTAAGCCATGGAGAGATTATCCCCTCCAAGGAGCAGACAATAGGTATTGATCTATCCACATATTTACGTAACAAACCGAAATTATACTCGGTACCATGTACATGAATGATATCGGGTCTAAAATCATTTATTGCTCGTATATAACTATCTGATAACTCTTTTTTTATTTCCGTTCTGTTTCCTTCCTTATTAATAGGGACAGTGTAATATACTATACGATCTATCTCTTTTTTTTGCTCTTCTCCATCGATCACGGGTGTAATCATTCCCAATTCAACACCCGGTTGTTTATGGAGATTATAGAACAGAGGAGCTATCCATGATCCACCTTTGGTGGGTTTTCCTTTCACATGAGGAAAGAAAACATCCAAAATATTGACTGTAATCCATAAAATACGCATAACTATCTTCCTTCTTTAAATCAATAAGTTTTCACACCGCTCATTCTCAAATACCAGTAATAGAGACTGAGTTTCCTTAAATATGCCACTCCTTTGCGGCCGTTAAATCCTTTATATTTGAATCTTAACCAATTTTCATAATAGACAGACAAATCAAGAGGATTGAAAATATTCAGATGCTGAGTCTGATACTTTTTGAAAATTCTGTAAGCTTCTTTTTCTCTGATATCATCCACCTTTACACTTCTGGATATGGAACTAGGGTATATCCTGTATTCAACGGTGGGTTTATTCATATAATGTAATTTGACACCTTGAGCCATTACATTGAGTACAGCCGTCATATCGTCATATATTCTGAATTCTTCATCGCAATAACCCGACATTTCCCATATCTCTTTTTTACAGAAAAAAGTAGGTGTATTCAAAAAAACCGGCCATCGTGAATAGTTCTTTAACTGCTTCTTAGCCGAGGGGAGATTTGCAAAAAAAATCACCCCATCATTAATCACCTTATCTCTTATCAATACACTATTTTCATCAATTTCACGCACATCAGAGATGATAAAAGAGGCATCCGGAAATCGTGAGGCATATTCAAAATTGTCTGCAATACAATTTCCCATGAGTTTATCGTCCCCTGAAAGCATTTTAACCCAATCTCCGGTTGCCGCCCGTAACCCCCTGTTAATGTTGGAAGGAATCCCGGTATTCCGCGGTACGGTAATTAATTTTGTTGTAAAAAAATGACTTTTATTCGCTCCTATCCAGTCTGAACAAAGCTGAACGGTACAATCTGTAGAAGCATCATCGGATACTATCAGTTCAATATTCTTCCACGTCTGCGCTTTTACGCTTTCCAATGTCTCAATCACAAATTTAGAACTGTTATAAGTGATAACGACTACCGAGACCAATGGGGTATTTGTTGTATTCATAAATAATTATTTTTATACGATTGTATCCAAAGCACAATGCCGGTTTTTAGTAATTAAAATTGTCATTGCAATCTTTCAGTTTTAATAGCTCTTTACTCCGTTGAACTGCATATACCAATAATAAAGGCTGAGTTTTCTCAAATAAGATATTCCTTTACGACCCATAAATCCCTTATACTTAAATACTAACCAACTTTCATAATAGATTGACAAATCAAGAGGATTAAAAATACTCAGATTCTGATTCCGGTATTTTTTGAAAATCCTATAAGCTTCTTTTTCCCTGATATCATTCACCTTTTCACTTCTTGAAATAGAATTCGGATATATCCGGTATTCAACGGTTGGCTTATTCATATAATATAATTTGACACCTTTGCTCAATATCCTGAATACGGCTGTTGTATCGTCATAGATTTTGAGTTCTTCATCGCAGTAACCCGATATCTTCCATATCTCTCTTTTACAAAAAAAAGCAGGAGTATTCAGAAAAACCGGCCATCGTGAATAGTTTTTTAGTTGTTTCTTAGCTGAGGGGAGATTTGCAAAAAAAATCAAGCCGTCATTGATCACATTATCCCTTATCAGCACACTATTTTCATCAATTTCACGTAAATCAGAAGTGATAAAAGAAGCTTCAGGAAATCGACGGGCATATTCAAGATTATCAGCAATACAATTCTCCATGAGGTTATCGTCTCCGGAGAACGTTTTAATCCACTCCCCGGTCGCCGCCCGTAACCCCCTGTTGTTATTGGAAGGTATCCCGGTATTCTGTGCTACGGTAATAAATTTCGTCGCAGAAAAATGACTTCTATTAGCTTCTATCCAGTCTAAACAAAGCTGAACGGTATGATCTGTAGAACCATCATCAGTTACTATCAGTTCAATATTCTTCCATGTCTGCGCTTTTACGCTTTCCAAGGTTTCTATTATAAATTTAGCACTGTTATAGGTCATAACAACTACCGAAACCAGAGGTGTATCTGTTGTGATCATAAATAATTATTTTTTATACGACTATTTTAATTATGCCGGTTTCTTACTTTTTGGATTATAGTTTGAATAATTTCTTTTATGCCGATTCTTCGTTCCAGTTCTCTAAATGAATACCAAACGGAAATAGCAATCAATACTATTCCCAGAAAATAGGAATAAGGCTGTTTCATCAGATTCATAAGAACAAAAGTGAGTAAGGCCAGTGTGAATTGAACCAGAAAAATGGTTATGAATGAGGAATAGAACGAAAAATGATATTTCACCTTGGCTATGACAAATACTTGTACGAGATAGACCATAAACGAGAGAAGAAAAGAAATTCCCAATCCGGTCAATCCTCCCAAATAGTATCCCAACATATTAAAAATCAATGTGTAGATACTAGCGGAGAACTCATTCCAAAAATAGAGTTTTCCGGCACCTTTCGCCAGAAACACAAATGCGATGGACCAACTTACAGCCTTGAAAAAAATACCCAAAGCTGCCCAATGGAGCATGCCGGTAATTACTAAAAATTGTCTGGAATATAGCAGGACTACTGCCCAGTCCACAAAAACAAGGAAAAGCATGAGAATCGGGGCCAGGATAAGTAATGCTATCTCCGCTTGCTGATTGATATTATCTTTGCATTGCTGATTATTGTCTGCGACAACTGATAACCGGGGATAGTAATCGGTGCCCATCGCCGTGAAGACCATCCCCACATAGGTGTTGATGATAGCAAACCCGGCATTATAAAAACCCACGTCTTCTACATGACCAGTATGATTGATAAATATACGAAGTAGATAGTCCACAAACAGGATTATCATCGCACTCATACTAATCATAAATCCCATCACCATCATACTTTTACCTTTGATAATAGTATCTGACATGGAAAGTTTTATTTTCTCCGTCTTGACCTTTCGGGCAAAATACCGCGAAAAAAAGAAGGTCATAAACGAGGTGATGATAATAACAGGTACAATTCCCTTAACACCGAATTTATAATAGAGAGGAATAGTTATGATCAGTCCCGACAGACTACCATATACATTGGCTTTTGCCAAATGTTGCAGCTTACGCACCCCTTGTAGTACCACCAGTTCTCCAATATTCAACTGACTAAAAAGTAATGTAATGGAAATCCAGACAAAAGCCACTGTATATTCCTTGTTCCCAAATGTAAACTCACTCAGCCAGGGAGAGAACGCCAAGGTCAATAAAGCACCCAACAGTCCTGTGAACCATACCAAGCGGCGTACAACATAAACAACCATGCTGATACGATCTTTATCGCCGGAAGCATTTGCCTCTGTAACATTTTTTACTCCACTTGTGCCAAGGCCAAAACCGGTAAGCCCCGCAATCAAACTGGTAGTAGAGGCAAGCAATCCGACAATCCCCATACCGGTCGGTCCCAGCAGTATCGCTACAAATTTGGAACGTACCACAGAGATTAATATCTGGAAAACCTGTACTCCTCCAAATAGGGAGGTGGCTTTCATAATTTGCCGGTATGAATCTTTTTGTTCTGTCATTTTTTATTTCACTATTTCAACGAAAATTATTGACTGCGTTTACTACTGACTTAACTTCTTCATCGGTCATTACCTGACTAATCGGTAAAGTCAATACTTCGTCATGAATTTTCTCCGTAATCGGCAATGAGAGATCATTCCAATCGCTGTATGCTTTTTGTTTGTGAGGAGGGATCGGATAATGAATCAGTGTTTGTATTCCGTTGTCCTGCAAAAACTGTTGCAAATCATCACGTCTCACTGAACGAATGACAAAGAGATGAAACACATGTGCATCCCAGTCATTTATCACCGGCAAAATAATTTGAGGATTGGTAATATGTTTCAGATAGTATTTTGCAATCTCTTTGCGGCGACTATTATCTTCATCAAGACATGCAAGTTTTACACCCAGAATAGCAGCCTGTATTTCATCAAGACGACTATTATATCCCTGGTATTCGAAAACATACTTTATCTTTGACCCATAATTGGCCAGTGTTCTCACCTTTTCAGCCAATAACGGGTCATTGGTCGTAATAGCTCCCCCATCACCAAGAGCACCAAGATTTTTCCCAGGATAAAAACTATGTCCGGCAGCATCTCCCAATGAACCGGTTGTTTGACCATTCAACCTGCAGCCGACTGCCTGAGCATTGTCCTCTATTAATTTTAAATGGTATTGCTTACATAACGCTTCCACCTTTTCTGTATATGCACATTGTCCGTACAGATGTACAATCATGATGGCTTTGGTTCTGGGACCGATTGCCGATTCAATTTTTGCATCATCGATCTGATAAGTTTCTATATCGGGTTCAACCAGTACAGGTACGAGCCTGTTATCGGTGATAGCTATGATAGAAGCGATAAAAGTATTGGCAGGAACGATAATTTCATCTCCTTCCTGCATGACTCCCATCTCAATATAAGCACGTAAGATAATCCGCAAAGCATCCAATCCGTTGGCAACACCTATGCAATGATTGACACCAATATAATCGGCATAGTTTTTTTCAAATATTTCAGTTTCTTTTCCCAGAAGATACCATCCGGAATCTATAACACGCCGGGCTACCTCATGAATTTCCGCAGCATATCTCTGTGTCACTTTCTGTAAATCAAGAATTTTTACTTGTTCCATTTATAGAATTATTTTTTATACTCTTTAAATTCATCATAATCTCTTATATAGTCTTCCTCTGAATACTCTGTCGATGCTAATACGAGACAGACAGAACCGGAAGAGAAATTATCCAGTTCTCTCCAAATACCGGGTACCACCAACAAACCTCTGTATGGCCTGTTGATAGTGAAAGTCCTTCTCGATTCGCCGTCATCCACAGTAACATCAAAACTACCACTGGCTGCCACGATAAACTGCTGTAATTCTTTATGTGCATGTCCACCTCTGGATTCACCGCCAGGAACATCATAGAGGTAATAAACACGCTTAACATCAAAAGGAACTGTACTACCATTTTCTACTACACTGATATTTCCTTTTTCATTATGATGCTTGTCTATCTCCAGCATGGAGCAATCATAAATATTTGTCTTCTTCATACGACTTTTTCTTTTTTATAACTTTGCGTCTTTTACCAATTTTGTAAAGAGCGAGTAATCATAAATATAATCTTCGGGATCGAATCGGACTGAAGCTAACACAAGCGCCAAGGCATTGGTGGAGAAATTTTGCATCTGGCGCCATACTCCTTTAGGTACGTATAAACCGTAATATGAACGGTTCAAAGAATATGTTCTTCGTACCATTCCATTGTCCAAGCTGACATCAAAACTTCCTGACAGGGCCACGATAAATTCCTGATTCTGTCTGTAAGCATGTCCGCCACGCACCTCTCCGCCCGGAACATCATAGATCCAGTAAGTACGCTCAATCTTGAACGGGATATGATTAATACCTTCAATAAAAGAGAGATTCCCCCTTCTATCGAAATTTTTGGGAAGTTGAATGATATCTTTTTCGTTGACTTTCATTTTGCTGTGCATTTTAAATATGTTATCATATATTTATCCTCACTGAGAAGCGTAACCGGACTATTTCAGATATAGAGAACCAACCGGCTACAAACCTATCAGTTAGGAATAACCATATCCGTATTTTTTATAAAGACCATATCTATATTCTACCGCATTCAGATTTACAGCGTTGAGTATGAAATACATCTTCTTGAGTCTGTTTTCCTGAAAATACCTGTCTGCTTCCTCCACAAATTTTTTCGGCGTAAATCCGGCACGGGTCACAAACAGGTTCACATCCGCAATACGATTCAATAAAAATCCATCGGACACCATCCCTACCGGCGCCGTATCAATTATGATGAAATCATATTCTGCTTTTAACTCTTTAATAAGTTCATCCAATGCCGGTTTCGCCAACAATTCGTTCGGATTTGGCGGAATAGATCCAGCGGTAATGACAGATAGATTAGAATGCAATCCGGAAGGTTTTATCAACTCCTTCTTGTCCTGATAACCAGACAGGTAAAGTGTAATACCTTGCTTACTATCAATACCCAGTTGCTTGGCAAGTTTGGGTTTTCTTATATCGAGCTCAACCAACAACACTTTTTTATCGAGTAGAGCCAGACTCATTGCCAGGTTAAGAGAGACAAACGATTTTCCTTCGCCACTGATACTCGAGAGCATATTGATTACCTTCTTATCTTTACCGTCTATCACAAACAGAAGATTGGCGCGCAGAAGTCTCAGCATTTCATTGAAACTATCGTTATTGTCCTCTTTTATTATGACTGGCTGCGTTTGAACGGCCTTCGGTATTTCTCCCAACAACGGGATAGAAGAGATTTTTTCCAATTCTTCTTTGGTATCCAGTTGGTAACGAAGTAAGTCTCTTATTTTAATAGCTATTACCGGCAGTATCAGTCCAAGACCGAAAAAGAAAAGTAAAACGAACATTTTTTTCGGCCAGACGACGCCCTTCACACGAATATTGTCAACTAATTTAGAATTAGGTTCTACGGCTGTCATATTCATGTAACGTTCCTCCTTTTTCTGAAGGAGATAGAGAAACAGATCCTCCTTGATGTTCTGCTGGCGTTTAATATCCGAGAAGGCCCTTTCCTGCTGCGGAATTGCCCTAATTTTGGCATTGTTTCGCGAATATTCGGTGTTGATATCCTTCAATTGTATTTCCAGATTGTTTTTTTCGCTTTGTAGGCCGGAAATCACGGAACTAAATGTAGATTCCAGTTGATTATTCAGATCTATCATTGATTGATTGCTACTGGAAGCGATTCGTGCCAGTTTGTTTCGTTGTAGCACTAAATCATTGTAGGTAGTGATTTGAGAGTTCAATATCACGCTTTGGATGCCTGAGTTAGCAGGAATAAGCTGACTATGACCACTTTTCTGTTGTACAAAGCTTAGGAGGCTCGAGACAATACTGTATTGGGATTCAAGGTCCATCCTCCGCTGGCTGACCCCCGCCAATTGCGAATTATACAGATCAGCCTGAGATGAAATGTTGGTCAATCCTTGTGATTGCCTGAACTCCTGCGCCTGATCCTCCACACTACCGAGCTCATTACTCAGATTAGCAAGATGTGTATCTATAATCTTCGAGGTTTTCTCAGCTAATTCCAGTTGGTCCTTAATTCCACGCTCGTTGTATGCATCAATATACTCTTTCAGAAAATCCTGTCCCAATGACATATTATAAGCTGTCAAAGTGATATCTGCCACCGATGACATTTTCGATGTTAATTTTATATTTAATGAACCCAAAAATCCATCAGCCACAGACATCGGATGATGTATCTGAACCTTGATCCACATATCCTTTTTAGGTTTTGTTTTTCCTTTTGAGAGTTGGAGCTCTCCAAAAGGTAACTGCACTATAGTATCATTCGATGCCGCTTTGATCTCATAATTGTCACCTCTGAACTTACCTGTGAAGAGATAATTACCATCGGGATAAGCTACCATATCAAAGGCTATACCTTGTGTCATGGCATTCAATTTATCTTTCGAAACCCTTATCGTAACAGGCAGTTCATCTCCATACAGCACAGCAGTTTTTCGCTTCGGAAAATTTCGGTGAATCCTATCTAAACCGAAAAGAGATTTCATTTCAGTGTACGAGACATAGAGATCGAGTTTCCTTACCACATTCTCTGCGACCAATGATTTTTTCATGATCTCCACTTCATTATCCACATTATTCCTTCTGGTGACCACTCCCATATCCCGTACGATATTCAGCTCTGTGGTTCCTCCTTTCTGATCATCCTTAAACAGGATGGATGTGGAAATCTCATATTTCGGCAACGAAAAATAGATATAAGTTACAGCTATGGCAAGTGATACGATAATAGACAGTAAAAACCACTTCCAATAGGAAAGATATTTCATCAATATGGCCATCACATCAATTTTCTTTTCTGATAGCGCAATAAATTCTTCTTCGACTTCCAAATATTTGTTCATAACAGTTCTCCTGAAAGGTGTATCTAATAATAATTGCTCAATGAGTCCGTGTCAATCCGAGAATAGTAGCACCCAATGTAGCCACAGAAATCAATATCGATAAGGTAGATATGCGAAAGTTCTCCGCAGCCCCATATCTCGACGAATTGGCTCTTGATTGATTCGGTTCTACATATATCACATCATTCTGCTCCAGGAAGAAAGCAGGAGAATCGAATAATTTTTTATCATTCAGATTTACTGTATAAATAATCTTTTCCCCATTTTCACTCTCGCGCAGGACCTTTATATTGTCGCGACGCCCATATATGGTTAAATCCCCAGCCATGGCTAACCCTTCAAACAGAGTCATCCGGCCATTGGTCGATACAAACGTACCAGGTCGGAGAACCTCTCCCAACACATTCACCGAATAATTCAATATTCTTACGGTAATGATGGGCAATTCTTCTGTGAAGAAAGGCTTCAGAGCTTCCCCTATCTGCTTTTCCAGTTCTTTTGTACTCAATCCTTTCACTTTTAGCGTACCTAACTCAGGGAAATTGATATTTCCATCATTATCCACCAGATAATTTTGCAATGTAGGCTGGGATTGGATGCTGTTCATTGTAGCATCGATCTGCGGCATGATAAGATTATATCTTCTCGAAGCTGCCGGTTCACTGCTTACTACGGTAATGGCAAGGAGGTCTTTGGGTTTAATACGGGCATCATACATTTTGCTGTTCAGCGAGGTTTGCCCCTGGTCTGCTTGCTGGAAATAAGAGATATCTTTCACCTGCACACACGAAACTGTAATGCAAGTAAGTACCAGCAGATAAAAACTTTTTCTCATTTTTCTTGTACTTTCTTTTGAAGTAATTGCATAATTCGGCCATATTGCAGTAAAAAAAGGACAGAAATTATGCAAAAACTATAAACTGTGATTTCTAATTTTATTCACAATGACAAAATTTCATTGTGTGCACCGCTAATTTTCTTAACTAAATTAGTTAAGTGCAGCAAAGATATGCTGCTATGGAGTTGTTTGTATCAAAAAATTCCTTACATAACATTACATTTGGGACAGAAAAGATCATAAAAACGTTTGTAGCATTTTCTTTCCGTATTTTTATTTTTTTTAAATCGTATTGTTTTGTGGATTTTTTCCCCGAAAATATCTTTTCAATTTTACTATTTTGATTTTTTACATCTATTGCTTTGTCTTTTAACATGATGATAAGAAAATAAAAGTGTATATTTGCAGCGCAATCAAAAACAAGCTACGTTGGATAGGTTACTCTTGGTGGAGGTAACTTTTTTAGGAAAATCAAGCATGCTCTCTCCCTTCATAACTACCGGGGGGAATCCATATTTAGTACCTTCCACCGAATACAACCGGATCGATTTGGCTTACACTTTTAAACACACTATTTTATTCAAACACACTATTTAATTGAAAAGGAGAAAAAAGATGAAACTAAACAACATCACTATCATTTTAGGTGTGGTACTATTATGCCTGCCTTTCCATCTATCTTATGGACAGGGGGACAGATATACCGGATCTTACAAAAAATCAGCTGCAATCCAGCATGTAAATAAATCCAACTTTATAATTGAAGGATTAGACTTTTCCTCTAATAACCCAAGAGAATACATTGCCTTATATAGTTGCGAAAATGTTATTATCAGATATAACAAGTTCAGTTCAGCTCCTTTCAAACGGGCTATTTATCTGGATAACTGCAAAAACGTAACAATAATAGACAATACATTCGAAAATGTAGGAACTGCTCTGAATGCGCATAAATCTCAAACTGTAAAATTTGAATACAACGACGTATTTAATTTAGGTGGTCCATTAAATAACTCAGATGACTCTGTAAACGGGTTTATGGTGTTATTCGATAAAGTGAGTGGCGCAGGAAACAGCGTCAGCTACAATGCTTGTGAGAACATATTTGGGGATAGCTCTCCCGGTGACATTGTCAATATAAATCAATCACATGGCACACCAGAAAGTCCTATCACGGTGAAAGGAAACTGGATTAGAGGAGGTGGACCGTCAGACTCAGGCGGGGGAATCCTGATAGGTGATATCGGAGGTTCTTACCAAATCGTAGAAGATAATATCCTGGTTAATCCCGGACAATACGGTATCGGTATTGGAGGAGGTCATGATATGACATTGAGAAACAATAAAATATATGCAAAAAGTCAATATTTTACCAATGTAGCCATTAGTGTCTGTAACTGGTACGAACAATATGAAAAATCCTATAATATTACGGCAGAAAAGAATGTTGTAAATTATGCGAACAGTAAGGGAATGACCGGTAACTCCTGGTGGATTTATCAAAATATGGAGCCAGTAAAAGGTAAAGAGACCAATAGATACGATCCCAATCTAACGGCCTCAATACTACCGGATAAGATCCTCGGAAGAGCACGCTCAGCCACCTCCACTCCTACTCCGCCGTCTACGCCCGGAGGAGGATCAACCCCTCTCCCCGAAGATACAGATCAAAAGCCTACTCCAGAACCAAAGCCTGAAACCAAACCCGACGAACAACCGGGAGACAAAACCCCAACAATTCCGGGAATAACATTACCAGATATAAAGAATGATCCCTCGATTACAATTTATCTGGATAATTACAATCGGGTATGTGTGAATATCAAAGGGAAGTTGTCCCCATCGGCAACCGTTTATGCGGCCAACGCGGCAGGAGAACTGATATATACCAAAAAACTCTCCAGTTATCACACCGTACTGCCTGCCAGGCCTTCGGCAGGTAATTATATCCTTTTTGTAAAGAATGGCGATGCTTTACATTTGAAAACACTATATATTCGCTAAACACCATTTTCAACATTTGTAGACCATGTCATGGACGTAAGAGCATGCCACGTCCCTGTCCTTTGGTTAGACAAATACAACTTACATAATTACAATAACAGTTTTGGAATAAGCATGATATTGATTATAAAAAATCATGACACTGCCTCTTCCAGACATAGATAAAGAAAACATATGAAAAAAATTATATATTTATTGGGACTCATAACCATTGGTATTTTTGCATCGTGTGAACGCGAAGTAAACACAAGCATATCCGACAGTACCAATTCAGTCAACATAAACCTCGCCGGTCAATGGGAAGTGACAGCTTACAATGACACAAGTACCATATTTGGCCCTTTCAAGGTGATCACCCTTCAAAATCCTTCTGCAAAAAATGATTCAATAACAATTCAGGATTCGGAAGTAAAATTCTGGAATTTCCAGATAAAGGCATCGGTTAATGAAAAAAACGGCACCTTCCAAACAAAATTGTCTACCTGTGAAATGAGCGAAGACGGCATCGGGGTAAAAATTTCGAATGGAAAGATAGTGAATACCGACAGTATCTACTTCGAAATACAGTTCGAAGACGATGAAACACCCTACGGAAATACCTATCAGTTAAAAGGACATCGAATAAGCTGACGGATTATCTTTGTGAAACAGAAACTGTAGTGGGTACAGGCTGATCAATCTCCTGTTTGTTCACCAACTCTTTGAGTGTATCCACTAACTGTTTTTTGTTGAGTATATCCAGTTTCCTGTTAATACGGTGAATTGTTACAAATACCGCATCCAGGGTTCTGTTAGTAATTGAGGCTATATCCTTGCTGTCCATATCGTTTACAAGTAATCCGCAAAGGATAACTTCACGGTGGGACAGTGAAGGATATGCTTTTTGTATAATCCGTAATTCTCGCTCGTAATAGACCAGATCGTCTAAGGTTAGTTGCTGGTTTTCTTCCCTGAAATATTTGTTCATCAAACTTTCATGCATGATCTTACCTGTTCTGTTCAGATAGGGTTTCAGTTTTGCAACTTCTTCTTTTACTGAATAGAGAGACGAAATAGAAGCCACCGAATATTTTTCGGATGCTTTTGAAAAATAGATGATATACACTTTCCCCAATAAAGGATTAGTAATACGAGTCAAAGAATAATTCATTATTTCATGCTTGCCATTGAGAAGAATGACATGAACTTTCTGATCATTTACTATATCCTCATTGACTTTTCTGTAACAATCAGCCAAAAATGGATTAATTTTTTTCCATGTTGTCAGGTCGAATACATCCCTTTCATTCATTCCAAGTGTTTCATAAGCACGCCTGTTCAATATAATCTCTTCTTTAGAAGGTATATAAACAGCTGTCGGATATGGAATCTGATTGATATCGACCACAATTTTACCATTAGATTGGTATTCATTACCAACCTCTACCTCAAATTTCTGGGTTCGCATTTTGCTGTGACTTTATGATTTTTGTCGCAAATATATAACACAATGTCGATATCTGAACACAATTAAAGCAACAAAAAACTTACAAAAACTTACAAACAGCCGAAAGTATCACCACAAACAACTGATTATAATATATTTAAATCAATTTATATTTTTTTATCTGATGTGGAAAAATTCCATATTTTCTACATTATTTGTCATTTATATTTTCTATATTGACGATTCTAAATTTAAGAATTTCCTTTAAAAAACGGTTATTTTTTACTGCATATACAGGTATCCCACGAAAATCATGTAAATTTGTGTAATAAATGGAAATCATGAATATATCAGTTGTCATACCTCTCTACAACGAAGAGGATTCGCTCATTGAGTTGCACGATTGGATTCAGCGTGTGATGCAGGAAAACAAGCTGTCTTACGAAATCATTTTTATAGATGACGGAAGCAGTGATGGATCCTGGGAAATAATTAAAAAGCTCAAAGAAGAGTCTGACCATGTGAAGGCAATTAAATTCCAACGGAATTACGGTAAATCGCCTGCACTTCACAACGCTTTCCAGAAAGCACAGGGTGATGTAATTATTACTATGGACGCCGACTTGCAGGATAGTCCCGATGAAATTCCGGAACTTTACAGGATGATCAAAGAAGAGGGATACGATCTGGTCTCGGGTTGGAAAAAGAAACGATATGATGATAAACTGACCAAAAACCTGCCGTCGAAGTTGTTCAATGCCACAGCCAGAAAAGTATCAGGAATAAAACTTCACGATTTCAATTGCGGGTTGAAATCTTATCGTAAATCACTGGCCAAAAGTATTGAGATTTATAATGATATGCATCGATGGATTCCAGTCCTGGCCAAAAATGCAGGATTTACCCGTATAGGTGAGAGAGTGGTCAAGCATAGTCCGAGGAAATACGGTAAGAGTAAGTTTGGTGCAGACCGTTTCGTAAACGGATATCTTGATCTGATGACACTTTGGTTTCTGAGCCGGTTTGGAAAAAAACCAATGCATTTCTTCGGACTGTGGGGAAGCGTGATGTTTCTCCTTGGGTTGATCGCCATTATTCTTGTAGGTGCCATCAAGCTATATGACATGCATCAGGGGAATCCATACCGATTGGTAACGGAATCCCCATATTTCTATATATCTCTCACTACGATGATCATAGGTACCCTACTCTTTCTCGCAGGATTTCTGGGTGAACTGGTATCAAGGAATTCTCCCGAGAGAAACAATTACCGGATTGAAGAAGAATTCTAAGAGAGGTGAATAGGTTGATAAGTGATTGGGGGGATTCTTAGTTTCAAAAACATATGCAAATAAAATATCAATATAATAGCCTGCTGCTACTTCTTTTTGTCTTCATCTTGTCCTGTAACCAGGGAAGTAAGGAAAAATACATCTATCATCACGATCAGGGAGAAATATTCACGACTGGATATGATATCAAATATGCCTACAATCGATCATTAAAAGAGGAGATAGTTGCCGAGTTGAATAAATTTGACATGTCGTTAAATCCTTTCAAAGAAAACTCTATCATTTCGAAAGTAAACCGGAATGAGCCGGTAAAACTCGATTCATTTTTCCTGAAGGTGTTTCACAGAGCGGAGGAGATCTCACGCACAACAGATGGAAATTTCGACATCACCGTTTCACCTCTTATCAATGCATGGGGGTTTGGTTTTCAAAACATGGACAGTATCACCCCTCAAATTATTGATAGTCTGAAAAGTTTTGTAGGATACGAAAAAATATCGATCGATGCCACAGGAAACATTATCAAAGCCGATCCGCGGGTACAGATAAATACTTCGGCCATAGCCAAAGGATATGCATGTGATGTAATCGCCAATTTACTGGAGGGTTACGGCATAACAAATTATATGGTAGCGATCGGTGGTGAAATCGCGGCAAAAGGGAGAAACAATAAAGGTGCATGTTGGCACATCGAAGTAACCAAACCCGTTGATGATGCCACCGGGATGCTGTCTTACCGACAAACAGTACTTTCTCTCTGTGATAAATCGATAGCTACCTCGGGGAACTATAGAAATTACTATATCAAAGATGGAAAGAAGTATGCCCACACCATAGACCCGATCAGCGGATATCCCTCGCAACTGGATATTCTGGGTGCTACCGTAATAGCCGATGACTGTATGACAGCCGATGCTTATGCCACTGCGTTCATGGTCATGGGCCTTAAAAAATCTATCGAGACGGCAAAAAAATTAGCAGGAATACACTATTATTTTATTTATGAGAAAAATGACGGCTCATTCGGCGTTGAATATTCCGATGGCTTCGAACAATTTTTTGTAAAAGAATAACATAAAAAAGTATACACAAAAGTAAAATGAAACAACCAGAAACAGAAAAAAAAAGTCTGATTATTAAAAGAGAGTGTTTTCAAAATAATGAAAGCATTGTAACCAATAGCCCTGATTCAATATATAAGAAGGTGTGCAATACTCTATTTTCATTATTTCTATTCTCTTCTTTTTTCCTTTCCGCCCAGGAAAATGATTCGGCAATTTATCCCAACTTCAAAATTGACGGAACATTAAAAAATAAATTCGAATACGCGACCAGAACAAATATGTCCCGTTTTTCTGTTCGAAACTCCCGTATAGGTGTTGCAGGGAATATCAATCCCTACTCGGCCTACAAAGTACAAATAGAACTCAGCAACGAAGGGAAGTTCAGTGTGCTGGATCTATTCGGGACATTGAAACCTCTTGATGGGCTTTCACTCTCATTGGGACAGACCAGTATTCCATTGTTCAACAATTACATTGTAGCTCCCAATGCAATGATGTTCGCCAACCGTACTTTTTTGGGGAAATATTTCTTAAGTACCAGAGATCTGGGGTTTTTGGCTAAATATGATTTTCGCATTGGTGTGATACCTTCAAAACTCGAGTTTGGAGTCTTCAACGGAAATGCAATAAATGATCCCGTCTGGAAAAAAAACTTGTCGTATGGAGGAAGGGTTGAACTGGGCAACATGCAGGGATTTCGTATGACCGCCAAAATATATGATTACGAAAAGGATGAAACCACCCATTTTCTTTTCTATGGAACCGACTTGCGTTACGAACAAAAGAACTGGAAAGTGGAAACCGAAATCATGAAGAGAGAGAGTAAAACTGAATTTCATACCGATTTGCTCTCTTATTATCTTCAAGGAGCATATACGATACCTGTGAAAACCAAGATGTTTGAATTTGTGAGGCCTGCTATTCGATGGGATGCCATTGACGATCAACCAAAAGTAGGAGGATTTGACGTCAACCGCTTGACATCCGGCTTCGGTTTCGGATTTAAGAAGGAACACTTTACCTCTATTCTCCGTCTCGACTATGAATGGTATATAGTAAATCACGAAATAGACATCTTCTCAACGAATGATGAAATGGCCTCCAACAAGTTCACAGTAGAGTTATTATTTACTTTTTAAAAAAATTCGATCAACTTGCTTTTTTAATTAGCTGAAATTGGGTAAATTTGTCCCCACAAACTATTGAGAAATTGATCAATGCAAACAAATAAATAAATTTACACATGAACAAAAAATCTTCTATTTTGGCGCTCCTGCTTATCTTTGGGGTCGCCCTCTTATCGACTTCTTGTAGCAGCAAATTGAAGCCGCTTTCGCAAAACAACTTCAATGTAACGCCGTCGCCACTAGAAACAGTAGGAAAACAAATTCCTGTAACCATTAACGGAACTTTTCCGGAAAAGTGGTTCAACAAAAATGCTACGGTAACCATTACTCCTATCCTGAAGTCAGCTAATGCTGAAATTGCAGGTACTCCCTATAGCTATCAGGGAGAAAATATCTCGGGCAACAGAATTACCATTTCTCAAAACAGAGGTGGCAATTTTTCCATGAACAGTTCGTTTCCTTACAGTCCGGAGATGCAATCAGCCGAACTCTATCTCCGTTTCGATGGAAGGATCAAAAACAAACGTTCTAATTTGCCCGATCTGAAAGTGGCAGACGGAGTGATTGCCACTTCTGCTCTGGCCGATGCAGGCACGACCCCACCGTCGGTTGCTCCCGATGGCTTCCAGCGTATCATTCAGCAAGCCCAGGAAGCCAACATTATGTTCGTGATCCAACAAGCAGAACTGCGTCAAAGCGAGTTGAACAAACAGGATATGAACGAGTGGAAACGTCGTGTTGAAGAAGCATTCAACGACCCAAAACAAAATGTAAATGTAGAGGTATCAGCCTATGCATCACCCGATGGAGGTCTCTCTCTCAATGAAAAACTTGCTGCCCAACGTGAGCAAAACACCTCTAAATATCTGGAGAGTGAACTGAACAAAAGAAAGATCAATACTGATGTTTATGCACATTATACTGCACAGGACTGGGATGGATTCCGTCAGCTGGTTTCTGCCTCCAACCTTCAGGACAAAGAATTGATCCTTCGAGTGCTGGAAATGTATCCCGATTCTGAAACCCGTGAAAGGGAAATCAAAAATATCTCTTACGTATTCGAAGATCTCGCAGGAACAATTCTGCCACAACTGCGTCGTTCACGTATCATTGCCAATATCGAGATTATCGGCAAATCTGACGATGAAATCATGACAGCCTGGAAAAACAACCCGAAAGAATTGACTCCGGAAGAGTTGTTGTATGCCTCTTCACTCACCAACGACGAGAGTGTAAAAGAAAAAATATATCAGTATATTACAGCCAACTTCACCAGCGATTACAGGGGATGGAACAATATTGGTACTATGTTCTATAAACGTGGAGACTATGCCAAGGCAAAACAGTCATTCGACCGCGCAGCACAAGTAAACCCCTCTGCCCCCGAAGTGAACATGAATAAGGCGTTGTTGGCTATTATGGATAACGATCTACAAGCTGCTACTGAGTTGATGGGACGATCTGCAGGAGCCGATGGGCTCGAAGAAGGCATGGGTCTTCTCAACCTGTTACAAGGCAATTATAATCAGGCAGTAGGGGCTTATGGCCAGAGCAAGAGCAATAATGCCGGTCTGGCACAGTTGCTGGTCAAAGATTACAACAAGGCAAAACAGACCCTGGAAACAGTGGATAAACCCGATGCAATTACAGCTTATCTACTTGCCGTGATCGCTTCCAGAACCAATAATTTCAATGATGTAGTTTCGAACCTGCGCACTGCTATCGGCCGTGACAGGAGCATCGCTACAAAAGCGCTGAACGATCTGGAATTCGCGAAATATCGCACCAATCAGGAATTCATGTCAATCGTGAAATAAGATATTTACGAGAGGAGAATTCACAATAAAAAAACAGGAGGAAAACTGAAAACGGTTTTCCTCCTGTTTTTTGTTTTTAAAGCTCACCATTTCTTTTATTTTCTCATAGGTTCCAGACCAAATGTAAAACCATTTTTCACACGTTCAATCAGTTCGGGAAGAATATCCTGATACTCTCCTACTACGCCAAAATCGGCATGATGGAAGATAGAAGCTTTCGCATTGTGATCGATGGCAATAATTTTGCCGGATTCTTTAATACCTGCAATATGTTGTATGGCGCCCGATATGCCGACGGCAATATATATTTTCGGCCTCACCGTCTTGCCGGTTTGACCTATCTGGCGTGCATATTCCGAGAGGCCCTCGTCTACTACCACACGACTGCAAGCCCATTCAGCTTTGATACCTTTCGCTTTTAAAGCCTCTGCAAGCTCTTGTACCAGTTTCATGTTATCTTCAACAGTCCCCCGGCCACCGGAGACAATCACTTCAGCATCGAAAAGGTCTTGCAGACCACCTTCACCTCTTACCGTCTGTAATATTTGTACCCTGAAGTCCTCTTCCTGAAGTGTCGGTGTAAATACCGACAATATCCCCTTGCGCCCCTCTTCTCTTTTCGGAACTTCAAATGTTCCGGCACGGGCAGTTGAAATCTGAGGATAAGAAAAACCCAGGATAGTAGCCAGCTTACTTTCACCGTATGTGGGCCGGCGCGAATGAAGGATCGGCCTGTTGATCACTTTTACCTTGCGGTTGATATACTCGCCGATCTCGAGTCCCGTACAATCGGCGGTAACTCCACTACCTGTCTTTACGGCCGTACGCGGCGCCAATTCACGACCGGCAGTAGTAGCGGCAAAAAGGGTTATTTCGGGCCTCTTTTCATGAATGATTTGGGTAATGATATTGGAAAAAGGAAGCACCAAATACTCTTCCAGCCTATTATCTTCCACCAACACAACCTCATTGGTACCATGTTCGAAAAGGGTTTGTGCCAGTGGTTCCACATTTTTACCGATAAGCACAGTAGTAATCTTCGTGTCGTTACCCAGCTGATCGGCCAAATGACGGGCAGGTGTAAGCAACTCCAACGAGGGACGAGCTATTTTCCCATTCGTTATCTCCGCCCAGGTTAAAATACCTTTTGCACCGTTTCGATTGTCAACAACCGGAAAATCAGGTATTTCCACCTCCCTCTTTTCCTTTTCTTCTTTCTTTTCAAGCACATTCCCTCCCCTTTCGAAATTGGCGATCAGGCTCTCCACCAGTTCTTTTTCGGTATTTCCCTGCGACATTAATACAGGAGAACGCTCACTGACCATATTGGTTACATTGGCCACGATGGTAGGTGATCCGCTCAAACCGATCTTCGCAGTACTCAGTCCGATATCCTCCACACTGAAAACCGTAACAGATAATTTTCTCGCTTTGATAGCTCCCGAGAGGGACGGCTTGCGCGGTGGTACCCCGGTGGGCGTGAGCGAGACAGCACATGGCAGCGGGAGTTGCAACATTTGATAGCCGCCTTCGATAATGCGTTTGGCGATCACATTTCCATTACCATCAGCTTTTACAGATTCGATGAATGTAGCTTGCGGAATGCCCAGATTTTCTGCCACCTGAGAAGGAACATGCGCCGTATCACCGTCACTCGTTTGCCGCCCGGCGAAGATGATAAACGGCTCTTTCGATTTTTTGGAAAAACCCAGGTGTTTGAGCAGGGTTGCCAACGCCAGTCCGGTCGCATAGGTATCACTTCCACCCAATTTACGGTCGGAAAGAAGATATGCTTCATCATAACCCATCGATATGGCTTTGCGTAGTGATGCTTCAAATGATTGCGGCCCCATGGAGCATACAATCAAGCGGGCATCCGGATATTGTTTTCTGATTTGCAGTCCCGCTTCCAAACCGAACTGACAATCGATATTGATGATTGATTTTGCTTTTGTCCTGTCCATCAAACCATCATCCCCCATTCTCATTTCACTTGGAAGGGGTACCTGTTTTATTAAACTTATAATTGTTAAAGGCATAAACTCTATTTTTCAGTAGTAAATAATATTTGGAAAACTATCCTCTCTACATATATTGATATTCCGGACCATTTCCGCCGTTGGGAGTCATCCATGTAATACCGTCGCCGGGCTCTTTGATATCACAGGTCTTACAGTGCAGACAATTTTCGGCATGGATCCTTAACTCTTGCTTCCCATCCCTGCCAGTATGAAGTTCATATACCTCTGCAGAACAGTAGAACTGGCATGGAGCACCATATTCTTTTATATTGACGGTCTCGAATGTAGCCGGGTTGTTGACATGTAAATGAGGCACTTGTTGTTCATCGTGATTGACACCCGTATAATATACGTTGGTCGCTTTATCGAATGTAAGCACTTTATCGAATTCCAGCTTGCCTTTGAATCTCTCTTTAAAATACTTTTTCCTGTATTCCATCAGTTTTTTGGTAGCCTGACTATCGGGGTGCGTTTTCAGTCGACCAAAAAATCCGGCACCGCCCGTGATCAGTTGTGTGCCGAAATGGAACGCACCGGCAATCATCCCTTTGGTAAAACCCTGCCTGAAATTCCTGACAGGATAAAGTTCCTTGTGGATAACACTCTTTTCAATCAACGTTTCGTACTCTTTCAGTACACTTTCAGAGAAATCGTTTTTGCTCAACGCCAAAGCCGCAGTACGAGCAGCCAACATTCCTGAATGGATTGCCAGATGGACGCCTTTCAGTGCGGGCATTGCTAGAAATCCGGCACTGTCGCCTACGATCAGGGCATTATCGGTATAGAGTTGTGGTAGTGAGTAATAACCGCCTTCAGGAAGCGTTTTTGCACCGTACTCGATCATTCTGCCGCCTTTGAGTATACGTGCTATAAAAAGATTTGTTTTCCACACCTGAAATGCATCGTGCGTGTCAAAAGTGGGATCCGGGTAATCAAGACCGACCACCAGGCCTAGAGCTACTTTGTTGTTATCCAGTCCATAGATGAAACCACCCCCAAATTCACCCATATTCAACGGATAGCCTACCGTATGATATACTTCTCCCGGTTTGATATTGCCTTCGGGAACGCTCCATAATTCCTTGCATCCCAACGAAAATATCTGCCCGTTTTTTCCTTTTTGCAAATTAAATTTGTGAATAAGTTGTTTTGTAAGACTTCCCCTCACACCTTCTGCAAAGATCGTCAACTTTGCTTCAATCCGTGTGCCGGGCTGAAAGTTTTCCATCCGGTTGCCATGATGGTCGATACCGGTGTCGATCGTCTTTGCACCGGCTACCTTGCCGTTTTCATCATAAAGGATCTCGTTCACCGCGAATCCGGGATAAATCTCCACCCCTTTCTCTTCAGCTTTCGTGGCCAGATAACGGCATACTTGTCCCAATGAAGCGGTATAATTTCCCTTGTCACCCATATAGGGAATATGAAACGGAAGTTTTATGGCATCTTTTTCAGTCAAGAAAACAGTAGTATCTTTCACTACTTTGGCATCCAAAGGTATTTCACTCAAATCGGCATCCGGCAATAAATCCTTGAACACATCGGTTTTGATTACAGCACCAGAGATAATATGATTCCCTATACTGCTTCCTTTCTCAATCAACAAAATCCGCTCATGAGAGCCGCTTTGCCTTAAAATATCCGCCAGATGAATTGCGGTGGCTAAACCCGATGGACCTCCCCCGATAATCAGGATATCCGTCGATACTGTGTTAACATCACTCATTGTTTCTCCTTTTTTTATAATGACAATTTTATATTCGAAGGCTATACAAAGACGCTTGAAAAGTGCTTTAGATATAGATACGCATTTGTTCCAATCATATCACAAATGTATAAAACATTTCATTAAAAACGCCATGGGCAAATAAAAATATAAAAGAAAATCATATCTTTACACCCGTTTTGAAAAAATAAATATACAAAAGCTTTATGAATTTTATTGAGGAGCTCCGTTGGCGTGGCATGATACATGAAGTAATGCCCGGCACGGAAGAGCAGTTATTGAAAGAACAGACGGCAGGATATCTCGGGATCGATCCCACAGCCGACTCATTGCATATCGGACATTTGGTGGGCGTGATGATGCTGAAACATTTTCAACGTGCGGGACACACTCCCATCGCACTGGTTGGCGGTGCTACAGGAATGATTGGTGACCCCTCCATGAAATCGGCAGAACGTAACCTGCTCGATGAAGAAACACTACGCCACAATCAGGAGGCCATCAAAAAACAGTTGGCCAAATTTCTCGATTTCGAAAGTGAAATACCCAACAAAGCTATTCTGGTAAACAATTACGACTGGATGAAAGATTATTCTTTCCTGAATTTCATCCGCGATATAGGGAAGCATATCACCGTCAATTACATGATGGCGAAAGACTCGGTAAAGAAACGGCTGAGTGGAGAATCGAGCGAGGGAATGTCGTTTACAGAATTCTCCTACCAACTGCTGCAAGGATACGATTTCCTTCATCTCTATCGGGATAAAAGATGTCGGTTGCAATTGGGTGGATCCGACCAGTGGGGTAACATCACCACCGGTACGGAACTGATCCGGCGGGTGGAGGGAGGCGAGGCCTATGCCCTGGTATGTCCGCTTATCACCAAAGCCGATGGAGGCAAGTTTGGCAAGACCGAAAGCGGCAATGTGTGGCTCGACCGGCGCTATACCTCACCCTATAAATTCTATCAGTTCTGGCTCAACGTAAGTGATGCCGATGCCGAAAAATATATCAAGATCTTCACATCCCTCACCCGGGAAGAAATAGAATCGTTGGTTGCGGAACAACAATCGGCTCCTCACCTTCGACCGTTACAAAAGAAGCTGGCCGAAGAAATCACCGTGATGGTGCATTCACGTGAAGATTACGAAATGGCCGTCAACGCATCGGAAATCCTGTTCGGCAGGTCAACGTCCCAGACGCTCCGCGCTATCGACGAGGAGACCTTCCTGCAGGTATTCGAAGGAGTTCCCCAATTTACTGTTTCACGCAAGAAACTGGAGCAGGGTGTCAAAGCGGTGGACCTACTCACCGAAGAAGCCACCGTATTCCCTTCCAAGGGCGAGATGCGTAAGACTGTACAAGCAGGCGGTGTAATGGTCAACAAGGAGAAGCTGGAATCGTTCGACGAAACCATCGGGCTTTCCCATCTAATCGGCGAAAAATATATTCTGGCCCAACGTGGGAAAAAGAACTACTTCCTGCTGATAGCCGAATAGTGGCAGAAAAATCACCGGAATTATTTGGACAGTTACAATTATTATACTACTTTTGCACTGCTTTTCACGAAGCAGTTAAGGATTGTCCCATGGTGTAATGGTAGCACATCTGATTTTGGTTCAGCCAGTCTAGGTTCGAATCCTGGTGGGACAACATCGACTACTAATAATCAATCGATTGAAAGCATGTCGGACTAAAAAACGGACTATTTCTGACGAAATAGTCCGTTTTTTCTACCTTACTCCTTGAGTATATACACATTATTATTTTATTCATATCCATTTTTATGTATGGCACATAAAAAACCCGGTACATAAAAATGCATCGGGCTTTTTCTTAATGTATGTTTTTATCAGGAACTTATTCTTCTGTCTTCTCTTCAGTAGCAGGTTTTTCTTCTTCAACAGGAGCTTCTTCAGTGGCAGGGGCTTCTTCAACAGGAGCTTCTTCAACCGCTACAGGAACTTCTTCAGTTTTTACCTCAACAACTTGCTCTGCTACCGGTTCTGCCGGTTCAGCTACTTCTACAGTTTCTTCAACTGCTGGAATCTCCTCTTCTACGGGAGCAGGAGCATTCGCAGCTTCCTCTTCGGCTCTCTTCTTAGCCAAAGCTTCCGATCTTGATTTGTTAACCTCCTTTTCAGCATCCAGACGAACTTTTGCTTCAGCACGCTTTTGCTCTTCATCCTTATCTTTGATTTTCTGGTTAAGCTGCGATTTCGAATTCTTCCATGCTTCGAATCTTCTTTCGGCTTCCGCTTCATCAAAAGCGCCCTTAGTCACACCTCCAAGAAGATGTTTTTTCAACAATACACCCTCATCCGATAAGATATTACGAACCGTGTCGGTGGGTTGTGCCCCTGTTTGCAGCCAATACAAAGCTCTTTCGAAATCTAAAGTGATCGTAGCAGGATGTGTGTTCGGATTGTATGAACCTATCCTTTCAATGTACTTTCCATCTCGTGGTGCTCTGCTATCTGCAACAATAATTTGGTAGAAGGGATAATTTTTGCGTCCTCTTCTCTGTAAGCGAACTTTTGTTGCCATTTAGTAGTTTCTTTTAAAATTTATTTTTGCATTTGCGGGTGCAAAGATAGTGATTAATTCGATATCTTCAAAACAGGACCTGTTTATTTATTACGAGAAAGGAAATCGTTATAATCTTTGAAGAGATCTTTTGTAAAATCAATCGTCTTAACTCTCCATTTTTCCGACATTTTCAAAATTCTCATCTGTTTTTTATCCAGGCTCACCTCATCGGTGATCATCTCTTCAGCAGTGTAGCGGTCTTTTCCATAATCGTACCTGATCCTGATAATCGCCATATCCACAGCACCATCACTACAATTAGCGTGAATATAATAATTCATATCTGCCTGGTCCAAGAGTAGTAATGCCGATTTAAAAACAAGTTTTTCACTGCATCCTCCCACCACAGAGCCTTTCTCTTCATCAAAAATCAATACCCTGCTTGAACGCTCTTCTTCCGGGTTATCTCTTCCGTTGATCCATTCCTGGGTAATATTCATCAGAGAATCACGGCTTATGCCAGGTGCACTGAATAATTCGCGGAAAACTACCTCTCCATCCTCCACCTTAACAGCTCCCTTCAGATATTCTGAAGAAGTACGATTCTGAGCTGACAGTTGAACCACCATAGAAAACGTAAACAATGTGGTCATTAACAATAAATTGGTAATACTTTTTTTCATTTTCTTACATATAAAAGTCGTGTAATCATTATTCTTCTTGCTGGTCAAAAGCCCCTTATCTGAAAGTAAATATGCCGGGGCAGAAATACAGCAGTCTCTTCATATTGGCAAAGGTAATGATTTTTCCGTTTTTTCTTCCGACAAGAGGAAAAAAAATGGACGTTCATCTTGTCAAGCCAGAAAGAATTTATTACCTTGCGGTCGTGATGAAGGCATATTGGAGTCGTACAAAAAGAAAAACAATTATGCTACCACCAAAACTCGGAAGGCCAACCGCCCTGAAAGAGAATATCTTCCCAACCTCCTCTCTGGATAAATTCAGGAAGGAGATATACGACAGCGAGAGAGATAATCCTCGTTATACCGGCCGTTATTTTCTGATTCTTGAAAAAAACAGTAAAAAGATAGTTGAAGCTATCCGCCTACTCGAAAAACGATGGGAATTATCAGTCGCCTCCACCGCCGATTTTATCACCTCCTCTCCCGATGAAAGTCAGTTAAAAGATGCCGACACCCTCGTATTTAACGACCTGGGCGTAGCACTTGTCGGAGTAGAAGAGGATAAGGTCATACAGATGGAATTATCCGGTAGTGGTTTTGTATTTGTACCGGAGAAGGTTGTTTACATTCCCGATGAAATACCAACAGACGAGAATGATAGTAGTCGGGGAACCTGGGGAATACATATAACGGAAGTAATTCGCTCAACATATACAGGAGCAGGCGTAAAAATAGCGGTGCTGGACACCGGACTCGATATCTCTCATCCCGACTTTGAAGGGCGGGAAATCACCGCAGCCTCATTCGTCCCTGATGAAGCAATTAATGATCTTCACGGGCACGGTACGCATTGTATCGGGATCGCATGTGGATCCGCTACATCACAAGGAGTGCGATACGGTGTCGCAACTCATGCACATATCTATGCAGGTAAAGTACTAAATAACCAGGGAAGTGGAGCACAGTCATGGATATTGAACGGGATGACATGGGCTGCCAACAAAGGATGCAAGGTGATATCTATGTCCCTCGGATCCCGGGTATTAAAAGGAGAGAGCTACGATATAGCATATGAACGGGCTTCCCAGTTTGCTCTTTCGAAAGGGACACTGATTGTTGCTGCAGCAGGCAACGACAGCAGGCGGTCTGAAAGATATTTCTGCCCCGTGGCAAGTCCGGCCGACTGTCCTTCTATCCTTGCCGTAGCCGCAATAGATTCAGAATTGCAAGTGGCCGATTTTTCAAACCGGGCCATCAATCCCTCCGGATTAGTCGATATCTCCGCTCCAGGGGTAGAGATTCTCTCCTCATGGCCTATGCCGGAAAGATACCACACCTTATCAGGTACCAGTATGTCTACTCCTCTCGTAGCCGGTATAGCAGCTCTCCTCTTTGAAAAATATACCGATGCTACCCCTGCTATGATAGAAGAGGAATTGAGAAAAAATATTCATACTCTCCCCTTTCCGGCTGAAGATGTGGGGGCAGGGCTTTCGATGGCTCCTAAATGAGAAGATATGCGACAGATTGTGATTACAATATCGGAAATCTATTTGAATCGATTGAGTATCGTAGCAGAAGAACTTCACAAAGAGGGACTGATCATAACCCACCTTTATGAATTTGGAGTGATTATCGGTGTGGCAGAAGAAGAATTGATTCCCAGGATACGCGCTCACAAGGAGATTGTCTCACTGGTAGAAGAAAAAAAAATAGATATTCCTCCTCCTTATACAGAAATTCAATAAATCACGTCTGAAAACAACTTTGGTTACCTGGATGTTCTATTGTGAAGAAATGACTGTCATAATCAAAGTTAATGATCCCCATAGTTAGATTTTTGCTGATTATTTTGTGCCCTATTTATTCTTCAATGATGTTTGGGCAATTAACAGACACAATATCACTGAATCGGTCACTTGAACTGGAGCCGGTAGAAATAACTGCCTATTTTAGCCAGCAACCGGTTTTGGGGTTAACAGTTTCGGCACAATCCGTCTCTTTCACTCTTATAGAAAAACAACAAACCACCACATTATTACCGGCTTTGAATACCGTAGCAGGGTTGCGTATGGAAGAGCGTTCGCCCGGAAGTTATCGCTTAGCTTTGCGAGGAAGTTTAATCCGGTCTCCATTTGGCATTCGTAATGTCAAGATATATATCGATGAATTTCCATTGACCGATGCCGGGGGTAATACATATCTGAACTTAACAGACCCGGGGGCTATCTCCTCGATACACATATTGAAGGGACCTGATGGTTCACTTTATGGCGCCAACTCTGGAGGAGTTGTCCGGATTCAACCTAAAGGATTTAGCCTACACCAAAATCAAGGATCCCTATTATTGAATGGTGGTTCTTTCGGTCTGTTTCAGGAACAGCTTTCCATACAGAGAAAAATAAACAATGTATACGCTTTTTCGATAGACCAGTCGTTTATACGTTCGGATGGCTATCGGGATAATACTGCTTTGAATAAAAAGAGTCTTCAGACAGCCCATAAGTGGCAATATGCAAAAAACAACGAGATAAAGCTGTTCGCTTTGTATACTGATCTGGGATATCTCACTCCGGGAGGATTGACAGAAAGCCAGGTGCAGGAAAATCCGAGGATGGCTCGCCCTGCCAGCGGACCGATACCTTCTGCCAAAGAACAAAAAGCAGGTATATATAACAGGACATTTTTCGGAGGTATCGCCCACAACGCCCAAATCAGTGAAAGACTGTTTCATTCCATTAGTATTTTCGGTTCGCATACCGATTTTGAAAATCCCTTTATCACCAATTATGAATTCCGGAAAGAGAAAAACCTGGGTATCCGTACTTACTTCTCATACAAGGGAGCTTTAACTGAACAGTTTGAATGGCAAATGCAAGTAGGTCTCGAAGCACAAAAGGGATGGAACAGGATTGATAATTATGATAATGAACAGGGCAAAGCCGGCGCGCCACAAGCAAAGGACAACCTGGATAACAGCCAGAATAGTCTCTTCTACCGTGCAATGGTTTATTTATACAGGCAATGGACAATCGAAGCCTCTTTGGGTCTGAACCAGGCTGAAATCAATTATAAGCAACGATATCCCGAAATTTCAGATCCCAATGGTCATATTTCCTTCGGTAGCATATGGATGCCAAGGATCGCCTCTTCCTATTTATTCGGAAAGGGTTTAGCCGTTCGTGGTTCCATATCAAAAGGATATTCAACACCGACTATCGCCGAAGTACGTTCTTCGGATAATATCATCAATCCAGATCTTAAGCCGGAAACAGGAATAAATCTCGAGATCGGGGTACGTTGGGAGACCGTCGACAAGAGATTTATTGCAGATGTAAGTCTCTATAACTACAATATAAATAACGGCATCGTACGACATCTTCGAGACAATGGCGCAGAATATTATGTAAATGCCGGTGAAATCAAACAAAAAGGGATTGAAGCCTCGATTTGGGCTTACCTTCTGCCCATGCAACCCGACAGATTTATACAAACACTTAGTCTTCAATCCACGGCAACATACAATCATTACCGATTTGGGAAATATCTTGTAAACAACAATGATTTTTCTTATAACAAAGTGACCGCTGTACCTGATTGGGTATGGTCGAATTCATTGTTTATCACTTTCCCCCAACAGATAGGGTTGAATATTTCCCATAATTTCACCTCAGCAATGCCACTGAACGATGCCAATACTGTTTTTTCTGACAAATTCCATTTGGTTCAATTGAAAATAAGCTGGAAGGGGGGAATCACCTCTTCACAACAAATTGAGTTTTTTGTAGGAATAGACAACTTGTTAAACGAAAAATACAGCCTGGGAAACGATATCAATGCTTTTGGGAATCGCTCTTTCAATCCTGCACCCACAAGAAATTATTATGGAGGGGTCAGAATTTTATTTTAAAGAAATTTGAATCTCCCTGTACCCTATCATGTTATGAAGATACTCTTCTTCATCCATATTTATCCTGTCCTGCACTACCCTACCGGAGCCGTTTTCTATCAAATAAGGGCTTGGAGACGAACAAATATATTACGACACTGATTAGACAGACCGCACCGGCGATCATAAACAATGCTTCGAAGGAGTGATGGCCCGATATAAATCCACCCAGCAACATTCCAAGAGCAAGGCCTAAATCGAAACCCACCAGGTAAGTCGAATTGGCCGTACCCCGCTGGTTATGTTCAGCCATATTGATATAGAGGGTCTGGAGAGCGGGGAGCATCATCCCAAATCCAATACCGATAAAAAATCCCGCCAGACAAAAAGCATAAATATTGTGATAATGGGCAAAGCCGAAAAATGCCAGGGCAACAACAACCATAGCGATCATATTCACCTTATGGATATGACCTCTATCTACCAGCCGTCCGGCAAATATACGTGATAATATAATTCCTCCTGCCCAGAACAGGAAATAGATACCGGCATTGGGTATATTGATCTCTTTCCCATATTGTGCGACGAATGGGCCTATTGTACCCCATGCAAAACTGGGTAATAGCTGATTGATAAAAATGGGCCATGCACGTACCAGGAAAAAACGGTCCAAAGAGAGTTTCTTTCTCACCATTTTCTGACGTACAGGTGCTTTTATCAATGAAACAGCTATTATCCCTAAAATCCCCATAACCATGGCGCAACCCAATAATATCTGGAAACCGTACGACTCGTAAATATGGATCGCGATAAAGGGTGCGATCGCCATCGCCACATTCATAAAGGTGCCGTAATAACCAATTCCCTCTGCACGCCTCTCCGAGGGAACCAGGTCAATTGCCAGCGTGCTGGAAGAGACAGTGGTGAATCCCCATGTAATACCATGAAGAAAGCGGATAATAATGAAAAAGAAAACTGTTGTAACGAAGAAATATCCGGAAAAGATAGCTACAAAACAGATAAAGCTGATCAGCAGGATTTTCTTGCGTGAATATAAATCTACAATATATCCTGAAAAGGGCCGTACAAACAAAAGAGCAATGGCATAAGAGGCAAGAACGATTCCTGTCCGGGATTGTGAAACACCTAACACCTCCGTAATATACAGCGGAATTGTAGGCATCAACAAGTTAAAAGAACAAGCCATCAAAAAATTGGCAATACAAACATTTATATAACCACCAGTCCATAATCTGGCGGGACGTGTATCAATATCCATATCTCCCTATAAATAACCTATAAAAACTACTGTTGTCCGATAAAAAAATTTAGGAAAAAATATGAGGGCAAATGTAAGTCTGCCCATCATACTAAAAGTTGTAGCTTTGTGTTCACCACAAACAAAAAGACAATAATGAACAAAAGTACATATTTTTTCGGACAATCGGTTTTCGTCACAGCTCATTTCTATGATTGATACCTGATGGAGATAAAAAGATATAAAAACCCCAGTTCTGGTAATTGAAAGTTGTCTCCTGAAATATTTTATAAAATAATTTTCACAATATCACTTCCTTTTCGACAATCTACTCTTCTGGGGTGAAATTCCGAATCTTTTAGTGTATGTGCTTACCATATGCGACACAGTCTTAAAACCATACATTTTGGATAATTCAGTAATACTGATTTCTGAATTGAGTACATATGACTGAATTTCTTCCATTTTCCTGTCGAGCAACCATTGATAAGGAGTTTTCCCGAAACATTCCTTGAAATGACGTATAAAAGTCTTTATACAGTCGTATTTACAGAGTGTTGCCAATTCACTAATACTCTCCGTAGATGAATAGTATCTTAGAACATTACCCTCAAATTTTTTATATTTTGATGTAAGTGGAAGAATTTTCACTAATACGATTTCATTCTCCGGCGATGAAGTAATTGTACTCTTCAGGCCGTCGGAGAAAGTAAAGGTACATGACATTACATCTTGTAGTAAATATTTCAGGTCCTTATCCATATATCAGCTATAGCTTTTACATCAATCAGTTCCTCGTCAGTAGAGATTTTGAGGTCTACCGGCAAATTCGCCTCTGGCAATTGTTACCGTTTTCCCGTCAACTACACGAAATTCCGTGTTGGTGCTCTTGTAACAATTTGCAATAATAAAATCAAACCTCTCCGGCTCCTCGTAAATTCAATTCTTACCGGTAGGAATAAATAATCAAATGTGCTATAGTATTCCAACCATCGTTGTATTTTTGATAGTTATCTCTTTCTTAAAAAGAAAGGGACTACAGACCTGATTTCTCAACTAGATGGATAAATGGCGTGTTTATTATGTATATTTCTGTTTGTCAGTTTGTTGAATAATGTATTTAAAATGGCATCTGATAGGAAAAAGGGGAATAGTTCTACAATAAGTATTACAGATTGTATTTTATTTTGTTTACTATAAAAAAATATATATCTTTGTATCTTATAGTTATACAATTCATAATAGTCCCTTTCTTTTTAAGAAAGAGACTTTGTGAGTCTAAATTAATGCTCCTTTGTGTGAATAATCGCCTGAATCCATTCAAATGGGTATGTGATGTTTTAATCGTGTAATCAGTTTTCCTATTCTTTTTACTTGTGTTCGGCCGAACAAAACGATTCAGCATATCATCCACTTCTATGTCTATTTTTGTAGTTGAAATTGAAGCAAGATAAATTTGTGTCGTTTTTATGGAAGAATGTCCCAAACATTGGCTTATTATCTCGACGGATTTTCCAGCTTCAAGCATTAATGTTGCCCATGTATGCCGTGCAACATAAGTGGTAAGTTTGCAGGGGATATCCAATAACCGACCAATAGCGTTGAGATGCCTGTTTATACGCCTTAATGCGGACTTTTCACAAAGTAAGTGTCCATTTGCAGTTTCCCTGAGAAATGGAAATACATATCTGTTGTGCGGTCGTTGGTAGCGTAGCATTATTTCGCGTACTTCATCGGGAATGTAAAAGCATATGTATTGGCCTGTTTTACTTCGGTGATAGTGTATCTGCCAGTCGTGATCGACCATAGCCCAAGTCAGATCATAAATATCTTGAAATACCATTCCTCTACAATATAGACTAAAGAGTAAAATATCTAATGTTTTTACCCAGTTATCTTGCAAGGAAGCCTTTAGTTTGGGGTTTAGCAGGCGTTTTAAAAATTCAGAGGAAAGTGCTCGTTTGTGGGTCTTTGTCTTTTTTATACTTAAACCAAAAAATGGATTTAAACCGCACTGTTTTCTAAATTTTTTCATCTTGATCGCTTTATTATATAAAGCCCTGAACCCCCTGAAATAAAAATCAACAGTTTGAGGTTTATCAGGGTGTCTCTCTTTCAACCATTCGATATATCCCTCAACCCACTCTTGGGTAATATTGTATAATGAAAACTTTTCCCCATTATTGCCTAAATACATAGTCAGTTTATTGACAACGCTCTCGTAATTTGAGGCAGTATGAGAATTCCCTTTTTCTCTCTTGTTTTTGGTGATTTCCCTGAAAAGGGGTAGTACCGGGCATTTATAGCCTGTGAGTATTGAATTATTCATATAAAAACTTTTTATAGTGTGAATCAGTCCATGAAGTGTTGTTCTACAAATGTAGGAGGTAATATGTTAATAATAAACACTATCAGCATCATTTTTTATATTGATTATTTTCATGTACGAATTATTAACCACATTTTTTAAGTATGGGGGAGTATCCGTTGATGATAATCTTTCAAGTTGATGACAAAATCAGCCTATGAAGAAGTAAAGGCTGCCTCAGGCAATAACAGGATTGAATATATGACAGCCGGCTATGGATGTTGCCCTCTACGCTGTTATCAGTTGTTATCCTTTGTTCCGGTTTGTACTTATTCGTGAAATATAAAAAGCAGTCAAAACCAAAATGTATACACTTATGATTCAGACGGTGAAAATTCCTTCTTCGTGAATCGCGTAACAAACCGTATCTTCTGGCAACGAACAGGTATCCAAACCGGTAAATAGACTGAATGCAGGCAGGATAAGCAGATTGCCTGTAAGGGCGAAGCAGGGAAATTTCAGAAATTTCCTGTCAGGCATACGGATACGCACGCCGGGGTGGATATGTCCGCTGATGGTCGGAATCTCACTGTGAATAAGAGAATGGGAAAAATGAATATTTTGTAATTGCAGCAGGTCATAACAATGAGCAATACCCAATTCGCTCAGTTTTTTGGGATCATATTTGTCGTGATTCCCCTTTATGAGCGAGAAACAGGTGTTGGGAAACTGCAAAGTCAGATTTCTGAAGGATTCCACTTCTTTATTTGCGCCGGCATGAATCAGGTCTCCCACAATGATTATTAGCTCCGGGTGGTAATGAACCAACAGTTGTTGCAGACGGAACAGGTCACGCTCACTTACGGTTGCGGGTAATGCTATGCCGTATTTACGAAAATAAGCGGCTTTCCCCAGATGCAGGTCGGATAGTATCAGCGCATTTTCCTGCGGCCAATAGATCGCCCGTTGATTGTTTAGAAGTAGTTCCTGGCCACCAAATAACAGGGGATATTCCGATAGTTTCATGCGATTATCCTGAATATACTGATGTTCATGCTCATTTCATCTTTTCTTTTTAGCTTGCTTTAATGTTCTTTCCTGCAACTTCACGATGCGTGCTGCCAAATCTTCGCTCGACAAGGATTGGCGCAGGCTGTCCACCTTTATCGGGAAACTCAACGGGGTAAATCCCGTGGAAAACCGATAAATAATCCTGCTTTGGTGGATGCGGTCGAACGCAGCGATTAACCGTTCTTCTTCCAGTTGCTGATTAAATACCTCGGTGTATGCCTGCCGTAGTAAAAGGCTGCGGGGTTCGTATTCCTCCAGTACCTGAAATGTAAGTCCCGATGAGGACTGCAATGATTTATTATTGCGCTGCTTTCCATACACGTTCCGGATAACCATTCCCGAAATTACAGCAATATCCCGAAATTTACGCCTGGCCATTTCCGTAGCATTGATACTGTCAATAACGTCCTGCATAAGGTTGTCCTTGCTAAGAACCTGCCGAAGTTCCTGTTCGGAAAGCTTGACTTCCGAATCGGAAAACAGTTCAAATCCATAGTCGTTCATCGCTATCGAGAAGCTGATCGGATACAACCGGCTGATACGGTGTGCAACAAGCGCAGACATCACCTCATGTACCAGGCGGCCCTCGAAAGGATACATAAACAGATGGTATCCTTCCCCTGTCTTGATGGACTCCACTAAAAATTCATCAGCGGCAGGAATATGCGAATGCTCGCTCTGCCTCGCCAGTAAAGGATGCAGGAATTGAAGCTCTTTTTCCTTCGGCTGCGGATGTGCCGACAAAGCCAGCTTTTGCCGGAGGAAACGGGAGAGGTTGGAAGTCAATGACAACCGGCCACCGAGCCAGCTTGGCGCTATGGCTCGGCCTGAGGAACTCCTGACATAGACGGTCATGTCTTTGATGTGTGTTAGTTCGACTGTCCTGCCGCCCAGAATAAATTTATCTCCTTTTTTCAATCTGGAAATAAAATACTCCTCCACCATACCCAGGTATCCGCCTGAAATAAATTTCACCCGCAACATGGCTTCGCTCACGATGACACCGATATTCATGCGGTGCAACATCGCTATACGCCGTTTCTGGACCACCAACAATCCGTCTTCCTGCTTGACCACTTTGTGAAATTCCTCATAATTTTTCCCGACACTACCTCCCTGGGTGATAAACATCAAACACCACTGCCACTCTTCTTCAGTAATTTCAGAAAAGACAAACGTACTTTTGATAACGGCAAACAATTCGTCCGCCTTGAATCCCCCGCCCAATGCAATGGTTACCATAAACTGCACCAGCACGTCGAAAGTCAGCACCATGGGTTCACGCCGTTCAATGGTTTGCGTCCTGACCGCTTCTTTCAATGCCGCTACTTCGATGAGTTCCAGGGAATGTGTCGGCACAAAATAGATTTTTGATACCTCATACGGCGAATGTCCGCTTCTGCCGGCACGTTGCATAAATCTTGCCACACCTTTGCTCGACCCGATCTGGATAACGGTATCCACCGGTTTGAAATCCACGCCTAAATCCAGTGACGAAGTCGATACCACCGCCTTCAACCGGCCTTCGCTCAACGCATCTTCTATCCACTGCCGGATATTCGAGTCAATAGAGCTGTGATGCAACGCCAGTTTCCCGGCAAAATCGGGATAGGCATCCAACAGGAGTTGATACCATATCTCACTCTGATTGCGGGTATTGGTGAAAATAATCGTCGATTTACTTTCCAAAATGATCGGAACCACCTTGTCCGCCAGTTTGGCACCGAGATGACCTGCCCAGGGTAACACTTCCACTTCGTCCGGATATACCGGCAGGATCTCAATCTTTTTCTTCTCTTTGGCAATGATTTTTGTTTTCTTTTTTTCGTTAGGCAACAGGACTTCCATCGCTTCGTCCAGATTGCCGATGGTAGCCGTGATACCCCAGATACGTAGTTTTTTATGTTGACTTCTCAGGTAAGCCAATGCCAATTCCACCATCACACCGCGTTTCGTGCTTAACAACTCGTGCCACTCATCCACGGCGACACATTGTATATTCTTGAAAAAGCCCTGCCTCCCTTTCTGTGCCAACAGCAGGTGCAGACTTTCAGGCGTCACCAGCAACACGTCCGGCATCGACTTGCTCTGGCGTTGTTTCTCTTTCACTTCAGTATCGCCGTTGCGTACACCTACCGTCCAGTCGAGGCCTATCTCGTCTATCGCTTCCTGCATGGCTCTTCCAAGGTCTTTGGCTAATGACCGTAGCGGTGTAATCCAGAGGAGTTTCAGTCCGCTTTGATACCGGTCAGTGTGGTTCATAAAGTCGCTCAGCACTGCCAGAAAGACCGAAAATGTTTTTCCGAATCCCGTTGGTGCAATCACCATCCCACTGTAACCATTGGCATAGCGCACCCAGGTTTTCTCCTGAAAACCGAACGGTATATTGCCTTTGGACTGCATCCATCGCGCAATAACACTGTATCCTTCTGTTTGTCGGAATTTATTGCTCAAAGCGCGTTATTTAATCAGCTTTTTGATTTCTTCAATCTCATCGATTTCATCGACAGTTTTATCTTTTCTCCACCGTACAATTCGAGGAAAACGCAGTGCCACACCCGATTTATGCCGGGTGCTGAACCCGATCCCTTCAAAGGCAATCTCAAATACCAGTTCCGGTTTCACCGTACGCACTGGGCCGAATTTCTCCAAGGCATTCTTGTTCACAAAACGGCTGACTTCCTGGATTTCCTTGTCTGTCAATCCCGAATAAGCTTTGGCGATGGTAACCAGTTTGCCTTCACTTTTTACGGCAAAAGTGTAATCGGTATAATAGGCACTGCGACGACCACTCCCTTTTTGGGCATAGACCAACACCGCGTCAATGGTTAAAGGACTGATTTTCCATTTCCACCAGTCTCCTTTTTTACGTCCGGTATGGTAGGGCGATTGTCTGTGTTTGAGCATCAGTCCTTCACTGTTGATATCTCGGGCAATTTCCCTTACAGTCACCAATTTATCCCAGTCTGAGCAGGATATAATCTCCGAAAGTCGTAAATAGTCGGATGGGTTGAGGTGGAACAGCATTTCCAGCTTTGCCCTACGTTCATGCATTGTTCTTTCACGCCAATCTTCTCCCTCCCACTCCAACAAATCATACGCCAGGACTCCAATAGGTAACTCTTCCATCATTTTTTTGGAAAGCGTCTTCCGGTTGAGACGTTTCTGCAGTTCCGAAAAATTGAGCACCTGATCCTCTTTTATGACCAATATTTCACCGTCTATGACAAAATCACCCTGCCATTGCAGCAACTCATCACGAATTTCAGGGAATTGGTCGGTCACCAGTTCTTCTCCCCGCGACCAGATGAAAACCTCCCCGTTCCGTTTGATAAACTGCCCGCGGATACCGTCCCATTTATATTCTGCCTGCCATTCGTCTATGTCACCCAACTCCTCCGGGGTCTTCTCCAAGGGATACGCCAGGCAAAAAGGGTATGGCTTGGAAAGCTGAGTATCCGTATAATGGCCATTCACCAATCCACCAAAGGTTATTTCTCCCATTTTCCAATCTCCCATAATGCTGTGCGTAACGGCATTCGCATCGAGATCATAATGCTTGGCAAGTGCATTGATAAGGGATTTGGAAGAAATACCGAGTCGGAAGCTGCCCCCTATCAACTTGTTGAAGATAAAACGTTCGGTAGATGGTAGTCCATCCCATGATTGCAGCACAAAATCTTTCTTCTCTTCGTCGGATTTATCTTGCAAGTCGATAATCAGCTCCATCCATGCCGACAGGCTTCTTTCTATATTTTTACGGGGTTGCGGTAAGATAAGGGCGATGGTTTCGCTCAGGTCGCCGACCGATGAATAGCTTTCTAGAAACAACCATTCTGGAATGCCTGACTTTTCTATTGCCCATTGTCGCATCAAGGTGCTGTTGATATTGCGTCGAGGACGTTTACCCGTGAACAAGGTCAACAGCCACAACTTGTCCTGCTCATCCGCTTCATCGAGAAAACGGTCGATGGCTTCCAGTTTCTGGGTGGTCTTGTTGGTACTGTCCAACGCATTCACTAAACGAGCAAATGTTCTCATATGACTAAAATTGTTTACTTTCAACAGTTACCATACTCGTTTCATATAAAACGGGATTTCTAATTGATGTCCGGTTACTCATCCGTCCGTGAATCTTCATTATCTAAAAGCGTTTTCTCTTCCTCCTCATTGCCAAAATCGGTTTTTACCTCTTCCGCAGCTATGCCGATTTCATTCAGGTAGCGTGTAAAAACGGAGGTCTGACCGTGCGTGACATACACTTTTTCGGCTCCGGTTGCTTTTATGGCTTCAAGCAGCCCGTTCCAGTCGGCATGGTCGCTGATAGCAAAACCGGCGTCAGCACTTCGCCAACGGCGGGCTCCCCGCACCTGCATCCATCCCGAACAAATAGCCGTCACCCGATTCGGAATCTTGCGGATAACATTGGAATCCGCCAGTGCGGGGGGTACAATCACAATACCTTTATCCAGATACCTGACATCTTCCCTGAAGTCGATAGTATGATAATCCGGCAGATCAATGCCGACACTTTCGTACGCCTCGTTCAGTTTTCCGATAGAATAATGTACATGTAATCTGCCCATTCCTTCCAAGGCTTTCATTATGCGCTGTGCCTTGCCCAAAGAATAGCCGATGAATACCGATGTTTTACCATTTGCTTGGTTTTGCTGTACCCAATCCTGTAACTGCCTGTTCAACTCCAAAACCGGAAGCCAATTATAAATAGGTAATCCAAAAGTGCTCTCCGACACGAATTCGTGGCACTTGACAGGTTCAAAAGGAGTGCACAATCCATCATCCTGTACTTTGTAATCCCCCGAGACCACCACGATCTTACCTTTATATTCCAGACGAATCTGTGCCGATCCAAGAATATGTCCGGCGGGATGGAAAGAAACTTTAACACCATTGATATGGATCACTTCATTGTACCCGACACTTTGCACGTCAATATCAGCACCCATCCTGCTTTTTAATATCGGTTCGGTATAGTGATGGCATAAATAATGTTTCATTCCCCATCGTGCGTGGTCTGCATGACCGTGGGTGATTAAGGCTTTATCTACCGGCCTCCACGGGTCAATATAAAAATTACCCGCTTCACAATAGAAGCCTTCTGAAAGAAATGTAATCATATATCATAACAAAAATGAGTCCATATAAATTCCATCACATTGACGAGAAAATGTAGATATATTATAGACAAATAGGGTTGGCAAAATGTTCTAGCAATATCAATGGACGGGGGGATCCCTACTAATCAGAATTTTTGGATGTTAATGAATATGAAATATAAAAAACATGGTATTCAAAAAGGCTAGTGAGACCAAAGATCGACAAGAGAAAAGAGTGAGTAGGAGCGCAAAAACAACGGGTGGTGTTCCCCGTATCATCTTACAAAAAGGCGTATCTAAAAGCAACGGTACAAAAGCCTATTAATAAATATAAAACCTTTCCTATTATAGGAACAAGGTTGCAATACCGTAGATGATACCTGCAAGTAAAGCACTGACAGGAATCGTCAGAATCCAGGCAATCAGCAGGTTCTTAGTTACTATCCAACGAACGGCAGACAAACGCTTCACTGCTCCCACACCAATAATAGCACCCGTAATGGTATGGGTGGTACTTACCGGTATTTTCAGGAACTCGGTCAGAAACAGGGTCAATGCACCTGCCGTTTCGGCAACAACGCCTTCAAAAGGAGTAACCTTGGTTATCCTCGATCCCATTGTCTTTACAATCTTCCAGCCACCCGACATGGTACCCAAGGAAATCATGGTAAAACAAGAAATGGGCACCCAAACCGGTAAATCATTGATGGACTGAATCCCCATTCCTAAGCCTAAAGGATGAGCTGCTATCATAGCCGCGGCAATGATACCCATTACCTTCTGAGAATCATTCAAACCATGCCCTATGCTGAATAAAGCGGAGGAGACTAACTGTAGCTTCTTGAACCACCTGTTTGCCTTATGCGGATTTGCCTTCTTGCATACATAATAAAGAAGAATCGCCAACCCGAGGGCAACCAGCATACCGATAAGTGGAGCCAAAAAGATAAAAGCCACAATCTTCATGATAACCGTCCCATGAACAGCCTGAAAACCATTTGCCATTATTGCGGCACCAGCAAACCCACCAATCAAAGTATGTGAAGATGATGAGGGAATACCAAACCACCAAGTGGCAAGATTCCACATCACCGCAGCAATGATACCGGACAAAATGACCGGAAGGGTGATAAACTGTTCATAGACAGTTTTCGACACTGTATTGGCTATTCCAAACTCTCCTATAACATATTTGGCAATAAAGAAAGCGATGAAATTGAAAAAAGCGGCCCACAATACAGCCTGGAAAGGAGTCAAGACTTTTGTAGAGACGATGGTAGCAATAGAATTTGCCGCATCATGAAATCCATTGATATAATCAAATATAAGTGCTAAAACAATTATGGAAACAAGCAAAGCCATATTTTCGGTTTTATGCGTATTTTACAATGATTGTTTTAATAATCTTACCTACATATTCCGCCGAATCTGTAGCCTTCTCAAGTTCATACATAATCTCTTTCACTTTGATGATTTCAATACCGTCTTTCTCTTCTTCAAAAAGATGAATAATGAAGTTCTCGTAAACATCATCAGCTTTATTTTCGATGTCATGAAGCGATGAGCAGTACTTCTTCGCATTCGTAGGTCTCTTCTTCAATGCATCCAGTTCATCAACAGCCTTTCCTATACAGATGGAGGATTCACGAATCAGATTGGCCAAATCACTGGATTGCTTCGGCATGTATTTAGGATTATAAAGCACAATGCGTTTTGCACAACTATTGATATGGTCAATCACATCATCCAGCCTGCCTGCCAGTGCGTTTATGTCTTCACGATCGAAAGGGGTGATGAATGTAGTGTTCAATTCATCAAAAATCATATTCGACAAACGGTCACCTTCTCTCTCTTGTTCTTTAATCTTCTTGTAATAATCTATAGAAGACTCATGACTGTAATTTTGCACGCATTCTATCATCAGATCGGATGCAGTAAGCATAACATCAGCCATCTTACGCAGCAAAGGAAAGAACTTTGGTTCTCTGGGAGTAAACTTGCTTAAAAAAGAATTGTTCATAATGTAACAATTATACGTGTATCAAATGTAAATTTTCTGTAACGCCTCTTTATCAAGTAGATATGAAAACACTAAAGACCATTTGCGGAAAGCATTTATAGATTTCCTGTTAATTCATCAAAGAAAACGCTATCCCTTGATAGCAGAGGCTCTTTATAAAAATTGTGCAAAAATATGAAAATGTTATTGATAAATATGCAATATTTAAGCCAAAAAACACTTATCACCAACAAAAAACACATATTCATCCGGTATAATCTATTCCGTGCCAGCTTCTTTTATTCTCCAGAATCTGTATCTACTATTTATAGAATAAGATGAATAGTAATGACCGGCTGTATAAATAGGATAAGGTAGCAAATGGAGTATATCTCATCCTAACAGAGCCCGTTAGCCGGAAGGTCTTAGTAGCCGGATTTTTCTTGTAGGAAATTCGGGGATCAACCCTAAAAAATTGATCCCGGGTTGATCCTGGATCCTCTTTTCAGGTCTTTATCCCTTACTTTTTATTCAGGCTTGCTAATATTTATGCATAGTCCACAAGAAGTCGGGTTGATCCGTCTTTGATCCTCTTTCACATGGCTTTTGATTAAGACAAAACACCATAAAAAACCTTCCAAATTCTCTGAATTTGAAGGGTTTGTCTTACTTTTGTCGCCGTTTGGCTTTTGTTTCCAGTGATCCGCCTGGGGCTCGAACACTTTATGATAAACCGTTAGTTTTCAGAGAATAATTTCTGCTTTATTAGCAGGGGTACAAATTAGGTTAGCCTTTTTTGGCGGCTATTGGCGCTAACTTGTCTGCATAAAACTTAGGTTCAAAGTTACTACTTTTTTTAATATACAAACCTTTGAGCAATAATGTTTTAAAATTAGTGCAAGGTGCAAGCTATCTATATATAGATACTTGCACCTTGCACTCTTATCCATGATTAATTCGTTCATATGAATCTCATATTTCAAAAATCCCTATCAAGTAACGGCCTCATATTCTGACTAATTTTCAGATTAGTCACCTTGGCATAGATCTGTGTAGTTTCTATTCTTGTATGGCCAAGCATTTTTGAAATTGTCTCAATAGGAACTCCATTCCCAAGTGTAACAGTAGTGGCAAAACTATGTCTGCCACAATGAAAAGTAATTGTTTTATTGATTCCACAGATAATTACAATTTCTTTTAAATACTCGTTCATTTTTTGATTGCTATTAATAGGAAAAATTGGCTTATCGTCATATTCCCGTTTATATTTACTGAGTAATTGCTGGGGAATCTTTAATAGAGGGATAGGAGAAGGCTGATGCGTTTTATGTCGTTGTACAACGATCCATAGACGACCATTAAGCCCTACTTCTATATTTGCTTGCGTCAATCCACACAAATCAATATATGAAAGCCCTGTATAACAACTAAAAATAAAAATATCTCGGACCTGCTCAAGCCAACGTGAACAAATTTCTTATTCCAGATTGCTGTTATTTCCTGTTGATTGAGAAACGTACGTTTTGTTTTCTCAATGATTTGGCATTAACTGACCGGCCTATTACCCTTTGACTCACTTGATCCCATGTATCGGGACTGACTTCGAGTTTACTATTGAACTGGCAACGCTTTCCGTCTATGGTGACGCGGACAATGATGGAAGCCAATCCATTTCTTTTGACATCATTTCTTTTGATGTAAAATAAGATGTAGAATGTACTTTTCATAAAGCTCCTCAATTTTAGTGATGAATAATATATCGACTAAAAGTAGATGAAACATCATGAAAAGGAAAAATTTGAACTATAACATTGGATCTACAAGAAAAATATATTAAGTTTGCAACTGCAATAGGGGTGGAATTTCAACCCCTAACGCAATTATTTACTTAATAAAATGGCAGAACAATATAAATACTTAGACTCTTTTATTGATGTGCAAAGGGCTAATGGGAAGTATAGCTTCACCACGGAGAACCTTCATGACCAATTGGATGTTTCGGAAAACGCTTTAAAAAAATCATTACAACGACTAAAAAATCAAGGAGAAGTCGTGTTGATTCGACGCGGGTTTTACGTGATTGTTCCTCCGGAATATAGAGCTAAGGGCATTATTCCAACGAGCCTTTACGTAAACGACCTGATGAAATTCCTAAATAGGGATTATTATGTAGGTTTATTAAATGCTGCTGCTTATCACGGTGCAGCCCATCAACAACCCCAAAGCTATTCTATCATAACCAAAGGTATTACTTTAAGACCCATTAGAAATCATAAAGTCAGTATAGCCTTTTACATAAAAAAAGAGTGGGACAAGAAGGATATTATGAAAAGAAAGGTAGATAGTGGATATATCAATATATCATCTCCTGAATTAACAGCATTAGACTTAGTCAATTATTATAAAGAAGCGGGTGGCTTTAACCGGATAGCTACTATTATAGAAGAATTGAAAGAAGCAATGCAAGCGGACATATTGATCGAAACAGCGAGAAAATATGAAGAAGTCGCAGTTGTTCAGCGCTTGGGTTATATTTTAGAATACGTTTTAGAAGAGCATGAATTTAGTAATGGATTGTACAACTATCTTGAATCTATAAACTATTATCCAACTTTATTACGTCCCCAAAGAAAGAAATCGGAGAATATGATAACCGGAAACAGATGGAAAATTGTGCCTAACGTAGAAATAGAAACAGATATATGATACCAAAATCATACATAACAGCATGGCAAAAGCAAGCACCCTGGCAGGAGAATTATCAGGTGGAACAAGACTTAATCATACATCGCACCCTGATTGCATTGTTCAACGATGAATTTATCCGGGAACGTTTGGCTTTTCGCGGAGGGACAGCCTTGCATAAATTATTCTTAGCACCCGCAGCAAGGTATTCGGAAGATATTGATTTAGTCCAGATAAAAGCAGAACCATTCGGAGCAATTATAAACATAATCAGGGAGCAGCTTTTATTTTTGGGAAAACCTCGTATTAAGCAGAAAGAGCATAATAATACAATTGTATATAGTATCCAGTCGGAAGAAGATGTCCCCATTAAACTAAAAATAGAGGTTAATACCAGAGAACATTTTTTGGTTTATGGGTTACAAAATGTTCCAATGACATTAGAAAATACACATAACTGTTTATCAGATAGTTAACAATTTATAGATCAAGGGTTCGAACCCTTTTGCGACTAAAAATAAACCCTGATAATCGATTGATTATCAGGGTTTTACTCTTTCCAGTGATCCGCCTGGGGCTCGAACCCAGGACCCCATCCTTAAAAGGGATGTGCTCTACCTGCTGAGCTAGCGAATCGACCTGATGCTTTCTTGCAAAAGCGAGTGCAAAGATAGAATCTTTATTTTAATTATGCAACCTTAAAAGCCATAAAAAACCGGTTTTTTTGTCCTGTTTCGGCTAAATCGCTAAAATCGAAAAGGTTTCCCAGTAAAGTTTTTTTGCATTTTTTATTCGAGATATATGAATCGAAGATTCCGGATCATCAACACATCCGCCTAACCACTTTCCCACCTAACCACCTATTTAATACCGATAATGCTCCGGTTTGTAAGGTCCTTCTACCGATACGCCAATATAATCAGCCTGTTCGGGTGTAAGAGTAGTCAGCTTCACACCAATCCGTTCCAGATGGAGCCTGGCAACTTCCTCATCAAGTTGTTTAGGCAAGCGGTAAACACCTACCTCATAATTATTCTTCCAGAGGTCGATTTGCGCCAATGTCTGGTTGGTGAACGAATTGCTCATTACGAACGACGGATGCCCCGTGGCACAGCCCAGGTTTACCAAACGACCCTCGGCAAGCAAGAAGAGCGAGTTACCGGCAGGGAAGGTATATTTATCTACCTGCGGTTTGATATTCAGATGCTGAATTCCGGGGAAATTCACCAGATGGTCGACCTGTATCTCATTGTCGAAATGGCCAATATTACATACAATTGCCTGGTCCTTCATCTGCTGCATATGCTCAATGGTAATCACATCACGGTTTCCTGTGGTGGTCACGAATATATTACCTTCTTTTACCGCTTGCTCCATCGTAGTCACCTCAAATCCCTCCATGGCAGCCTGTAATGCACAAATAGGATCGATTTCTGTAACGATCACACGTGCACCATAGGTACGCATTGAATGAGCACATCCCTTGCCTACATCGCCATATCCGAGAACGACGATCACCTTGCCGGCAATCATCACATCAGTAGCACGTTTGATACCGTCTGCCAATGATTCACGACAACCATACAGGTTATCAAATTTCGATTTAGTCACCGAATCATTGACGTTAATCGCGGGAACCAGCAACTCGCCTCTCTCCATCATCTGATACAGGCGATGCACACCGGTGGTGGTCTCTTCGGAGATCCCTTTCATCCCGGCAATTGTTTTGTGCCAGCGCTGATTATCTTCCTTCAGTATCCGGTTCAATGTATTCAGGATAGCCTGTTCCTCTCGATTAGAACCTTTTCTGTCGATTACAGAAGCATCGTCTTCGGCCTGATATCCCATATGTACCAGCAACGAAGCATCACCTCCATCATCCACAATCAGGTTGGGTCCTTCCCCACCGGGAAAACGTAAAGCCATCTCGGTGCACCACCAGTACTCTTCCAGCGTCTCACCTTTCCATGCAAAAACAGGAACCCCTGCAGCCGCTATCGCAGCAGCAGCATGATCCTGTGTGGAAAAGATATTACAACTGGCCCAACGCACATCGGCGCCCAATTCTACTAATGTTTCAATCAGTACAGCCGTCTGGATGGTCATATGCAATGAACCCATTACGCGAGCTCCTCTCAATGGCTTTTCTGAAGCATACTTCTTCCGTATCGCCATTAAACCGGGCATCTCATGTTCTGCTATATCTATCTCTTTCCTTCCAAAATCAGCCAATGAGATATCAGCCACTTTATAAGGAAGAGCGGGGGAGAAAATCATATCCATTTTATTCTATATTTTGATTTATCGATTTTTAAGTCTGCAAAGTTACAAAATTTACGGAATGTTTCTACCTTTGGTCGTATGAAACGAGTTATCTATTCCAACTTCCTTCCGATAAAGGGGTTCAAGGCGATCAACCTTTTCGGGATCATCTTTGCGAGAAAGGAAGAGTCCGGATTGGATGAACGCATCCTTACCCATGAATCCGTTCACACACGGCAAATGATAGAGCTGCTGGTTATCGGGTTTTATATATGGTATGTGATGGAATGGCTCTTGAAATGGATCCGCTATAAGGACAGATATACCGCGTACAGGAATATCTGTTTCGAGCGTGAAGCTTATGATAATGATACCGACCCGTTCTACCCAAAACAAAGAAGTCGGTATGCTTTTATAAAATATCTGTAATTATCAAAGAACAATGATAGCAATGAGGAGAACATCCCTACTGTTTCTGTTTAGCCTCATTCTTTTTCTTGGATGTGGTCAGGCTAATCAAAAACAATTGTCAATTATAAAAAATAAAAATGAAATTATGGACTATAATATATTAACTCCCGACGAAGAGAGAGTAATCATATATAAGGGAACAGAACGACCCTTTACGGGTGAGTATTTAGATAATAAGATGGCAGGAACATATTTCTGCAAACGATGTGATGCCCCACTCTACCGTTCGGAAGATAAATTCGAGTCGCATTGCGGATGGCCCTCTTTTGACGATGAGATCGAGGGTGCTGTAAAACGTGTGCGGGATACCGATGGACGTCGTACAGAGATCATCTGCAATCACTGTGGAGCGCATCTGGGACATGTTTTCACAGGTGAAGGATTTACACCCAAGCAAACACGCCACTGTGTGAACTCCATATCAATGAAGTTCGTACCTGTAAAGAAAGAGGGGCTCGCTACAGCCTATTTCGCTTCGGGCTGCTTCTGGGGAACAGAATATTTCTTTATGAAAGCTCCCGGAGTGAAACAGACGACTGTGGGATTTATGGGTGGCCATGTGGAAAATCCCACCTATGAGCAGGTATGTCAAAAGAATACCGGACATCTGGAAACAACCGAAGTGGTTTTCGATTGCGCAGAGACATCATATGAAGAGATGGTGAAGCTCTTCTTCGAAACGCATGATTTCACTCAGACCAACGGACAAGGGCCGGATATAGGACCACAGTATCTCTCATGTATCTTCTATTCCGATCCCGCCGAGAAAGCTATCGCAAAGAAGTATATTGATATATTGACTGAAAAGGGATATAAGGTAGCCACCATGCTGAAGCCCGCTTCAACCTTTTGCAAAGCGGAGGACTATCATCAGCAGTATTACGAATACAAAGGAACTACACCCTATTGTCACAGATATACTCCGATCTTTTGACAATATGGAATTCTTTCATAAAATTCTGCTTAGTTTGAAAACAATTCAAATTTTCATACGTTTTATTATTGTCGTTTAAATAACTATTTGTTTAATTAAAAAAGAAAATTATGAAAGCATTACGTTTATTTTCCGTAGTGACACTCATTCTTGCACTTGGAGTGAGTGTAACATCATGTAATCAAGTAAAAGATTCTGACATTCAAACATCAGCACAAGAATTGCTCAAAGCAAGTCCTGATCTGGCAGGTATTACAGTAACAGTAAAAGACAAAGTTGCCACACTGACCGGGACTGTGAAAGATGATGCAACGAAAGCCGCTGCTGAGACCAAAGTGGTAGGTGTAAAGAATGTAAAATCGGTAATCAATCAATTAGAGGTAGTACCACCCGCACCCGATTATACAGCACTCGATGCCACTATTAATGCGGCATTACCCGATGCACTTAAAGACCATGGTACCGTGACCGCCACTGCAAAGGATGGTGTAATCACGCTAAGCGGTGAAATTAAAGAAAAAGATTTACAAACATTAATGGAGAAGATCAATGCATTGAACCCTGTAAAGATCGAAAACAACTTAACAGTAAAATAATAGGTCATGGCCTTGACAGATAAATACAAAGAATTAGTAGACCTGGCCAGATTGAATAATCTTTCGGTCAGTGAATCAGGAGATGTGTTGAGAGTAGAAGGAGTTGTCTCTTCTGCCAGCGTGAAAGATAAATTGTGGGAGATCTATAAACGGATCGATCCTCTTTTCAAGAGTAACGACCTGGTATTGAATATAAAGACTGCCGTCAGCGACGGTGGAAAGGTAAGAGTGGTTACCCAGGAAAGTCGCCTGAACATCCGCAAAGGTCCGGGAACGGATCAACCTATCGTTGGCAAAGCGGAAAAGGGAGAGATTATCACACTCATCAGTAAAACGAACGACCAGTGGTGGTTGGTACGTGATGTGGATGGTGAAGAAGGATATTGCTACTCGCAATACCTCGAACCGGTGCAATAGTAATAATTAGTACATAACAAAAAAGGTTGCTTCCGGGCAACCTTTTTTGTTATGATAATTCTCTAAAAATCAATTAAAAAAGAATTCGGCATCTATTCGTATAGTCATTTTCACATTCGGATTGACCATAGTAGTACCCGGGGTATATTTCAAAACAATTTTGGAAGAACCTTTACTTACAACCTCATTCATAACAGCTTGCATAAAGGTTACCCGATCTGTCCTATCCGCTGCAAATTTTTCATTATTTGTAATTGTGGTGATTCGAAAAGAAAACTGATTAGCAGGAACACTTGCCAATGAAACGGTTACATTCTTCAGTTCTACCTGATCTTCTTCAGAGATACCCTTCAATTCAATATAGGTAGAAGTAGTCGACATAGGAACATCTGCATTTTTAATCCATTTCTTATACTGAACTACACCAGGAAAATCCTCCACACGAAATTCAACTTCAACACTCTGGGCTACCCCTTCCGTGGCAACTAAGGCAGGAAAAGTCTTTTCTGCTGCTGCTTTTACCTGTACAGGGAGATCACCTGGCTTTTTGTCGCCACCACAAGAGATAAATAAAATTGCGATAAAAAGCAATGCGGGAATAAATAATAATTTTTTCATATAGTTATTCAATTAAAATATTACACATTATATAACTCGTAGCAAATATAACCAGTTTGTACATCACTTTGAACAAACAAAACAGTAAAAAGTTTAATTCGTTGCATTATGCTACAGTTGCCTCCAATTTATGTATATAAGATGTAAAAAGGATGAAAACGTTGCACAGTTAATGATGATTTTAGATATTCAGTTACAGTTTCCAGTATCTCATTTCTCTTGTTTTCACTAATTCCAGCCCTCCCTGGGATATTCTAAAACAGTGTTCTATGGCATGAAAAAAAAGCCCCCGCAAGATTACTCTCACGGGGGCTCCTGTAAAGGATGGCGGCTACCTACTCTCCCACAAGACATGCAGTACCATCGGCGCGATCGGGCTTAACTTCTCTGTTC
>NZ_JAYFQD010000033.1:0-108251 GCF_034927365.1 Proteiniphilum sp. | reverse complement strand
CCGCTCTCCGTTTTTAATTGGCACATTGACTGATTTGCACATTGGCAAATTGATTGGTGGGCAGTGATGGATTCGAACCACCGAAGGCGTAAGCCAGCTGAGTTACAGTCAGCCCCATTTGGCCACTCTGGTAACTGCCCTTTGAAAGTACAAAGATACAAAAAATTATTTGTATCTCGATTGAAGTTCCATCATTTTTAACGCGGTGATGGCCGCTTCATCTCCTTTATTTCCGTGCCTGCCGCCGGCTCTGGCTTGTGCCTGGTCGAGAGTAAGAGTGGTGAGCAAGCCGAAAATTACCGGTACATCATATTTGAGGTTGAGCCGGGTAGTACCTTCGGTTACACTGTCACAGACAAAAGTGAAGTGAGGTGTTTCGCCTTGAATGACACATCCCAGGATGATTACACTATCCACCTTTGCTCTTTCGATCATAACTTTTGCAGCATAAGTCAACTCGAAACTCCCCGGTACATGTTCAATGATTATATCATTGGCTGATACCCCAAATTTTAAGAGTGTATCGGTTGCTCCGTTAAGCAAACTATGGGTGACGGAGGAATTCCAGTCTGACACCACAATAGCTACCCGCCTTCCTTCCCCGTTAGGGACTACCGTGGGATCGTATGACGAGAGGTTATTCAATGCTGTAGCCATATCGCTTAGTTGCTTCCTTTCAGGAATAGAGCCTGCTGGATGAATTTCTCCGCCTCCCGTGATTCGGGAGCGTTGAGATAAGTGTCTTTGATACGGGTGAAAATCTCAATTGCCTTGTCGTAGTCGGCTTTACCTAAATAAGCTTCTCCCGCTTTCTTGTAATAGAGGGGGCTGAGCATTTCGTCGTTAGCCTCTTTGGCTGCTTTTAGGAAATTGTTGATGGCCTGGTCAGTCTGCCCCATATTCATATATACATCTCCTATGGCACCTGTAACGGCCGGTGTGATCAGCAGATCTCCACCCTTAAATTTCTTCAGGTGTTCCAGAGCCTTTTCACTATTACCCATCCGGTTGTAAGAGATACCTGCATAGGCATGGGCCAAATCAGCAGTCCGGCTCCCTTTATAACGGTCTATAATGGCTTCAAACCCTATGTAGTCGTTTCCGTTACCAAAAATTGCAAGCGAGTCGTCTCCGTTCTGGAAATAGCGTTCACCCATAAAGATAGCCTCCTGAGCTTTCTGGTCATGAGGTACCTTATATAAATAGTGGTAAGCAAGAAAAGCACCTACAAGTGCGATCACGATCACTAATCCGGTGATAATAGCCTTCTGATTTTTTTCGAGAAATTGTTCGGAAGTGGTGAGTGCCTCCCCGATATTTTCAAAATTCTTTTCGGCTTTCGATTCTGTTGTTTTTTTAGCAGACATATTTTATTGAAAAAATGTTATGTTTTATTTTTCGAGTTGCAAAAGTACAGTTTTTTAAATGATAAATAAAATTTCGACGGCTGTTTTTTATAAAAGTGCTGGTTGTTTTTAATCTTTTTCGTAGGTTTGTAGTCTAATTACATGTTTAATGTGCCGAATTAAGAAACGGGGTCTGAAATTGATAAGTAATTTTAATGTGTCCAATATGAATAATGATTGAATGATTTGTATTTAAATTGGTATATTGGGATATTAATTAATTTGCACATTCACATAGTCTTGGTTCTGAAAATTTTGGTTCTTGATTCTAAAAATGAAACTGATATGAAGAAGTATATATTAATTGTAAGTATGTTGATCATCGGCTTGTCACGTATGACCGGGCAGGTAGATGCAGGTTTTACCAATGTGCCGGTTGTGAATGGGAAAGTGGTTTTTGAGCAATTCATACTGGCCAATCAGGAGATCTCCGCCAATCAGAGATATGCTGTCCTGCAAAAATGGGTAAAAGATAAATATACGGGTAGTCCGTTAGTATCAGGCATTCGTTTCGACGATAAAAACCAATCGGTCACAGTAAGTGCAAAGACCGAACTTGCTGGTGTAGCTGAGAAAACAGTGATGAACTATCGGTTCGACCTTTCTGTAGCCAATGCCGGATGTGTATTGGTGGTGAGGGACATTACCTATCAAAGTACTCCGAAGCAGGGTACATCCTCTTTGCCAAAGACAATTACAGCCGAGCAGATCATTACTGATCAGGCGGTGAGTGCTTCGGGAGAAGAGGGACAAACGAGGAGTAGTACCCGAAAAGCCACGCTTTCATTTTTGAATGGTTTATATAAAGATGTATCGGGTTTATTTAAGTAAACCCTCTGTTGTCATACAAGTGGGCATGATCGATTTATCAAGTTAATTTCTTTATAAATTAATTTGCCTAAAGCTTTGGTAAATTGAAATTATATGCTTAATTTTGCGCCCTGATTTATCGGAAAATTGCCTTCCGATGAATTTTGTGAGTGTAGAATAATAATTACAACACATTATATAGCGATGTCTAAGATTTGTCAAATAACAGGAAAAAGAGCAATGGTTGGCAACAACGTTTCCCACTCTAACAAGAAAACGAAACGTAAATTCAATGTCAATTTGTTCACAAAGAAATTCTATTGGGTGGAAGAAGATTGCTGGATCAGCCTTAATATATCGGCATCCGGTTTGCGTACCATCAATAAGATAGGTTTAGATGCAGCCTTGAAAAAAGCCGCTGCAAATGGATATTTAAACGCTTAACGAGAGGGAGGAAGCAGCAATGGCAAAAAAGGTAAAAGGGAACAGGATACAGGTGATTCTGGAATGTACTGAGCATAAAGATAGTGGCATGCCCGGTACTTCAAGGTATATCACCAAAAAGAACAGAAAGAATACTACAGAGCGGTTGGAATTAAAAAAATACAATCCTATTCTCAAAAGAATGACTGTTCATAAAGAAATCAAGTAAAACAAGATAGACTATGGCAAAGAAAGCAGTGGCGGGATTCCGTGACAAAAATACAACTACCGGTCGCAGTCATACCAAAGTAATTAAAATGGTAAAATCGCCCAAAACCGGTGCATACAGTTTCAAAGAAGAGATGATCCTGAATGATCAGGTGAAAGATTATTTTTCGAAATAAATTCGATTTGTTCCGACTTTTTCAATGTTGGGCCCAATGTATAAGTTTATTCTTATGGATGTCTGACGAAAAAGCCTGTTAAAAATATGTAAAAGCTTCCCTGTGCTCAAACGCGGGGAAGTTTTTTATTGACTATTTTGTAGCTTTGTAAGTTGTGCAGATTGTATGTTATATTGCGCAGAAAGAAGGAAAATCAAAGATATTGTAATAAATGTTCTATGGGCTTTTTTGATAGATTCACAAAAGGGAAAAAAGAAACGTTGGATAAAGGTCTCGAAAAAACAAAAGAGAACTTCTTTTCCAAGATCACCCGTGCTGTAGCCGGAAAATCGAAAGTTGATGATGATGTACTGGATAATCTGGAAGAGATACTGATTACTTCAGATGTGGGAGTGGATACTACTCTCAAAATTATCGACCGGATTGAGACGCGTGTAGCAAGGGATAAATATGTGGGAACAGACGAGTTGACCGCCATGCTCCGCGATGAGATAGCCTTACTGCTGACTGAAAATAACAGTGATGACTTGTCGGAGTTCACCCTCCCGGAAGAAAAAAAGCCTTACGTTATTATGGTAGTGGGTGTAAATGGTGTAGGAAAAACTACTACTATAGGTAAACTGGCTCACCAGTTCAAACAAAAAGGGTACTCTGTTTATCTGGGGGCTGCCGATACATTCCGTGCTGCGGCAGTAGAGCAACTCGATGTCTGGGGGAAGCGGGTAGGAGTGCCGGTAATCAAACAAAAAATGGGATCCGATCCTGCTTCGGTTGCATTTGATGCAGTCAGTTCGGCAAAAGCACATGATGCCGATGTGGTAATTATCGATACGGCTGGCCGTCTGCATAATAAGATCAACCTGATGAATGAGCTGACCAAGATTAAGAATGTGATGGGGAAAATCGTGACGGATGCTCCCGATGAAGTGCTTCTCGTACTCGATGGATCTACCGGACAAAATGCTTTTGAGCAGGCCAAGCACTTTACGGCGGCAACCGAGGTGACGGCGCTTGCCATCACCAAACTCGACGGAACTGCTAAGGGAGGAGTGGTGATCGGTATCTCCGATCAGTTCAGGATACCAGTAAAGTATATTGGTCTGGGTGAAGGAATGGAAGACCTGCAGGTATTCAATAGAAGAGAATTTGTGGATTCCCTTTTTGGAGAGTAAAATGACCCAATGAGAGAAGTATAATATTAAAGGTATTGCTAAATATAATAAATGGTTAATAACAAGATAGATGTCGTTACGCTGGGTTGTTCAAAAAACCTTGTGGACTCGGAATTACTGATGCGCCAACTCGTAGCCAATGGATATACGGTGGAGCATGATCCCGAAACACCGCGCGGCGATATTGCGGTAATCAATACATGCGGTTTTATCGGTGATGCAAAAGAGGAATCGATTAATATGATCCTTTCCTTTGCCGAAGCAAAAAAAAGAAACAAACTCAAAAAACTCTTTGTGATGGGATGTCTCTCGGAACGATACCGGGAAGAACTGTTACAAGAGATTCCTGAAGTAGACAGGTTTTACGGTAAATTCGACTGGAAAGGACTTATTACCGATCTGGGTAAATCATATTATAAGGAGTGGGAATTCGACCGGTCGTTATCGACCCCTCCCCATTATGCCTATGTGAAAATATCGGAAGGGTGCGATAGAACCTGTTCCTATTGCTCTATTCCGTTGATCACCGGAAAATATAAATCACGTCCTGTCAAGGAGATCGAAGATGAGATCCGCCGATTAGTGAGTAAAGGTGTAAAGGAATTCCAGTTTATAGCGCAGGATCTTACCTATTATGGTCTTGATTTATACCGGCAGATGAAACTGCCCGAACTGATAGGACGGGTTTCTGATATAGAAGGAGTGGAATGGGTTCGCCTTCATTACGCTTATCCCACCCACTTCCCGATGGATTTATTACGGGTGATACGAGAAAGGAACAATGTATGTAATTATTTGGATATTGCCTTACAGCATGTCAGCGACCATATGTTGAAAATGATGCGACGCAATATCACCAAACAGCAGACCATTGATCTGATTCAACGTTTCCGTGATGAAGTTCCCGGTATCCACCTGCGTACTACCATGATGGTAGGCCATCCCGGTGAAACTGAAGAGGATTATTTTGAGCTCCTCGATTTTGTGGAGAAGACACGGTTCGAACGGCTCGGTGCTTTTCCCTATTCGCATGAGGAAGATACCCATAATTACAGATATTATTCCGATGATATACCTGCCGATGTGAAACAGGAAAGAATGAACCGGTTGATGGAACTGCAGGAGGGAATCGCTCTGTCGGTAAATGAAGCGAAGGTGGGCGAGACCCTTAAAGTGATTGTCGATCGGGAAGATCCTGAATATTATGTCGGTCGCACTGAATTCGACTCTCCCGAGGTAGATGGGGAAGTATTGATTGACAAGAAAACTCCTTTGGAGATTGGCCGGTTTTATGACGTGAACATCTATGCGGCGATGCCTTTTGATTTGATGGGAAGAATTTGATGTAAGATTTGGGATGTAGTATCTTAAATTGGGATTAGCATGATATACGAAGAATTTATTGCTGAGGTAGCCAGACGTCTTGAATGGCCGGAAGAAAAGGTAGTCGGCGCTATTCAAACAATCCTTGATGTGGTGAGTGCAGAATTAAAAATGAATAATTTTGTGGTTCTCGACGATTTCGGAACTTTGAAGACCGATATTCAACCCGAATATATCCTGGTGGATCCGGAAACCAAAGAGCGATTCCTGATGCCCCCTGCCGTAGAAATTGTTTTCGAAGGCCTTTCTCTGGAGAATGAAGCAGAGTCATTTCCTACTATCAATTTTATAGCAGCAGAAGAATTACATAATGAGATAAACAGTTCTTTCTCACCGTTTGAACCTACTCCATTGGATGAAGGCTTAATGTTTCCAGGGATTCCTGAACTGGAGGTGGGGGAACAGGAAAAGGATGATGACGCTGAAGTAAGTGTTGGAGATAACGTTGAAGATGGAGCTGGTGTTGAAGATGAAAAAGATGAGAAGTTGTCCTCACCACCTCGTCGATCCCGCTCCCGTCAGGGATTAAGAAGGAATAAGAAAACATTATCGGTTTGGATCCCGATAGCGGGAGGGATAGCCATTGTCGTGGCATCACTTTTTTTTTTCAAAGGGGACAGGAGCCGCGGGTAAAAACAAAACGTTAGTGGAGAGAATATCTGTAGTACCTCCGCAGGTAGATGCAGCGTCGCTTTCAGAAGAAGAATCGCTTGAGGAAAATGTTGTTTCCGCACAACAATCCAATCCGATTGTTGAAATGTCTGAGGGAGAGGTGAAAAAGGTTATTCTTCCACAAGGTAAAACATTACGGTTACTGGCTTTGGATCTTTTTGGAAACCGTGAATTCTGGGTCTATATCTATCTTCAGAATAAAGATAAAATACCGAATCCAAACAGGGTCCCTTCCGGTATAGAGTTGGTTCTGCCCGATAAATCCATTTACTTTATTAATGCCGCAGATTCACAATCGGTTCTAAAAGCAAAATCCCTTGGAACTGAAATATTAAGAACGCTTTAGTCGTAATTTTTCAACTCTCTTTATTCAATGATAAAAACAAAACTCCTATTCGTTAAAATTAATTTAAATTATTTTGTATCTTTGCTGTTTGACGTGTAAATTGATTATATTAAAAATGTAATATGACTGTAAGAGCACTTTTTTCCCTTCTTTTCGTGTTTACTGTTGCGGTTGCTTATCCGCAACAGAGAAGAGACCTTAAACTTATCGCAACACTTATTCCGATGGAGAATATTACACTTTCACCTTCGGATATAGCACAACCTAATTCCGGAGTAAATAATATTACCGATGGTCGACGGGAGAAGGATTCCGAGATTTTCCATACCCTTTGGGATGGAATTTCCAGGCAGCCTGTTATTATCGAGGCCGATCTGAAGGGAAAGGGAAAACGGTTGGATAAGGTACTGTTATCCCCTCGGGGTATTGGTCTTAATGGTATTATTAAAACAGCAGAAGTATGGGTGATGGAAAAAAGTGTTTACCGTAAAGTGGCCGATCTGAATCCTTCTCTTTCGAATGCTCCCTACCACCTTGAGTTGGATAGACCTATCAGGAATCCCCAGAAAATTAAATTGATTATTACCGATACTTATCGGGATAGACGGTCTGCAGATACTTATATGGTCAGTTTGGGTGAAATGCAGTGCCTGATGCTTCCCGAGAATGCCATTACCCGGGCGAAACTGGATGCGGAGTGTAGGGTTTTTGCAGATCCGGCCGGCACGACATTGAAACCGGATATCCGTATGAAGGATATCAAACGGTTAAAAATCCCGGCGATCAGAGAGCTTGCCTTGCAGTTATATGAAAAGAAATATAGTCCGGGGTTGCGACTGGCTGATTATACTCCTTATCTTCACCCGGATGTGTTGGGCGAGAAAATGCGTATTGGAGATGGATTCAGTAAATATGAAGGAATAACCGGTATTGTATTGGATAAAGGTGAGAATGTTATTTTTGTCGGAGAAACGAAAGGTGCCAAGGTAATACTTATCGTTCCGGAGTGGACTCGCCGGGCCCCGGAAGGGATTAAACCCGATGAAGATCCTGCCGGATGGGGTTTGAAGAGCGAGACACATTTCCTACAGGAGGGTGTCAATCTGGTTCGTCTGGAAAAGGGAGGCCATGCCTATATTCAATATTTTACCGAAGATAATCCTCAGGATCATGCATCGGTTACCGTCCATTTTCCGACCGGGAAGGTAAACGGTTATTTCGATATTACACGTGGAGATACCGACAGCGATTTCAACACCCTGCTTGAGAATGCGATCAGCCCGGTGATGGATATGCGGGGCAAGTACATACAAGTGGCTTTTCCGGTTGACAGCCTTAAACGGTTTACATGGAACAGGGGAGTGGAACTGTTGCAGAATTTTGATAGCATAGTTGCGCTGCAACGTCACTTTATCGGATGGAATAAGGAGAGGTTCTTTCCTACAAATCATGTGCTGGCACGTATCAATTACCACTATTATATGTTCCGTGATCGGGATGGCGTGGCCTATATAGACTGGGCGATGAGGCTGGTGGCCGATCCGTCGAGCATAATCAAAGGCGATCCCTGCTGGGGGTTTAGCCATGAGTTGGGACATGTACTTCAGATGCGGCCCCAACTCACATGGGGTGGAATGACCGAGGTAAGTAATAATATTATGACGCTCTATTCCACGACAAAGCTTGGGAATAGAAGCCGCCTCTCCGAGCAGGGGATTTATGCAAAAGCGCGCGAAACGATTCTCGATAAGGGGATCTCCTACCTCTATTTCCCGGGTCAGGCTGTCTCTACCAGTCAATATGGAGGTGGTGGAAATACCGATGTATTCCATCGTCTTGTTCCTTTCTGGCAATTGCATCTCTATTTCACTTCTCAGGGATATTCCGATTTCTACCCCGACCTGATGATTGCTATGCGTCGACAGGAACCTCTCGGCGGTGGTGACCGTAGCAAGGATTATCTGAATATGCTGGAATTTTGCAGACTGGCTTGTGAAGTATCCCGGACAGACCTGACTGAGTTCTTTGAGCGCTGGGGATTCTTTTACGTGGGTGAAATATTGGTCAATGACTATGGATTCTATCGCTATGAAGTGACACGGGAAGATGTGGATTCCGTTAAAAGAGCTATAGCAGCCATGAGTTTGCCTAAACCAAAAACAGATATCACATTATTCGAAGATTAATTGATTGTTGAACAATAATATTCAAGAGATGAGACTACGATCAACTTTATTCCTGTTTCTTTTCGTCATTATCCTGTCGTTATTGACGGCTTGTGATGAGAAAGAAGATGGTATCCCTCCTTTTCTTACGATTGAAATAAAGACAGTCAATTTTAAAGCTGCGACTTCCACGCGCGATATTGTCGTGCAGACGAGTGTGGAGAACTGGTCTGCATCTGTCCAGCCCGATGTACAGTCGTGGCTTGGAGTCGAACGTCGTGAAAACACGTTACGGATAACCGTGGGAGAAAACAGAGAGGCAGATTCGCGTAAAGCAGAGATAAAAGTGGTTGCCGATAACCTTTTCGAAACGATATCAGTAGAGCAATTAGGTACGGCACCAGCTATATTAGTATCTTCAGAGACCTTTAACTTACCTGCCGATGGTGGAGATATCTCTTTGGAAATCACCTCCAATATTGAATATGATGTGATTATACCTGAAGAGGTGACCTGGGTGAAAGAGAAACCGGATGTCCGTGCGGGAGAAATGGTCAAAGAAGAGCATTGGTTCCAGGTAGTATGGAACAGTGATAAAGTTGTGCGTAATGCCGTATTGACCGTACGACAGAAGGGTGGCGATCTCAAGAAAGAAATACGTATTGTCCAGAAAGCGCAGGAGGGTTATTCCGGAGAATCGGGAAAAGATATCAAAGATGATATCAAAGTCCCGGTAAGCAATGGTAAAGCCAGTCCGGACCCACAGCCTGGCGGAGAGATTGAAAAATCGTTCGACAATGATTTTACGACCATCTATCATTCTAACTGGAATAATATCGGTGAGTACTATTTCCCGATAACGCTCGATTATCATTTCCAGAATCAGGAAAGTATCGACTATCTGGTCTACTATCCCCGTAGCAGCGGGTCGAACGGTAATTTCAAAGAGGTTGAGATATGGGGGGCTACCGAGTCGGAACCCGTATTGAAAAAACTATTGGATTATAATTTCAATGGATCCGGCTCAGCTTCGAAGATCGCATTTACACAACCTCTGATCAAACCAAAAACGATCCGTTTTGTCGTGAAATCCGGTGCAGGAGACGGACAAGGTTTTGCCAGTTGTGCCGAGATGGAATTTTACCGGATCAACCCCGATAATTTTAACCCGCAACAACTCTTTGTTGATCAGGCTTGTACTCAATTGAAGCCGGACATTACACTCGATGAAATAGAGAAAGTGTCGAATAGGCTGTATCGTAATATTGCTTTGTATCTGTTTCATGATCAGTATCCACGTGAGTTTAGGATTCAGGAGTACAAGGCATGGCCCCATCCTGATGCATGGGCAAAAGTGAATAAGACATCTACCTTAAGCCTGTTGGATAATCCAACAGGGATAGCAGTGGCGAAAGATGAAGAATTGATTGTTTTCGTGGGGGATACACATGGAAATACAATCAGCCTTAAGATTCAGGATCTCGATACACCGGGAGAAGACGGGTATAATAATGCTTCGTTCTATCCCCTCACAACGGGAGTCAATAAGATAAAGACGCGAAATAAGGGATTGGCCTACCTGTTTTACCACACGTCCGATTATGAATCGGCAAAGCCGATAACAGTCCACTTCGCTACCGGAAAGGTGAATGGTTATTTTGACTCGCAGAAGCATGATGCCTCAGAATGGAGTCGGCTTTTAGCAAACGCTACCAACAAGCATTTTGATCTCTTGGGAAAATATGCACACCTCACCTTTGAGACAGCAGCTTTCAGATCGTATGCAGCAAATAATGGCCCTCAATTAATAGCAGCCTACGATGATTTGGTACGCCTCGAGCAGGAGTTTATGGGTCTGATGAAATATAATAGACCTACTGTCAATCGTGCCTATTTTCATGTCATGTACACCTCGTACATGTATGCTACCTCTTATCGTACGGCATATATATCAGATACGCAGCAGGATATCCTCTCGCTGCAACGCTTCAAATCGGAACCGTGGGGACCCGCCCATGAGACGGGCCATACCTTGCAAACGCGTCCCGGCTTCCGTTGGTTGGGTATGACCGAAGTGACCAATAATGTCCATTCCCTTTATGTGCAGACACAATGGGGAAACCCTTCACGAATTGAAACCGAAAATATGGGCAGATACAATAACCGATATGAGAAAGCCTATCATAACTCGTTCATACGTAAAACTCCTCATCCCGCGGAAGAGGACGTCTTCTGTAAACTTGTGTCACTATGGCAACTGCAACTCTATTTTGCGAATGCCCGCGGTTTTAATGATACATATAAGGAATTATATGAAAGGGTACGCACATCTCCCGATAAACCTACTCCCGGTGAACAACAACTTGATTTTGTGAGGATGATGTGTGATATTACTCAAACCGATTTGACCGGATTCTTCACTCGTTGGGGATATCTCGTTCCCTATGATGGGACAATCGACGACTATGGTTCCGGTAAATTTACCATTACTATATATCAGATCGATCAGTTAATCAATGATATAAAAGAGAAGAATTATTCTCCCATGACAGAAAAAATTGAATATATTTGTGATGCCAATTGGGAGATATTCAAAAACAGATTGACCGTTCAGCCGGGGACAGCAACTAAAAGTGGATCTACTATAACAATGAATGGTTGGAAAAATGTGGTGGCGTACGAAGTGTACGAGGGAGAACAATTGCTTTTCGTTTCCAACAGAAATTCGTTTACTTTGGATAGCCCGCCAACAAATGAGATTATTGTATATGCGGTTGCTTACGATGGAAATAAAACTAAGGTTACTTTATAAATGGTCAAGTCATTCCATAAATTTTCCTGTCGCCTCTTCATTTACTTACTCGTGATGGCTCCTATAAAACTTCACGCCCAGGATTTTAAAGTGCAAGAGATTTCTTATAAAATTATCTCTCCTTCCGAAGTGACTGTTTGTAGTGGCGCGAAAGAGGATAAAGCGGTCAGACATAAATCGCATCTATATATCGTAAAGGACTTAAACATTATGAAAACAAGGATTGGCCTTTTATAGTTGCAGTTTATGGGAAAAAATGATCAATAACAGATATTCAATATTCAAATCTTTATTCAATATGACAAAAACAAATTCTTTTATTTTATTGTTACTGCTGATTTTCTTTGTAACATGTACTCCAGCAACGGAAAAATCCGGTAACGGGTATACCATTCAGACGGATGTGCCCAAACGTTCTTCAGGACAAAAAGATGTATTGGGATTGGTTGCCCCCAAGATCGATACTGTACGGGTCGGATTTATAGGCTTGGGTATGCGTGGTCCCGGTGCTGTACAGCGCTTTACACATATTCCCGGTACAAAAATAATAGCTTTGTGCGATTTGCATGCCGACAGAGTAGAGAAAGCCCAGGGTATTCTTGATAAAGCCGGATTGCCCCGTGCCGCTTCTTACAGTGGAAGCGCAGAGGCCTGGAAAGAGTTATGTGAAAGGGATGATATAGACTTGGTTTATATTGCGACCGATTGGACAAAACATGCGCCCATGATGATCTATGCGATGGAGCAGGGAAAGCATGTGGCATGTGAAGTGCCTTCGGCGATGACTCTCGAAGAGATATGGAATGTGGTGAATACCGCGGAGAGAACACAAAAACATTGTATGCAGTTAGAAAACTGTGTGTATGATTATTTTGAGTTAACCACACTGAATATGGCTCAGAAAGGCCTCTTTGGAGAGATTCTTCACACCGAGGGAGCTTATATCCATAATCTGAGTGACTTCTGGGGAGATTATGAAGGAGATTGGCGTTTACAATATAACAGGCAGTTCCGTGGAGATGTATATGCCACTCACGGTATGGGTCCTGCAGCTCAGGCTTTGGATATTCACCGTGGAGATAAAATGAATGTCCTGGTAGCAATGGACACTAAGCCAGCAAATCTTCCTGAATACATGATAGAGAAAAGAGGAGTGGATCGTGACAGTGCTTACCAGTTTGCGAACGGACAGCATACGATGACGATGATCCGTACGGAGAAGGGAAAGACAATCCATATCCAACATGATGTTGCTTCACCCCGTCCCTATAGCCGCATGTATCAGGTGAGTGGAACCAAAGGGTTTGCCAATAAGTATCCTACTCAGGGTTATGCCCTTGAGGGCGATGCGCTTGCAGAAGGTGATGTGCCGGACCATGAGAACCTGAGCGCCCATGACTTTGTATCGAAAGAGGTGAGAGAGGCTTTGATGGAGAAATATAAACATCGTATTCATCGTGAACTGGAAGAGAAAGCCAAAGAGGTGGGTGGTCATGGTGGTATGGACTTTATCATGGATTATCGCCTGATTTATTGTCTTCGCAATGGATTACCGCTTGATATGGATGTCTATGACCTGGCCGAGTGGTGTTCTCTGGCTGAATTAAGCTGTATCTCCATTGAGAATAATAGTGCTTCTGTTGCCATACCCGACTTTACCCGTGGTAACTGGGATAAGATTAAAGGTTTCAGGCACGCTTTTGTTGACTAAGTGAATTAGTTAAAAAACTACCTGAAAGCTCAAGTTATAATAACCCCTAAAGGTCGGAATAGATCTTTAGGGGTTATTGCAAAAAATTCCCCCTCAAAAAAGCAGTTATACTAAACTCTCTTTTGAGAGGGATTTTTCGTATCGTTGAATCAAGATTATTTTCTGGTTTTTAAAAGTTCGGGAATATGACTTGGTTCTTGAGCGACTGGCACTCCTACAGCCTCGAAAGCCGCTATCTTTTCGGCAGCTGTACCGCTTCCGCTGGAGATAATAGCGCCTGCATGTCCCATCTGCTTGCCTGGAGGCGCCTGCTGTCCCGCAATAAACACGGCTACCGGTTTGGTGACATGTTCCTTGATATATGCCGCTGCCCGTTCTTCGGCATCTCCTCCGATTTCACCGATCAACACGATAGAATCAGTTTCAGGATCATTTTCGAACATTTCAAGTAACTCGATAAAATAGAGCCCTACCACAGGATCACCTCCTACACCCACAGCCGTAGATTGTCCAATTCCTTTTTGAGTAAGATTATAAACTACTTCATAGGTAAGTGTGCCACTGCGACTAATTACGCCGGTTCCTCCTTGCTTGAAGATCATGGAAGGCATGATGCCTATCAGACTTTTTCCCGGAGAGATCAGCCCGGGACAATTGGGACCAATAAGATTAGCTCCCTTACGTCGAATATAGTGGTATGCCTCCACAACGTCGAGTGTAGGTACCCCTTCAGTGATGGTGACAATCAGTTTTATTCCGGCATCGGCAGCTTCCATCATAGCATCTTTTGCGAAGGGAGCCGGAACGAAAATGACCGATGTGTCGGCACCGGTTTTTTCTACCGCATCTCTTACCGTATTGAATACAGGAATTCCGTCTACTAACTCTCCCGCCTTGCCGGGTGATGTTCCACCCACTATATGGGTGCCGTATGCCTTCATTTTTGATGTATGAAAACCTCCGTCACGGCCGGTTATTCCCTGTACAATCACTCGGGTATTACTATCTATCAGAATACTCATATTTTGTATGTTTATTTAATCGTTGTTCAATAGTTGCTCAATAGTTATTCAGTAGTTGTTCGATTGTTATTCAGTTGTTGTTGGTTGTATTTACGTGCGACGTGTGAATGAATAACAACTAAATTACATGCGAAGCATGAATAACAGCGAAGCCGAATTAGACCATTGAAACCGCTTTACTGGTTGCTTCCCCCATCGTGTCTGCTACATGAAGACCTGTTTCCAGTAACATGGCACGCCCCTCTTTCTCATTGGTTCCGGTAAGCCGGATCACGACTGGTATGTCGGTTTTTATCTGCTTGAAAGCTTCTAATAAACCTTTTGCTACGTCGTCGCAACGGGTAATGCCACCGAAGATATTGATAAGTACCACTTTGACGTTCTGATCGCTCAACAGCAGTTTCATTGCTTCAATCACTTTTGTAGGATTAGAGCTTCCACCTATATCAAGGAAATTGGCAGGGTTACCGCCATAGAGTTTAATCATATCCATAGTGGCCATTGCCAGACCAGCGCCGTTCACCATACATCCTATTTTGCCTCCCAGATTTACATAGCTGAATCCTTTGTTTTTAGCACTTTGTTCTTTCTTTTCTTCTTCGGAGGGTTCATTGAGCGCTGCTATTTTGTTATGGCGGAAGAGAGCATTGTCATCGAATGTCATTTTTGCATCGATGGCCATGATCTCTCCTTCTGTGGTGAGCACTAACGGATTGATCTCTGCCAAAGAGGCATCTGTATTCACGAAAAGCTTATAAAGTTTTTGGAAGATTGGAGTAGCCTGCCGTACCAGTTTGATGTCGTCGAGTAATTTAAATGCTGCTTCACGAGCCAGATAGTCGGGTATACCTATGGAGGGATCAATGACAAACTTATGAATTTTCTCGGGTGATATGCGGGCTACCTCCTCAATATCCATACCTCCCTCCTTGCTTAACATGAGGATGGCGGATTTTGATTTTCTGTCGATGACATAGCTCACATAATACTCTTTCTCAATGTTAATCGCCTGGCCTACCAGAATACGATCGACAGTAAACCCCTTGATCTCCATCCCGAGGATGGCGGCGGCATGTTTACGCAATTCTACCTCTCCGTTTGCCAGTTTTACTCCACCTGCTTTTCCCCTGCCTCCGGTATGTACCTGTGCTTTTACGATCACTTTTTGTGAATCCAACTGACTGTATGCCTTGACTGCATCCTCCACTGAACGGCATACTACACTTCTGTCGACAGGTATCCCATACGTTGCAAATAGCTCTTTTGCCTGATATTCATGAATTTTCATGGGGCCTTTTACTATAAAATTTTACAATGATTAAAAAATGCTGTAACACTAATAAAATATTTTGAATTAAGAAATCTAATAGTGTTAAAAGAGAACGCTCTATTGCGTTGAATTGTTTAACTAAGCCGTAATTTTTTTGTTAAACTAAATCTCTATATCCTCGATAGAGATGATTTTTTTGGAAATAGCATAGATGGTGAGACCCGATTGGCTCCGTATCCCGGTTTTCATGGCAATGTTCTTCCTGTGCCTTACTACGGTATGAATACTGATGTTGAGTGCATCGGCAATCTCCTTGTTCAGCATTCCGTTCACAAGGCCGGTCAGAACTTCGATCTCTCTTTTAGTGAGGTTTTCTTCTCCCTCTTTTTCACTTGGATGAGATTGACTCTGTTTGTCAAGCTTTAAAAGTAAATGCACGATGTGTTCCGTGGTATCGTAAAGGGTAAAAGTGATGTCTGTGAGTGTCGAAGGTTTATGCATCATTCCGAAGTCAATGCCGGCAACAGCCATAGCAGGATAACTCTTCCTGATTTTCTTGATTTCTTTTTCCCGGTTCACAAATTGTAACGGATTGGCAATTAGTATGTCGACGGAATTGGATTCGAGAAGTTCGATCAAGTCGTCCAGTGTCTCTAACCTGTAGATACGGCAATCCATATCTGATTGGTAGAGAATAGCCTGTATACCTTCGCAAATAATCTTCGAAGATTCCAGGATGGCTATATGGAGTTGTGCAGACTTATTCATTTTGTTCCTTTTCAATGTCTATCCCCGACGGAATCAGAATAGTCTCCTCTATCAGGGAGTGGATGTAAAGATCGAATTCGAGTTCGTAAAGAGACATAAACAATTTACGACGAAGATCCAAATCGTTATCGATTTTAATATATTTAAGCAGGAGATTCTTCAAGTCTTTCAACTTCAGTTCGATATCAGTATGATGATCACTGTATTCCCTTGATGAATAAACTTCCTGATTATGAACACTCTTCTCCCTGTCCAGAAGTGTGATGAAATAAGGGAAAGCCACTTCATCCTCATAATCCAGGTGTTCCCTTACCTCTGTAAAATACTCATTGAAGAATTTTTCTAATAACTTCAACTCCTTTTCGGGATGATTTTCTTGTAATTGACGGATATAAGTGCTGATCTGCGGGTACTTGTCGAAGCGATAGTAATTATGGCTACTCTTCAAAAAATCGATTACCCGCAACAGATCCTTTTTAGTGAAGGGCTGTTCTCCTCTAATTCCGGAACCGTTGTAAAGATTGGCTATGCTGATGAAGAGTTGCTCACTGATACCGTATTGGTTACAAAGTTGCAGCACGGTACGGTCACTTACCCGAAAGTCGATGTTAAAATGCTGTAACATCAATAACAGATAAGGATTGCCGTCAATCAGGTCGGCCATTTTCATATAGGGCTTTACTCTAATTCTGGAAGAATGATACATACCGTAAAATCAATTTTTTTACTAAAACAGGCGTTTTCACTTTTTTATTACTCTATTCCTGTTCATTACTTAAAGAAAACGCTCTGCAAAAGTAACAAAAAATATCCCAATTTAGAATGGTTCTATATTAATATCTGATAAGTCATCTTGATTTTTTGGAAAATGACGTTTTATCTCTGAATTTTTTGTATCATTGTGCTCTGAATTGTAAAAAAATGTTCGATTTTCAAAGTTTACTTGTCCGGCGCCGTAGCATCAGGAAATTCACTGAAGAATTGTTATCTCCTGATGAGATCCGGAAAATTATTGAAGCGGCTCTGCTGTCTCCCACTTCCAAAAACAGGCACTCATGGGAGTTTATTGCTGTGGAAGAGAAAGAGACCCTCTCCAAATTATCAGTTTGTAAACCGGGTAGTGCGGTATTTATTGCCGATGCCGTCCTTGCCATTGTTGTCCTGGGAAATCCTCTGGTAAGTGATGCCTGGGTGGAAGATGCTTCCATTGCCGCCATCAATATGCAGTTGCAGGCCGAAGAACTGGGTATCGGTAGTTGTTGGGTGCAGGTGAGAAACCGGAATTATTCAGACAGTATATCTGCCAGTGAATATATCAATGATGTGCTGGAGATCCCCATGCCGCTGGAAGTTCTCTGTATGATTGCCTTTGGTAAAAAAGAGAAGGAGAGAACACCTGCCGACACCGATAATCTCCATTGGGAAAAAGTACATATAGGAGCATACCGCCAAACTGACACATCATTATGAAAAACAATATAAAAACACTTATTTTACTTAGCCTTCTCTTTTTTTATTCCTGTATGGTATCCGAAGTTGAGGAGTATACTATTATTCCTCAGCCTGTGAAGATTGAATATTCTATGGGAATGGTCAGATTGAAAAAACAGCCTGACATCGCTTTTCCTGCCGACCTTTTCAGTGAGGCACAACTTTTGCAGTCCTATCTGAATGCTGAATTCTCTATGCAGGCTAATTTGAAGGAAGGAAAGAGAAACGCTGATATTGTGCTGGAATTGGATACGGCTCTATTGACCGGCCAAAAAGAAGGATATGTGCTGGATGCAGCTTCGCGGAATATTGTTATTAAGGGCAATTCACCCGCCGGTGTGTTAAACGGAATTCAAACCTTACGGCAAATAATCAAGGCTGACGGAGAACGCTTTGTAGTACAGAAGGCGGTGATAACCGATTATCCTTCCTTTTCATGGCGGGCTTTCATGCTTGACGAGGGGCGTTACTTCAAAGGAAAGGATGTCGTCTTTGAGTTGTTGGATAATATGTCCGAACTGAAAATGAATGTTTTTCATTGGGGCCTGACAAACGATCAGGGATGGCGCATCGAGATAAAGAAATACCCTGAACTGATAAAGGTGGGGGCCTACCGCGATTCGTCGGAGATAAACAATTTTCATAGTAACATATTCGACGGGAAGCCTCACGGGGGATTTTACACTCAGGACGAAATCAGGGAAATAGTTGATTATGCAACCAAACGTCATATCATGATTGTGCCGGAAATCAATATGCCAGGCCATTCAAGCGCGGCAATAGCCTCTTATCCCTGGTTAGGCACAAGCGGAAAGCAAATCAAAGTGCCGGCCAGATTTGGGGTAATGTATGATGTTTTAAATGTGGCTGATCCACGAGCCGTGCAGTTCCTAGAAGATGTGATTGATGAGGTGATTGCCTTGTTCCCTTCATCGGTCATCCATATCGGTGGTGATGAGGTAAGGTATAACCAATGGAATGAATCTCCATTCGTACAAGCTTACATGAAAGAGAACAACTTGAAGACTCCTGCCGAATTACAGGTCTTTTTTACCAATAGAATGTCCAATGTGTTGGCTTCCAAAAATCGTCGCATGATGGGATGGAATGAAATAACGGGTGCCAGGCTACACGAATACCAGGCAGAAGAGGATGCCCAAGGGGATGTACATTTGGCCAAGGGTACCATTGTCCACTTCTGGAAAGGTGATCCGGGTTTAATTAAAGAGACTATTGAAAAAGGATATGAAGTAGTGAATTCTTACCACAGTTATACTTATATAGACTATTCGTACGAGTCTATCCCTTTAAAGAAATCCTACGAATTCAATCCGGTACCGGAAGGGTTGACCGCGGAACAGAAGAAACTTGTGTTGGGGCTGGGTTGTCAGATGTGGGGTGAATTTATCCCGACAGTGGAGAGTATGAATATGAAGATTTACCCGCGTATTGCCGCATATGCCGAAACAGGCTGGACTGGTGCTGATAATAAAGATTATCAGCGCTTCCTGAATGCCCTGGAGTTCTTTTTGAAGAAGTGGAGTGATAAAGGGATCGTTTATGGTGAGGTTGAATAAAACGAGTAAATGATGATTGATTTTTCACAAATACCCTCTCCCTGTTTTGTGATGGAAGAGGAATTACTGCGGCGTAATCTCCGGTTGATCAGATCGGTGCAGGATCGTGGTGGAGTACAGATTATTCTGGCTTTTAAAGCATTTGCCATGTGGAAGGCGTTCCCGATTGTACGTGAATATATCGGGCATTCTACTGCCAGTTCAGTGGCGGAAGCACAGTTGGCATTCGAAGAGATGGGCAGTCTCGCCCATACATATGCTCCTGCATATACCGACACCGATTTTCCCCACTTTTTGAAATGCAGCAGCCATATCACCTTTAATTCGCTTTCGCAGTTCGAACGGTTCTACCCGCAGGTACAGGCGTCAGGGAAGAAAGTAGAATGTGGGGTAAGGATTAACCCGGAATTTTCGGTGGTCGATACCGATCTGTATAATCCCAGTGCTCCCGGTTCGCGGCTTGGTGTTACTGCCGATAGGATAGGGGAGCAGTTGCCCGAAGGAATAACGGGATTGCACCTTCATAACCTGTGTGAAAATAATTCTTACGATCTGGAAAAGACACTGGAGGTGGTGGAACAGAAATTCGGTTATCTTTTCGGACAGGTGAAATGGCTCAATCTTGGTGGTGGACATCTGATGACTCATAAGGATTACGATGTGGAACATCTGATACAGGTACTGACCGGCTTGAAAGAGCGTTATCCCCATCTGGAAATTATTATGGAGCCGGGTAGCGCTTTTGCCTGGGAAACCGGAGTATTGGTAGCCACGGTGGCTGATATAGTAGACAACAGGGGAATAAAGACTGCGATGCTTAATGTCTCTTTCGCATGTCATATGCCCGATTGTCTAGAGATGCCTTATAAACCCCGTATCCGTGGGGCAAGCCAGGAGCCGGTACCGGGTAAGCCGACCTATCGCATGGGAGGAAACAGTTGCCTGAGTGGTGATTTTATGGGAGACTGGTCGTTTAATGAACCGCTGCAGATAGGTGACAAGGTAGTTTTTGAAGATATGATTCATTATACAATTGTAAAGACCACGATGTTTAACGGTGTATCCCATCCCTCTATCGGGCTTTGGACTGCGAGGGGAGAATTCGAACTCTATCGCCGGTTCGGTTATGAAGACTACAAGCAGAGAATGAGTTAAGTTAACTAATATTCTTTGATATTTTTAAACAATTTCTAAACTGATAATGTTTAACAAATTAGGAGAGTTGATCTCTTGTCAAAGAGTATTAATATTAAAAACTAATGGTTATGGGTTTTATATGGTGGATCATAGTAGGTGCCGTGGCCGGTTGGCTGGCAGGTAATTTGATGAGAGGTGGTGGATTTGGTTTCCTTGTAAATCTTTTGGTAGGTATTATAGGTGGTGTTCTCGGAGGTTGGGTTTTTGGCCTGCTGGGTATCAGCACCGGAGATGGAGTTATAGGAAGTCTTATTACAGCCCTTGTCGGTGCAGTTTTGCTACTCTGGATTATTTCCCTGTTTAAAAGGAACAGGTGACGGGGCACCTGAGAAATAAATTAGAGAAATCGATGTGTATTTTCCGCACATCGGTTTTTCTGTTTAAAAGCGTGTGAAGTATATGTTACAACAATCGATTGGTATCTTTTCCGGATCATTTAATCCTATCCATATCGGTCATCTCATTTTGGCTAACTATATCTGCGAATTCACCGATTTGGAAGAGGTGTGGTTTGTGGTGAGCCCGCATAACCCGCTTAAAGATCCTGGAGATCTCCTGGATGACGACTTGCGTCTGGAAATAGTTAGATTGGCATTGGAGGAGTTCGATCGAATGAAGGTCTCGGATGTGGAATTTCATATGCCCCGTCCTTCCTATACTATAGATACCCTTACAAAACTGGCAAATGAACACCCCGATAAAGGTTTCACCCTCATTATTGGCGGTGACAACTGGAGACAAATACATCGATGGAAAGAGTGTGAGAAGCTGGTAAACAACTATCCACTTCTTGTTTACCCGCGATTGGGAGATGCGGTGGTGATTCCTGATCAGTTAAGCACTTCGGTGAGAGTGGTGGACGCTCCCATCGTGGAGGTCTCCTCCACATTTATTCGTGAAAGCATTCGGAACGGGAAGAATATGCGCGGCTTCCTCCCTCCTAAAGTATATGATTTTATAGTTCAAAACGGACTATATGGTCATGTTCCTGCTACTCCTCCTTATCGTACCTGATCTTGTCTAATATGATAGGCAGGATGGAGGTATCTACCCCTGCTTCTTGTAGCTCATCTTCATCTTCGGCGAGCATCGATTGGAATGTTTCAAAATTGCCTGTTTTGTCGAGAGAAAGTTTATACAGTTCTACTGATCGTTTTGTCTGTTCAAGGCACAGTGACACATGCCCGGCATTGAGATAGTCGTGGGCATTGGGTTTAGTTTCTAATATGCGGGCGTAATACCGTTCAGCCACATCGAGTTTACGTGAGAGGAAAGCGCACCATGCTATGGAGCGCCAAGCACGGGTATGGTTGCTATTGAGCATCTCCACTTTGAAGTAGTAGTTGAGCGCTTTGTCATACTCTTTCAACTCCAAATGGCAATGCCCGATATTTAGCTGTATATTCAAGTCGTCGGGACGGAATTGTTCCAGACGGTGGTAATACTCCAACGCTATGGCGGGCTTTTTCAATATCCTGTAGCAGTGTGCGATGCGGCCAAGCACCCAAGTGTTGTTCTCTTCTATCAGATCGGCATGCAGGTAGGCTTCCAGAGCCCCTTTCATATTTGCCATCATCTGCCGGCAATAACCTATTTTCTGCCAGACTTCACTCTTGGCATTCCTGGTTTCTGCCAATAGGGTATAGGCGCTGAGTGCTTCGGTGAAATTGTTTTTCTCGAAATAATAGAGCGCTATTTTTTCTAAGTGATTGGGTTGCATCACCGCTGGTTGAAACGCGGGTAACCGATGATAGTTGAGTGGCAACTCGAAAATATCGCGGAATTCGATGCGACGGGGAAACAATTTAAAGAAGCGGTAGAGATCCTGGATATATTGCTTGATCATTGTTTCTTCCTTTTGGAAAGGTTTCAACGCCTCTTCTTCCGTCTCCATATTCTTCAGTTCATCACTCTCCGCTCCCAATTGGGAAGCCATCATCCTCCGGTAGTTATCGGGCATCATCATGATGCTGAGGCAGAAGGAGTATTTATCGGAATTACAGATGAGCGATGATCCGGAAAGGACCTCCACAAGAGAATCTCTTTCCGACCGGTCGGCAAAGAGCGGCTGCACGCTACTGTGTTGCGGGGTGAAGGGCAGAAACCAGTTGCTCATCTGCTGAAAGAAAGGATAAGACTTGAGATTCGAAAAGGTAGAGTGGAACACGTCGGCACCTTCCAACTGTAACTCGGTAAACTCTTGTAATTTGTCAGTTAATCCTGTTTCATCCAGTATCTTTTGCCATTCGGGATTCTTTTCATCGAATCCGCTTTCGCCCATCCATTCGTCCAGTTTGATCTTTTTGCCGATCATCGGGCTCAGTTTCATCATTTCGGGAATGATCTCTTCAGTTAGCTTCTTTGTGATCTTCTCGGTCTCATGTGCTTGGATAAAACCAATGATTGCGGCGATAAAACGACGCCCAAAAGTTTTGTCATCAGATAACAATGTCAGCCGGTCGTTGCATCCGGAATATAACGCTAACCGGGAATGGTATATCTGGAAAATAGGAATAATACCTGTCACTGCGCGGATGGCCAGTTGCGCTTCCGGATGGTTGCATAAGTCGAGTAGAAGCTCAATCTTACGTGCATCGAAACGCTGCAGAATGTTTATCGTCAATGCTGAGATAAACAGTGCTTTGTCGTGCTGTGGTACAGCTTCTTCTTCCATAAAGCTACGGCAGGCGATAATAAAATCTTCATTTGCCCGTGGAGAAGCAAAAACTGTATAAAACAAATCTTGTTGCGTATTTTCACGGGTGATGGTACTCTGTCTGATTCTGGACTCTTTTTCAGAACTTTCCTCCAGCAGGTCGATGAAAGACAGGGTATCTGCCTGTCGGGTGATAATTGTTTTGTATTCTTCTATTGTTACGGGTGGGCGGACTTCCATCAATTTCATTTTATCGAAAAAGATGGAAGAGCTCTCTTGCAACAGTAGCTGTTCCGCAGCATCTTCTGCCACGGTATATATATCACGAATCAATTTATTATAAATACGTTGCTGTTCCGGGTCTTTTTTACCTTCAATCAGGTAATGAAGCATATATTGATAGTTGGTGGTTAACTCTGTGATTTTTTCCGTTACCGCCCAGTTCTGTTGCATGGCTGAAAGCTCCTTAATCGCCGTAAGGGCATCTTTCAGTTGCTTTTGCTCGATGTATGTGTAAATAAGGGCCAGTTTATTCTTTATATCGGATGAATTCATAATTGGATTGAATTTGTTGTCTCTTTGATGATCAGTGTCGAGGGGAGACTGTCAGTCCATGGAAGTGGAGTGCAGATCAATTTGTTCCATCCTTCCGTACCGATAATAACAAGATCCTGTTCCTGAATAAAGTCGCTCCCTATCTTCTTATTATTGTCCCATAAATAGATGCGTCCTTCGGTTTTTTTACTAATGAACTGGTAGAGTTTCTGTATCTTCACATCCGATTCAATAATACCGATCGCATCCCAAATCATCATCTTCATGTTCTCCTGCTGCCCGATCCGGTAAAGATAGGTGAAGAGATGGATGTCGGATTTTTGCAGAATAGGAATAAATAATCTCCTGAACAGAGTCGTACCACTATCAAAGAATAGACCTATTGACACTGTGTCCCGATTAAGTAATGCATTGATATTTTTCAATGCTTGTGCCTCCTTTTCCTCAAACTGATCGAGTATGAAAAGTTCTGAGTTTGCAGGCTCACTTTTGAGTTGTCCGTATTTCTTTAGTAATCGGGAACTGAACTCGTTGTTATTGATTCCTACTAATATCATATTCGATTTCTGTTCCTCCGAAATCTGTATGATATCTGCATAGTAATCTTCAGATGACCGAATAAAAAGACGCAGCGTGATCTTATCTTTCTCTTCGGTGGGTATGAAATCAGTGATGATCTTGTGTTGATATTCGTCCATATCTTCACTATGGAGCATCTCTTCCGATTTATCAATAAAGTACAGGAGCGTGATGGACGTTTTTTCCGATTTTGATCGGGTAATACGGATGGCCAGCCTGCTCAATAATTTACCTGTTTCCAACATAGAAAAACAGATTAATGCACTATTGTTTTTTTTCATTTCTGCCTCACCATCGAAACGGTTTAATAACATATCTGCAAAATCCATACCACCCTGTTTTTTGTGATTAAAATTAACCGTTAATAATCTCGCTGTCGAGCATAGAGTCTTTATAACCAAGGAAATAGAGGATGCCGTCAATACCCACTGTTGAGAGCGATTGTCCTGCATTCCGTTTTACCTTTGGTTTGGCATGAAAAGCAATACCTAAACCGGCTATTCCCAACATGGGAAGATCATTGGCTCCGTCACCTACTGCTACCGTTTGGCGCAGGTCGATCTTTTCTACCTGGGCTATGAGCCTTAATAGTTCCGCTTTCCTCTTACCGTCTACAATATCTCCCAAATAGTTGCCGGTCAGTTTACTATCTACAATCTCCAACTCGTTGGCATACATATAATCAAATCCGTACTTCTCTTTCAAATAATTGCCGAAATAGGTAAATCCTCCTGACAATATGGCGGTTTTAAATCCTACTTTTTGCAATACTTTCATCAATCGCCCTACACCTTCGGTGATGGGCAGGTTTTCGGCAATCTCTTTCATAACGGAAATATCCAGGCCTTTCAGCAGCTTTACCCTCTGCCTGAAACTTTCATTGAAATCAATTTCACCTTGCATGGCCTGTTCAGTGATGGCCCTCACTTCGCTGCCAACTCCCGCTCTTTCGGCCAATTCATCAATCACCTCCGTCTGGATGAGGGTGGAGTCCATATCAAAACAGATTAACCTGCGCATCCGCCTGAACATACTCTCTTCCTGAAAAGAGATATCGAAATTGAGTGATGAGGTGAGTTCCAAAAATGCTTGTTGCATCTGTTGGCGGTCGACGGGTGTACCCCTGACCGATAACTCTACACAGGATTGTGCTGCACGTTGTTTTTCGTCAAGCGGAATACGGCCGGTGAGGCGTACTATATTGTCGATATTGAGGTTTTGTTCTGCTATAATTCTCGACACCGCAGCGATTTGTTTAGCTGTAAGAATCCTCCCTAAAAGAGTAATGATATACCTATTCTTTCCCTGTAAACCAACCCAGTTGGTGTACTCTTCATCGGGGATAGGTGTGAAACGGACATTCACTTCCATCTCATATGCTTTAAACAGCAAATCTTTCATGATTTCACCGGAGATGTTGGTCTTCGACCTGAATAAGATACCCAGTGACAGATTCCTGTGGATATCCGATTGTCCGATATCAAGAATAAAAGCGCCGTGTCGTGCCAGTATCTCTGTGAGTGCTGCTGTCAGACCCGGTTTATCCTCTCCATGAATATTAAGCAAAATAAGTTCTGATTTTTCCATTCCTCTTTATTTTAAATAACAGGCATGGATACCTGTGAGTAAATATCTTCAATGTCATGTTTGCTGATTTTCTCAAAATCCTCCTCCCTTACACAGATCATCAATCCGGCCATGTCCAGTGCACCGGGACTGATAAGTAATTGTCTTTTACCCTTCTCGTAATAATGCGCGGGGCGGTGGACCTTACGCGGAAAGAGGTGGAGCTTATATCTGTTCTCTTCGGTGAAAGCGATCACATTCATCATCGGTTCCGCCTCCTCCGGTTGAAGATGATGAAAGTATTGATACACATCCTCAAAAAGCCCTTGTGCTTCGTTTTTGTTTTCACTTTCGATTACCAAACAGGATCGGAGTTCGTTATCGCCTTGTATTAACAGAGGCTGTTTGAGTCCCGCCTGCAGATGGAAATGATCGGGTGCGGAGGCACCGCATTTAGGGCCGTTGTAAAAAATCAGGTAATCGGGTAGTTGCTCGGCCAATGCGAGCATGTCTCCCGTTTTTTGCCGGATGCGCTGCGGTACATGTGAATGGAGAGGGATTGTGAGATGATTTTTGAGGATGGGAAACGGATTGCAGAGAATGATATATTTCTCCATGAAAGGAATTCCTCTTTGTTGAATAGGACGGTTGGATTCACAGAGGAAGCAGGGGCGCTTTTCAATCGCCTCGTTGCTGATAGTGGCTGCAGTAGAGACTATCCGCGCAGGATTATACTGTAATTTTACATGATAATCGCCTCCCCATGTAAACACTTTCTCACGCAGATTATCCAACTGTATAATGCCATCTCTTAATTGCTCCCAATCGTTCTGTTGTGCAGAAAACAAATGACCTATTTCCCTTTGAAGATTCATTCAGTACCGATTTTTTATAAAAGCAAAGATAAGTATATTTTCTTTTACTCTTTATGGATATGACAGGAAATAAAAATAGTGAGATTACTATTTGATTATCACCTTAATTTTTATACCTTTGTGTGATAAATAACAGATCGTTGGAATCAGAACTCGATCAATAAGTGTCTACTCGGTAATGAAAATTTCGAATCGTCTCTTTTTCTGCTTGTTTGCCCTTTTCCTTTTCTCCTGTACACAGGGTGGGGAGAAGAAAGGACATTTGTCGGATGAAGGAAAGGTGGATACGGAAACAAGAGGGGTGAACAGCGTACAGGAAAATATCTCCGGAGAGGAGAATTTCGACCAGTTTATTCGTAAATTCAGCACCCATGAAACATTTCAGATGGAGAGAATTAAATTCCCGATCAATGTAATTATTCCCGATAATGAACATGAAGGGATGGCTCCTATGGAGGAGACGGTAGGGAGGTACGAATGGGAACTGCTCGACCTTAGCTATGACAGCACTTATTTGACACGCCCCTATGATCAGTATTATCAGGGTGTGCGTTACCGGAAAGATACAGCAGTAGTGGAAATCCGTGGAATTAACAACGGTATTTATGCGGATTACTACTTTGCTCTGATCGATGAGAAATGGTATCTGGTGACACTCTACGAAGCGTCATTTTAACATCTCGTCTCCGAAACTAAGTGGTAACAGGTCTTTCGCACTTTCCAGAAGATAGACGGCTTCGTTGCCGTACATCAGTATCTTCATGGGTGCATTGAACCGGCTCTCTGCCTCTAATAGCACCTGACGACAGCCACCGCAGGGTGTGATCACATCGTCGGTGAATTTTCCGTTATGCCAGGCCGCCACTGCGATAGCTTCAATTTTCTGATCGGGATAGTTGGCATTGGCAAAGAAAACGGCGGTCCTTTCGGCACATAATCCCGACGGATAAGCAGCATTCTCCTGGTTGTTACCGGAAATAATTTCACCGTTCTCCAGCAGGACTGCTGCTCCTACTCTAAACCCCGAATAGGGAGCATAGGCTTTTTTTGTAGCCTCTTTTGCCGCCTCAATAAGTTTTTTTTCTATTTCGGAGCATTCCGCTAACGGATAAACAGCTATCTTTGTGGTTAAATTGATTTCTCTCATAATGCAAAATTTGTTTCGCAAATATAGATATATTTTATTGCTCTTTGTCGTTTTCTCCTTTTTATTTGGCACGATTCAGCAACTGTCGGCACAGCCCAGAGTGAGCACCTACGAGAATTATGTTCGTAAATATAGTGATCTGGCTGTAGAACATATGGAGAAATACAAAATACCTGCATCCATTACATTGGCACAGGGCATTCTGGAATCGGGAGCGGGGATGAGTGATCTGGCACGCCGCTCCAATAACCATTTTGGAATTAAATGTAATCGTGGGTGGAACGGATCAACTGTTTATGCTGCCGACGATACACCCAACGATTGCTTTCGGAAATATAACAGTGTAGAGGATTCCTATCAGGATCATTCGGAGTTTTTATCTTATAGTAGTCGCTATAAAACTTTATTTGATCTCTCTATCACCGATTATAAGGGATGGGCCAGGGGATTGCAAAAATCGGGTTACGCCACCGATAAGGCTTATGCCAACAAGTTGATCAAACTGATCGAGGATTATGAGTTGTATCGCTTCGATGATGTAAAATATCGGAAAGGAATAAGCCGTCAGGAGCGGAATGAGCAACGCAAAAGAGAAGTGGCACAGGTAACCTGGACACACCAACCCTATATCACTCATGGCCTGGTATACGTGATTGCGGTCGATGGTGATACATTCGCCAATATAGCACAGGAATTCGGGTTCAAGGAAAAGGACTTGTTGAAATTCAACGAAGTCCCTGAAGACTTCCCTCTTAGCGAGGGTGATATCGTTTATTTCCAGAGGAAAAAGCCACGTGCCGATATGCAGTATGAATTTCATACCGTACAGGTGGGGGAATCCATGTACAGCATTTCGCAGAAATATGGTATTCAACTGCGTAATTTATATCGAATTAACAAAAAAAGCTACGAATACATACCTGAAGAGGGGAATATTTTGAAGTTGAGATGATTCAGGAGTGGAAAGGTAAGTGGACAGGTGAATTCGTATGATAATAATTGAATGTTTTCTATAAACTAAATTTACAATAGAACAAAAACTGAAAATGCAATACAACACACAATTGAAAAAACTGGTGTTGCCCGAATATGGACGCAATATCCAGAATATGGTAGATCACTGCGTGGGTATTAAAAATCCCGATGAGCGCAAAAGGTGTGCCTATACCATTATCGATATTATGGGGAGTATGTTTCCCCACCTTCGCGATGTCAATAACTTCAAACATCTCCTTTGGGATCATTTGGCCATTATGTCGGACTTTAAACTCGATATCGAGTATCCTTACGAGATAATCACCCCCGAGGAATTGAATACTCCTCCCGGTCATCTCGATTATAGCCGGCCCACAATGCAGTATCGTCATTATGGCAAGATCATGGAAAGAATGATCAAGATCGCTTCCAATATGGAGGACGGAGAAAAGAAAGATTACCTGGTAAAGTTGTTACTAAGCCAGATGAAACGCTCCTACTCTCAATGGAATAAGGATGTAGAGGATCAGAAGATATTTCATGACCTCTATGCTCTGTCTGAAGGGAAGATAAAAATCGAAGTGGAAGAGTATGTGATCCCCGAGATGAAAGTAAATGGCACCCGGGAAAAGATGAAGAATATAAAGTATCAACGTAGAAAATAACGGAGAGTGATTTCCAGAAAAGATATCCTACAGGTTGGAAGTACACAGAAACCTTACGGAATAAAGGGTGAGATTATTATCCGATTCCGCAAGGCAGAGTATGCAGATGTGGAAACAGAATACTATTTCCTGGAAATAGAGGGTATTCCCGTCCCTTTCTTTATAGAGGAATTTACTTATTCAACTGATGTCACTGCCCGGGTAAAGTTTGAGGATGTCGACGATGAGATAGCAGCGGCCCGATATGTCAACATGGATATGTATCTACCACGCGAACTGGTGAAATCTCCAACCAAACAGGATATGGCCGATTGGGATTATTTCACAGGCTTCACTGTAGTTGACCAGCATGGAGAAAAATTGGGTGTCATAGAAGATGTGGATGATTCCACCATGAATGTGCTCTTTGTGGTGAGAAAAGAGGAAAAAGAGTGTCTTATCCCTGCTACAGAGGATTTTATTGCAGCTATCGATGAAGAGAACAATCTGATTGAGATGTATCTTCCCCAGGGATTGATTGAAGAATGAGACAAGCATGAAACGAAATATAGCAATTTTAGGTTCTACCGGTTCAATCGGAACGCAGGCCCTTGATGTTATATCCCGTCATCACGACCAGTTTGAGGTGTATGCTTTAGTGGCCAATAACCGGGTCGATTTGCTTATTACACAGGCACGCACCTATCTCCCTGAAGTGGTGGTGATTGCTAATGAATCGAAATATGAGCAACTGAAACAGGCATTGAGCGATCTGCCTATCAAAGTATGGTGCGGAAGCAAAGGGGTTGAACAGGTGGTGCAGGACGAACAGATCAATATTGTTCTTACGGCGATGGTCGGTTTTTCGGGTCTACAGCCTACTATAAACGCCATCAAAGCAGGTAAAACCATCGCATTGGCCAATAAGGAGACTTTAGTCGTGGCCGGTGAGTTGATCACCTCTTTGGCCCTGAAACACAGGGCTCCTATCCTGCCGGTCGATTCGGAGCATTCGGCCATCTTCCAATGCCTTAACGGCGAAGGTGATAATAAGATCGAGAAAATATTGCTTACCGCTTCGGGTGGCCCTTTCCGGACTTTCTCGAAGGAGCAGTTGCGTCATGTGACAAGGAAAGAGGCCCTTGCACATCCTAACTGGAATATGGGGGAGAAGGTTACTATCGACTCCTCCACCCTTATCAATAAGGGTTTAGAAATGATCGAAGCCAAGTGGTTGTTTGGAGTGGAGCCATCTCAGATAGAAGTGCTCGTACATCCCCAGTCGATTATCCATTCCATGGTGCAGTTCGAAGACCGTTCTGTGATAGCTCAGTTGGGAGAACCGGATATGCGTATGCCTATCCAGTATGCCTTTTCATATCCGGTCAGATTGGAATCAGATGTGAAACCATTGAACTTTCTTGAACTGTCGCAACTGACATTTGAGCCTCCCGATACGGATAGATTTCCTGGCCTTTTGTTCGCTTATGAAGCGATTGCGAAGGGCGGTAATATGCCCTGTATCTTTAATGCTGCCAATGAAGTGGCAGTGGAACTCTTTTTAAAGGAGAAGATAGGCTATATACAAATGAGCCGTTTAATAGAAAAAACTATGAGCAAAGCGTCGTTCGTGCAATCACCGTCGTTAAGCGACTATCTGCAGAGCGATGCCGAAGCAAGAGAAATAACCAGAGAACAAATAATTGAATTTACAAATTGATAAAATGGCATACCGCTAAGGTGTGTGTAGTGATAACTGAATGGAGACATTTTTAATTAAGGCGTTACAACTCATTTTGAGTTTGTCGATACTGGTGATCGTACACGAGTTCGGACATTATATTTTTGCGAGGATGTTCAAGATCAAGGTGGAGAAGTTTTATCTTTTCTGGGATCCTTGGTTTGCACTCTTTCGTTATAAACCCAAAAACAGCGATACAGAATTTGGTATCGGTTGGTTGCCATTAGGAGGATATGTGAAAATTGCAGGAATGATAGATGAATCGATGGATAAGGAGCAGATGGCACAACCCGTGCAACCATGGGAGTTCCGTTCCAAACCAGCCGGACAGCGACTGATGGTAATGGTGGCAGGTGTACTGTTCAACCTGTTGCTTGCATTCTTTATCTATTCGATGGTACTCTTTACCTGGAACGATACCTATCTTCCTCTGAAGAATGTGACACAGGGGATGGAATTCAGTCAGGCTGCTCATAAGGCAGGATTTCAGGATGGTGATGTTTTGCTAAAAGCCGATAATAAAGAGCTGCAACGCTTCGGTGTCCGTACATTGCTCGATGTAGCCGGAGCTGAAAAGGTGACGGTATTGCGTAACGGAAAAGAGGTTGTACTGACCATGCAGGAAGGGTTAATGGAAAACCTGCTGAAAGATAAAGAGGGTTTTGCTGCTTTCAGGGTTCCTGCCGTGGTGCATGAGACAATAGAAGGGAGGGCTGCTGCTCGGGCGGGACTGACTCCTGGCGATAGTATCGTGGGTGTGAACGGCGTGGCTACGCCGACTTTCAGTGAAATGCGTGCTGTTCTCGACAATAATCGTAACCAGCAAGTTACGTTGGATTATTACCGTAACGGATCGCTACAGGTAATATCCATAGATGTAGATTCGGCCGGAACTTTGGGCTTTTATGCAAAGGGAATGTATCAGGTCTATCAGACCGTCACACTTAAATATGGCTTCTTCGAATCTTTCCCGGCTGGCATAAGATTGGGTATTAATAAATTGAAAGAATATGTGGCACAGTTTAAATATGTGTTTACGAAAGCTGGTGCCTCTTCTTTAGGTGGATTTGGTGCAATCGGGAATCTCTTTCCGGCACAATGGAACTGGCAAGGATTTTGGGAGATGACTGCATTCCTGTCGGTGATCCTTGCCTTTATGAATATCCTGCCTATTCCAGCCCTTGATGGAGGTCACGTGATGTTCCTCCTCTATGAGGTGATTACCCGGCGGAAGCCCAGCGAGAAATTCCTGGAATATGCCCAGGTTGCAGGGATGGTGCTACTTTTAGGTCTGGTATTGTATGCCAATGGTATGGATGTGGTAAGGGCTATTTTTAAATAGTCGCAAACAATCATCAAATGAGTAAATCCTCATAACTTGTCCCGACTTGTCGGAATCAACAAATCAATTGAAGATGAAAGTTTCAGAATTAATTAACAATACAGGGAAGACTGCTTTTTCGTTCGAACTGCTGCCCCCATTGAAGGGAAACAGCATTCAGCAGGTGTATAATACTATTGACCGGCTGAAGGAGTTCGACCCTAAATATATCAATATCACGACGCATCATAGCGAGAGCATCTACAAGGAAGACGAAAATGGTACTTACCGTAAGGTGAATGTGCGTAGACGCCCCGGCTCGGTAGCTATCGCCGCTGCCATACAGAACAAGTATGGGATAAGGGCGGTTCCCCATATCATTTCACAGGGCTTCTCGAAAGAAGAGACCGAATACGCATTGATTGATCTCTCTTTCCTGGGGGTTACCGATCTGCTGCTGCTAAGAGGTGATAGCAAGAAGTTAGATGTCGAACAGCGAAAGATGGATAGCCACTCGTATGCTACTGGCCTGCAGGAGCAGGTGAATAACTTTAATAAGGGTATCACTTTTGACGGCTCTCCCTTTACCGCTCCCGAGGAACCCTTTTCCTACGGTATGGCCTGTTATCCGGAGAAACATGAGGAGTCGCCCAATATGGACTCGGAGATCTATTATACTAAGATGAAAGTAGATAATGGTGCTGAATATCTTGTAACTCAGATGTTTTTCGATAACAATAAATATTTTGAGTTTGTAAAAAGATGTCGGGATGCAGGAATTGCAGTTCCTATTATTCCGGGTATCAAACCGATCCACTTGAAAGACCAACTTACTGCGCTGCCCCGTATTTTTCGAACCGATATTCCCGAAGAACTGGCTTCTGCACTTCGTAAATGCAGAGATGATGATGAGGCGAAAGAGGTGGGTGCCGAATGGTGTACCGCACAGTGTAAAGAGTTGATCCGTAATCAAGTTCCAAGTATTCATTTCTATTCATTGATGGCTACCGAAAGTGTGTGTAGGGTAGCAAGGGAGATATACTAAATGTATTTTCGCGATGTCATAGGACTCCACGATGTAAAGGAACACCTGATTAACTCGGTGCGGCAGGGGTTTATTCCGCATGCCCGTATCTTTTACGGCCCGGAAGGGGTGGGGAAGTTACCCTTGGCAATCGCTTATGCCAGATACCTCAATTGCAGTAACCCTGGTGCCGAGGATGCCTGTGGAGAATGCCCCTCATGCCATAAATTCGATAAACTGGCACATCCCGACCTGCACTTTGTGTTTCCCGTGGTGAAATCGAAGGTGAGCGACCAGTACCTGCCTGAATGGCGTGAATTCTTGTCGAATCATCACTATTTTAATCTCAATGACTGGCTCAACTTTATTGATGCCCAGAATGCACAGGGAATCATCTATTCGAAAGAGAGCGATGAGATCATCCGGAAACTTAATCTTAAAGTGTATGAAGCGGCTTACAAGATTATGATCGTATGGCTACCTGAAAAGATGCATGAGGCATGTGCCAACAAATTGTTGAAATTGGTGGAAGAGCCGCCTGAATATACCGTTTTCCTTCTGATTTCGGAAGATCGGGAAAACGTATTGCAAACCATCTGGTCACGATGCCAGCCTTTACACATCCGGGCTATTGAAAAGGAAGAGATGATAATTGCGCTACAGCAGAAATTCGGATTGGAGGTCGAAAAGGCCCGCTCGACGGCGCATATAGCCAATGGGAGTTTTACTAAAGCTATCGAGATCATACAGGCATTGGAACATACGGAGTACTTCTTCGAGTTATTCAGACAGATGATGCGGAATGCCTTTTCAGGAAAGATTAAAGCCATCAAAGAGATTGCCAGTGAGATCGCAGGGATCGGACGGGAGATGCAAAAAAGTTTTCTGTTCTATTCGTTGAGGTTGTTCAGGGAATATTTTGTGAGTAATCTCCATCAACCGGAAATGATTTATCTGAGTGGTGAAGAATGGGAGTTTGGAGAGCGTTTCGCTCCTTTTATCAATGAAAAAAATATAGAAGCGTTGAGTGATGAGTTTTCACTCGCTTATCGTCAGATAGAACAAAATGGTAATGCCAAAATTATTTTCCTTGATCTTTGTCTGAAAGTGACGGTGCTTTTAAGAAAATAATTTTGTAACTTGCATTCAAATTTCAGATTTAAAACTTCAGATTTAAGATTTGACTATGTCGATCTTTAATTTGGATTTAAAATTCAATTAGTCTGCCGGGAGCGGTAGGACGATTTAATATATATATGGACAAAGAACAATTAGCAGACAGATTAGCGGACATTGCACCATTGAGTGCGACTACCGTACGAAATATGAAGAGTTGCCGGGGATGTACGCGTTATAATAATAAACTACATGTCTACGACTGGTTACACGACTTCCCGGAGTTGCAGAAAGCAACGAAAATGGTGGAGGTCCAGTTCAAAAACACACGTAAAGGCTATTATATCAATAGCAACGATATCGAACTTGAACTGGGTGATGTAGTCGCGGTAGAAGCTTTACCCGGACACGATATAGGAACTGTAACCCTGACCGGGAAACTGGTCGAGTTACAGATGAAGAAGAACAATTTTCGGGATGATGTCAATGGGGGGTTGAAACGGATTTACCGTATTGCACGCCCTACCGACCTGGAGAAATACGAACAGGCAAAGGCTCGTGAACAGTCTACAATGATTCGATCCCGCGAGATAGCCGAAGAACTGGGGTTGAAGATGAAAATCGGCGACGTGGAATATCAGGGAGACGGAAACAAAGCCATCTTCTACTATATTGCAGACGATAGAGTCGATTTCCGCGAGCTTATAAAAGTGTTGGCCGCCGAATTCAGGGTGAAGATCGAAATGAAGCAGATCGGTGCGCGTCAGGAAGCTGGACGTATCGGCGGCATTGGCCCGTGTGGACGCGAGATGTGCTGTAGCCGCTGGATGTCGAGTTTCGTGTCGGTATCTACTTCTGCCGCCAGGTGTCAGGATATCTCCATTAATCCGCAGAAACTAGCCGGACAATGTGGAAAATTGAAGTGTTGCATGAACTACGAAGTGGATGCTTATGTGGAAGCACAACGTGCCCTGCCTTCACGCGAAATCGTGCTGGAGACGAAAGATGGGAGCTATTACCATTTCAAAACCGACGTTTTCTCCGGTCGGATCACCTATTCGTCAGATAAGTATAATGCTACCAATTTAGTGACAATAGATAAAGAACGTGTGTTCGAAATCATCAGGATGAATAAAAAAGGGGAAAAGCCTGTGAAGTTGGTAGTGGAGACGGAAGAAAAACCTCAGAATGAAGCCTATCCCGGCGATATTCTCGGAGACCAGAGTATTACCCGTTTCGATGATCAGGCAGGAAGCCAGGAAAAAAGAAGACGGAAACCCCGTAAAAGACGCCCCGATAATTTATCAGAGAACAGAAAATCCAGAAACAGGAGATCTCCGGGTGAGGACAAAGAGTAATATCTTTCTATTTATTGGTTTGCTTTTCGCCATTCTGACGTCTTGTGCGGGAGGAGAGACCTATTCCCGGTTTTACCATATTGAGAACGGGAAATGGTATCGTGATTCCCTCCTTTTTTTTTCTCTGGATTCATTGACTGCTTTTGGGATAAGATATGATGTGACAGTGGAACTGGCTACTAACCGTAGTTATCCTTATCGTGATCTTTGGTTGCTTATAGATCAGAATCTGACAGATTCACTTGTTTGTACCGATACAATTCGTTGTCTGTTGGCGGATACGCATGGAAAATGGTTGGGTAGTAGTGCCGGAGGATTAAACCAGTTGTCTTTGCCTTATCGTACTTTCATCACACGGGATTCGGTCACCAACTACAGGTTGACAATCCGTCAAGGTATGAAAGATGAACTGTTGCGTGGGGTTGAGAAAGTGGGAATTAAAATGGTTGAGCACAACCGGAGCAATCGATAATGTAATCATTTCATAACATGGATGTTGTTATCATCGGGTCGGGAAATGTAGCTACTCACATGAGCATGGCGCTGAAAGAAGTGGACAATTCGATTGTTCAGGTATACAGCCGTACGCTTGACAATGCGGAACTGCTTGCTCGTAAGGTGGATGCTGAGCCGATTAATGACATTGATGCTATTTATCGTAATGCCGACTTCTATATCTTTTCAGTAAAAGATGACGCCCTGCCGGATATTGTATCGAAAATGCCCCCAACCACAGGCGTGTGGGCCCATACCGCAGGAAGTATTCCCGTTTCCATTTTGTTTCCACATAAACGGATTGGAGTCATCTATCCATTACAGACATTCACCAGGAAAAGAGAAGTGAATTTTCAGGATATACCGCTCTTTGTAGAGGGGGAGAGTGATGAAACTACAGCCCTGCTGAAAACCCTGGCGGAAACGATATCGCAATATGTGTATATACTATCAGGGAAGAAGCGGTGTTTCCTCCACCTCGCGGCTGTTTTTGCATGTAATTTCACCAATCATATGTACACCCTTGCATCGGAAATTATGGGAGAAGAGGATCTTCCTTTTCACCTGTTGAATCCACTGATTACCGAAACAGTGGCGAAAGTGGCAGTGATGGATCCGTACGAGGCTCAGACCGGGCCCGCCATTCGGTATGATGAAAAAGTGATGCAAAAGCATATGGAATTGTTAAATGATTCAATGAAAAAGGATATTTATTCCCTTTTAAGTAGAAGCATCCACAAAACTCATCAATAGGAGTTTTACAAAATGCACACAACGAAAGCGGAGACACCTGTTCGCCATCATACAGCCTGTGGGATCTAAAAAGGAGAACTATTAACAAAAGGAGAAAAATTAACATAGAAAAATTGAGTTGTTGAAAAACAACTGCTACATTTGTAACAGACAATCAAAAAACCATATCTAATAATGGGAAAAGTCAAGGGTTATGTAGAGGTAAATACCGGACGTTGTAAGGGGTGTAATCTCTGCGTTGTATCATGTCCAACCGATACGCTGGATTTGCAGCCGCGTGAAGTGAATGATCGCGGGTATCATTATGCTTATATGAAGAGCCCCGATGAATGCATTGGATGCGCGAACTGTGGATTTGTATGTCCTGAAGGATGTATAACGGTCTATCGGAAGAAAGTGGTGTGATCTTCTTCAAAAGAGAATAGAAACAAACTAATTATTATGTCAGAAGAAATTTCTTTGATGAAGGGAAACGAGGCCATTGCCTATGCGGCTATCCGCTATGGGGTAGATGGTTACTTCGGTTATCCCATTACTCCCCAATCGGAGATAATAGAGACACTCATGGAAGCAGCCCCCTGGAAAACGACAGGGATGGTGGTATTACAGGCCGAAAGTGAAGTAGCTGCCATCAACATGGTTTATGGAGGTGCAGCTTGCGGTAAATATGCTATGACCAGCTCTTCCAGTCCCGGTGTAAGCCTGAAGCAGGAAGGAATCTCCTATATGGCGGGAGCGGAATTGCCCTGCCTTATCGTGAATGTGCAGCGGGGAGGCCCCGGCTTGGGGACGATCCAGCCATCACAGGCCGATTATTTTCAAACGGTGAAAGGAGGAGGACACGGTGACTATAAGTTGATTACTCTTGCCCCTAACTCTGTCCAGGAGATGGCCGATTTTGTGGCGCTTGGATTTGACCTGGCCTTCAAGTATCGTAATCCGGCGATGATCCTGACCGATGGTGTGATCGGACAGATGATGGAGAAAGTAAGACTTCCGGAATTCCGACGCAGACGGACCGAAGAGGAGGTGAGGGCTCAATGTCCATGGGCAACCTTAGGGAAGACACCGGACAGGGAACCCAATATCATTACCTCGCTTGAACTCGATTCTGCCCTAATGGAGAAGAATAACGAACGATTTCAGGCGAAATACCGTGTCGTGGAAGAGAACGAGGTGCTGTATGAAGAGGGGAAATGCGATGATGCCGATTATATATTGGTGGCATTTGGATCTGCAGCACGCATCTGTCTAAAGGCTATTGAAATGGCACGGGCGGAAGGAATTAAGGTAGGACTTATTAGACCTGTTACACTGTGGCCTTTCCCGACCAGAATACTGCACAGTTATGCCGATAAGGTGAAGGGTATGCTCTCTGTGGAACTGAATGCGGGACAGATGATAGAGGATGTACGACTTGCGGTGAACGGGAAAGTCCCCGTAGAACACTACGGTCGTTTGGGTGGAATCGTACCTACACCCGATGAGGTGCTCAATGCCTTAAAAGAAAAAATAGTTCAATAGATAAAATACAAGAATGGATCCCAAAATAAGGAAAATATTCATGGTATTGTATATGATTGCTTTCGTGGCAACAGTTGTAGTATATTTTGTTTCTCAAAGGAATATGATTCTCACTTGGAGTTTTGCCGGAGCAACTATCGTATTTTATCTTATTGTCAGATTCAGTAGAAAGTGAAAAATTAAGAATTAAGAATGACTTTTCCACTTCTAATTTCTAACTTCTCAGTTCAAAAAAACAATCATTATGAACGCAAACAATATAGTAAGTCCTGAAAATCTGGTTTATGCAAAACCGGAGTTGATGAACGATAATCACATGCACTATTGTCCCGGATGTTCACACGGAGTAGTACATAAAGTGATTGCAGAAGTGATCAAAGAGTTAGGCTTACAGGAAAAGACCATCGGTGTCGCACCGGTGGGTTGTGCCGTTTTTGCCTATAAGTACCTCGATATCGACTGGCAGGAGGCTGCTCATGGACGTGCACCGGCAGTAGCTACAGCTGTCAAGCGATTGTTACCCGACAGGATGGTATTTACTTATCAGGGTGATGGCGACCTGGCTGCTATCGGTACGGCAGAGACTATTCATGCCGCCAACCGTGGAGAGAATATCGCCATCATCTTTATCAATAATGGTATCTATGGAATGACCGGTGGACAGATGGCGCCTACTACCTTGAAGAATATGGTGACATCCACCAGTCCTGATGGTCGCGACGTGCAGACGATGGGAAATCCTTTGAAAATCCTTGATATGTTGGCTTTGCTCGATGGTGTTTGCCTTGCTACACGCGTAAGTGTACATACGGCAGCCGCGGTAAAAAAGACCCGGCGGATGATCAAGCAAGCATTTGAAAATGCGATGGCAGGGAAAGGAACATCTATTGTGGAAGTAGTTTCTACCTGCAATTCCGGTTGGAAAATGACACCGGCAGCGGCCAACGACTGGATGGTCGAGAATATGTTCCCGATATATCCTATTGGCGATTTGAAAAACATCTAAAGCAAAGAGATATCATGTTACAGGAGATAGTCATTTCAGGTTTTGGAGGGCAGGGTGTGCTCTCGATGGGGAAGATCCTTGCCTACTCGGGAATTATGGAGGATAAGGAGGTATCATGGTTTCCGGCTTACGGTCCGGAACAACGGGGTGGTACCGCCAATGTAACGGTCATCATTTCCGATGAACCCATCAGTTCGCCTGTGGTGAACAAATACGATGTTGCGATTGTATTGAACCAACCCTCGCTCGAAAAGTTTGAAAACGCGGTGAAACCGGGGGGAGCATTGATCTATGATGGATATGGTATCCACAAGAAGGTGCAACGGACCGATATCAACGTATATCGTATCAATGCGATGGATGAATCGATGAAAATGAATAATACGAAAGTATTCAATATGATTGTTCTGGGTGGTTTGCTCAAGATTTCACCGATGGTGGATGTGGAACATGTGATGCTGGGACTTAAAAAATCTCTTCCTGAACGTCATCACAAACTGCTGCCCATGAATGAAGAAGCCATCCTTCGGGGGATGGAAATTATCGAACAGGAACAGAAGGCGGAATAAGAAATTATTTCTTCCCAAACGGCCACCACCATCTTTTTGATTTTTTGGCTTCAGTAGCCTGCTCCGGTGCAGGAGAGGCTTTTTGAGGAGTTGATACTCTTTTGTTATATGAAGGATTGTTTGTTGACGGCCTTTTTCTTTGAGTATCATTTGCCGGTGAATTAGAATCCCGAGGCTGCCTTGGTTTATGAGATCTTTCACCATCTCTTTGCTCCCGTGGTGGTCTTTGTTCTCTTTCTCTTGTTAAACCCTGTTGTCCTCCTTGTGGTTGAGGCGTTCCTTCTCTTTTAGGTTTACGATGTTTCTTATGTTCTCCCTGTCTTTGGGATGCCTGTCCTTCTTGTGGACTCCTTTCAGAATGAGATGCCTCTTGTTGTTGTGAATTGTCGTTTTTTCTGGGACCTTTTGATTTTTCGGGTCTTTCATTTCTTTCCCGATTTCCGGACTTCTCGATTCTTTCAGTCTTTCCGGATTTTTCGATTCCTTCCACCTTATCCGACTTTTCAACACCTGTTTTCCCGGTTTTGTTGACTCCTTCCTGTCGTACCGGCTTGTTAGCTTCTTCTGTTTTTCCAGACCTGTCAACTCCTTCCGTTCTATCTGATTGAGGTGCTCCTTCCAGGTCATTGGATTTTTTCGACTTGTCGAATCTTTTTGATCCTCTTGCGTTCTCGGATTTTCCTGTTTCTCCGGAATTGCCTGATCTCTCTGTCCTTCCTTCCGGTTTTCCGCCTTTCCTTCCGGAGTCTTTGCCTTTCTTTCCTCCTTTTGATGAACGACCGGATGTGCCACCTCTTCTGTTGTCGCGGACAGGATTATATTCCGGTGTTTCACCTAGTTCCGACGGTACCGGGATCCGGTAGATCTTTTTCCCCAGAAATTCTTCGATTTTGGAAAAACGATACTGTTCATCAGGCGATACGAAAGTGATAGCCATTCCAGAGTCACCAGCCCGTGCCGTACGTCCGATGCGGTGTACGTAGTCTTCCGCATCATAAGGTACATCGAAGTTGATTACCAGAGAGATATCATCAATATCGATACCACGGGCGACAATATCTGTGGCCACTAAAATATTCACCCGTTCATTCTTGAACTCGTGCATCACGTGGTTGCGCTGGGCCTGGTCGAGATCAGAATGCATCTCGTCGGCCGACAATCCCATGTGTCTTAATATCTTGGCAATCTCCTTTACTTTCTGTTTCGATCCGGAGAAGAGAATCACTTTATTGGGTGCTTTCTCTTTAAAGAGATGCTTGACGATATTGATTTTCTGCGCTTCGTGACAGATATAAGCTGATTGCAGGATTGTTTCCGGCGGCTTGGATACAGCGATAGTGATATCCACCGGGTTATGGAGAATTGTCTTTGCCAGTTGTTGTATTTTGGGAGGCATGGTTGCCGAGAACATGATCGTCTGTCTCTCTTTCGGCAACAGTTTTTCAATTCTCATGATATCGTCATGAAATCCCATATCCAGCATCCTGTCTGCCTCGTCCAGGATGAAGTATTTCACCCCTGAAAAATCGATGTTATAGAGGTTGATATGCGACAGAAGTCGTCCCGGTGTGGCGATCACCACATCGGCGCCACTTTGTAACCCTCTTTTTTGTATGTCCCATATTTCTCCGTCGTTTCCGCCATAGACTGCGACCGAAGAGAAAGGGGTGAAGTAGGAGAAACCTTCCATCTGCTGGTCGATCTGCTGGGCTAGTTCACGAGTAGGGGCCATCACGATGGCGTTGATCTTACCTTCGTCGTGGGAATCAGTCTGGAGGTTGTTCAATAGTGGAAGCAAAAAAGCGGCAGTCTTTCCCGTACCCGTCTGGGCACAGGCAATCACATCCTTTTTCTCAAGGATGACAGGAATAGCCTTTTCCTGTACTGGAGTGGTCTCTTTGAAGTTCATCGCCTGCAGCCCTTCCTGCAGAGTATCACAAAGGGAAAGTTCGGTAAATAACATGACTAATTGATCGTTTACGCAAAGATACGATGAATAATTGATTTTTTTTGAATCAGTGAAAAATAATGTCAGATAGCTATTTTTTCTTTCCGAAAATAGTTATACCTTTGCACTCGCATTTTCAGAGAAATTGCAAGGAGAGATGGCAGAGTGGTCGATCGCGGCGGTCTTGAAAACCGTTGAAGTGAGAGCTTCCGGGGGTTCGAATCCCTCTCTCTCCGCAATAAAGGGTGTAAATCAATTACGAGATTTGCACCCTTTTTATACCCAATATTCTCGATTTGGACTATACTATAATTGTCATGATCATCTATAAAAATATAGTCAGGAGGCATTAACGAATATATTTTGTCAATTTTAGATTCATTGATGGCTTTTATGTATTCCAAGATTACTTGCCTCTTCATAATTAATTATTCTATCTCGTTTATCTCCCGTTTTAATTCTGTCAATAGTTGCTTTTCCGTTGGCAGGTAAAGCTGATATTTACTGGCCATGATGGTTTTATTCTCTTCCGGCAGTGTATATTTTACAACGGCATTATTCTTATCTGCACAAAGGAGAATGCCGATAGTCGGATTTTCGTCCGATAGTTTCTCATTCCTGTCATAATAATTCACATACATCTGGAGCTGTCCGATGTCCGCATGGGTAATCTTGTGCGTCTTAATTTCGGTGATAACGAAACAACGTAACAGACGGTTATAAAATACCAGGTCAATAAAAAATTCATCATCTTCCAGCAGGATTCTCTTTTGTCTTGCAACAAACGAAAATCCATTTCCCAATTCCAATAAAAAGAGTTGTAAGTTGGTTATCAATGCACTTTCTAAATCCTTCTCGTAATATGTAGCATCACGTTTTAGTCCTAAAAACTCCAGTACCATCGGATCTTTTATGATCTCTGTGGGCTGTTCCGGTATTCTTTGTTTGCGGGCAACTTCTAAAATAGCTTTCTTGTCATTACTCAGCAATAGCCTTTCATATAATCCCGAATTTTTTGCCTTTCCAGTTCCCGCCCTGTCCATCCATTGTTTGCAGCTTCTAACTCGTAGTATTCTCTTTTGTTCTCATTGTCAATCTGCATAAGGAGTTTATATTGCGACCAGTTGAATTGCGACCGCAGTGCGGACGCAATTGGATATGTTCTGTAAAATTGCCTTGCACGCTCTAATTGTCTTGCTGAAAAACCTGTGCCAAATTCAGGCTCTATTTCTTTAGAAAGGTTTTGAATAAGATATTTTCCATATTCAGCCCTTTCTTTTCCTTGTTGTTCTTCAACGAAAATACGCTCACCCAATCTCCAATACATTTTCACCCGTTCAAAGTCAACATTCCTTATTGCAGAATTTCTGGCTGAAGTGATAATTGCTTTTATATCGGAAACGGAATCTTTACGAAGTTCCGTGCTCATATTGCTCATCAGTTTCTTTCTTTTTTTGATTGTGCAAGAACCTCTTGCGTGTTGTAGTGCAAATATAATCAGAATATATCATAACTGATTAAATTTGTCCATTGCATTAGCCCTGATATCATCAGCGATATCAATGTAGGTTTTCTTGCTTTGTAATCACTATGCCCTTCAAAATCCGGAAACATTGTGATAAACTGAAGAAAATTCATCTTTGTCCGATAATGAATTGGAGCAATCCTCGTATTTGTATAACTTTCCTGTTGATCTTCTTTTGACAGGCCTACGTATTTCATCTCTTAATAGTTTTTTGTTCTCAGATAGATACTAATTTAATTTTTTCGACAGGAATGTTTTTCAAATGAGATTTGAGGATACTCATTTGAGAATTTGTGACATTGTCCTCTCCAATTTCACGCATGACTGTAACAATGGGCATTGACTTTATGAGATTACATGTAAAAGTGAGATTATTTTCTACTAATCAGATCTTTGATACTATTGAAAAAATTTAATAATGGTATAAGGTGTTCGAACGTGACCCCTCTCACTCCGCAATAAAGGGTGTAAATCAAGTAGTCTCGGGATTTACACCCTTTTTTTATACCCGAGAATGTAGAGTTGAGTATTTTGCTTTTAAACTAATGTGTATCATTTGCTTGTTAATAGAATGTCAATTCCTGCTTGGGAAGCTTTTATTTTTGCCTGGTCAAGCATTGTAGAAGTGTAATCAACTCCAGTAATATCATTCCCATCCCTTGCTATTGGGATAGTAAGTCTGCCTGTACTACAACAAAATTCAAGTATTCGAGTATCCTTACTGTTGGGCAGCCACTGTTTATGGAATTGCAAATCAGTCAGATTGGTATTCATTCCATCATAAATATTTGCATCATGAATTAAATCGCCAACTTTATAACCTCTATCCATTTGTCTATGCTTTTATTGCTTCTGATTGAGAGTTGATAAAATTTACTTGTGTTCCTTTATTACTTTCAAAAATGAAGTCATCTAAACTCTTACTTTTGAATTTAGAAAAATCTCCAACAATGACTAATGGCATTTTATATTGTGTAAATTTTTGAAGTATATCTCCTGCTATTTTAGTTTTTAAGTTAAAAAAGTCAGGAGTAATGTTCTTCTCGTGAATAATGATTTTATCAAACTCTTGATAGTATAGATTACCCAATAAATCTAATCCATCTTCAGTAGTTCTTAAAATAATTTCGTCCGTAATAATTTCGGCTACTTTTTTGCCGTTGACATTGTGTGTTTCAATTCTCATGTTGTATAATTACACTAATTCTGCTTTATATTTAGCAACGTATTTATTTAATGATTCCATTTCTTGTTTTTATTTTTTTCATTGCCTTTGATCGCAGATCAGCAGGCATTTTTTCGATTGCATAGCGAAATGCCGTGCGTGGCATAATTTCTTTTTTCGACATCACATAATCGAATACTTCTTGTTGATGCGCTTCACTGGCGGCTTTCAGCATCCAACCGTAACCTTTCTGTACAAGATCGTCTTGGTCGAGCAGTAATGTATCTGCAATTTCAAAAATATCATTCAAAAACAGACCTTTGCGGGCAGGGATAATCAACGTAACGGCAGCAGCACGTCTCACAAATCGCCTATCCGATATAGCCCATTTTTTCAATTCAGTAATATATTCGGGATATTTCATTACAAATTCCCCAATGGTATGATTACAAAGCGTATCCGTATCTGCCCAATTATTCAGATAGTTATGTACCCAACGCTCTAAAATCTTGAAATCGGCAGGCTCGTACTGCTTATGCAACGATTCCGACCAGATGCAGGCAACGACCGCTTCTTCCAAATAATTTGCCTTCCAAAGCTCTTCGCAAAGTTTGAATATCTCCTGTTTAGGAAGGTATTTTATCTGTTTCAGGCCCTCTTTGGCAATTTTACTCACTTCACCCATTCGCACGCCATGTACTCTTGGGGCTTCACCCTCTTTATGGTAACGAACAGATGATGCCAATACCGTAGAGTCAATACTGTCGATCAAGGCTTGACGGATGTCTTTTATAATACTTTCCATCTTTACTAATTCATGAGGAGTATACATTTGAGATAACGGCTGGTAATCCGATTCTTCATTTTGCATATCCTTAAATAATAACTTTTTACCATTGGATAGATATACAAAAGGAAATGGATTTTGCCAAGATTGATACCTGTTTAGTAATTTATGAGTATAGTTTTCAGCTTGTTTTGCGACCACATTGAATAAGGTTGTGTCTGTTTTTTTTCGCTTCAAGTACTCCAATAGCTTCACCTTCAAAAAGTAGATAATCAGCCTTTATATCTCCTATCAATATGCCTTCGGAAATAGCAACTGCAGAAACAACCAGTGAATAATTTTTCCTATCGGCTATTAACCATTCGGTATCATTTAGTTTTTGATTTATTTCTAATCGTACCTTTTCTTCGGGGAGCATAGATTACCTTGAATTTGAATTATGAACTTCTGATATTTTAATATTATCAGAAGTGGTACACAAAAATACTAAATAATTGAAAATTATCATGGATTAGATTAATTTCTTTAACCTCGACAATTGTTATTGCCTATTTTTTATTAGGATTTTTCTAAACTTTATAATTGTAGGTTTCACAGAGTTTGTTAATATTAGTGGTAAAGATGAGACTTTTATTTAATTGTTGCGCAAGTTAGTTGTTATGGGAGAAGGTAATAATAGAGGACCGATACTCTCTCTTAGAAAAACAGCTGAATATAAAAGCAAATGAACTTTTAAGAATAATAAATTTGAGCCATATAGAAAATAATAATAAAATTTTATTGTATATATTTGCGTAAAATTTTAAATGCAAAACTATGACAATTCCACAGGGAACAACCATTTTTAATTATTCGGATATTATCTTCAGTTATATCGTGAATGATGATTCGGTCTGTACGCATAAGGCATCGGCGCATGCGCTGATATATGTCTATTCAGGAAAGATGTCCATTACAGAGAATGGTCGACAGATAACTGTGACAGCAGGAGAATGTGTGTTTGTGAAACGTGACCATACAGTAGTGTTCGACAAAGGTCCGTACAATGGAGAGAGGTATCAGGGTATCTCATTGACGTTTGCACGTAATTTTCTGAGGGATTATTTCAGGGGGTTGGATCAAAAAGGTATTCCTAAAAATCTGGAATCATTCTCTTCTTCTGTGGTGAAACTCTCTAAATCACCGGATATCGACAGTCTGTTCTATTCAATGATTCCTTATTTTGATTCTGATAATAAGCCCAATGACGAACTGATGCAGTTAAAAATACGAGAGGGATTGATTTCATTACTCCATATCGACCAGCATTTCTATCCAACGCTATTCGACTTTACAGAGCCTTGGAAAATAGATATCCTCGACTTCCTCAATAAGAATTATATGTACGATCTTACCGTGGAGGAAATAGCTTCCTATACAGGTAGAAGCCTCGCTACCTTTAAAAGGGATTTCAGTAAGATCAGTGAGTTGTCGCCTCAAAAATGGATTGTCCGGAAAAGATTGAACGTAGCTTATGAGAAGATAAAGATAAGGGGAGAGAAGGTTGCGGATGTTTGTTTCGAGGTGGGATTTAAGAATAGGGCACATTTTACCACTGCTTTCAAAAGACAGTATGGCATTACCCCTACGCAGTAAAGAGGGTGAGCGTTTCAGGAAAATATATTTGAGCCAATAAGAAAAACAGACTCTTTTTTTTATATACTAAATTTGTATCGTGCTTATTTCAATATCAGGTTTTATCCGAAGATATGAAACGCATGGAATATAAATCGTAGTATTAATGTATAAAAATCAAGAAAATGAAAAAGAGTATCACTTTTAAGAATCGCGCGATTGATGTAGCTGCCGATCTCTATCTTCCGGTAGATTGTAATGAAAATGAAAAATATGCTGCTATCGTAGTGATCCATCCCGGCAGCAGTTGTAAAGAGCAGACCGCTGGAATCTATGCTGAAAAACTGTCCAGAAAAGGATTTGTTGCACTGGCCGTAAATGCTTCCTATCAGGGAGCAAGCGGTGGGGAACCCCGTGATATCGAAGATCCGGCTGCACGTATGGAAGATATCCGCTGTGCCATCGATTACTTGGTTACATTGCCTTATGTGGATGCCGAACATATCGGTGCATTGGGTATCTGTGCCGGAGGTGGTTATGTGATCAATGTGTCAATGACCGAACGCCGTATCAAAGCAGTAGCTACATCGGCAGGTGCCAACGTCGGGAGATTGTATCGTGGAGAAGATCCCATAGCAACTATCAAGATGTTGGAACAAATTGGTAAGCAGCGTACCACCGAAGCACAAGGAGCCGATCCGTTGATTGTACCCTGGGTGACGGAAGACCAAAAGGAAGCGGAAGACATCGATCTTCGGGAAGCTTATGAATATTATCGTACCCCTCGTGGACAACATCCTAACTCGACTAACAGACTTCGTTTTATAAGTATGGCAAACGTGATGGCATTTGATCCTTATAATATGATAGAAACGTTATTGACCCAGCCGCTCCAAATTATTATTGGGGATAAAAAGGCTGCATTCGCTTCTCACAACACCGGAAAAGAGGTGTATGCAAGGGCGGCATCCAAAGGCAAGGATTTGTATGTTATTGAAGGTGCAAGCCATTACGACTTGTACGACAATCCCGAAGTGACCGATAAGGCTGTCGCCAAACTCACAGAGTTCTATCGTAAAAATCTGAAATGAAGTATTTCTCTTTCGTGAGTATGGTTGATTATAAATATACAACTTGTGAATTTTAATAACAGGTGTATAATAATAGTGGCGGGTTTTTAACAGCTCGCCATTATTTTCTATGAGAAGTTGTATCCGATTTCACCTCCGATGATGTGGAATCGGTTTTTATTTGAATTAGTATTTTTTAACTATACAAAATTAGTCAAACGTTTATTTAATTAAATATTGTTTATATATTTGTGATTATTTAAAATAATGACAGAGATGATTATATAAAACCAATTCAGACTTTTTATGGGCAATCCATGGATAATAAGTGAATAATCGCCATTATATATTATAAGATAAAACCATTTAATAATAAATATAATGAGAATCTATGAAAACTATTTATTAATTTTTAATTACTAATTCGCATGAGTAAAATAAAATTTTTCTTTATGATTTTATTGCCGTTACTCATAGGCTGTAACGGTAATAGTGATGAACAGTCAAACCAATACGACAAACCTCATGATCCCAATAGAACTGTCGTCATTGAGGATATTGGCCCCAAAAAAGGAGGTTTAGGCACAAAAGTTGTTGTTAGTGGGGATAATTTTGGGAATGACAAAGAGAAGGTCAGGCTTTTTTTCAATGACAAAGAGGCATTGATCATAAAAGTACAGGATAATGCTATCTATGCTTTGGTTCCCAAACAGCCCGGGGAGTATTCAACTATTAAAGTTATAGTTGATGGTAAGGAGTCTGTGTTGCAAAACACTAAATTTCAGTACTATATAAAAGCTGTAGTGACAACTATTGCGGGGAGATGGAATGTCTCCGCAAATCCTCCAGTCGACGGTCCTGCATTAGATGCTACATTCTATCGCCCTGCAAAGATATCAGTCGATGATATCGGGAATGTATTGGTTGCGGATGACCAGACCGGAGCACGTATGCGGTTGATATCGACGAGTGAAAACAGAATGACTACAGTGCTTAATATGAAAGTACCCTGGAGTACTACCTTTAACGAACAATTCACGCATAATTTCGTGATGGAAAGAAACCGCACTGAACGACCCATTTTATTTTATAGTATGAGTAAGGCGAGTAATTATATCGAATCGGATATATATTATGATCAGCAGGATGAACAGGGAAACTGGATATTCGGCTCCTATACAGCATGTGCTCTTGGTGCTGATGATACATATGTTTATATGATGAGTGAGAGTGGTGAACGTTTTGTCAGGGTTCATCAGGAAACTAGAAAAGTAGAATTGATCGGTCAAAATATTCCGACAGGACAATATTCTCATATGACATTCAATGCTGTAGACCGTAAAATGTACCTCTCGTTAGAAGCATCCGGACGTATTATGCGTTTCGATCCACAATATATTCCACCCGGAAGGACTACTCCTTGGATTACCTGGGATGATATGGAATGGATTATTGGAACGGGTCTTGTCTCTTCCACTTCGAAAGAGGGACACGGACGTGAAGCCCAGTTAGGTACATTGTGTGGCTTAGGATCCGACCATGAAGGTAATGTATATATCTGCGACCAGAAATTCCATTGTGTATGGAAGGTTGACCCGCTTCTTAATTGTACGATATTTGCCGGTCCTCCCGCAGGTCCCGCTGTCTCTGGCTACAGGGACGGAAAACCGGAGGAAGCCCTTTTTAACCGTCCGTACGATATTACTGCTACATATGATGGCCTTATTTACGTGGCTGATACGTTTAACCGTGTTGTACGCTGTATTTCCATCCAATAATAACTATAAGATATTATGAAAATGAAATTCAACAAAATTGTAGCATTTACATGCTTTTTATTATGTTCCTTCGCAGTTTACCCTCAATCGAATATAAAAGTTTCAGGTGTAGTTACCGATAAAATGGGTGAAAGCATTATTGGTGCAAGTATATATGCCAAATCGGATCCTGGTACAGGGGTTATTACCGACTATAACGGAAGGTATGAATTAAGCGTACCGCCCGGAAGTATACTGGTCTTTTCTTATATCGGATATTCTGTTCAGGAAGTACAGCTTGGAACCAACAATAACCAGTTTATAAATGTAGTGTTGGAAGAATCCGCCCAGGAACTCGAAGAAGTCAGCATTGTGGGTTATGGTATCCAGAGAAAAGTGAGTGTTGTCGGATCAATAGCTACTGTAAAGCCGGATGAACTGAAAGTGGGCGGTGTTACTTCTGTTACAAATAACCTTGCAGGACGTATTGCCGGGTTAATTGGTGTACAATCCAGTGGTGAACCGGGATCGGATGTCTCGGAGTTCTGGATTCGTGGTATCAGTACTTTTGGTGGAGGAAGCAGCGCATTGGTATTAATTGATGGAATAGATCGAGGTACTGCGGGTCTGAATGATCTGGCACCTGAAGATATTGAAAGTTTCTCGGTGTTGAAAGATGCCACAGCTACGGCAATTTATGGAGCTCGTGGAGCCAATGGGGTCATTCTTATCAATACCAGACGAGGTGAAGAGGGGAAAATAACCATCAGTGCCAATTTTAAAAGCAGTATGGAGACACTCCCAAGATTACCGGAATATTTGAATGCCTATGATTATGCAAAATTAGCTAATGAGGCAAGGGTCGTAAGAGGAGGACTTCCGGTTTATTCGCCGGAAATATTCGATATCATTCAATATGGGATGGATCCTGACCTTTATCCTGATGTGAATTGGCAAAAGGAAATATTAAGGGATAAGGCGTATGCTATGCAGGGTAATATCAATATATCCGGTGGTGGAAAATTGGCGAGATACTATATGAGTATGTCTTACCGCACTAACGATGCTATATACAAACAGGAAGGAATGAAAAAATACCATTCCGATGTACGTCGTAACCAATATTCTTTCCGGAGTAATATAGATGTAGATGCTACCCCTACTACCAAAGTTAGTTTGTTACTTTCGGCAAAATTGATAGACCAGAACCGTCCCGGTCTGAGTAGTACAACACAGATATGGAATGCTGTTTCTAATATAACGCCAATGACGGTCCCCGTAAGGTATTCTAATGGCATGTTCCCTTCTTATGGTGAGGGAAACAGTACCTCACCCACTGTTTTACTTAATGAGACCGGTTACAGGTCCGACCGTTCCAATACGATTGAAACATTGTTGACCATAGAACAGAATCTGGGAGGATTGGTCAATGGGTTAAAAGCTACAGGAAGTATTTCTTTCGATAATGATAATAATCATGCTCAAGCGCGTTATAAAATGCCTGATTTGTATATGGCAGTCGACCGGAACTGGCAGACAGGGGAGCTCCTCACGACAAAAACAGTGGTAGCCTCTCCGATGAGTTATGCAAGTAGTTCATATGGAAGGCGTACCATCTATATTGAGGGACGAATGAACTACGATCAGATTATCAATGACAGGCACCGTGTGGGAGCACTTTTTTTATACCAGCAAAAAGATTACCAGCGAACAGACGTATATAACGAACTTTCTTCTATTCCAAGGAGACATCAGGGTATTGCCGGTAGGTTCACCTATTCTTTGGATGATATATATTTTGTAGAAAGCAATTTCGGATATAATGGTTCGGAAAATTTCCCAAAAGGGCAACGGTTCGGATTCTTTCCTTCGGTAGCCTTGGGTTATGTGGTATCTAACTACGAGTTTGTGAAAGATAGATTACCTGTAATCAATACATTAAAATTTCGTTACTCTTTCGGATTGGTAGGGAATGATAAGATAGAAAGAGATGGCTCTGAGGTCCGTTTTCCTTATCTAACCAGGGTAAATATGAATGCCACTGGTTATTATTTCGGTGATATACCTGGTTATTATTACGGTGTTACGGATTCTGAACTGGGTTCTACCGGTTTGGTATGGGAGAGTGCAAAAAAGCATAACTGGGGTATAGACCTCACTTTGCTGGATAATGCGTTAAACATTACAGTAGACGCTTTTCTGGACAAGCGCGACAATATATTCATGGAACGTAATACATTACCCGGTACATTGGGAGTGAGATCCACTATCTGGGGTAATGTGGGAAGAATGAAGAGCTGGGGTACCGACGGAACTGCTTCCTATACCAAGAAATTTGGAGATTGGACTATTGAGGCACGCGGAAACTTTACTTTTACCAGGGATAAAATCATAGACTACGATGAGGTAATACCCAGGTATCCTTATCTGGCTAGAAAAGGCAATCCTTATGGAATTACCCGGGGACTTATTGCTTTGGGCTTGTTCAAGGATGAAGATGATGTAAAGAACAGCCCCACACAGTTTGGAAAAGTAATGCCAGGGGATATCAAATACCAGGATGTGAATGGTGATGGTGTAATTGACAGCTATGATGTAGTACCTATCGGAAATGCCCGGATTCCCCGGATTCAATATGGATTTGCCACATCGGCACAATGGAAAGGATTCGATTTTAATGTCTTCTTCCGGGGATCCGGTAAATCGGACTTCTTCTTTGGAGGAACAGGTTTTTATCCTTTTGTTGGAGAAAAGTTGGGTAACGTACTCACCATTGTGAATGATCAGAAAAACAGATGGACGCCGGCATCCTATTCTGGAGATCCTGCAACTGAGAATCCCAATGCCCGTTTTCCACGCTTGACTTATGGTAATAACCCGAATAATAACCGTAATTCAACGTTTTGGTTGGCTGATGCAAGCTTTTTACGATTAAAGACAATGGAGATAGGTTATACCTTCCCAAAAGCATGGTCTCAAAAAATGGCAATGAACAACTTGCGTATCTCAATCATTGGAGACAACCTCTATGTGTGGGATAAAGTGAAATTCTGGGATCCGGAACAAGCCAGTGATAATGGTGCCGTATATCCGCTTACCAGGTCTTATACCGCTGTATTACAAATGTCTTTTTAAAGAACAGACTAAAAATCACTACTATGTTACAAAAGAAAATATTAAAAAAACTAGGCATATTTTTCGCAAGTATCACACTAACCCTGGGGTCGGTGTTTCACTCCTCCTGTACTTTTCTGGATATTGATCCCTATATTACTGACCTGTTTACCCTGGATTCGGTGTTCGCCAAGCAGGAATATGCGGAGAGATATCTCTATAACATTTACAGTTATGTAGTCGATAATGGCTCTTTCCGTGGAAACCCGGGCAGAAATAATATTACCATGCCCTGGACACCCATCTCCGATGAAGCTGTATCAGGATACAAACGTGGTAATTATCATAATTATGCATTGTGGTCGAATAATGAGTTGACCCCCGAAAATTTCTATGGTTTTGATAATCGTTATGCGTTGTTTTACGAAGGTATCCGTAAAGCCAATACTTTCCTTACGAGGATAGATGAATGTAAAGAAGCAGGTCCTGTGCAGATATCGGAATGGAAAGGAGAAGCCTCGTTTATCAAAGCATTGTGCTATTTTGAGTTGATGCTGGCCTATGGTCCCATACCCATTGTACCGAATTATCCGGTTGATTTCGATACTCCTATGAGTGAACTAATGGTTGAACGCAGTACTTGGGATGAATGTAGTGAATATGTAGAAGGTCTATTGAAGACCTCTATAGCACTACTTCCGGAATTTATCATGGATAAGTCGAGCATAGGTAAGGCAACTAAAAATTCTGCAAGGGCAGTATTATCACGCCTTACCCTATATACGGCCAGTCCATTGTTTAATGGGCAAAATGGTGAGTTTGCCAGTTTCAGGAATAAAGCGGGAGTTCCATTGTTGAATCCTGAAAAGAGTATGGAAAAATGGGCCAAAGCTGCTGCTGCTGCCAAAGAGTTAGTCACTTTGAAATCGAATGATCTGTACACTGTTCCCGCTATGGTAAATACCCCGGATGTTCCTATCCCGGAAAATGAAAAAGGAAACTTCCCCAATGGAGCAGGAGGTATAGATCATTACCATTCCTACATTGATATGTTCAATGGAGAATGTGTACAGGCCTCATCCAACATAGAACTATTATTTACCAAGCAAGGCTCTGATGCCTCGGAATACGGGCGTTATATGGATCCTGGAATGATAGACGGGTGGAGTGGTTTCTATTTCCCGCAGCGTATAGTGGATATGTATTATATGGCCGATGGCAGGGATATAAGCAATTCAAGCGCTCAATATCCCTATGAGCAAACTGGATATACCGATCGGGACTCAACTTTCTCCGGAGATAGGATGACCAATGGTTACACTTTACTGGCTGGAACCCGGAAGTGGTACGCTAACAGAGAGATCCGTTTTTATGCTACGGTTGCATTCAATAATTCATTTTATCCATCTGTCTCTACACCTCCCGACAGGGTGGGTGCCGATGGTAAAGTCGCCAAATACTTTGCCAATAGCATAAGTGGAAAAGAAGCTGCAGCCCAACGTCCTTCTGCACAAGGGGAAGAGTATGCGATGACTGGTTACTTGTGCCGCAAATTCAATCATTACGAAGATTCCTGGCTTCCTAATGGACGAAGAAAAGCAAAATATGGAATTCTTTACCGGATGGCAGAGGTCTACCTGAATTATGTGGAGGCAATGAACGAGTTGGATGGCAGTTATACTGTGGGTGAAATAACGGTTTCACGCGATCAGGCGGAAATGAAACGTTGTTTCAATCTTATTCGTTATAGGGTAGGCCTACCAGGTATTACTGATGCCGATGTGGCCAATCAGCAAAGAATGAGAGAGCTGATAGCCCGGGAGCGTTTGCTTGAGATGATGTGGGAAGGAAGGCGCTATTTCGATACACGCCGTAATAAAACCGCTGTAGTTCACGAAAATGAGCCGGTTATGGGTCTTGATGTAAGTGCCAGGACGCAGGATCCGGAACGATTCTATAGTGTTATAAAGGCTACAGAGAGGCCTTATCTCTATAAGGTATTCTCTACCCGTCAGACTTTCTGGCCCATACCTAAAGGAGAGATCGATAAGAACTACAATCTTATCCAGATGATTGGGTATTAATTCAATGTTATAATGATTATTATTAAAGTTAATCGTATGAAGACAAATAGGATAAAAGCAACCGGGCTGAACACAGTCATTATGTTTTGCCTGATTTTAATATTGGCATCCTGTTCTAATGAAGTTGATTTCGGTGAGCAATACAAAAAAACTGTGTACCTTGTAAACAGCAATAATCTATTGTATGTTGGAGAACATTCATTTGATACAGATAATGATGCAATAGCTATCTCTGTGTATTGTGCATCGTCAGAGCCTATCACTCAGGATCTACGGGTGAGATTGAAAATCGATCGCTTTGCATTAGACTCCCTGAACGCCCTTCAGCTTTTGGCAAATCCTTCCTATACTAACAGGGTAATGTTACCCGAGGATAATTACCAATTGAATGGAGAGCAATATGTTACCATTAAAGCAGGAAAACAATACGGCGTTTTATATATTCCGTTTGACTTTTCGGATCTAGATCCCTCCATACCTTATGTACTGCCTTTGTCTTTGGTTTCAAATAATGCAGATTATCAAATAAATCCCAAATTGAAATCAATTGTATACCAGATTGAAATGATAAACCAGTATGCTGGAAATTATAATGGTAGTTCACAGACCTCTCCGGCAAGTATCGCGGGTATACAACCTGTATTAAAGGCTTTGTCCGTTAATAAGGTGAGAATGCCTATTCATAACCTCTCTGATGATGAAGAGGATATTCTTACCAATTTCATGGTGTTGACAATAGCAAAGGACAACAGCGTTTCTATTTCTCCGTGGGGAGTTGCAGATGTCACAGATCTCGGTGGTAGCAAATACGACCCTGAGAGACAGTCGTTCGAGTTGTATTATCAATTCACGGACGCTGCCGCGAATCGCCAGAATGTAACTGCTTTCATAAGAAATATCGATGCACCGCCACTGGAAGAAGATGAATTCTAATTTTGTAAATAAATTATATTATGGATAAGATAATAAGAATATGTATTCTCTGTTTTTTTGCAGGTATATTATTTGCTTGCAGTGATGATGAGAATGTTACAGTGTCAACCGAACCCTATTTTGGCATCGCCGGGAATAATTTGGCGCAGACTTTTTCAGGAGATCCAGAAATAAAATATGTTACGGTAAATACCAATCAGCAATTTACAGCGATATCTTCTGACCCTTCCTGGTGTGCGGTTGAAATAATAGATGATAAGGTCGATAATCTGAAAATAACAGTCTCCAAAAATGAACAGGCAAGCGATCGTGCCACTCGAATTACGGTTTCTTCAGCCGGATTCGATAATGTTGTTATTGATGTGACACAGACATGGACTGCTTCTATTACTACCGATAAACCATATCTTTTACTGAATAATGACAATCTGGAGTTTACCCTGAAGATTACGACAAATATTGATTATGAATTGGAGTTGCCGGATTGGATAACTGAAAAAAGCAGCCAACCTGATGGTACCTACACTTTTGCTTTTAGTGCAATTTCACCGGGTGAACGTTCTGGTAATATTATCATCAAGGCTACCGATGAGAGTTCTTCAACAAGGCTAAGTGTGCCTATTGTACAAAGGGAACGTATAAAAAAGGTTGGTTCCTGGTTGTTTGATGATCCTGCTAACCTGACAAAACCTACAGTAGGAAAGGCTTTGGAGATGGTACGTAATATCGCTCATAATCCTGATGCTGAATTTGTTTCGGTAGATGGACCTGCGGGCAATAATAAAGCTGTACGTATTCCGGTCAATTGTCATTTTTTGGCAGATCATGGTATGATACCCAAAGAGGAACAAAACTATATCACGGAATATACACTCTTCTTCGAATTTAAGATTCCGGCTATAGGGAGATTCTATACATTTTTCCAGACCAATCTTAATAATAACGACGATGGCGAGATATTCGTGAGAAGTACCAACCCGGCGACAATTGGCGTAGGTGCGACCGGTTATGCCGGGAATGTACAACCCGAAGTATGGAATAGACTCTACCTTTCTTTCAAGCCGGGAGATGTGAAGTTTTTCATGAATGGAGAACTATTCCATACCAGTACCACCACCGATGCCCGTTTCAGGATCAATCCTGCAGCTGTAATACTATGTGGAGGTCCTTGGACAAAGAAAGATGATAATGAGTTTGATATTGCCGAGATCAGTATCTGGAACGGAGCATTGACAGCAGACGACATCAGGGAATTAGAAGGAATTGAATAAGATTTTGTAAAGAGGGGGTGTCAGGTCGAAGATTTGTACATCCCCTTTTGCTCCCAATTCTGTATGCATAATATATTGAAATACATTATAATGAGATTTTTTAAAGCGTACTTTTTTCTTTCCATCGGTTTATTATTATCATGCGGTAGCGAAGATAAGACCGGAAATACCGATTTCTTTACGGTCAATCCAACAAACCTGACTTTGAACTTAGATGCGGAGGCTACAAATAACTATTTTACTGTCAAGTCAGATAGATCCATTCAGGTTGGTTCCGATAGTCCTGATTGGTGTAAGCCTACTCTGTCAAATGTCTCAATTGATAACCTGAAAATAGCTATTTCTGAAAATCAGTCGTTTCAGGATAGAAGAGCGATCGTTACGGTCAGCAATGGTTTGGAGAGTAAAAGTATTACAATCAACCAGAAAGGTATGCAGGCTGATATATCGGTAGACAAGAATAGTGTGGTTATACAGTTCGGAAAACAGGAGTTTACTTTGGAAATAACTTCTAATATCCGGTTCGACCTTGAACTTCCCGAATGGATTAGAGAGAAAGAAGACAACGCTTGGCAAAAGGGCAGGAAGAAATATACATTTTTACTCACAGCCTTACCGGATGACTTATTCTACCGGGATGGACTGGTAATCATTAAACCGAAAGGGGAATCTGCCACAACCAATCATGTTTCTGTCTCTGTGACTCAGAGAGCCATTACCAAGATCATCGCTCATCGGGGATATTGGCTGGTTCCGGAATATCCGCAGAATTCGCTCGCTTCATTGCAACGAGCTGTTGATCTGGGTGTGTATGGATCAGAGCTGGATGTCTGGATAACCAAAGATGGAGCGCTGGTATTAAATCATGATGCGACTATTGGTGGGATAAATGTGGAAAATTCAAATTATGCAGACCTCAAGGATATAAAATTATCCAATGGTGAACCAATTCCGACCTTACAGGACTGTATTGAACTTATTAAAAAAGGAGGACGGACTAAGTTGATCATTGAAATTAAACCTCACTCTTCTGCAGCCAACGAAAACAGGGCGGTGACTGCCGTACTCGATCTCGTAAAGAATAGCGGAGTGGTGGATAAGGTGGATTATATATCTTTCAGTCAAAATATATGTAACGGACTTATTGCTGCTAATCCACAAAACCGTGTGGCTTATCTCAATGGAAATCTGAGTCCGGAAGCATTAAATGCAGACGGATATTGGGGGCTCGATTATTCGTCCGCCATACTCAAAGCAAACACCGGTTGGGTGCAGTCTGCCAGAAGTCTGGGATTGACAACAAATGTATGGACAGTCAACTCCAACGCAGACTTTGATTACTTTATAACAATGGGTGTCGATTTTATCACGACCGATCAACCGCAACTCCTCAAAGAATTATTATCCTCAAAATAATTATTCGGGATAAATTAGGTGTAGTCAGTGCCTATAATCATTTTATATCCCGAAATATGAGATAGTTCGTCTTGTCATTATCTCAATGAGTTATCTGTTAGTTCCCTCGAACAGATCGTGATTGGGGCCTTCTGCTTTACGCTGTGGCTTGAAATTATTGAAAGTGTATGTCAATGTCATTGTGAACAGAGGGGAGCGGGGATAGATTTTACTGAGTGTCTCCATACCGATGCCGGACCGTGTGTTGATATACTTTGCAGAGGAGAGAATATCCCTGACGACAAGGCTGGCCGTCAATTTCTGTTTGGGGAATTGTTGTCGGGCTGCGAGATTCAGGTAGAAGAACCCATCTACACGTCCCTGGGTACTTACCATCGGTCCTACATAATAGGCCTCCATCCTGACACGGGTGTTCTTTGCCACATCGAAATTGTTATTGACTGCCAACTGCCAATTCCAGCTCTCTTCGTCATCATCGATCTTAAATTGATTTTTTATCTTGTAGAAGTAATAACTGGTATTGGCGTCCAGATTCCAATACTTATTGAGTTGCAGGCTCGCCGCCAATTCCAAGCCGGTAGAATAGTCGTTCCCGACATTGGCCATCGAGTCGAGCGTGACACTTGAATGGTAGGGGACACGTAGTCGTTCAATTTTATCTTTGCGGGCACGGTGGAAGAGGGTAGCAGAAATCGTATTGCTATTCTTGAAAGTGTAATTATATCCTGTCTCCACCGAATTGGTATATTCCGGTTTGATGAACGGATTTCCCATCTGGGCCGTGTTGTAATCCACATATACGACATAGGGTTCCATGTAAAACAGTTCCGGTTGGGTAATCCTGCGACTGTAGGCTGCCCGGATCTGTGAATGGTCATTTAAAATATAGGAAAGATGTACCGACGGGAAGAAGTCAAAACGATGCCAGTTATGACGTGCCCATTCAAAATTGTTTCCCAGCTTGCGATAACTGTACTCTCCCCTTAATCCCAACTGATATCCGAGGCGGTTGTGTACATCCGAGACCATTGTATACAAGGCATGGATATCCCTGCGAAAAAGGTATTTATTATAGAGATCGTCCTGACGGACAAAAGCATCCTGTTGTTGGTCAAACATATCAATCTTGTAGTCCCCGTCTTCAGTATATGAAAACAGCTGATAACCCGATTCAAATTTACCGGTTTCATTGCCAAAAGGATAGATATAATCGGCTTTTACCTGTCCGGTAAAGCGATATTCATATTCCCAGGCACGATGTCCCTGCACCTGCTTACCCTGCATATCCCACAGGTCGGTCTGGAAATTCTCCATTGCGCCGCCTTCGTATAATCCATATAGGGAGGCAGTCAACTTGTGCCCTTTCCTGTCCGGGAAGTTATGGTCCATGCCTAAGTCAAGTCTGGAATGGGATTCGTACAGGTGAACGAAATCCTTGCCATTAAAAGATCCGTATCTCTTTTCTCCTGTGGCTACCGTTTCGTAGGTATCTTCGTAATGCAACTCTCCGCCTCTCCAGCGATCTCTCCAGCCTCCCGTGATGGCAGCCGACCAGGTGGTGTTGTCCCTGTACCAGTCGAAAGACGATGTAAGGTAATACCATGCCGTATGCCTTTTCCTTAAGCCCGTGGAATGATCAGTCGTCAATAACTCCGGTGTGATGATTTTTTTCAGTTGATCATAATCGCTCAATACAAAGCGGCGGGATGCTTCACCCGATAACTGCCACCGGAAATCCTTTTTGCGGAGGGCAAACAGAAAATCAATGTTTCGCGACCAGACGGAGCTTCCCATCAGGTTGACCATTCCGCTCCATCCCTCTATATCACTTTTCTTGGTGTTTATATTGATAATACCGGCCGCACCATCGGCTTCGTTCCGGGCAGAAGGGGTGGTCAATACCTCGATGTTATCGATCTGACCCGCAGAGATCTGTTCCAATGCCGCAGCACCGTTTAGCGATCCCGGTTTCCCGTCAATATATACTTTAAATCCCGAACTCCCCCGGAAGGTAATTTCACCCTCTGCATCCACGCGAATGGAGGGAGTCTGCATCAGGATGTCGGCGGCAGTACCTCCCGCGGCAGAGAGAAATTCTGCCGCTTCGATCACTTGTCTGTCCAACTTATATACCACCTGTCGTTTCCGGCCTGTTACGACCACTTCTGAAAGGAGTTGCTCATCCTCTTCCAACAGAATATCAGGCAATGAAATTTTTCTTCCTTCGGTAGAAATCTCAAATGGATCGGTCCCTATTGATTTATAGCCGACAAAACTGGCCTTAATGAAATATTTGCCTTTATCCTTGGTAGTTAGGGTGAATTCACCTGAAGGATCGGTCACAGTGTAATCTGCAGGCGTACTGTCGTTTACGTTATATAAAATAAGGGTGGCAAATTCTACAGGGGTACCGTTTGTTTTGTTGATAATCCGGCCTTTTAACTGATAACTCGTTGAAGTTCCATTGCTTTGGGCTGAGATACTGGTGATTGCAGTAAAGAGAAATAGTGTCAGAAGAAGATTGTAAACTGTTACCTGAAAAAACCTCATAAAATATTATTCTTTTAAAATACAAATGTAATAAAAGCCGAATAGCGAACCAAGCTTGCTTGAGTTGGCCTGAGGCACATGTTACATTCTACAAATGTAGTTAAAATTATACTATCAGAAAAAGTAGTTCCGCACTTCATTTTATCATCCATTGAAGGTGATATAAAAGTTTCTTTGTGTACAAATAATATTTATTTGAATTAACTTTGTGTCATTGAACAAATATCAAGGTGAAATGGTCGTGAAAACCGTACGCCGAATAAAAAGATAATCATATGAGAAAATTAATTATTGCCATTTCATTAATGATTTTATTTTTTTCCTGCACAGGAAATAGCGGTAAAATTAATAATCCCGGGAAAGAAGTAGCATTCAGGTTTGCATTCCTGACCGACGTGCATATGAACACCAATAATGCAGATGTCAGTGCTGCCGGATTAAAGCAGGCTCTGGAACATGCCAAGTCGCAAAACATAGATTTTGTGATTTTTGGAGGCGACCTTACGGATCTGGATCATTTTCAGCCGCAAGATTCGGATAAAGCCAATTCGATTGTGGGCCGGTTTAAATCAGTTGTGGCCGAGTCGGGCGTAAAAGCTTATTTTACTATCGGTAATCATGATAGATATTATACCTTTAACAATGAACCCGATCCTGCGGGATTTAAATTCTTCGAGAAAAATTATGGTGATACCTATTATTCCTTTGATCACAAAGGCGTTCATTATGTGATATTGAACAGTGTTCAAATCAATGAGACTACAAGGAACTATTGTGTGGGACCGGAACAGTTGGAATGGCTCAAAACTGATCTGGCAGCCATATCTCCTGAAACCCCATTGGTGGTGGTTACGCATGTTCCTTTCCAGTCGCTTTATTACCCTGCTATGGAAGGGGTAGTCAAAGATGCAGACATGTTCTCTAATTTTAAGGAGGTTTGGGATATTCTGTTGAAATATAATCTGAAAGTTATATTTCAGGGACACCAGCATCTGTATGAGGAGATGTTGGTCAACAGGACACATTTTATAACCGGTGGAGCGGTTTCTGCTTCATGGTGGGGAGGTCCGTTGCTTGATACCGAGGAAGGGTATATGCTCGTCCGGGTCTATAAGAACGGTAGCATGTCTTGGGATTATGTTGATTATGGCTGGGATGCAGGGAAGTGAAAAATTAAAAGTGAAGAGTGAAAAATGAAGAATTAAGAGTGAAGAATTAGGATCGGGCCTTAAATTCTGATCACTTTATCGACAACCTCTTCAAAATCTCTCAGGTGGGTAGCCATCAGTATGGTGATGTGAGGATATCTGCGTTTGATATTTTGGAAAATGGCAATTGCATTCTCGGAACTGATGCCGGCTGTGGGCTCATCTACGACCAGCAGTTGAGGTTCTTTGAGGAGCGCCTGTGCCAGTAGCAGTTTCTTCCGTTGTCCGCCGCTTAACGTTTCCCCGTTTTCCCCCAGCCAGCTACCCAATCCTTCAGGGAGCGATGAACGCCAACTCGACAGATCGACTGTCTTTAGTACCTGCTCGATCGCTTCATCGGGATATCCTTCGAAGTTCTCACGCAACGTGCCGGTAAGCAGATAGGCTTTCTGGGTGACATAGACTGATTCGGGCACGGGTAAATGCGACAGTTCTTTTTCACCGTTCCACCTCAATGAACCGCTGTGGCGGTACTCAGGGTAAAAAAGACCGTTCAGTAGGGTGGTTTTACCCTTCCCTGTCTCACCGAAGAGCGCAATCCAATCTCCTTTTTTAATCTCCAACGACACCTCGCCTGTGCGTACCGGCGTATCGGGGATTTCAGCACTCAAACCATTCAGTGTCAGACTCTCCAGCGTAGCATCAACTTGAACTTTATCATCCGGTTCTTCTCCTTGTTTGATGATCGAGTCCACGTCGCTGATCTGCTGTCTGACCGAACTCCTTTCCGACTTTCCGGAGAAAAGCATCTCCGACAATTCGGCTTGTGCCATGATACCAAAGAAAATGCCGACTGCAGTAGGTCCGTCAACACCAACATTCGAAGAATTCCAGAGCAGGAAAGCTGCTATATAACTCAACCCCAGTCCGGCAATCAGTTGCAGATAGAATGAGTTGGTTTGCAGTTTACTTTCGAGTCGTTCCAGTTGCCCCAATTTCTGCTGGTATTGCCCGATGACTTTCTCTTCCATGTTGTATTTCGAGATCTCTATCCTTCCTCTGAAACTTTCGATCAACATCTGGTTATTCTCTTCCCGATGCATTTTCAAAGAGTCATAGAGTTTGCCATTTTTCCGGAAAAAAAATTGGGGCACGATAAACAGTAGTATGGCCGAAGAAACCAGAAACTCTACTGCAATGGTCTGTGAAAACAGAAAAAGAAAAACAAAGTAGATAATCAGTGAAACGACCAATGCCCACAGCGGCATGATCCATAAAAGGATATGGTTCAGTATCTGCTCAACACCGTGGGTACTGTTCTCTAGCAATGTAGAGTTATTATTGACCTGCTTTTTGAAATAGGGAAACCTGGCTACCGACCGAAATATTTTGAGCTGCAGGTTCTGTTGTGCGTCGAGAGTAGTTTTGTGATTTTCCAATCGCTCGAAATACCTTGTTGACGTACGCAATAACGCCAGCAATCGGATAATAGCCGACGGAATCAGGTAGGAGAACGCCGTATTTGCAGTAATGAATACTATGCTACAGATAGCCAGGAACCATCCCGACACGGCAGGCATGGCAATAAACGCTGCTGTCCACAGGGCAAGCAGCAGAAATCCTCTTATCCATTTGCCTGTGAAAGGCCGCAATATATATTGTATGATAAATTCATTCATTTGATTCATTTTCTTTGTTTGTATCATTGGCACATTCATATATTACACCTGTTCCCCCCAGTTTAAATTCAGTGTGACGTCGGCCACCGCATCGAACATCTTCTCGTGTGAAGCGACGATTACCAGGCGTTCCCTGGATAATGCAACTATTTGAGGAAGGATAACATCTATCGTATCACTGTCCAGATTGGCTGTCGGTTCGTCCAGAATGGCTACCGGCTTTGGGTGGAGCATCATTCTTGCAAGTGTCACCAGTTGCTTTTCTCCGCCGGAAAGTTGTTTGCCGTTGTGGCTCAACTCGCTCTGCCAGCCATCTTTCTTTTTGGCAATAATCTTGTCAAGAAACTTGGGGTAATCGCTATCCTGGTCTGTTTCCTTTCCAAGGAAAACATTGTATCGCAGTGTTCCGTCGAAAATGAACGGAAACTGGTTCATATACGATGAGTTCTCCTTCAACCAGCGGTGTGACCATTGGTTATCCTTCCCGTTGACAGAAACTGTACCTTCCTGAGGAAACAAGCTTCCTGTGCAGATTTTTAGCAGGGTTGACTTACCCGAGCCCGAAATTCCTTTCACCAACACCAATCCCTTTACCGGTAGCTGCAAGCTTATGTTGTTCAATACTTTCGCCGGTGAGTCGGGATAAGTGAAATGCAGGCCGTTGATAGTAAAATTATTGATCTTCTCGTGTATATCAGCCAAAGGAGGAGCAACCTCCTGGTTCAATATGGGTATCAACAATTCTGCCGATGCCAAAGCCCTGTTCCGGTCGTGATAGGCACTTACGAACTTCCGTAAGTAGAAGAAAAAATAAGGTGTAATAGTCAGTAAAAAGAGTGCGGTCCCGAAATCATATCCTTTCCCGTAACTGGCACCGGGCATTATGCCAAGCAAGCTCATTCCCAGGTAAATGGCAATAGCAGCAATCGCTATGGTTACGAAAAGTTCTAAAGCGGTGGAGGATAAGAAAGCGACCCGCATCACGCTGGTAGTGGCCTTGCTTAACTCCTTGCTCTTACCCGATAAAAAACGGTATTGTGCTTTGAAGTTATCCAGGTTGACAATCTCCGCGATGGTCTGCAGGCGGTTATAGAACACTGCCGAATATTTCAGGAATAAATTGGTGTGTTTCCTGTGAAGCGCTTCAGCGCCTATGCCGATAACCGCCATTTGCATCGGGATAACCAGTAAAGATATCAACAAGATAATACCCACCCACATCTCGATCCAGAAACAGACGATCAATAATACTGAACTGACCAATCCCGTTGCAACGGCATAAGGGATGAAAAAGGCGTAGAAGGGCTTTAGGTCGTCACTTATCCTTGTGACATACAAAGCGCTCGCAGTGGAATCCAACTGGCTGTTGTTGAGTAATAATGGATATAATCTCTTCTTGATTTTGGAGACGATGATATTGCCGGCATTGTAATTGTATTGCGATGCGAAATGGGCAAAGACATATCTTCCGGTAAGAAATAGTGATGCATAGAGTAGTCTATCGGGTAGTATAACTCCCTTATCGACCCATGCTGCTGCGAATCCCGACAAATACCAGCAAAAAACTACAAAACTTGTTGCACTTATAATCGTAAATGCCGAGGCAGCAATATATGCTCCTTTTGCTTCTACAACCCTCTTACCCAGCCATCGAGTAGCACTTTCCTGATTTGAATTCATTAATTATCCGTGATTTTAATCTCCCCGGTACTGAAAATGACTGGGGGAAGCAATAAATCCAATGGGGTTTTATTTATGACCAACAAAGATAATTATTTTTTGCAACCCAGTTGCATAGGATTGGTTGTACTTTTGGCACTAGAAATATGAAAAAAATAGAATTATGGCACATTGTTGTAGTGAGGGTGCTTGTTCGGTAGCTTCGGCCACTCCCCACACCCATACACATGAAATAGAGGGTACGTCCCAAAAAGGGCCCATTACAAGGGCTTTGATTTCTTTCTTCCTATTGATGGCAGGTATCATCCTGTCCGCTATGGGAGTTTCTTTCTTCGAGAATCAATGGATCCGGTTGGGATGGTATCTTGTTGCCTATTTTCCGGTAGGTATCCCCGTGTTGAAGGAGGCATGGGAAGCCATGTGGAAGAAGGATGTCTTCAACGAATTCACCCTGATGAGCGTTGCCACCATCGGCGCTTTCTTTATCGGTGAGTATCCCGAAGGTGTGGCGGTGATGTTGTTTTATTCCATCGGTGAACTCTTCCAGGATGCGGCTGTCAGCCGTGCCAGGCGAAATATCGGCGCATTGCTCGATGTACGTCCCGAGAAAGCATCCATGGTCACGGAGAATGGTATCAAGACCATTTTCTCTGAAGAGGTCAGGGTAGGGGATACGGTCGAGGTGAAAGCCGGTGAACGGGTCCCGCTGGACGGCGTCATGCTTTCCGGTTCGGCTGCGTTCAACACATCGGCATTGACGGGAGAAAGCGTACCCCGGCATATCAAGAAAGATGAAGAGGTGTTGGCCGGTATGATTGCCGTGGATAGCGTCTGCCGGATAAAGGTGACCAGACCGTTTGGACAGAGCGCCCTTACCCGCATCCTGGAACTGGTGCAAGATGCCACCGAACGCAAGGCGCCTGCCGAGCACTTTATCCGCAAGTTTGCTCGCATCTATACACCGCTGGTCACCCTGTTGGCTGCGCTGATTGTCATGTTACCCTGGTTATGGTCGCTTGTCAATCCGGAATTCACCTATCTCTTCAATGATTGGTTGTACCGTGGACTGGTATTCCTGGTGATATCCTGTCCCTGCGCATTGGTCATCAGTATTCCATTGGGCTATTTTGGTGGGATCGGCGCCGCTTCCCGTCAGGGAATCCTGTTCAAGGGCGGCAATTATCTGGATGTCATCACAAAAATCAATACGGTGGTGATGGACAAGACCGGCACGCTAACGAAAGGCGTGTTCGAGGTGCAGGATATTGTCCCTGTGGAAGGTCTTTCGAAAGATGAGTTGCTTTGTACCGTGGCGATACTGGAATCGCAAAGCAACCACCCCATAGCCAAAGCCATTGTTCCTTCATTGCCCGATAACATGGTCTCTTCCCTGCCGATGAATGTCAGGGAGGTGGCAGGACAGGGGATGGAAGGTGAAATAGACGGGAAGAATATCCTTGCCGGGAATATAAAACTGCTGCATGCCAATGGTGTGACTTATCCTGATGAGGTGAAGGATATTCCCGAGACGACGGTCTTGTGCGCGATTGATGGCAAGTATGCTGGATATATCATTGTCGCCGATGCACCCAAAGAAGATGCAAAAATAGCTGTCGAAGAGTTACGCAAAACGGGGATAAAGGATATCGTGATACTGTCAGGAGACAAGCAGGCTATCGTATCCAAACTGGCCGGAGAGCTCGGTATTGACCATGCTTACGGTAATTTGCTGCCGGAAGGAAAGGTGGAAAAATTCGAGGAGTTGATGAGAACCGGTGCCAACAGGATGGCTTTTGTGGGAGATGGCATCAACGATGCGCCGGTATTGGCCCTGAGTGACGTGGGAATCGCGATGGGTGGTCTGGGTAGTGATGTGGCCATTGAGACGGCAGATGTAATCATCCAGACCGACCAGCCAACCAAAATTCCGATGGCTATCCGCATCGGGAAGGAGACCCGGCAGATCATCCTCCAGAATATCACCATGGCTATTGGCGTGAAGCTTGCCGTATTGCTTCTCGGGGCGCTTGGGATAGCCAGTTTGTGGGCTGCTGTATTTGCCGATGTGGGTGTATCGCTATTGGGCATATTCAATGCTATCCGCATCATGCGGAAGAAATTTTAAGGATTTCCTGGTGGTAGTTAGACGGGAATGGCTATATTTACGTCTTGTATTGAATAAATAGTTTGCCATCTATGGATACGGAACATATCGAGAAAATATTTCGACACAGGGATATAAAACCTACTGCTATCAGGATGCTGGTGTTGGATGTCATGCTGAACCATAATGCCGCTTTCAGTCTTTCCGACTTGGAAAGTGAAATGGGAACAGTGGATAAATCGACCCTTTCCCGCACGATAACCCTTTTCCATGAGCATCACCTGATCCATAGCATAGACGACGGTTCCGGCTCTATCAAATATTCGGTCTGCCGTGACGATTGCCAATGCTCCCTCGGCGATATGCACGTGCATTTCCACTGTAACAAGTGCGGCAATACCTACTGCATGGAGAGTATTTCCATTCCCAATATTGCATTACCCCAAAACTTCCGCCTTGAGAGTGTCAATTTCGTGATGAAAGGAATTTGCGCTCAATGTACCACCCGGTGAACGGTAATCGTCTTATACTCTTCACCCATACATTGATGCGCTATTAGGATTACCGTGATACCGTCGTTCCTTTTTTAATTTCATTTGAGTAATAAAATAGCTGAATATCTGTTGCATATCTTCATGATTATCGGGTATTGACAGTTCAGGATGAAATTGGACACCCCAAACAGAATTAGAATCCGATTCGATTGCCTCTATAACACCATCATCGGCAAAGGCCGTAGCCGTAAAACCATTCGCTAACTCCTTCACAGCTTGATGATGGGTAGAAGATACGTCCAAATATTCTTTTCCGGTGGCAGTGTGCAGGATACTATTTTCCAGGCAATGAATCCTGTGTTGTGACACCTTATCAGGAGATTGGGACTTGTGACATACATCCGAGGGGAATTGAGTAGGCAGATCCTGGTATAGCGTACCTCCAAAATAGACGTTAATCACCTGCAATCCCCGGCAGATACCGAATACAGGTATCTGTCGTTTACACGCCAATCGCAATAAAGTATAGTCGAATGTATCCCGTTCCTGAGAGATGAGAAAACACCCAGCAATAGGAGACTCTCCATAAAGGAAAGGCGAAACATCATCTCCTCCAATTAAAAGTAAACCATCGATAAGGGAAACAACAGATCGCAGCACTTCTACATTGTCGGTAAAAGGGAGAAGAAGAGGAATGCCCCCGGCTTGGATAACCGCATTTACATATCTTTTTTTTACCGCTATCTTCTCTGGCATATCGTTTTCCGTGGAGATACCAACTACTAACCTACCCATAATGGACGTTTTTTTATCTGGTTATTTTTAGAGGAAAGCCTCATCACTGCCAAGAATAACAGTGCCAATGTCAAAATCTTCTTCATTTCTTCTTTTTTGTTAAGACAATTAAAAAAGAAAAATGTTTAATTATATCAGACTATCTTTAGTAGCACCGGGAAGGAAACCCTTTTCATGATCTCTTTAGTATTTCACAGAAAACACACGTTCACAAAAGGTGAACACGCGAAAAAATGAATAATAGTTTTATTTACTTTACCGTCCGAAGGCAAAGTAGGGTGATAGCAAATGCTTTCTTCCTTTGAGCCAGAGGGAGACCATTTCCATACCTGCCACAGAGAAAGTGATACCGTTACCTCCGAAGCCACAGATAAAATAAGAATTTTTGAAATCGGGGTGCTCACCGATATAGGGCAATCCGTCTTTAGTCTCCCCGAAAGTACCTGCCCACGCGAAATCGGAATAAAACTCCTTGTCCGGAAAAAGTTTCTTGAACGCCTTGACAAGCTTCTGCTCTTTCTTGCCGATCAGTGCATCACGTTTGGCAGGATTCCGGAATTCTTCGTCTTCTCCTCCAATCAGGAAACGTCCGTCATCCGAAGTCCGCATATATAAATAGGGATCGGCAGTGTTCCAGATAAGCACGTCCTTGTATTGCTGGTAGAGCTTTTCATTCACTTCCGAAACAATGGCAAAGGAACTGATCAGGTCCACGAACTTCTCCTTGATCATATTGGCGGCTTCATAGCCTACACAATAAACCACCTTTTTGGCCTTGATAATCGCTCCGGTGGCTGTCGTACAAAGATTGAAACTTCTTTTGTAATCAACATTCATTAACTCGGTCTTATCATAGACCTCCAATCCTTTCTTGTGGTTATATTCCAGCAAATCATGCGCCAGGCAGAAAGCATCAATGCTCCCTCCCTGTTTGGAAAGAATTCCACCATAGGAACCGTGTATACCATATTTCTTCAGGATCTCTTCCGCTTCGAGCCATTTACCTTCAAAACCGGCTTTGTTTCTGGTCTCAAACTCTTTTTTAAGCCAATTTACATCTTTTTTTAAGGCGGCAAAGTAAAGCGAGTCTTTTTTTTTGAAACCGGCTTTCGATTTTATTTTTGAAGTGATTTCTCCCAACTGGTCGATTGCCTTGTAGCAGGCATCGTAGCTCGCTACGGCACCTTTCTCACCGACCAGTTCAATCAACTCGTACAAGGGGGTATCGATTTCGAATTGCAGCATCGAAGTAGTAGCGGAAGAACTCCCGTTGCACACTTCACGCCTGTCAATCAATATCGTTTTATATCCTTCTCCTACGCATTGATGCGCTATCAGGCTGCCGGTGATACCGCCACCAACTACCAGTACGTCACATTCGGCATCATCATGAAGCGAAGGGTATGATGACAATAAGCCATTCTTTACCAACCAGAACGGTTCGTTCGATTTTAAATCCATATTGTCTGCGATTAAAGTGGTGAGAATTTATAAACGTAATTCACCCTCCCTGCCGATATCCATCTGCTGGCCGGAGATAGCGCTTGCTGCCAGTTTCATCAGGGTGACCAGTTTGTTGTTTTTATTATCCCAATAGTGGGCTTCATCAGGGATTACTTTCAGCACACGGATGCGAGGATCTTCCTTTCCTTTCTCGAACCAGACTTCTATCATCTTGTTCCAGTATTTGTTAATTCTTTCCTGGTCTTCAGAAATTTCGGCGGTGCCGTTAATACTTAGGAAATTGTAGTCCCCTACGTGGGCGTACAACAAGCTTACATTCTTATTGCCCTGAAGGTTCTGATAGGCTGTACTATCTGAAGAGAAGAGGAACCAGATATTGCCTTCTTCGTCCACTTCCTGTCTGCTCATTGGTATGGCGTGCGGGTAATCGCTTCCCGATACGAAGGTACATAACATGCCGACGTCGATCTTGTCGACCAGCTCTTTCAATTTGTCAATGGCACTGCGGTTGCTTAAATTTTCTGTACTCATAAGGCTGTGATTTTTAAGGATGAATAATTCTAGTATTTTCCTATAACAATGTTTCTGTGATTTTGGTTTGTTTTGTGTGAGTATGGAATTAAATGCAAATCGTATGATAGTAGATAAGTCGTTTGAATAGTGATGCTTACGACTAAATATAGTACTCCATTAGATCGAGTAATCCGGCTTGCAGTGCATATTTCGTGGCTTCATGGGCATTATTGACGGCCAGTTTCCGGAAGATATTCCGGCGGTGAGTATTGACGGTATGAAAACTAAGATGTTTTTCAAAAGCGATTTCTTTGGTAGTTTTCCCGAGAGCGATCTCCCTGAGTATAATTTTTTCCGATACGGTCAGTTTATCCGATTCTTTTTTCTGGGGAGGGCTGTCATTCAGCACCGACTCGGCAATATCACACAAGTAGGTCTCACCATAGGTGGCAGAGGTGATGGCATCGAGAATATTCTGTAGGGGATTATTCTTCATTACTACGCTGATGGAGGGATCAATCAGCAGTACCTGACGGAGAAAATGCTCCTCCAATTCGTCGGAGAATAAAATCCACGCCGATTTCTTTGCGCCCATCTTCATATTTAGAAATTGGTTGACGGAAACAAAATCGAATAACCTATAATCCAATATCACGATCGATTCGGGATAGGTGCGCAGCCGACCCTGTAATTCGTTACGGCCATGTACGGTCTCCACCTGGTTTTTTATATCCTGTGATTTTAATACAGATATAAGCCCTTCCCGTGTAATATCCTGATTGTCGGCGATGATATAAGTGCGCATTTTGTTGTCTGAATGAACGTGCGACGAAGTTACGCAAAAGTTTCAAAATATCCTTATATTTGCCAGCCAATTTAGCATGTAATAATGATGAGCGATAATATAGAGAGTCTGGTAGAGGAGTGTCAATTTACTGCAGTGAGAAGTAGTGGCAGCGGGGGACAGAATGTGAATAAAGTGGCTTCGAAAGTTACCCTTTCCTTCGATGTAAACACCTCCGAAATATTAACTGAAACAGAAAAGCAACGTATCTTTGAAAAACTGGCCAATCGTATTAATAAGAACGGGGTACTGCAGGTCAGTAGTGATTCCGAACGGACTCAATGGCTGAATAAAAAGGCGGTCACCTTAAAGTTTATACTTCTTATCCGTCAAGCCCTCAAGACAGAAAGAAAACGGATCGCGACCAAACCTTCATTTCAATCCGTCCAAAAACGGCTGGACGATAAAAAACGACAATCCGAGAAAAAACGCCTCCGCTCCAGTGGTTTTGATATATAACTGTTTCTCATGCCAATTCTCAATAGTCAAAACGAATGGTGTCGTTGCTGGTAAAAATGGTTGTTGAGCGTAATTCTCCAATGAATCGCTTATCTTGCAGTACTGAATTATAATCCTTTACCCCTTTGATATAAAGTGTATCATTGCTGATATGGCTTGTCGCAAGATAAGCATCTAAAAAGAAGTTCCTGTCCCATCCGGCATTTCTAAACACTGATTTTGCGGGATCATACTTAGCTGTTGGCGCATCAATCACAATATGATGGATAGCTGTGTTTTCAAGCTTTTTACTCATCTCGACCCCTAAAGGTTTTAATCGTTGGTATTGAATCAGGGCGTGTATGAGGAAAATCAGTTGTAAGGCAACGACGATTGATCCATAGACAACAAATATTTTAGTGCTTGTTTTCATTGTTTTGAAGCTTTATGATTTTTGTACTCTTCGTGTAGATCTTCACTGGAAATGCCAAGCAATTCCATTCGGGTGAATATATCGGGCAATATTTCCGTAAGAAAACGTTTTTTCTCACTATCCAGAATCTTTGTCCGGGCGTCCGGTTCGACAAAATAGCCGATACCTCTTTTATTGTAGATGACATGTTCGCTTTGCAGGTGGTCGAATGCACGCATTGCGGTGTTGGGGTTTACCTGCAACACCATGGCCACGTCGCGTACGGATGGGATACGCTCATCGCTGTTCCATTCTCCTCCCAGTATCTTGTCGTTCATCCAATCGACTATCTGGAGGTATATCGGTTTTTCCTGATTGAATTCCATCGCTTTTTTACTTTATCTGACGTTCTTTGAAGTTGAAATAACCTGCGACCAGAAACAGGATCGCCCATATGAAAAAATTGTATTCGTGACCAATAAGCCATCGAAAGAAATTACCCAGAATAGGTGTATTGCCATACACTACAGAAGTTTCCCCTGAACTGACCATCAATTCAAATCGATTGAACATGTATTGCCAGAAAATAACTTCATCGGAAGCATTGCTAACCCAGGTGGGTAAGAAAATAGGTAATGTGAGGAGAGGTAGTGAGACAGCCATCATAATCAGAAAAGCCAACAGATGGTTTTTTATATTTGTTGTTCCAGCAAAAATTGCCATAGATATAAAAATAGCCATGATTTTGGTCGTATTCCCTCGATAGAATACCCCTTCTTCACTTAGCCAATAGCTGGTCATATCTCCATAGCTGAAGATGCCTGATATCAACAATGTCATTATAAAAAAAATACCCCAGTAAACGATTATGTATATCAATGTCGTGTTGAGTAAAATTAATAAATATTTCTCGAAATAGGAAACTGGTAACGTGTTGTTTATGATGGAGATATGTTTATTTCGAAAGGGTTTCATTTCACTGAATACAAACAGTATTCCAAATAACAGTGATATCCAAATTATGAATGATACCACTACTGTCGGATGTCTTCTATCCAGGGTTAGAAGTATAGTTCCTATCTGAATGCAGAATAACAGTAAGGCATACATCAGGTAATTGCGGGAATTCTCCTTGTAAACCTTTGCCGTATAACCGGCAAATCGTTTGAAATTAAAAGTATCGTTCATGATTCAATGATGATTTATTGCATAATTTTTATAATACGCTCCTTGTCCCTCAATACCGCCTTGAACAGTATCTCGATGTCCACGATGGAATCCTGCCCATTACGGTTTTCAATGACTCCCCGTTTGCCCAATAAACTATCCTGGCTCCATATAGGTGTCTCATCAGTATGAATAATTCCAAAACGTAAACGTTGTCCAATACGCTCAATGTTCTCATTTAACAGGATTCCGCTTTTATCCATAATGACCACACTATCCACTATATTCTCTACGTCGACCACCTGATGTGTTGAAATTACAACTGTATTTTCGGGAGTGATGAATGACGCCAATAGTTTCTTAAATACTGACTTTGATGGAATATCCAAACCGTTAGTGGGCTCGTCCATGAATAAGTAACGGGACTGGCAGGCGAGAGCAAAGGCGATATAGGCCCTTTTGCGTTCACCCATAGATATTCCATCGAGATAAACCTCTCTTTTGATGGCCAAGTCTGTAGCATACGTTTCGAGTAGTTCGGACGAGAATGATGGATAAAATGAGGCGTTGAGCCTGGTGTAATCCTCAAATGTCAGATGGGGCAAGTCGAATTCCTCCGGAATAATTATTATCTCCCGGTAGAATGAAGGCAGGCGCCGACTGGGATTATTGCTCCCGATTGTAATGGAACCTTTGGAAGGAATCAATACCCCCGACATGATCTTCATTAAGGTACTTTTACCGACGCCATTGCATCCCAATATACCGTGTACATGACCTGTTTCTAACTCGAGACTTATGCCCGGGAGAGCTTCCTTATGGCGGCCATAGCTGAAATGAACATTCTCAATCTTAATCATAATAGTGTATTAGTTTATTAATACACTGCAAATATATCTACTTTTTTTTATAATACAATTTTTTTCGTAATTTATTTAAACTTTTTTCATCTTCGATATTATTTCAACGTGAATCTGCCTTGCAAGCAGATAGCCACAAAACAATCGTTTTATAAAGGCTGATTGAAATATACTATATTTGTGGTATTGTCATGCTTAATGCCTCACCCTATCTTTGCATCGTTAAACAAGGCAAATAATAAAGAAATAATGGAAATGACAGATTTTTATTTCAGTAATCTACTTCACAGCAATAGTTGTCACAAAATATCTCTTCAGATAAAGCGAATGTGCTGCTGACAGCACATTTATATTTCTATATACCCTTTTGCAATTGCAAAGCATTATTATTTCTATTCACACATAAATATTATATAAAACATTACAAATATGAGCAATTATAAATTTGAGACCCTGCAGGTGCATGCAGGACAAGAAGTAGATAAAACAACGCACTCTCGTGCTTTACCGATATATCAGACATCATCCTATGTTTTTGAGGATGCAAAAGATGGCGCTGATCTTTTCGGACTCCGTAAATTCGGAAATATCTATACGCGTTTGCAAAACCCCACGACCGACGTTTTTGAGAAGCGGGTGGCTGCGCTGGAAGGTGGTGTGACCGGACTGGCTACTTCATCGGGACAATCGGCACAATTTATTGCACTGAACAATATCTTACAGGTGGGCGATAATTTCGTGACCACTTCTCACCTTTATGGAGGGACTTACAATCAATTCAACTCGCAATTCAAACGCCTGGGTATTGAAGTACGCTTTACCGAAAATGATAATCCAGAAGAGTTTGAAAGGCTGATTGACAATAACACCAAAGCCCTTTATCTGGAGACGATCGGTAATCCGGAACTGAATATTCCCGATTTCGATGCCATTGCAGAGGTGGCTCACAGACATGATATTCCGCTGATTGTGGACAATACTTTCGGTGCGGGTGGTTATCTTTTCCGTCCGATTGAACACGGTGCGGCAGTAGTGGTCGAGTCAGCAACCAAATGGATTGGCGGTCACGGCACTTCCCTTGGGGGGATCATTGTCGATAGTGGAAAATTCAACTGGGGAAACGGAAAATTCCCTTCCTTCTCCGAACCTTCTACAAGTTACCACGGACTGGTATTCTGGGATGTATTCGGTACTAACGGCCCGTTTGGTAATATCGCTTTCAATATCCGGGCAAGGGTAGAGGGATTACGTGATTGGGGTAATACCATCAGCCCGTTCAACTCTTTTCTTCTGGTACAAGGTCTGGAAACCCTTTCACTTCGTCTGGAACGCCATGTGGAGAATACACAGGCATTGGCCGAATGGCTTGAACAGCATCCCAGAGTGGAATATGTAAATTATCCCGGATTGAAGAGCAGTAAATATTACGCGTTGGCCCAGAAATATTTCCCGAAAGGCCCCGGAGCAGTACTTACTTTCAAACTGAAAGGTACACCAGAGGATGCCGATAAACTTATCGATAATGTACAGTTATTAAGCCATCTTGCCAATGTAGGAGATACTAAATCCCTTATTATCCATCCGGCGGCTACGACTCATGAGCAGTTATCGCCTGAAGCCCAAAAAGCAAGTGGGGTGGAACCCGGATTACTCCGTATTTCAGTCGGTATTGAAAATATTGACGATATCAAAGCCGACTTGCAACAGGCTCTCGACAAAATTTAAAAATATGATCCTCTAAAGAATAATCAGATGTATCCTCTTTTCGCTATGGCAAATTGTATGTGTATGATGATGAATTGTCGCAAATTACCCGACAGTCGGCATCTCTTATGTCTATAGCGAAACAGATATATAATGGAAACGGCTGATCAGTAAATATGAATCATCCGTTTTTTTTGATACATAACGGTCGAAAAACGAAGAGAATTATAAAGAAAAATGACGAAAAATATTTTTTTAAATATAAATATTAGAACGATTATGAAGGTTATCAAAACAAATTTATTTTTATTTCTCTGTCTGTTTATTCTGAATCTCAATGCACAGAATAACAGAACGGTTACCATTACCGGAAAAATAACCGATACGCAAGGCCATCCGCTTATCGGTGTTACCATCGTCGATAAAGACAATCCCCGGGTGGGAGCAGTGTCTGATATTGACGGCGATTATCGGATCAATATCGAAAGCGGAAGAACACTTGAATTTTCCTATATCGGTTTTTCAACACAGGAAATTAAGGCGTTGAGGTCGGAGAGGATTAATATTACTCTTCAGGAAAGTACTACCGCATTGAGTGAAGTAGTAATTACTTCCCTGAATATTCCTCGCGAAAGGAAGGCGCTCGGTTACGCAGTACAAAATGTTTCTGCCGATGCTTTTCAGACTCGGCCGACGAATCCGTTGACTGCCCTTGCCGGAAAGATTGCAGGATTGCAGGTTATTTCGGGAGGAAGTAACCTCGGCGGTTCTTCCCGTATCACCTTGCGTGGAATCAATTCTATCACGGGAAATAACCAACCTTTGTATGTTATCGATGGTGTTCCGCTGGATAATAGTGATCTGAACAGTTCCCCCACTATTCATGGTAGTGCCGGTAAAGATGTGGGGAGTACCATTCAGGATATTAATCCTGACGATATCGCTTCTGTAAACGTGCTGAAAGGACCTTCTGCCGCTGCACTTTATGGATCCCGGGCAGCCAATGGAGTCATCCTGATTACCACAAAGAAGGGGGTGAGCGAAACTGGTAAAATTGCTATTGAAGTTAATACGGGTCTGGAATTTGAAAATGTAGTAAGGCTGCCGGAACGACAAAAATTGTACGGGGGTGGATACAATACAACTTTTGCCACCGCGACCATCGACGGTCAAACCTACAATATCGTAGATTATGCTGCCGACGAAAGCTGGGGGCCTAAATTGGACGGTACACCTGTGTTGCACTGGTACAATCTTGACCCCGAATATCCGGACCAGTACCTGAAACCAGAGCCGTGGTTATATCCCGAAAATGATGTGAATTATTTCTTTAGAACCGGGGTTGCCAATACCAATAATATCTCGCTCTCCAGGTCGAATGATAATTCCGCTTTCAGGGTATCGTTCACCAACAAAAATGTCACAGGTACCATACCGAATGCTTCACTCGATAAGAATTCGCTTAGTGTCTCGGGAAACGTGGATGGGGAATATGTTTCGTTCTTCGCAAGCGCCAACTACCTGAAGACGGTATCTAATGGCCGTCCCTGGACAGGTGCATCTAACCGTAATATCATCCTCGAAGCCTACCAGTGGGGTGCCGTGCAAGTGGATTACAAGAAACTGAGTGACTATAAGCGTCCCGATGGTACTCCCCGGGCATGGAACCGTACAGGCTACAGAAATACAGTTGCGGATGAAAAAACAAAATATATCGATAATCCGTACTGGTCGGCTTACGAAAGTTATCTTCAGGAGGATAGGGACAGGTTATATGGTAACTTCGGAATACAAGTTTCTCCCGTATCCTGGTTTTCACTAACCGGCCGGATTTATGCTGATGTGTTTCAATATAGTTTCCAGGACAGGATCGCCTATAATTCACGTTCGCAATCCTCCTATCAGGAATACAATCAAAATTATGGTGAATTCAATTATGAATTATTAGCCAGTCTCAATCGTTCATGGAATGATCATTCTTTAGTGGCCAATCTTGGAACGAACTTCCTGCAGCGGAACCGGCGTGTCAGCGATATATCTACTTCCGGAGGATTAATCGTCCCCAATTATTATAGCCTGAACAATGCTACATCTACAGTGATTAATCCTGAAACCGGTTTATACAAGAAAGAATTATCTTCTGTGTTCGGAAGTGTTTCTTATGGATGGAAGAGTACTTTTTATCTCGACGGTACGTTCCGTAACGATTGGTCTTCGACCTTACCGGTAAAGCATAATTCCTATTTTTATCCTTCGGTAACGTCATCTGTGATCTTAAGTGCTTTACCCGGTTTGAAAGATCAGAGTTGGTTATCGTTTGCCAAATACCGTTTGGGATGGGCACAAGTGGGTAATGATACCGATCCCTACCGGCTTTATAAGGTATATCAGGCCGTTACACCTATTAACGGGAAAATTGCCTATACATTGCCCAGCCAGTTGAATAACCTGAATCTCAAGCCGGAGATAACCTCTTCTCTCGAAACCGGGTTGGAACTTCAGCTGTTCAATAACCTGTTGAATATCGACTTTACTTATTACAACAATACAAGTCGCAATCAGATTATTTGGCTTCCCACATCCGATGCATTTGGATATTCTTCAAAACTGATTAATGCCGGAGAGATCAATAACAAGGGAATTGAACTGATCCTGGGAGTGAATCCGGTCAGGACACGTGATCTGGATTGGAATTTCGCCGTTAATTATTCCAAAAATAATAATAAGATCATTGAACTTTCCGATGCGGTAAGCCGTCTCGATTTAAGTACCTCTCTGGTCAGTCTGGCGGCACAGGAGGGCGAAAGTTACGGACAACTATACGGTTATGACTTCGTGTATGCACCTGATGGACAAAAGGTGATCGGCAGTGACGGACTTTACATGCGTACCCAACAACTGGTTTCGCTTGGCAGTGTCTTACCCGATTTTCTGTGGAGTTTTCAAAACGGGATACGGTATAAAAACCTGCGCTTCAATTTCCTGATCGACTCACGCGTCGGTGGAAAATTCTTCTCTCAAACCTACAAGGTGGCGATGTATTCGGGAATCCTGCCTGAAACGGCTGCCAACGGTATCCGCGAAACAGGAGTTGTGGCTGATGGTGTGACTGGCGACGTAACATTTAATGCTGATGGTACCTATTCGGTAACCAACACAGCCCCAAATACTAAGAATGTAACAGCACAGGCGTGGGCAAGAAACCATTACAATGGGCCGACAACTTTTGATATTTTCGATGCTACATTCATTAAACTAAGGGAACTCTCATTAGGTTATGATTTCAAGTTACCCGGGAATGCGATAGTTAAAAATATCGGAGCCTCACTTTACGCACGCAATTTGTTTTACCTGTACAGAAAGAGTAAAACTATTGATCCTGAATTGACAAACAGTAGTGGGAACGTGCAGGGAATTGAAGGTGGTAATATGCCTACCCCGTTAACTTATGGAATAAATCTGAATATTAAGTTTTGAAGAGAACCAAAACTTTTAGGACCACGTGTCACGGAACGTTTCTCCGTTCAAAAAATGAAATGAAACATTTTATTTCTTAAAAGGTCCCAAAAACAAGATTCAAGACATTTAGTAGATCACAAATCACAAATCATAAATTATATGAAACTATTATATATACTTTTTATTTTGTCGGCGATAGGCTTTATATCCTGCATCGATGAAGATCTGAATATCGATCCCAACCGGCCGTCATCAGTTCCGACAACCTCATTGATCTCAACGGCACAGAAGCATCTGATAGACAATGTAAGAGGCGAAGAAGCATCTTTGCGAAGTTCAGCCCTGTTTGTCCAGCAAATCAGTCAGGTCACTTACACCAGCCAGTCACGTTATGATATTCCTTTTGGCTATTCGGCTGATATATGGAGCGGATTGTACAGTGTATTGAACAATTTGCAGGAAATCATCAACCTGAATACCGATCCCGCTACCAAAGATCTAGTGACGGCAGACGGAGCGGGTAGGAATGCCACTCAGATAGCCATCAGTCGCGTACTGAAATCGTACGCCTACTATGCCCTTACCGATATTTTCGGTGATGTACCCTATAATTCGTATGGTAGTAATGATCCCGATTTTCAGGCGTTGCAGCAAAATCCGGATAATATAACGCCCAAATATGCTTCGCAAGAGAAAATCTATGCAGATATCCTTAATGAACTGGAGCAGGCGACTGATTCTTTGTTGAAGTACTCGGGAGAAAAAACGTTTGGTGTTTCGGATATTATCTATGGTGGTGACAATGTCAAATGGGCGAAATTTGCCAATTCGTTGCGATTACGGTTTGCTACCCGTTTAAAAGCAAAAAATAATGCCCTGTACCAATCTCATTTTTCCGATGCTTTACAGAAAGGAGTATTTACAAGCAATGCGGACAATGCTGTTTATAAGTATGCTGCCGCTGCTCCCAACGAAGCGCCTTACTATCGTGCTACGGTTACAGCAAACAGACGGGATTTTGCTCTCTCAAAACCGTTTATCGATTTGCTTAAAGGTCAAAATTCCCAACTTCCGCTTGCCGATCCACGTTTAAGTAAGTATGCAGCAGTAAATAACCTTGGTGTATATGAAGGATTGGCTTACGGATTGACGGAAGCGCAGGCAGGCAGTTTCTCGTCAGGTGATGTAAGTCTTCCCGGAACTATCTATAGTGCTGCTGATTTCGGGGAGGTGCTATTGGAATATTCCGAAGTGGAATTTTTAATTTCGGAATATAATAACTGGAACCAGGCCAACTATGTGAACGGAGTGAGAGCATCCCTTGAAAAATGGGGCGTTGCCACGGCCGATATCAATGCTTACGTGTCCCAACTTCCTTCAGCGAACCAACGGAATGTGCTGAACCAGAAATATATTGCCCTTTTTACACAATTTCTGGAAGCCTGGAGCGATTACCGACGAACCGGATACCCTGATTTCCTGATAAAAAAGGATGATGTGATCTTCTCCGGAGTGATTGAAGGGCAGTCTGTCTCCTATACTTTCTCTCCCTTATTTGGAGATGGTGGTATTCCCGCCAGATTATATTATCCGGTTAAGGAGCAGACTGTCAATCTGAAAAATTATCAGGGAGCAATTGCTGCACAGGGGAATGATTTAATTCAAACGAAGTTATGGATTTTTAAATAATGCATTGAGGAACTGTTTTGAAGTATACATTCGTTAAATTCAAAACAGTTTCTTAGCTTTGTAAAACAATAAAATATCAGAAATCATGCTGAAAGTTAAATGGTTGGTTTATTTAGTTGTAATGACACTTTTTGTTGTGTCGTGTCAAAAGCAGGACAGACTACAAAATGGAGTCTGGAGAGGAGAACTCGCTGTAGCGGATAACAAGAAAGCACCTTTCCTGTTTGAGGTCAGTGCTGCCGGAACTGATACTGCTTCGGTTACGTTAGTGAACGGGGTAGAACGGGTGAAATTAGACAGCGTACGTCTTCAATCCGATACACTTATTATTCCCATCGCGGCTTATGATGCTTATATAGAAGGTATTGTTTCCGGTGATACCATCGAAGGGAAATTTATCAAGAATTATATTGAAAATGATCCTGGAATTCCTTTCCACGCCACCTTTGGAGTCAAAGAGCGTTTTAAGCCGGTGGAGACTATCTCTGATATCCGCATCGACGGAAAGTGGGATGTTCTCTTCATCAGTGAAAAGGATGATACTAGCCGTAATGTGGGTGTTTTTAAATCGGAAAATAATAATATTGTCACCGGCTCTATCCTGACTAATTCAGGAGATCTGCGGTTCTTGGAAGGCGCTTATACCGAGTCGGGAGTAAATTTGTCGGCTTTTGGCGGTTTAAGCCCGTATCTCCTCGAGATCCGTTTTTCCAATGATTCGGTATTTAACGGGAAGTTCTATACTACCCGGGGTGTGACAGGGATTGTTGGTACAAGAAATGATTACGCTGAATTGGCGGATCCTTATTCATTAGCCAATTTAAAGCCGGAATTCAGCTCTCTTGGCTTCAACCTACCCAATCTGGAAGGAGAAAACATATCGTTGAACGATGAACGTTATCGTGGTAAAGTCGTTATCATCTCCATCCTTGGAAGCTGGTGTCCCAACTGTCTGGATGAGATGGAGTTTCTTGCGCCCTGGTATGATGAGAACAAAGAGCGAGGTGTGGAAGTTATAGGAATCGCATTTGAACGAAAGAACGATTTCGATTACGCGAAGACAGCATTGACCCGCTTGAAAAACAGATACGGTGCGAATTATGAGATACTTTTTGGAGGAGAAGTAGGACGGGAAAGCGTAGCTAATGCGCTTCCAGAGGTGGATAATTTTTCCAGTTATCCTACTACGTTGTTTATAGATAAAAAAGGAGTTGTACGTAAAATTCATACCGGTTTCAACGGCCCGGCGACAGGACTTTTCTATGAAGAATTTAAGAGAGACTTCAATTCTTTGATAAATAGTCTTTTATCGGAATGATACGGTATCTGTTTCTCACTGCTTGTGCTTTTTCGTTTTTGCAGAGATGGCATACTATTACTATATTTGTATCCGCAAAAAGGGATAATCAAGTTTTGAAAATATGAGTTTTTTAGATATTGCAAAGAGCAGATACACGACTAAAAAGTATGATCCGAATGGGAAAATTGCAGATGAAACGATCGAACAGTTAAAAGAGATCATTCGGTTAAGTCCTTCTTCTATCAACAGTCAACCCTGGAAATTTACTTTTATATCGGATGCGGAAACGAAAAATAAATTGTCGAAAGTTTCATATCATAACGAAGAAAAAGTCAAAGATGCCAGTCATGTCATTGTTTTCAGTGTGATTGAAAATGTGGAGGATTTTGAGAAATGGAATCTATCTCTTCTACCGGAAAGGTCAGGATCATATTACAACCGCATGGTGAAACCTAAAGGTGAAGCAGAAATTAAATCATGGTTGTCGTGTCAGGTCTATCTTTCTCTGGGATTTTTCTTGAGTGCCTGTGCAAATATGGGCATAGATTCTACTCCTATGGAAGGGATCCAGATCGGAGAGTATGACCGCATTTTAAAGCAGGACGGCTACAAAACATTGTTTGCAGTCGCTATCGGTTACCGGGATAAAGATGATGTAAACCAACCCTCTGTTACTCCCAAATTTCGTCTGGATATGGACAATGTAATCCGGACTATTTAGAACGAAAAAATTTTACGTTTTAATTCCGTCTGCATCTGAATAATACTGATACTTATTTTGTTACTCTGTTGACAATAATGGAGGAACAAAATAAGTGTCATTTTTTTGTGCTTTGTTCGTCTTTCGTCATTTTTTATCTGAACAAAATGATAAAATAGGGGTGTAACCATTGTTGGAAAAGGAAAAGAACTTTTAAATTATCTTATAAAAATAAATATATATATTTTTTTGCTTATAAAAAACGTATCTTTATACCTGAAAAATTCATTTTCCACAGGTAGACTACAAATATTTAATGTGTATACCGTAATTTACGGTAGTGGCTCACTATAAAGTTGCTGAAATTCAGCTTCCTGTTAAATTTTTATGTAAAACCATGTTCGTATATATCTGAATACTAATTAGCTACTAATTGACTAAAGATGTATTGATATATATAAAACAAATAAGATATGAGACAATTATTATTGAGAAAAACAGGATTACTCTTCGTATGTATACTTTCGGTCTTTGCGGTGTCAGCACAATCTATTGGAGATATTCGTATCAACGAAATTTTAGTATATAATACAGATGGCCTCAGGGACGATTATGGACGTACGACGGGATGGATAGAACTCCGTAATACCGGGTATGGGAAAGTAAACGTAGGAGGTGCCTGTCTGAGGGTAAGAGGAAAAGAATACCGTATTCCTCAGGGTGATCCCAAGACAGCGCTTGGTTCGCAGGGATACATTCTTTTCTATACGGGAGGTGATACGGATAAGGGCACATTCTATACCAATTTCAAATTAGAGGATACCGATTATATTGTTTTCTGTGGCCCAGGCAACAAAAAAGAGGTGATTGACTCTTTATATTTCAATAGGGCTAATATGATTGAAAACCTATCTTTCGGATGGTTTAAAGATTATGATGGCGTAGAGAAACTGATGAATCTTCCTTCTTCCACTCCCCGAGCCAGTAATAATACATCGAATAATGTACCGCGTTCGGAATTGTTCCGTCAGGCAGATCCTTCAGGACTTGTGTTAACAGTTACAGCTATCACTATTGTTGCTATTGCGCTCACCTTACTTTATTTCATCTTCAAATATATGGGCAAGTTCCATATCCGGGTGACAAAAAAGAGGGAAATGAGGGTGATAGCTGCTAAAACCGGTACTGCAATGCCCGTGAGACAAGAAGTGATGACGCGTGAAGAGTTGGTAGTGATTGCTGCTGCAATTTACAAGTATTCAGAGGATTTGCATGATATTGAAGATACTGTACTTACAATTAATCGCGTTGCAAGAGTTTATTCCCCATGGAGTTCGAAAATATACGGTGTTTCTCAAACCTCTAACGGAAGATAATCATAAATAAGCTATAATACATATGAAGAAGTACAATATAAAAATAAACGGTACTGAATATTCAGTAAAAATAAAGAATGTAGAGAATAAAATCGTCAATCTGACAGTGAATGATGTTCCTTACGAAGTGGAAGTGGAAGGGATCACCACCAATCCCACCCGGTTGACGACTAAAGAGATACATAAACCTACTTTACAATCAATAGAGCCGGTTATTAAGCCTAAAATATCTTCAGGAAAAGCATATGAATTGAGATCACCGCTTCCGGGGGTAGTTATGGAACTGAAAGTGAAGGAAGGCGATGCAGTCAAAGCTGGTCAACTTTTACTTGTACTTGAGGCTATGAAGATGGAAAACAATATAGAAAGTGATAGGGATGGCATTATTGAAAAGATCAAAGCCTATAGAGGAGATGCCGTTCTTGAAGGAGATGTTTTGCTTACTATCAAATAGAAAATAATGGACAACGGAATATTTGATTTTTTGGTACAGAATCTCAACGAGTTTATAGCATTCACCGGATTTGCCAATGCTACTCCCGGTCATTATTTCATGATTGCGATGGGATTAATATTCCTTTACCTTGGTATTGGAAGAAAACTGGAACCGATGTTACTGGTACCGATCGGTTTTGGTATTCTGATTGGGAATATACCCTTTCTCCCCGGCACACAGGTGGGCATCTATGAAGAAGGATCACTGCTCTACTTCCTCCATTTCGGACTGCTCAAGGGGATTTATCCTCCATTGATTTTTCTGGGACTTGGAGCCATGATCGATTTTTCGGCAGTTATCTCCAACCCGAAACTTTTTCTGATAGGCATTGCTGCCCAATTGGGAATTTTTGCCGCTTATATGATCTCGTTGCAATTTGGTTTTACAGCCTCCGAAGCAGGAGCCATCGGTATTATCGGTAGTGCCGACGGACCTACCTCCATATTCCTGTCCTCGCGTCTTGCCCCTGAACTGATGGGGGCTATAGCGATCTCGGCTTATTCCTATATGGCACTAGTGCCTGTTATCCAGCCTCCCATTATGCGATTGTTGACGACGAAGAAAGAGCGAGTGATACGGATGCGTCCGCCACGTGTGATCTCTTCGATGGAAAAAATTATTTTTCCCATAGTCGGTTTGTTACTCACTTGTTTCCTTGTACCGGCAGGTCTTCCACTTCTGGGGATGCTTTTCTTTGGTAATCTGTTGAAAGAATGCGGTGTGACCAAACGTCTTGCTACTACAGCCAGTGGGCCGATGACTGATGTACTTACCATATTGATAGGTCTTACCATGGGTGTTTCCACACAAGCGACTACTTTCCTTACGACCAGATCGCTTTTTATATTCGGGATCGGGGCCATTTCTTTTATCGTAGCAACTGCCGCGGGGATACTCTTCGTGAAGTTTCTTAACCTTTTTCTCAGGGAAGGGAATAAAATCAACCCACTTATCGGTAATGCCGGTGTTTCTGCCTTGCCCGACTCAGCCCGCGTCTCCCAGATGATGGGGTTGGAATATGATAAGAATAATCACCTGTTGATGCATGCGATGGGACCGACGGTTGCAAGTACCATCGGAAGCGCAGTTGTCGCCGGCGTCATGCTCGGATTTTTAGGATAAATTTTAGTAGGAGTTATCAGAATTGTACTATATAGTTAAGAATGGTCGGAAGAAATTCCGATCATTTTTTATAAATTTGTCTCCATATCCAAAGCTAAATCGTTATTACCACGTAACAGCAATAAAACTATTTGAATAATGAAAAAATATGAGAGTACATTATCTGCAACACGTATCCTTTGAAGGATTGGGCTATATTGAACATTGGTTGACGAAGAATAGCCACACTATTTCGTTTACACGATTCTATGAATCAGACTGTTATTTGCCTGAAGTGAAAAATGTGGATGTATTGATCGTTATGGGTGGACCAATGGGTGTATATGACGAAGACCGTTTCCCATGGTTGAAGGAAGAAAAAGCATTTATCTGGAACTGCATTCAATCCGGTAAAAAAGTATTGGGGATTTGTCTGGGAGCTCAACTGATAGCAGAATGTTTGGGTGCCAAGGTAGATAAAGCTGCACATAAGGAAATCGGTTGGTTTCCTGTAACGTGCACAGAAGAGAGTAAGCAGTTAGCATGGTTTCGTGAGTTGTTCAAAGATAATTCAACCGTTTTTCATTGGCATGGCGATAGATTTGAAATACCGGAAGGAGCACTCAATCTCCTTTCATCCGGCGCCAACAGCAATCAGGCGTTTTATTACAATGAAAATGTAATAGGTCTGCAATTTCATCTGGAGGTGACAGAGAAAACGGTGGCATCAATATTGGAGAACTGTGCCGATGAACTCTGTGAAAGTCATTGGGTACAAACCAAAGAGCAAATAAGTGTTGGAATGATAGTTTATACTGAAAACTGTAATCGGATAATGGATGGTATTTTACTAAATTTATTCAATGAATAGTATAGAATTACTCAATATCCGTCTATATAACCATCTGCTTTTATCTCATGAAATAGAAGACCCTCAAGGAATCGTTTACTGGATGGGGGCTATGCAGTCCCAGGCGCTTGAGATGGCTAAATGGGCGATCGGTGCACGTTTGGAAGACAAAAATATAGAGGATATTAATGAAGTATTGAACACTGGTAAGGTTATCCGTACTCATATTTTACGTCCGACTTGGCATTTCGTGTCAGCAGAGGATATTCACTGGATGTTCGATCTTTCCAGCCCCCGACTAAAACCTATCTATCGTTCTTATGCGAAGGCATCCGGTGCAAATGAATCGTTGATCCATCGAACAGTTCCTGTGATAGAAAAATTATTGATGGGAGGAAAGCACCTGACAAGACAGGAGATTGGGACTTTACTGTCGGAGCAGGATTTACAATTAGATGACAGGACTTTGCATCTGTCTATTTCTTATGCTGAGACAGAAGGAATATTGGTCAATGGTCGGCAAAAAGGAAATAAGCAGACTTTCACGTTATTGGAAGAATGGGTTCCCCGCCGGGAAACCATTGATAAAGAAGAGGCATTGGAACGTCTTGCCAGAAAATTTTTTACTAGCCACGGTCCGGCTGCCATCCATGATTTTATCTGGTGGTCGGGATTGACTATCACTCAATGCCGACAGGCTATTGAAATGATAAAGTCTGATTTTATTTGTGAGACAATCAACGGGCGTGATTTCTGGATGAAGAACGATATCCAGATTCCACCTACGGATGAAGATTATGCCTTGCTGCTTCCCCCTTTCGATGAGTTTGTGGTGAGTTATCAGAATCGTTCTGAAATAATTGAAGACCATCATTATGCCAAGGTAATGACAAAAAACGGTCTCTTTTCCCCAACGATTATACTCAATGGAGAAATTATCGGTTCATGGAAGAAAGTTGCTCAAAAAGGCTCTCCACGGATAGAACTATCTTTTTTCGAAAAGACAACTAAAAAGAAACAAGACCTTTTTAAATCTGAAATTAAGCGGTTGGAAAAATTCTATTCTACCTGATATACCCGGGATAAAAAAAGTTCTCAAATAATCTCAAAATAAGAAAACTAAAGATATCTTTTGAATTGTAATAAATTGAGACTATATTTGTTACCATGAACCATAAGAAAATTATCCATATCGACATGGATGCTTTCTATGCCTCCATTGAACAGCGCGACAATCCCGAACTTCGGGGTAAACCCGTTGCGGTGGGATATGGTGAAAAACGGGGTGTGGTAGCCGCTGCGAGTTATGAGGCACGGAAATATGGGGTTCATTCGGCGATGGCTTCGGTGACGGCTTTGCGAAAATGTCCCCAGATTATCTTTGTCATGCCACGATTCGATGTCTATCGGAATGTCTCCAACCAAATCATGCAGATTTTTCTTGAATATACCGATAAGGTGGAACCCCTGTCACTCGATGAGGCGTTTCTCGATGTGACAGTGAATCACAGAGGGCTCCGTTCCGCTACCATGATTGCTAAAGAGATCAAGCAAAAGATATTCAACCGTACACGGCTTACAGCCTCCGCCGGTGTTTCCTTCAATAAGTTCCTGTCAAAGATTGCTTCGGATTATAAAAAACCGAACGGGATGTTTGTGATTGAACCGGATAAGGCTGAATCTTTTATAGAAAATCTGCCCATAGATAAGTTTTTCGGGGTGGGGAAAGTGACGGCTGCAAAGATGTTGGAGCTGGGGATCAAAACAGGATATGACCTGAAACAATGGAGCGAAGTCGATTTAGTCCGGGAGTTCGGGAAAGCAGGCATTGCCTATTATCATTTTGCCAGAGGTGTGGATGACCGGGAGGTGGAGTCGGAGAGAGTCCGGAAGTCATTGGGTGCCGAGGAGACTTTTTTAGATGATTTGGGAGAAATTGTAGATATGCTCGCCGCACTCGATGAAATTGCACGTGAGGTATCAAGAAGGGCAGAAAAGCGGAAATTTCTCGCCAAAACGCTTACACTAAAGATTAAGTATGCCGATTTTACAATTATTACCCGAAGTAGAACCGTGGGTCATTTTATTAAAACCTATCAGGAGTTGTTCGAATTAGGCAAAGAGTTACTGTTCCAGGTTGATGATCTGGAAGATAAAAAGATTCGCCTGATGGGGCTTACTCTGAAAAATGCAGACGCCGATTCAATGCAACCACTGATTGATGGAATTCAGTTATCATTCGATTTTAAAGACTGAGTTAATTGCTAATTACCAATTGATTAATAGTTGAATGTTTAGACAGATAAATATTTTACCACAACATTAAGACAGGATAAAGTTTTTAACTAATACCGAATGATTTTAAAAGAAAGGCTACTGCAACGATTAAAGCAACCAATATGAATGCGATGAGAATAAGTAGCAGAAGACTGTAAAAGAACATTAATATTGTCCGTCTGATAGTTTGCCACCAGGTACCATGGAAAAGTTGCTTATAATCCCAAGTAAATAATAAAAACATACCCCAATTGGAAATATCATATACATTATTTAGTTCAGCCTTTCCACGAAGTAACAATAGAATCGTACTCACAATCAGTATCTGACAGGCAATATATGTTTGTACAAAAATATGTTCGGTATAATTATAACGGCGGTTATAGGTACGTTTACGAAAAGCCATACGGGTAGCTAACGCGAAAAGGGGAAGAGTCAAAATGATACTGAACGCCTTGTTTCCATGTGCCCAGTTCTTCAGAATATTCCATACCCTATCAAGGAAAGAGCCTTCTGTCAATTTTTTTTCAGAAAGACCTGCCAGATTATCTTCAATGCTGTCTACAAACTTGTCTATCCGATCGGGAGAACTTTCGGTAGATTCATCCTCATCATCCTGAGTTTTTTTACCATTTGATTGATTGAGGCCACTATCTTCCGACTTATTTATCTCTTTAATATCTTGTGCGGTTACTTTCTTGCCGGTTCTATCCTGCGTGCTATTCAGTGGTGCCTGTGTCTGCTCTTTGGTATCTGTTGTTTGCTCCTTTTTTGCCGGTCTATTATCATCATCCTTTTTTAATGCATCCGGATCGATAAACTGAACCAACAAAATATAGACAGCTGCCAATATGAAAAGAGTCTGGAAGGGACGAAAATAGCGAACACGTTTTCCTGCAATATAATCACTGATCATATATCCCGGTCGGTATATCAATTCGAGCAATGTGTACCCAAAACCACGATCGATACTGCTCACTGCGCTCAATGCATTTGCGATGGCTGACCGAAAGTTGAACCGCTCTACTTTTTTGCTTTGGGCACAATGGTTACAATAGTTTCCGGTGAAGGTATGCCCACAGTTTTTGCAAATGGTGACCTCTTCCAGATCGGCTTGGGGTATGGAACGTCCCCGGATTCGTTTGATGTGAAGCATTCTTCTGACTGCGACCCATTTCCGAAGTTTATTGCGGAAAATATTTTTCTTTACTTTTTGGGGAGGAGGAAGCAACAAATCGTTTAAATTGGTTAGTATGGCCCTGTGAGGATAGATACGAAGTTCTTTGACGGTGGTCATTCCGGTCAGTACCCCGGCGAAGTCCATTCTTGCCGCTTGTGCCGTTTCAGCATCAACATCGGAGTCTCCTACATACAATGTTTCCTCACAAGTGCAACCCAATTGGGCAAGGGCAAGGAATATGCCTTCCGGTGATAGTTTATGTGATTCTACGTCCTCACCACCAATAATCACGTCAAAAAAATCATCGGGGAAATAGTCATTTAGAAAACTCTTTATCCTGAAACGGTATTTGGTAGAGACAATACCAATCTGTGCTCCCTGTTCCTTCAGCTTGGTTAATACAGCCACCGTTTCAGGGAAAAGTACTGTATTTACATTCATATGGATGTCCGCCTCCCTACCATATTCTTTTTGCATGGAGGTCAGTTGTTCAGGATCGGTAATCCCCGTAAGGATAGAAAATGATTCTCTCAATGTCTTCCCGATCGTGCGTTTGATCGCTTCGTCGGTGATATCGCTGAACTGACGACGATCAAAGACATTCCTGAAACAGGTTACAATTCCTCGTGATGAATCAGCCAGCGTATAATCGAAATCGAATAAATAGGAAGTGTAGTTCATTGAATGCAAATTTCTGTAAAGGTAATATTTTATCTTAATAAGATTGCAGACTTTTCCCTTTCGGCATTGCTTTCAATATATTCTTGCGGACTGTGTGTATGGATGGAATCAGATCGTGTTCCATCATTTCGAGTATTGTTTTAAGTTCCTGTGACAATTCAGGTGTGAGACGACAGAGTTCATAGGCCAGTTTCATACAGAGGGACTGCACACCTGGTAATTCCCGTTTCGAGATCATCCGTTCCAGGCAAAAATCCAGAAAATCGATCCGTGGCGGATCGTGTAATGGCTGCCGAAACAACAAAGAGAGGATCAGCCTTCGTTTTCCCGGATGTTCACATATGAGGAGGGCATCAATCAATTCGTCCTGTTTACCATATAACCATACATTGTCGTTAAGGCTGAAATGAGTCATTACCCACGCCGCCTTATATCCGATATGGTCGTCGGAGTCAAAAAGGCATTCATACAACTCCTGTTTTTTCTGATTGTTATTTTGGATAAGAAAAGTGATTTCATGAATGTCTTGTATCCCGATCCGTTGAGATAGTCTGGTTTTTAGATCAAAATTTGATACTGGTGCCATGGTGTCTATTTTAAAGGGGGAATTGAGTTTGGGGTGAACAGATGCAATTTGTAATTTCTTTGTAATTCTACAATAAGAAATTTTCCGGTTTTTTGGCCTGAATATTTCTGTAACGCGATTTTATCTCCTCAATATCCTTCTCAAAATCTCCCGAAGGATGGATAACACCAAGAGAGATAGCCTCTTTTTTGCCGTAATCCAAGCCGACTAACAGGATAGGAATACCCGCCTTGAAAGCAATATAATAAAATCCCTTTTTCCACTCTTTCACTGGTTTACGGGTGCCTTCCGGGGTGATGGCCAGTTGCATCTGATCGCGCCGGTCGAACTCCACTGCAAGGGTATCGGTAAGAGAGGAATTCTTTTCCCGGGTCACAGGGATACCCCCAATGCTCTTAAAGAATAGGTTGAAAGGGAAGATGAACCATTCTGCCTTAATCAGGAAATTGGCTGTCCTACCGATGGAAGCGTATGCCAACTTCGCGATCAGGAAATCCCAATTGCTGGTATGCGGTGCCACGGCAATCACACATTTGGAGAGAACAGGAAATTCGCCCTTGATACGCCAGCCGAGGATATTATTGAAGATAAATTTACTGAAATCTTTCATTTTCTCTGTTTTTAATGCGTTGGTATATTGTTTAGTATCACCTTCAAGGGTTGTTTCTGTTTGAGTTTTACTGGAATGAATATAGAACAGAATCAATGAAGATAGGGTTCAAAGTTCGTTCTGTAACTGCTCCCAGTGGTGCATTGTCTGGTCCAACCGGGCTTTGGTGTCCAGATATTTCTGTAATAAATCCATGTCCGACGCACTTTCCGGTGTGGAGAGCGAGACTTCCATCTCAGAAATCTTTTTTTCGAGCGATTCTATCTTTTTTTCGGCTTCTTCAATCTGTTTCTCTAATTTACGCTGTTTTCTACTCAACTCTTTTTGTTCCTGATAGGATAGTTTGCTTTTCGAAGGTGGCTCCTGTTTCTTCTCTTCTTTCGCAGTAGATATGGAAAGCTCCAATTGTCGCAGGTTTTCCAGTTTCTTTTCGGCAAGAAAATCATAAATACCCCCCAGGTGTTCTTTCACTTTCCCGCTGCCAAACTCATATACTTTAGTCACTAACCCGTTGAGGAAATCACGGTCGTGTGACACGATAATTGCCGTACCGTCGAACTCTTTAATCGCTTTTTTCAATACCTCTTTTGATGCTATATCAAGGTGGTTGGTCGGCTCATCCAGAATAAGCAGGTTGACCGGCTCCAGAAGCAAGCGAATCATTGCCAGTCGGCTTCGTTCACCACCCGACAATACTTTCACCTTTTTCTCCGACGCTTCACCGCCAAACATAAATGCTCCGAGAATATCCCGTATTTTGGTACGGATGTCGCCCACTGCCACATAGTCGATGGTGTCGAATACCGTCAACTCTTCATCCAGCAGTTGTGCCTGGTTCTGGGCAAAGTAGCCGATCTTCACGTTATGTCCCAGATCCAGTTTTCCGCCGTGGTCAATTTCGTTCATAATACATTTCACGAGGGTGGATTTCCCCTCACCGTTTTTCCCTACGAAGGCCACCTTCTCACCCCGTTCGATAGTCAGGGTCACATCTTTAAAGACAAGGTGGTCTCCATAGCTTTTCGATATATCTTCAATGATGACAGGATAGGAGCCGGAGCGGGGTGCGGGTGGAAACTTCAGGTTGAGACGTGAGTTATCCACTTCGTCTACCTCTATTCGTTCAATCTTCTCTAATTGTTTGATACGTGACTGCACCTGGTTCGATTTGGTAGCCTTGTAACGGAACCGTTCGATAAATTCTTCGGTATCCTTGATCTGCTTTTGTTGATTCTCGTAGGCCCTCTGCTGTTGCTCTCGCCGTTCCTTGCGCAATTCCAGATATTTGGAGTAATTCACTTTATAGTCGTGGGCGCTACCCAGTACGATCTCGATGGTACGGTTGGTCACCGCATCCAAAAAAGCACGGTCATGCGATACCAGCATCACTGCGTTAGAGTGAGTGGTAAGAAAATTTTCCAACCACTGGATCGACTCAATGTCAAGGTGGTTGGTTGGCTCATCAAGTAATAGCACATCGGGAGCCTGCAACAGTATCTTCGCCAACTCGATACGCATACGCCAGCCGCCGCTGAACTCACGGGTGGAGCGGTCGAAATCGCTTCTTAGGAATCCTAACCCCATCAGCGTCTTTTCCACTTCCGCCTCGAAATTGTGGATTCCCGACATTTGCAGTATTTCCTGAAGATCGGTTGCCCGTTCAATGACCGTCTGATAGGCATCCGACTCGTAATCGGTACGTTCTGCCATTTCAGTGTGAAGTTCTTTCAACTCCTTTTCCATCTTTTGCAGATGGTCGAAGGCCAGCGCAGCCTCTTCACGTACGGTGCGACTGTCGCTCAACTTCATCTGTTGAGGCAGGTAACCGATGGAGACACCTTTGGGTAAGGATACAACGCCGTTGGTGGGCTGTTGCAACCCCGCCATAATCTTCAACAGTGTCGATTTCCCTGCACCGTTCTTACCGGCGAGGGCTATCCGTTCGTTCCTGTTCAGGACGAACGATATCTGGTCGAGTAAAGTGAATCCGCCAAATTCGACGGTTATATTTTCGATTGAAATCATTAAAACAGATTGCTAATTTTCATTTTGGCTCGACAGAAAAGATCATGTCATTAAAGTCAAAGGAAATCTTCTTGAGGTATTTGAAAAAATATATTCCCAACATTCCTCCGTCAACATGACCATGTGGATTGTCGTTTGCTTGATCTTTTGCTATGAGGCAATTATCTTCCAACTGTAGTGTTATATCGTTTATTCCAATGGCTATCTGATCACAAAAATAAATTTCCCGGTTTGAAAAACTATCTTCATTACATCCTCCCACAACATCCATGATATCCTTGCTACCCTTATCTTCGTTTAGTTTGATCTTCTCATTATGCTTGTTATAAAAGTTAGCATTTATAGAAAGTCCCCCACCGCTACCGGTATCAAAGAAGGTAATAAAATTTTCATCGGCCACTTTCATCATCAAATAGACAATCCCGTTTTCCAAAAACATATTTCTTCTTGAATAGGTCTTATCATTCTTCTTCTTTCCGGGAAAAGAGATTGTTTTTTCCATAAAATCGATACCAATAACACCTAATTCCCGAATAATCGGCATGCCAAGTACAATATCCAGTTGGCTGTCCATTATGGAATCACACCATGCTTGCTTGGGGTCTTTTATGTCAATTTCCTCCATATTGACATAAACATGGGTATTTTTTATTTTAAACTTACCCAATTCCAGACTATCGATAATTGCCGGTAATGCTTTGATATTCCCGTTCAGGTAGACGGTATCTTGCGAGAGGAAACGGACTCCTATCTTTTTTGCAACCTCCCTGTTCCAGATATAACCACCGCTGGCTCCCGTATCAAAGATAGTCCTCAAAGGAATCCCATTCCAGTTTGCCATAAACCGTATCGAATTATCACCATCCTCCGTTATCATCTTTATTGTGCCGTCGGAAGCGGGATCGGTGTCGACTATTTCGAGTGCAGGATAGGCGTCTTGCTCCATTTGTTCGAAGAACTTTATTATTCCCTTAAAGTCTTGTGTAAGGCTTTGCCGAATATCGTCGCTTACAGTGGTGTCATCCTCCAGCAATGAAATCATTTTTCCACAGATCTCTTTTCCTTTCTTATATTCCTGCGTCTCGGCGCAAAGATCCACGGCTGACTGTACAAAAAAATCCATCAAGGTTAGCAAGTCCATTGAGAGTAAGTTCTTCTCAAGTAGATCCGCATAAGCTTGGATGGCCTCCTTGTGTCGGTTGAATCTCTTTCCCGTTTCAGCTTCGTACCAGAGTAACACGAATTCGTTGGTGATATGCTCTCTGTTTTCCTGATAGAATTTCTCGACTTCAAACCAGTTCCCAGCCTGGATCAGATCGCCCAATGCCTGATTGGATTCTACTTGAGCAACAATAAGGTTACCCCAAAGAAGCGAATGAAAAGCGATAAGGGCTATAAATTTTTTCATAGAATTTATAGTTGAAAGATGCAATTTTACCTGTCCGAGATGAACTGTTGCATGATTTCATCTTGGTTTACTAGCCTTTGTTCTCCCGTCTCCATATTCTTTAGCGTGATCTTTCCCTCTTTCATCTCGTTTTCACCCACGATGGCGACGAAGGGGATATGGTTGCAATCGGCATATGACATCTGCTTCTTCATTTTGGCTTCGTCGGGATAAAGTTCGCAGCGGACACCTGCACTTCTCAACTGTTGTATCATGGGAAGGAGATAGGCAGCTTCAGTTTCACCGAAGTTGACAAATAGAATATCAGTGGTGTGCGTAAAATTTTCCGGGAAAAGATTGAGTTGATTGAGTACGTCGTAAATCCTATCGGCACCGAACGAAATCCCTACACCGGAAACGCCCGGCAGTCCGAAGATACCGGTCAGGTTGTCGTATCTGCCACCTCCGGTGATGCTTCCGATTTCCACATCGAGCGCCTTCACTTCGATGATAGCACCTGTGTAGTAATTGAGTCCACGTGCCAGTGTCAGATCGAGTGTCAATTCATTTTTTAATGAAAGCAGATCTATTTTATCGAAGATATATTTGATTTCTTCCACACCTTTCAATCCTATAGGAGAGGAAACAAGCACCTCTTTCAGTTGATTCAGTTTTTCGCGGGTGGTACCGCTCAATAGCAGAATGGGCTGCAGTTTTTCTATCGCCTCCTGTGATATTCCTTTTGATACCAACTCCTCATTCACTTTTTCCGTCCCGATTTTGTCGAGTTTATCGATGGCTACAGTGATATCGGTAATCTTATCGGCCGCACCGATGATTTCGGCGATACCGGAGAGAATCTTGCGATTATTCAACTTTACCGAAACCCTAATGCCGAATTGCGAAAAAACCCTGTCAATAATCTGGATCAGTTCCACCTCGTTGAGGAGTGAGTCGGATCCCACGATATCGGCATCACATTGAAAGAATTCGCGGTAACGTCCTTTCTGGGGACGGTCGGCTCGCCATACCGGTTGTATCTGGTAGCGTTTGAAGGGAAAAGTGATATCGTTGCGGTGCATCACCACGTAACGGGCGAAGGGGACGGTAAGGTCGTACCGGAGCCCTTTTTCCGAAATCTTATTGGCGGTCTTCACCGAATTTCCTTCGGTAATATCATCCACACTCATATCACTCAGGAAATGGCCGGAGTTGAGTATCTTAAACAGCAGTTTATCACCCTCTTCTCCATATTTACCCATCAGCGTGGATAGGTTCTCCATTGCCGGTGTTTCAATCTGACGGAAACCATAGAGGCGATACACCTCTTTGATCGTATCAAAAATATAATTCCGTTTCGCCGTCTCTTCAGGCGTAAAATCTCTGGTCCCTTTGGGTATGGATGGTTTTTGCATTGTTCTCCTGTTCTTTATTTAACGCACAAAGATAATGATTTTTGACGTATAGGGATATCGCTAAAAACAACAAGTTCCGGATTACTATATCTATCTGTAACCCGAAACTCATTATTCACTTTGTAGATTTTCTGTCGTCACTCTGCATAGTTCAAATAAATTTGATTCTACGCTTGTTCCTATAATAAAATTCACTTTCCTTCTGATCACCTAGGCACTCAGGCACCTTTCTACATCTACAAAAGGTTACTTGCCAGCTCCGACAGTTCACTCCTTTCACCTTTTATCAGGTTTGTATGGGCAAAAAGGTTTTGGCCCCGCATCTTGTCGATCATATAGGCCAGACCATTGGATTGTGTGTCGAGATAGGGAGAATCGATCTGTTGAATGTCGCCGGTAAATACCATTTTAGTGCCTTCTCCGGCTCGTGTGATGATGGTTTTTACTTCATGCGGCGTGAGATTCTGGGCTTCGTCTATGATACAGAAGGTTCCGGTAAGACTTCGTCCACGGATAAATGCGAGCGCTTCTATCTGTAATTGTCCTGACTTCTGTAACTCATCAATCAGTCTGAGGTCAGGACTATTCTGGCCTAGTACTGATTTGATTACGTTCAGATTGTCAAAGAGCGGTTGCATATAGGGTGCGATCTTCTGTTTTTCATCCCCTGGCAGATAACCGAGATCTTTGTTCGATAGGGAAACGATAGGTCGTGCCAGCAATATCTGGCTATATGTCTTGTGTTGCTTCAGGGCGGATGCCAACGCCAACAGCGTTTTTCCGGTCCCCGCTTTCCCGGTGATTCCTACCAGTTTTATATCCGGATCGTTCAATATTTCAAGTGCAAATGCCTGTTCGGCGTTACGTGCCTGGATGCCGAAATTGGATTCCTTATCGATCTTGGTTATCTTTTGTGTGAAAGGATTATAACGCGCCAATACGCTATTCCTTTCGCTCTTGAGGATAAAACATTGATTGGGGTCGAGTTGTATGTCGAAGTTGAATTCATCGATATCCACTCCTCCCGCCTGTGCATATATCTTGTCGATCAGGTCAGGATTGATGCCTTCAATCACTTCTTCGCCTTTGGAGAAGATATCGACATTAATCACCTTGTCGTTGATATAATCTTCAGCCATCATACCAAGGGAGCGTGCTTTCATACGCAGGTTGATATCTTTCGATACCAGGATGGTTTTCATTTCAGGATGCTTTTCACCCACTTCCGACACGACGGTGAGGATACGGTTGTCGGGTGTCTTTTCGGGAAAAGCATCGATGATTTTTCTGTTGTCTTTCGAACCGTTCACTATATAGAGTTTACCTCTGCCGACACCTAAATCGGCTCCATTGGTGAACAAGTCATCGTCGGTAATCAAATCCAGTTCCCGTACGAAAGCGCGGGCATTGAAGTTGATCTGGTCGCTTCCTTTCTTGAATTTATCCAGTTCTTCCAATACGATGAAAGGGATATAGATATCGTTCTCCTCGAAATTCTCGAGACAGTTGAAATCATGCAGGATCACGTTCGTGTCGAGGATGAAGTTTTTCTTGGCGCTTGCCGTTGTAATTTTTGTGTGGGTCTTACTCTTACTCTTCGTTCCGGTAGTTTTTGTTTTCTCACTGGTTTTACTGTTCGTTGTTGCCATATAATTCTAATTTAATATGTGTAATTCCTGTTCTATTCTTTGTTTATCTCTACCTAATTGTAATAAAAAACACAATTCGGGAAAGAATGTTTACCTGAAATGATTTTTGCTCTGCTAGAACAAAAAAGCTACCTTTGCACAATTCTTTTTCCTACAACTATAGTGGAAGCCGAGAGATAAGGAAGCACCCCTATTATTATACAAATGTAGTGAAAGCAGAGAAAAAAGACAAGCTTGCTTAGGGTTTTCTCAGGTGCCTCCTACATTCTATAAATGTAATGAATTTTATGAAGAAAATATTATTAACAATTAGCTGTTTAATGGTAATGATGACCGCATGTGTAAAAGAAAATCCTTTTTCAAAACCATTTAATACTCCTTATGGAACAGTTCCGTTTGATCTGATCAAGACGGAGCATTACGAGCCTGCCTTTGAGAAAGCGATGGAAGAACATCAGTCGGAGATTGATGCAATTATAGTTAACGCGCAGGCGCCTACCTTTAGTAATACAATTGAAGCAATGGAGTATTCGGGTGAGATGTTGACACGGGTGAGCAGTGTCTTCTTCAATATGTTAAATGCTGAAAGCAACGACGAGATGATGGAGATATCACAACGGTTAAGTCCGAAATTATCGGAACATTCCAACAATATCAATTTGAATGAAAAACTCTTCGACCGGGTAAAAACGGTTTACGATACCCGCCATACATCCGGATTAACCCCGGAGCAGGTCCGTCTGACGGAAGAGTACTACAGAAACTTCGAAAACAGTGGTGCTACGTTATCTCCCGGGGGAAAAGAGAAATACCGCGAGTTGTCCATGGAGTTGAGCAAAGCCACCCTTGAATTCGGACAGAATAACCTGCGGGAAACTAACGCTTTTGAGATGTTGCTTACCGACGAGGCTGATCTGGCGGGATTATCGGAAAGCCTGATTGACGCTGCTGTTGCCAAGGCGAAATCAAGAGGGAAAGAAGGTTGGCTGATCGATCTCTCTGCTCCCAGTTACATTGGTTTTATGAAATATTCTTCCCGTCGTGATTTGCGTGAGAAACTTTACCGGTCTTACAGTAAGAAAGGTGTGGGAGGAGGTGAATTCGACAATCAGGAAAATGTGCAGAAAATTGTCAACCTCCGTCTGGAGATTGCCCGTCTGCTGGGGTATAAGAGTTATGCGGAATATTCATTGAGGAATAGCATGGCCAAAAACGAGACAGCCGTTTTCGGATTGCTTGATCAATTGGCAGAGGTATTTGGTCCGGCAGCACGGCAGGAAGTGAAAGATGTAGAGTCGTTCGCCTCACAGATGGAAGGGGGTGAGTTTCATTTGCAACCGTGGGATTGGAGTTATTATGCCGAAAAGGTGAAGGATAGCCGCTTTGACTTGAATGACGAGATGACACGCCCCTATTTTGAATTGGAAAACGTGAAAAAAGGTGTTTTCGGGTTGGCAACCGACTTATATGGTCTGCAATTTAAGAAAAATACGAATATACAGGTTTATCATACTGAAGTAGAGGCTTACGATGTGCTGGATGAAAATGGAGATTTTCTAGCTGTCTTATATACTGACTTTCATCCCCGTGATGGAAAACGTGCCGGTGCATGGATGACTTCGTTCAAGGAACAATATATGAGAGACGGTAAAGATAGTCGCCCGCATGTCTCTATCGTGATGAATTTCACACGTCCGACCGAAACCAAGCCGGCATTGCTTACTTTCGATGAGGTGGAAACATTCCTTCATGAATTCGGTCATGCGCTGCACGGTATGCTGGCAAAAAGCACTTATGGTACGCTTTCAGGCACTAATGTATATCGTGATTTTGTGGAATTACCTTCACAGATCATGGAGAACTGGTTGGTAGAGAAGGAATATCTCGATAAATTCGCCTTCCATTACCAGACCGGAGAAAAGATACCGTCAGCATTATTGCAGAAGATCGTGGATGCATCTAATTTCAATACTGGCTATCTTACCTTTCGCCAACTTTCATTCGGTTATCTCGATATGGCATGGCATTCTTTGGAAACTCCGTTTGAAGGTGAGGTGCGTACATTCGAACAGGATGCGATGGTACGTGTAAAACTCCTGCCTGTTATGTCTGAAGCCTGTATTTCTACATCATTCAGTCATATTTTCTCGGGAGGTTATGCTGCCGGTTATTATAGCTATAAGTGGTCGGAAGTGATGGATGCCGATGCTTTTTCTGTTTTCAAGAAAAACGGTATTTTTGATAAAGAGACAGCCCATTCATTCAGGATCAATATTTTAGAGAAAGGAAATACCGAAGATCCGACGATTCTTTTTAAGCGTTTTCGTGGTCAGGAACCCAGTGTGGATGCCTTACTCAGAAGAAGTGGTATTAATAACTAAAACGGTGACATATAATTTTTTTTGCAAATTTATTGTCGATTTGTTTTGATAGAATAATATTATCCCTATCTTTGTTGCGCATTAGTATTTTTTTTAGCGGCGTTATTTAGTTTCTTCACACCTTAATGTTAAGTTATTTCCTAACTCCTCCTTAATTGAAAGGACTTCTGCACAATTTATTTATTTTTTTATTTTATTTATTTTTTACATGAACATTTTTGTAGCTGGCTTAAGTTATCAGATTACTGATGCCGATTTAAAAGAACTGTTTGAAGAATACGGAGACGTTTCTTCTGCCAAGATTATTACTGACCGTGAAACCCGCCGTTCAAAAGGCTATGGTTTCGTAGAAATGTCCAATGAAGGTGATGGACAGCGCGCCATTGAAGAACTCAACGATGCTGAATACGATGGACGGACATTGTCTGTCTCTGTAGCTCGCCCTCGTGCTGAAGGTGGAGACCGTCCGAGATACAATAACAACCGTGGAGGTGGTTACGGAAACCGCGACAGGAACAACAGGTATTGATCTTTAATTAGATTTAAAGAAACTGCATCACACCCGATGCAGTTTTTTTATGCCCTTTCAGTTCAATGGATAGAAAATTTGGTATCTTTACACCGCTAATAAATACCTCATATGTGTACGCTGCTTACAATTGAAACATCTACTCCGGTTTGTTCCTGTGCGCTTTCTCGCAACGGAGAGATACTGATCAATAAAGAGAATTATGAAGGCCGGTCGCATGCAAGCCAAGTAGGCCTGTTTGTCCATGAGATCATGGAGTATGCCAGGGAGCAGTATATCCAATTGGATGCCATTGCCGTAAGTAGTGGTCCCGGCTCTTATACGGGGTTACGAATCGGTGTATCGGAAGCCAAAGGATTGAGTTACGGCTTGGATATTCCACTGATTGCCATTCCTACAGCCCGTATAATGGCTTCGATAATGAGTGGGAGAGCTGATGAGGATACGTTGCTCTGCCCGATGATCGATGCCCGGCGGATGGAAGTGTATGCCACTTTCTTCGACTGTTCACTGCGGGTGGTTCGTGAAACTTCGGCAGATATCGTGGAAAAGGGTAGTTATAATGATCTCCTTGAAGAGCGAAAAATTATCTTTTTCGGAAATGGGGCAGAGAAATGCCGTTCCGTTATTACACACCACAATGCTTTGTTCTTTGATGATATTCATCCGCTGGCATCTGGAATGGTACCTTTGGCGGAAAAGGCGTTTGCCGATAAAATGTTTGTGGATGTAGCCTATTTCGAGCCTTTTTATCTAAAAGAATTTGTAGCTACCATACCTAAGAATAAAGTGATTGACGTAAAGAGTTGATTATTTACTTTTTTGTTCTTGTCACAAATTCAGGGAGCCAATCGTTTCAAGTTCCATCCTTTGTCTACCTTGTAATATACCATACGGTCGTGCATCCGATTGGGGCGTCCCTGCCAGAATTCGATCATCGTCGGTTGAATCAGGAAGCCGCCCCAATGAGAGGGGCGAGGTATTTCACTACCTGCAAATTGAGTGGTATATTTTTTCTCCAACTCTTCCAGTTCTTTACGTCCTCTCACTATCCTGCTTTGGGGTGATGCCCACGCTCCTATCTTGGCATCATTGGGCCGTACATTGAAGTAGGCATCTGACTCCTCATCCTCCACCTTCTCGACAATACCCTCGATCCTTACCTGCCGCTCTATCTCATGCCAGTCAAAAACCGCTGCTGCAAAAGGATTCGCTAATAATTCCCGGCCTTTCCGACTCATATAGTTGGTATAAAATACAAATCCTTTCTTATTTAGCTCTTTTAAAAGTACTACACGTGCGGAGGGTCTTCCGTCGGGAGTGGCTGAAGCTATGATCATGGCGTTGGGTTCCGATAAGCCGGAGGTAATGGCTGTTTCCAGCCACACTTGGAATTCATCAAACGGATTAGAAGTCATCTCTGTTTCCTTCAGGCTTCCTGACCGGTATTCCTTCCTCATTCTATTTAATTCGTCCATCTGCTGCGAATTTTATTAGCTGTGAATTTTTTCAATCGTACTCCTAATTCATTTTATCGGTGCTTGAATTATGTGAAGATCCTATATTCAAAAAAATATCTTTTGGAGAGGAGACGACTGCAAAAGTACGTGATTTTCTCCTGAAAACCACGCTAATTCTTTTAAATAGTTCTGTATTTTTCTTATCTTCGCAGATTGATTATGTGTGGAAAAGGGATCAGATGATAAAAGCAGAAAAAATATTTAAAAGTTTCGAACCTCTTCAGGTGTTGAAAGGGATTGATCTGGAAGTACGAAAAGGAGAGATAGTATCTATTGTGGGGCCAAGTGGTGCCGGAAAGACTACTTTGCTGATGATCATGGGTACCCTGGAAAAAGCCGATTCCGGTAGGATTTATATTGACAATCACGAATTGAGCTCACTGAGTGAAAAAAAACTGTCTGATTTCAGGAACCGGAACATCGGATTTGTTTTTCAGTTTCATCAGTTATTACCCGAGTTTACCGCTCTTGAAAATGTGATGATCCCTGCGTTGATAGGACGTACAAAACATACCGACGCAGAAACAAGAGCCAAGGATCTTTTACGTATGATGGGTCTTTCAGAGCGTATCACCCATAAGCCGGCGGAATTGTCCGGCGGTGAAAAACAACGTGTGGCTGTAGCCCGCGCATTGATTAACAATCCTCTTGTGGTGTTTGCCGATGAACCTTCCGGAAGTCTCGACTCCGATAATAAGGAGGAACTTCACAAACTTTTTTTCGAGTTGCGGGACAAGCTTGATCAGACCTTTATCATCGTGACGCATGATGAGCACCTGGCATCAATCACCGACCGGACCATCCATATGATAGACGGACAGATAGTAAAGCAATAATAATGTATAGAGCCAAGACTTTTAGAACCAAGACTTATAGACTAAGAAGTTGAGAAGTTGGAAGGTTAGATTTTACTAGTTTTGAATTATTCTGAGTAGAAAATAAGATGATCGTATGAAGAGTAAATTACTGTATATGGCAATTATTATGACAGGGGGGCTGCTTGCTTGTAATGAAGTATCCCAAACGCAGTCTTCCAAAGAGACGAAAGAAACGGCTGAAATCATAGGAAAGGCGAAACTCACTATAGGGAATGGTACTATGACACCTGAGGTTCTTTACAGTTTTGGACGGGTAGGGAGTATGGAGATGTCGCCTGATAAATCGCAGATCCTTTATCAGGTGACTTACGTGAGTATTCCGCAGAATAAGACTAACTCGGAGTTGTTCATCATGAAAAGCGACGGCTCTGAGAAGAAACAACTCACCATCACCAGTACCCAGGAAAATAGCCCGCAGTGGATCGCCGATGGTAAAAAGATTGCTTTCCTGAGCAACGAGACCGGCTCTTCGCAGATATGGACGATTAATCCCGATGGGGGAGGAATGAAGCAGATATCCAACATAGAAGGTGGGATAGATGGTTTTAAATATTCGCCCGACGGAAAGAAGGTGCTTTTCATCAAAAGTGTGAAAAGTGTAGAGACTGTAGCCGACAAATATCCTGATTTGCAAAAAGCTTCTGGTAGGATAGTGGATGACCTGATGTATAAGCATTGGGATACATGGGTGGAGAGCATACCCCATCCCTTTGTGGCCGATCTTTCAGGCAATAAGCTGTCGAATATAAAAGACCTTCTGGAAGGAGAACCGTATGAAGCGCCGATGCTCCCCTCCGGTGGGATGGAACAACTTGCCTGGAGTCCCGACAGCAAGACCGTTGCCTATACTTCCCGTAAAAAGACAGGAAAGGAGTATGCCGTTTCTACCAACTCAGATATCTATTTTTATGATCTGGAGACCGGAAAAACCCGGAACATGACTGAAGGGATGATGGGTTACGATGTGAATCCGCAGTTCTCGCCCGACGGGAAATACCTTGCCTGGCAGAGTATGGAACGCGACGGCTATGAAGCGGATAAGAACCGCTTATTCGTGATGGATCTGGCGAGTGGAGAAAAAACTTATGTGACCGAACAGTTCGATTACAATACCGATGAGTTCGTCTGGAATAGCGATAATCGTACCATTTATATGGTGGCATCCGTAAAAGGGACCACCCAACTGCATGCAGCCGATATTGTTACTAAAGAGATCACACCTATTACAAAGGGAAAGTATGATTATACCTCTGTCGCCCTTGGTAATGACAAACTGATTGCAAAACGGGTATCGATGTCGCAACCGGCAGAGATCTACAGTGTGGATATTGCCACGGGACAGGCTACCGACATATCGCTTGAGAACAAAGAAATACTCGATCAGTTAAAGATGGGAGAGGTAGAAGAGCGATGGATCGTCACTACCGATGGCAAGGAGATGCTCACCTGGGTAGTCTATCCGCCTGATTTTGATCCCGCGAAAAAGTATCCGGCACTGCTGTACTGTCAGGGTGGTCCGCAGAGTATGGTGAGCCAGTTCTGGTCGTATCGCTGGAACCTTCAGATGATGGCGGCCAACGGTTATATCGTGGTGGCGCCCAACCGTCGTGGCTTACCCGGATTCGGACAGGAATGGCTGGAGCAGATCAGCGGTGATTACGGTGGACAAAATATGAAGGATTATCTTGCTGCTATCGATGCAGTGTCGAAAGAACCTTATGTGGATGAGAACCGCCTCGGTTGTACCGGCGCCAGTTATGGTGGATTCTCCGTTTACTGGTTGGCCGGAAATCACGACGGGCGTTTTAAAGCATTTTTCTCACATGCCGGTATCTTCAATCTGGAAGCGCAATATCTGGAAACGGAAGAGATGTTTTTTGCCAATTGGGATATGGGCGGTCCTTTCTGGGATAAGTCGAATGCCGTGGCGCAAAAGACTTATGCAACCTCCCCACATAAGTTTATTGATAAATGGGATACGCCGATCATGATTTCCCATGGTGAGAATGACTACCGCATTCTGGCATCGCAGGGTATGATGGCATTCAATGCGGCCCAGTTGAGAGGTATTCCGTCGAGGATGTTGATCTTCCCCGACGAGAATCATTGGATCGCCAAGCCGCAGAATGGAATCCTCTTCCAGCGCGAGTTCTTCCGCTGGTTCGATCAGTGGTTGAAGTGATCGACTCTTTGAAGATGTAATTAGCTCCTTGAAATAATTTCTTATTCGGTAGCGAGAGTAAAAAAGTGAACTTTTGATAGAAAAAATCTCACCAAATATTTTGTAATTCTGAAAATATCCTTACCTTTGCACTCGCTATCGAAATGATGAGCCACAGTGGTGGTTTAAGTCACGAAAGCAAATAAAAATGGTGTGGTAGTTCAGTTGGTTAGAATACCTGCCTGTCACGCAGGGGGTCGCGGGTTCGAGTCCCGTCCATACCGCAAACGGTGCTGATAATAAGCATATTACAGAATTTACCTACAAAATTACCTACATTTATAAAGATTTACTCTTTAAAAGTGTAGGTTTTTTTATGTGCATACTCTTATATCATACCCGCATAACAACACAAAAAACCACCTCAATGTATATATTAATTAAGAAGGACCCCACATTTCAATCGAAAAGTATACCACTTACAAACTTGAACGGAACAACTTCGTTCATAACGAATGATAAGTATGTATACAAAACAGGAGATTATAATAAGCAGCTTCCGCGATGGAAAAAGTCAGCGTCAAATAGCCCGTGATTTGCAAATTAGCCGCAAAACAATCAGGAAGTACCTGCAGGAACACGAAAAGGCATTGCAATTGGTAGTCTGTATAGAAACATCCCAATCGGGTAATCTATCCAGTGAACCGGTCTATAAAATGGCTACACCTCGTCTGAGGCTCAAATTAACACGCGAGGTGGAAACTGTCATCGATGAATTACTTGAAGACAACGAGCGTAAGCGTGGGCAAGGCCTGCGCAAGCAGATGCTAAAGAAAAAGGACATCCTTGAGGAACTTCACCGGCGAGGGTTTGACATTGGCTATACCACGGTTTGTAATCATATTGCGCGCAGGGAGAACCGGGCAGTAAGC
>NZ_JAYFQD010000036.1:0-13486 GCF_034927365.1 Proteiniphilum sp. | reverse complement strand
CCGCATAAAATCATAGACCTCACCCCATGTTGGCTTGTCATCTTCCTCTTCCTCTTCCTCCTGCCCAGGCATTTGATTTCCCGGTATCGTCCGTATGACTTTTCCATTCTGATATACCAACCAGTTGCCCATATCTGTTTTATCCTCAATTATCTGTCCATTTCTATATTTTATCCCATACACCCCTATATATTGTAATTTATCTTTATCTTCGCGTAAAATAAATTTTTTATCCGGTGCTATTATGACATGGTCCCTAAATTCAGGACTCGAGGACAACTGTTCTGCCAGGGAGCTTCCGTCGGCTCTCTTTTCGGCGACATCACATGAATACAATATGATCGTAAGTTGTTCTCCCTCCTTCCTGTTTTGCCAGGTTTCACTATCTCGGGAGAGTAATACTTTCAGTCCCTTACCGTTAGTTACTTTCGACTTGGAAATACCAGCAAAACCTTGTAACTCTAATATTTCGTTGCTGCCATGAGTAAAAACATTGATTGCCTTATTATCCGGATACATCGCCGCGTGTTTGGAATTTGAAGTAGGATAATGATAATATATTAGTTTTTCTCTTCCCTCCCAATCCACATATATGATAGGATTATTTCCCACATACACATACGGACTGAAAGATAAATACTTTTCCGCCATGGGATCCACCGTGAACCACCTGCCGAGTGCAGGATCGTAATGCCTTGCCCCGTAATCGAGCATGTCGAGGTCGAACTTGCGGTCGAGTTCCTTTCCGTTGTACTTGTAGCGTTGGATGGATGGCCGCGCCAGTTCGGAGAACACTCCCCCGAAGGGATAGTAGTGGTTCACCTCCTCCACCGTGCCGGCCTGGTTGACTACCACCCTGTTGTTGCCCTGGTGGTCCCTCAGGTAGTAGTGGTAGACGGGCGTGGTGCCGGTGTCAATATACCCCTCGTCGGTAAGGAGCGTTGTCATCATGTTGTTATTGTACACCCTGTTTCCCACATACTCCATCTTCGTGGGCTCCCCATCGGAGAGGTAGGCCACGCTCAGCTTGTTTCCCGCCGCGTCGTAACCGTAGATGATGCTCCTGTTGCCGGAGAAGGTGATCACATTCGGCAAATTTAGTTCATTATATGTAATGGAGGTTATATTCCTGTTCAAATCTTTCGTTAAATTTCCATTGTCGTCATAGGTGTACTCGTTTGCGACATTGGCCCTGTCCACGAAATGGAAGGCTCCCTGGTAGGTGATGGGCGTAGTGACTGCGTCGGTGACCTTTGTGAGCTTGTTTCCGGCGTAGGTATAGGTGAGGTTGTCCATTAGCCCGTAACTGTCCACCCCGTTCAGGTTCCCCCGCCGTTGCAGCGTGCCGATATTTCCCATCTTGTCGTTGTAGGTGACGGTTTCGTTGAACCGGTTCAGGTTGGTCGTGATGGCGGCGCCTTCACCGTATGTTGCGGCGGTGAGGCGGTCCAGTCCGTCGTAGGAGAACTTGTAGCCCCGCTCGGTGGTCTCGTTGCCCGACTTCCACTTCATGGCGCTGATATTGCCGTTATACAGTGCCTTGGCGGGTGTGACCCCGTTCACGGGGGCATTATAGGTGAGCGTCTGGTTGAATTTCGTGCCGGTAACCTGTGTGAGCCAGCCGCGGATATTATAGTGGTAGGTGGAGGTTTCATTGGCCACTTTTTTTGTTTTAGTCCTCCCGGCTTCATCATAGCTGTAGCGGGCAAGGGTGGCTTTCGGGGCCGTATTCAACTGGTGCGTAACCGAGTCCAGCCGTTCGGCCGGGTCTGCCTGGGGGTTCCCGTAATAGTAAGTATAGGTCTCGGCATAGAATTTCTTGTCCGGTGCCCAGTGTTCCAGCCTGTGCTGTCTGATCTTGCCGGTGAAGGTATGGGTGGAATACTCCTTGTCGTATCCTCCCAGGTGGTTGGATGCGCGTGTCTGGATCACGCGGTCGCGGAGGTCGTAGTAGATGGCGGCAACGCTGTATCCGGAGGGATCGTCCAGGCGGTAGGTGCGGCTCCCGGTGGGCAACCCGTTCGGCTGCGCATGCTGGGTGGTCCCTCCCGCCGCCGAAAAGGCGAGGCTGTCTTTGGTTGCGCTCATCTGCAGGTCGAGGAACCGGTAATTGTCGTAATAGCTCACCGTCATCAGCCTTACTGTTGCGGGCAGGTTCAGGTTCACGTTGTACCCGCCAAGTCTGGTGCCGGTTGGGGTGGAGTCATAACCCGCCTTGACCACGGTATTCGTCAAGTCCGGGACCGTTGCGGATACCCATATCCCGCTCACTACCTGGCGGCCCAATGCATCGTAGAGGGAGAACATCCACTCGTTCCTTGCCTTCAGGTTGGCATCCTGGGAGAAAACCATGCGGTCCTCCCTGTCGTACCTCATCTCCACCGGTTTGCATCCGGGGAGTTTCTTGCGGACACAGCGGTTATAGTCGTCATGCCAGTAAAGGTAAGCGTAGTCGCCTATGGCTGCCGTCGATTCGGTCCATGTGGTACTTACCGCGGTCAGGACATCCGATGCGGCGGGTGGCAGCACGGCCTTCAGCATGCCGAAATCATCGTACACGTAGTAGGTGTCGTTCTGTACGGCATCGTTCATCTGTCGGATGAGCACCACCTGCCCGAACATATCCTTGAATTCGTAGGAGATGTGTCCATCTTCATCGGTCGTCTTTGCAACCCAGAGGCTGCCCGCGGGATACATCCCCGTTTTCCGGATGGAGATATCCATCCTTATGCCGCAGGTATACCGCGCACATGACAATACACCGGATGTCGTGTTTGCCATGTACTCGGTTTTCACTGCCTTGCTGTCGCTGCCGTATGTCCTGTGCCAGTCCTGGCCGGGGCCGTAAGTGGCGGCAACGGCTTCGGAGTGGGCGTTGTCGTAGGTTATTTTAGTATATGGGCTTTGGTCGCCATAAAAGGCTCTTCCCTTTTCCAGGACTCCCGTAACAAAAGCCCCGTTGTTTCCCTGCACGGGAAACGGCAGCCTTGTGGCAATCTCCCTGTGGCGGGTATCGAAATCGCGCGCGGTGACCAGGTCAGCCCCCGAGGGGGTTATTCCACGTTCTACCAATTGCACCGGCCTGCCGGCATCGTCGAAATACTGTATGATATCAAGCACATTGGAACCGCCTGCGTCAAGGTATGTCTTCGTTCTTACATGAAGCATATCGGGGTTTATCTGCCCGTATAATCCGGAACAGATAAAAAGGGCGGTGATATAGAATAGCTTTTTCATCGTTCTATTTTTTTAATTATAGTATGTCATAATAAAACCAGAAAGATTCCGTCTTTTGCTCATTGGAGCCTGTATCGGTTACGGTACAGGTAACGGTAGCCCTGCCTTTCTTTGTTGTGCCGGGAACGGACAGTGTCATCCTGTTGTCATTTACCACATAGTCCGGTTGCTCATAGGTATCCGTTTGACCGGTGCCTGAGTCTGTCGCGCTTATTTTCCACTTGCACTTGTATCCTCCCGAACCACCGATTATGTCTATATAGAAGTTGTTTGCCCTCGAGTAAAGGATAAAGGGAGCCTGGTCCTGGTAATGCTGGAAACTGATGATTAACGGGGGATTCGGGATGGAAGATCCTCCGCTGTTCTTATACTTTGCCAGCCTGTACTCGTATTCGACTACTTTTTTATCCTCCACGTCTTTCTGAAGCCTTAACCGTCCCAGGTCATCATATACAAACCGGTTGGTCTTGCCCGAAGGGTCGCTTATGGTAGTTATCCCTGCCAACGGTTTGTATTGGTAGGTGGTTATATGGGCATCGGGGTAACTTGCCTGCAGATTTTTTATGGTATTGAAATCCTGGGCGGTGGGATCGGTATTGCTCAAGGCGACAGCCAACGGGTAGTAGGCGGAATAGGGTATGTTTACAAGTTTGGCTATCGGGTACTGGTTCCTGTAGGACCATATAAACCCTATTTCGGGCTGACCCAGTTGCTTGATGTTGATAATATTATTCTTGTAATATTTATAACTTGCCTGCTCGACAAATTCTCCGGGGACATAAATATTCTCACCGTTCAGGTCAACCCGTTTGGATATTGTCTTGGTATGTGGCCCTTCGAATGTGACAGCGGTGGTGATTTCCTTTTCATCTACTTTCCGCACATGGTTCGAAAGCTTATACATATTGGGTTCTATATAGGTATATCCGAACTGGTCTTTCTGGTATTGGCCATTGCTTGCGCGGGTAATAATCGCAGAAGGGTTTTTATGCCTTTGTGTCTGCAGATATTCATAATCCTGTGTAGTGACAATACTGCTGCCATTGGCAAAGTAACGGGTCATCGTCTTTTTCGTGAAAGGCATATAGCCGGCCTTGTCGATTACCAGATGTCCTCTCAGATAGGCCTTCTGCCCATCCAGCCAATCATTCAGGGATGAAGACTCGGCCGTGGCGATAGCAGATTGATAACTGCCTGTACCCCATATCACTTGACTGCCATTGTACCCCTCTATGGGGAAGATCTCTACCGCGCCCTCCGGAAGAGGTTGTCCTATCCTGTCCGGGTAGTGGAGCTCTTCCTTGTAGGTTAACCTGTCGCCGGTATATTCTTCCTTCTTGTATAATTTTCCCGAGTTTTTGTAATACCAGTTTTCCACGTAGGTGTCGTAAGGATAAGGCGGATAGAAATCACTGGAGCCATAAAACTGTTCCCTGTGGGGGAAGAATCCTCCACTGTTGGAGCGGAACGAGTACCTGATTTCAAAATCGAAGTTTTCGTAGAGGTCGCCGTCGCCCGTTATCCTTGGTCCCAGGATGCATGTGAAGGGATTGACATTGGGTTCCCTGTAATAATAGACGGTACGTTTCTCCTCTTCACCACTGGCAAACACCCTTTCCATCACCTTGGTATAGATGACAGTCCTCCCGTTAGGGAAAGTTATATTGGTTACCGGGTTGGTGGTAAATGTACGTAGCCGGGAAGTCTGGATAAGTCTCTTGTTCTCATCATATATGTTTTTTGTCTGGGTATAACAGTAATCATCTATGGTAACCATCAGCGGAGCGATCCCTCCGCCCCATTCCATCTCGTTCCGCGGTTCATAGCTTCCTCCATAATTCCGGTAGTCCGTTATCCCGTAATCGTACCAGATCCGTTTGAAAAAATTATTGGAACCGGTTACTTTGACCTCTACAACCCGGAGCCCTCCCACCTCCTTGAAATAAAAGATCGGTTCGCCGTTGGTATTCCAGGGCCATGTGGAAAAAGGTTCAACTTTGATTGCGACCTTGTTGGCTTCGTAATCAAAAAGGGTGGAGACACCCTGTGGGTCTGTTATCAGAGAAAGCATTCCGGCTTCCATGGCGCAACCATCGCTTTCACGGTTGGCAATCCCGTTGGTGAGAAATCCCCCGCCGGGTCCCGAATAGGTTTGCGCGCTAAAATAGCCTTTGGGAATGGCATTCTGGTCATTTTGAAATTTTCCGTTGAAATATCCCCAGTGATCGATTGCCTGGGTAGTTTGGGCGGGTACGTAGTTGACATCCAGATATTGGAGGGTATACTTCTTTTCTCCTTCACCGGCATCAAAGATCTTCACGCTGTCCAGCTTGATAAGTTCCGTATAGGGGTTGTACCGGGATGTAAAGAGCGTTACTGTTTTCAATATCTTCCCTTCGTCATTTTTCACGATAATGGATTGTAGCCGGTTGCCGCTCGTCATGAACTCTACACTCCCATACGGGAAATTTATCTTCTTCAGTTTTCTTTCCTTCACATTATTTCCATTAGGATTCCCACTTCCCTCATAACCTATATCAATATCCATGGTTTCATGTGTATCTGTATATTCCATCCTTCCGTTGTTATACCTTATCCAGTAGATTCTCTTTGCACCATATATGGAATCGATGATAAACCTTGAAGTCATTGCTGGAGAGCCCTCTGAAGCCCCTTCTTTCCATCGCCGGTCCTCTACTATCATGGATCCCTTCAGGTTTGAGGTGATGTGATGGTATGTCTCCACGAAATCGGTATATTCGAACCCGATTGTACTGGTCTGGGGATAGTGGGATGACTCAATCGAGGTGCACAACCACCGGGTGGGATACTGCATCGACTTGTAATAGGAGATTTCCGCGATGCCGTCAAAAGAATATTGTATGCCATTCCCGTCTGTTATACGGCCGAAACTGGCACCTCCCTGGGGTGTCCCCAACACTTGTACTTCCTTGTCCGATTCCGGGATCATTTGAAACCCGTAGGTCGGTAACTGGCGCATGAACAGTTTCCCGCCGCCGCCAGGCAGTTGATAGTAATAATCGTCTTGCGATTCATCATAAATTCCTTTCTCCACCAGTTTTTTCAGGTAGGTCTGGTCGTAGCTTCCTCTCTGGTCGTTATGTAGGAATCCCCTGTATTCGTTCCAGTTCAATTCATCCGGCAGGCCGTTGGCTTTTCGCACGACGGACGGTGCCGCGTTTAATGTCCATCCTGTAGCTATCCACCCGCTGTTTTCCCTGGGACGCAACCCTGACGGGTGACAGGTAAGGGTGATCGGGAGTGTGATATCTCCTGTTTGTATGGTATAAAGAGGAATAGTGATGTCAGGAATACCCGAGGAGGGCTCCACCGGATAATCTGTATATTTAATCACGGCTGCAGCTTCGGGTGACATGACGGGGACATCCGGCGGGATTATGTAAGTTTTGTTCTCCACTGCTTGTCCGAACAGGGATAGACCATCTGCTGCTATCAACAGGACAAAAATAGTAAAGTGTACATTTCGTTTCATAGATTTTCTCATGATTATAATAGGTGTTGTTTGGTCATTGATAAAACCGGAAATTTGAGATCTTACAAACGCGACTGGAACGTTTATGGATGAGGCATTGTCTATCAATTATGAATAAAGATTGTTGCTATTGTATAATAGAATCAAGACAAGCCGCTAATCAGGGGCCAGATGAGAATCCTTTTCATGATGATTAATCTTTTAATAATATAACATATACTATTAGAGAATAAATGTATTAACTGTATACGCAAGTCATTATATCGAATGAATGTTTATGCATATATGATAGAGGCAAAAGTAATATATAATTTTTATTAAACAAATAATAAGAGAAAATTTAAACGAAAAAAACTAATTAAATTTTATAAAAGTAATATTTATTGTTTAGTGAGGATTGGGTTAATTCACTGTTTTTATACTGTTGGTCTAATATGTGGAGTTTTACGTAACCCATTCTTTTTACGCAACAAGGATTCATAAAGTCACTAAAATAGTTCGGATACAGGCGCAAAAAAGGGATTAAAAAAAATCCCTTTTTCAAAGAAGTGGAAGCCGTTTTTTATCGGTTTGCAATATGGGTGTAGAGTTGGGTGTTGATTAGGGAGTTATGCCTTAAAAATCGGGCTATACCCTTTATGTCCATTCCGTTCTGTAACGAATATTGGGCGTTTAGTTCCAAATTGCAAAACATAAAGGCAGATTCTAACATTCACATCATCCACGAAGCGGAAATCATTTAAATAAATACCGACTTATGAACTTTTTAAGGACACAAGAATCGTGATAATTTTAGCTCTTTACCGTTTCTCTCCATAAGCCAGTCCACATCAGATGCCATTTCATTGCCAATATAATCTTTGATATCAATCCCCCCATTTATCTTTTCGTAAACATTGGGAGGTATATTCTTTCCGGTATTCCTAACAATAAAGACGTATGATGAATCATTTTCGATTGGATAAAAACCGCCGTAAATATCCTTAATAGTCTCTTCGTATCCCACTAATTTACTTTGTGAAACAAATAGAGTTGTAGAATCAAATATCATTTCAATGAACTTTCGATCTTTATTAAAGCAAGGGGAATCAAAGATTATGTCCTCAATTTTTTTTTGATATGAGGTGTCAATTACCGCTAATTGAGGTATAAAAAAAATATGACGCGGGGTGTAGACTTGATCGTTCTTTCTGTTTGTACACGAGAGAAATGAAACTATAATTATAATGATAGCTGAAAATTTCATATGCTGAGTGTTGTTGTTTATGGACGGGCATATTTTGCCCATGGATGTCCTCTGAAATCTTGATATATGGATATTGAATTATATTGAATATAGTTTTCGCGAACATACTTCCCGTTGGTTCCGGGTAAGTATATCTGGAACTTTACAAAGCCTAACACCTGCATTTTCTTGGCTTCTCCAATATCGAATTTTTATCGTATAATCCTGAAGGATAAGGGATCCCGCCAGGATGGCTATGGATAAAGCTATAATTATTGCCAAAGGAGGAAAAATCACTATAAATTTCAGCGTCCAGTAGGCCTTTTGATAGAGAGCTTTCATCATAAGATGTGAGAATTTTTGAATCCCCTTTGCGATATTCGGTTAATCCCCACTCAACATTTGTATTGTCTGCAAGAAACTCAAATGCACTTGATGCGCTTTCTTTTGAAATAGTAAATTTGTCATATAGTAGATTCCCATCCTTGTCATATTTATCTTCATGTTTTACTGTTCCAAACTTAAAACTGATACTGTTAGACGTTCTATTTCCATCCGCATCCAGCATAATAAACGCATCTTGGCCTTCGTCTTTAATTCTGTCTTTAATCTTACCTTGAATATCAATCTCCCAAATATCCATTCCATTGGGATCGATAAAGTTTATTGGATTATTTCCAACATACACATACGGAGAGATAGAATAATATTTTTCCGCCAAGGGATCTACCGTAAACCACCTGCCGAGGGTTGCATCATAATGCCGGGCACCATAATCATACATGTCCAGTGCGAAACTGCAGTCGATTTCCTTGCCGTTGTACTTGTAGCGCTGGTTCGAGTTCTGCAGCCCTTCACCGAACAATCCCCCGAAGGGATAGTAGTGGTTGACCTGCTGTACTGTACCCGTCTGGTTGACCACCACCCGGTTGTTGCCCTGGTGATCCTTCAGGTAATAATGATAGGTGGGAGTTGTCCCCGGGGTTATATACCCCTCTTCCGTGAGCAGCATGCCTAATGTGCCGTTATTGTAAACTTTGTTGCCGGCATATTCTATTTTCGAAGTCACACCATCCGACAGGTAAGCTACGCTTAGCTTACTTCCCGCGGCGTCATAGCAATAGGTAATGGATTTGTTCCCCGAAAAGGTGATGACGCTTGGCAAATTTAATGGATTATACGTTATCAAGGAAATATTCTTGTTTAAATCTTTCTTTAAATTACCATTCTTATCGTATTCGTACTCAACAGTCTGGTCTGCCCTGTCCGCGAAATGGAATGCTGCCGGGTCGTTGACCAGGGGTGTTACGGCATCCGTGACTTTCGTGATTTGGTTTCCGGTGTAGGCTAGGTACTCATCCTCGAAGCCGCTGAGGGTATTGGAGGCATGGCTTTACAGCAGGTAGCGTGAAGTTTATCTCCTGGTTTCATAAGGGCTGGTAAGTCTAAACAAGTGTCTCCTTAAAATATAAAATCCCGCCAATCTTTTATAGACCAACGGGATTCAATATATGTTTTTAAGGGTTTTCGTACTATAAAAACATAATCTTTCGGATATTCAAAAATCACCGCAGGCCATTCTTGATCAAATCATAAATGAATAATACGACCCAGAGACAACCGCTCATTATTCCTGCGTAAACCCAGAATATTTTTGGCAAAAATACTAAGAAAGCAATAATAGAACCTCCAACGAAAAATCCAAAATACATCCAACTTTTAGGCGTTGCTGCATCCTTGAATTTGAACCGGTTGGCTTTTAAATCTCGGTAATATATGCAAACCGCAAAATTAAAAAAGAACATGCCCGTTACAGATATTGTCATCCAGAAAGCAATTTCTATACTTTTAGATTGCATATAAAGTGCAAAAAAAGATAATAATAATGCTATAAGCCATTCTAATAAGTTTTTTTTATTTATTCTTAATCTTTTCATCTTCTATTACAGTATTTGTTCCTTTTGATATTGCTGTTGAAGTTGCTACACTTGTAGCTGCTGCTTGTGTACTACCATAATTTTCAGCCCTTTGTGTTGCCTTTCGAGCAGCCTCCACCCTGGATTGTCGCGGGTTATCTCCCCTCGCCACCCTTTGTGCTCTATCGGTTTGGCGAGCTAAAGTTCTTCCTTCGGAAGATGCTTGTTTCGCAGCTTTTTTATCTTATATGTAATTCCATCTAATTTTATCCGATTTGAATTACACAAAAAAGTTACACTCGTATCTTTGTAGCATACTATAACTTCGTACTCACAACCAAAACGAACAGAGACGGACAGCGGACAGGCAAAAATTTTGCCTTAAAACTTTCCCTTTAGTGGCAAAGCCACCCCGCCCCGAAAAAGAAAACCCCGCAGGATTGCGGGGCTTTCAAACATATTAAAATTGAAATTAAGGAACTATATCATTCCTCAAAAATACAACAGGAAAGAGGGCGTTCACTTTCTCCCCTCTATGTGAAGCAGGTACAAACTCATATTGACAGATAATTTTAGCAACTCGCAATGCTTCGTTGTCTATTTCCGTGTCATTGGAACTTTTACTAATATTGTTCAACGTAGCTTTACCGTTCTTATCTATCAAAATGCTAACAACAACAGGAACTTTTCCTTGCATATTATTCCTCTTTACCGCAAAATTTGAATTTATTATATGTCGCAGACTGTCTTCTCCTAATGCAAATTCGGGCGCGATTTCGACCTCTGCAATCTGATAAATTTCATTATTTGCGACAGGTACATTTGAAGTTTCAAAGAACTTTTGTGCTAAACTCTGAATTGCTGATATATCTCTATCGGCAGTAACCTTGTAAGTCTTCATTTTACAGAAAGACAGGTCTTTGAAAAAACAAATCCTCCAAATGGACGGGTCGTATTCAGTAAAATTATCACCACACCGTTTCTGTGTTTTAATTTCACTGATTACAGAGTAGAAATTTGAATTTTCACTACCAAATGCTCTAATTAAATGCCCTGAATACGAAGTTTGCCCGATAAAATCCTCTCTGCAAAATTTATATTCCTTGCTGTTATTGGCAAAAACCGAAAGATAGTAATGCAATGAGTCTGTATTAGAGATAATTATTATTTCATCTTTTCTGTTTTTTGCATTGAGATTTTCAACGTCATTGATATACATAGAAATCAACTCTTTGGTAAAATCTGTCAGCATAATATTATCTTTTTTTGCTTGACAAGACATAAAACTGAAAACCATAAATATAATGCCAAATAATTTATTCATTTTCATATCAATAAGAGTATTAAGGTGGTGGTAATCCAACACCAGGATAGAATGTGTGAGGAGTGCGTAATCTTGGTGCTACTATTGTAGCAGGGGAAAATACCATATTCCAAGACATTGTTCCTATAATACTTTTGTTATCATACATAACCAAAGCATTATTCTTGGGTTGATATACATATCGGTCAACATTAGGTAAGATATTGGCTGCGAATTTATCGCCACTTGTATCGCCTGCTCTAAATCCTGATGGTTGGGTACTATTGGGGTGATTGTGTATAATAGAAGTAACTGTTTGCCACTTATCACTTAATTGTTGAGCTGTTAAACTTGCCTTAACCGAACCTTCTTTATGGTTAGTCATAACCGTTGAGCCGTTGCTCTGTGTGTTTATCAAGCCAAATTCTATTTTTGTATTATCAGCAAAAAACTTAAATAAACTTGCGCCCGAAGCTTCGTTTCCAACAGAAAAACTTGTAGCATCTTTTTTAAAGAACAAACCGCCTGCCTTTTGAGAATCTGTTATTGTCCCGTGCTCAAAAGAAATAGAATTATAGCTTTTATTACCATCAGCATCGGTAGTGTATGTCCTATTCCCTTTGTTATCAACCATATAAAATGCATCTTGCATTTTATCTTTTATACGATTGACGATTTTACCTACATCATTAATCTCCCAAACATCCCTGCCGTCAGGGTCGATAAACCTAATTGGATTATTGGTCACATACACGTACGGAGAAATAGAATAGTACTTCTCCGCCAGCGGATCCACCGTAAACCATCTACCCAAGGCCGCATCGTAATGACGTGCTCCATAGTCGTACATGTCCAGCCCGAACTCCCGGTCGAGCTCCTTTCCATTGTACTTGTACCGCTGGATTGAAGGCTGTACCCCCTCCCCAAACAACCCGCCGAACGGGTAGTAATGGTTCACCTCCTGCACCGCCCCGCTTTGGCTGATCACCACCCGGTTGTTGCCCTGGTGGTCCTTCAGGTGGTAATAGTATGCCGGCGTTCCCGAAACCGTGGCATAGCCCTCCTCCGTCAGCACAATGCCCAACGTGCCGTTATTGTATACCTTGTTGCCCACATAGTCCCTGCTGGTCGTGGTCGTCGTCCCCGACTTGTAAACTACGCTTAGCTTACGTCCAGCCGCGTCATAACCATAGGTAACCGACTTGTTACCCGACATGGTAATAACTTTTGGCAAATTTAATTCATTATACGTTATGGAGGTGATATTCCTGTTTAAATCTTTGGTTATATTTCCATTGGTGTCGTAGGTGTACTCTTCGGGCGCATTGGTCCCGTCCACGAAGTGGAAGACACCCTGGTAGGTGATCGGCGTTGTGACCGCATCGGTAACCTTGGTCAGCCTGTTCCCGGTGTAGGTATAGGTGAGGTTGTCGATTTCCCCATACCCGCTGTCGAGCCTGCCCCGCCGCACCAGTGTCCTGATATTTCCCATCTTGTCGTTATATGTCATGGCCTCGTTGTAGTTGTTCAGGTTTGAAGTGATGTTCGCGCCTTCCCCGTATGTTGCGGCCGTGAGCCGGTCCAGACCGTCGTAGGTGAACTTGTACCCCCGTTCCACGGTTTCACTGCCCGACTTCCATTTCATGGCGCTGATATTGCCGTTGTATAACGCTTTGGAGGGAGTGACGCCATTCACGGGTGCATTATAGGCTAGCGTCTGGTTGAATTTCGATCCCTCTATCCGTGTCAGCCAGCTTCGCACGTTGTAACTGTAGGTGGAGGTTTCGGTAGCCAGCCCCTTCGTCTTTAAACGTCCGATTTCGTCGTAAGTATAGACAGCCATCGTGATCTGTGCGGTGTTGGGCGACAGCCTGTGTTTTAAGTCCAGAAGCCTCTCGGTAGGGTTTGTGGTAGGATTTCCGTAATTGTAGTAATAAGTTTCCACACGGGTGGTGCTGCTCGTGGCCGAATGCACGAGCATCCGTTGTTTTACCTTGCCGGAGAAGGTGAATGTGAAGTATTCATTGTCATATCCCCCGAGGTGGTTCGACGAGTGCTGCTGTACGATCCTTCCCCTGTGGTCGTAGTATATGGCCGATACGGTAAATTTGGCCGGATCATCCAGTTGGTAGACACGCGTGCCAGTCAGGTTTCCCCGGGTGCTTGTGAATTGGGCGTCATACCCTTTGCCAAGAAAAATAAGGCTGTCCTTATTCGCGGTCATGGTCATGTTGAGGAAAGCATAGTCGTCGTAGTAGTTGACCGTCATCAACTTTATGGTTCCTGTCAGG
>NZ_JAYFQD010000008.1:0-124477 GCF_034927365.1 Proteiniphilum sp. | reverse complement strand
CGGCAAGGGGGATTACGCGAAATATGGAGTAATAACTGTAAGGACGAAAGAAGAATCCCGGGAGGGTATCGAGAAAAGAGCCGCTTCCGCCGACAAGGGTAGGGCTATCATGAAGAGGTCTGTCAAGAATAAGCCTCTTGTTAAAAATAGTTATATTAAATAAAAATAGGTGACCGGATGTTGCGGTTATCAGCCCAGACTAAAAAAGTGTGGATATCGGGGCTCTATTCTTGACAATTGAAATTATTCCTGCGTTAATTATGTGACAATTAACGCAAAAAGAGTATTATATCTATTTTATTCTCTGTTTTTTTGTAAAAATTATAATTCTTTTGCCTATGGACTGTCATGAAATTAATACCGGTCATTCCATGGAATGTTGCTATATAGCGGTTTCTTGAATATTCATATACTTAATAGCATGGGGACTGCCTTTAGTTTTTCTGTAGCATGTATAAACTTGAATAATTTATGAGAAATATGAAAAAAATAATAATATCTTTTTTGTTTTCAGTAACCTTCTTTTCTTGTAACTCCAACGAGACTGGTCGGGATATGAACAATCCGAAGTATGAGGTTGATATCGATGCATTGAAGAAGGAAGATTTTGCGACCACTTCCTCTTATTTCAAATCGGTAAGGCCCATTTTTCTGGAAACCAGTGAAAATTGTCTTATACAGTCTATCAATGAGATTCAGGTGACGGATGACTACATTTTTATCCTGGACTGCCAATATGAGAGACTTTATTGTTTTGACAAGGAGGGAAAATTTGTGAGGAAAATCGGGAATTTGGGATCCGGACCAGGGGAATTCTCCAGAATTAGGGATTTTACCATTGACAAGGATGGGACAATCTATACCGTTGATTGGCATAGAATACATTCATATACCCTTTCGGGAGAGTATATTTCCTCGTTCGAGTTGAAAAATATAGGATTTGTAGGGCACATTCAGGTCGTGGGTGATTTTCTATATCTCTATTTTCAACCAGAGAGAATCCTCCTGGATAAGGACTTGCCGTTATTGTTGAAAGTGGATAAGAAATCGGGAGAAGTTGCAGGGAAGTATTTGTCATCCCATGAGCACAACCTTGGATTTCAGTGTGTCACTTTTAAAGACGGCAGTTTTTTCTACCCGAATAACAGCTATGCGCCATGTTTCGCACCTATCTATTCCAGCACGGTCTTCTCATTAAATAATAACGGTGTATCGCCTTATTTTCGAATCAGTAGCAAGCGGTTGCTGCGGAAGGGGGACCTTGAAGGGTTGGATCTTTCCCGACCTGTTGTGACAACGAAAATCAACCGTATCCGCAAAATAAAAACAATTAGAAAATTTCTGGAAGTTGACAACTATATTTTTTGTGAATATATGGATGATTATACATCTGGATCCGACATGTTGTTGTACTCTAAGAACTCAGGGGAGGCATATTTATATAACGTTTTCTTTGACGATTATTTTTACGAGACAGCAGCCAAGGCGTCCAAACATCATTTTGCCTGTTCGGATGAAAAGGGGATATATGCATTTATCCCCGTTCTGAGTATGCCGCTTTTCATTAATAACTATGAATCGGGAAATATAAAATACGGGCTTAGCAAAAAACAACATAACCATCTCAAACAATTTTCTGAAGAGATGAATCCCCGTTATTCTATTATGAGCTGAAAGACTAAAGCGAGGAAATAGACTTACAAAACAAATTTAAAGATGAAGAAAAATAAGTCAACCGCACGGATAAAAAAAGGAGCTACATTATGAACCGTTTTGACTGGATTCCATTTATTCTCGTAGCCTTATTGCATCTCTCTTCATGCAATCAAGAGAAAAAAGAGAGTACAGAGGCCTCCATCAAGGAACTCCCTTCTGACAAACAGACCGAAGTGACCATCGTGCCGCTGCTATATGCCGATTTTGAGCATGAATTGGTGAGCAACGGCAAGATTTCCGCAAGGACGATGGCCGAGGTCAGATTTCAAACTTCGGAGGTGATCGCCAAAGTATTTGTCAAAAATGGTGACCGGGTAGCACAAGGCGACCTCCTCGCCGTGCTGGACACCTTCCGACTACAAAACAGGTTGTCTCAGGCAAAGGACGCATTGGAGCGTAGCAAGTTGGAATTCCAGGATGTTTTGATCGGCCAAGGATTCAAACTCGACAACATGGATGCCGTGCCGGAAGAGGTGATGCGGCTGGCACAGATAAAAAGCGGCTTCAACACGGCACAAACGAACCGAGACATGGCAACCTATGAGCTGCAACGGGCCACCCTTGCTGCCCCCATCGACGGGGTGATTGCCAACCTGTTCGCCAAACCTCATACTCTTTCCTCTTCCTCCGAGGTATTCTGCCACATCGTGGACATGCGCAGCCTTGAGATATCCTTTACCGTACTGGAAAACGAACTGGGCCTGATACAAAACGGCGACAGGGTGACCATCTCCCCTTTCGCCCTCCCGGGCGTCACCGTAGAGGGAAAGGTCTTGGAAATCAACCCATGGGTGGACAAGAACGGAATGGTACAGGTAAGGGCGTCGGTGGCATACCACCCACGATTGGTGGAAGGCATGAATGCGCGGGTGAGCATATTCCGCGCGACAGGTAAACAGTGGGTGGTTCCCAAGAGCGCGGTAGTGCTCCGCTCGGGGAAACAGGTGGTCTTCACCCTGGCGGACGGAAAGGCTTTGTGGCACTACGTGCAGACAGGCCTGGAAAATTCCGCGTCCTGCACCATTACCGGTGAAACCTTAAAAGAGGGAGACATGGTCATCACCAGCGGCAATATCAACCTGGCGCACGAATCCCCGGTCACCGTGGTAGGAACTGCGGACGATCCGGAACAGAAGGAAGAACAGGAACAACAATATTTACACTAAGCCATGCTAAAAGCCATCCTGCAGCGCCCCATATCGGTCTTGATGTCGTTCCTGGCATGCGTCATCCTGGGCATCATCACCTACAACACGCTGCCCGTATCGTTACTGCCCGATATCGCCATCCCTGAGATCACCGTCCAAATATCGGGTGACAACACATCGGCACGCGAACTGGAGAATACGGTGACAAAACCGGTCCGCCGGCAACTGATGCAGGTGGGCAAACTTCGCGATATACGGAGCGAGACACGCGACGGATCAGCCATCATCCGCCTGAAATTCGACCACGGCACCAATACCGACCTGGCTTTCATCGAGGTGAACGAGAAGATAGACGCGGCCATGAACAGCCTGCCGAGGGATTTCCGCCGCCCCAGGGTTATCAAGGCCAGCGCTACCGACCTTCCCGTCTTTTACGTGAATATCAGCTTGAAGGAAGATATTCCCTATGGCACAACTGACGAGCAAAAATTCCTCGACCTGTCGGAATTTGCCGACAATGTCATCAAACGGCGTATTGAACAATTGCCGGAGGTGGCGATGGCCGACATAACAGGCTTGATGTACAAACACCTGCAGATAGTGCCCGACCTCCCAATACTGGAATCCGCCTCCATCACACTGGGCGATATTGAAAACATACTTGCCGCCAACAATATAGAACCGGGAAGTATGGTGGTACGGGACGGCTACTATGAATACAACATCAGGTTCTCTTCCCTGCTTCGCACGCCGGAAGATGTGCGGGACATCTTTATCGAGAAGGGAGGGCGCATCTTCCAACTCAGGGACCTCGCCAGGATAGAGGTGGTGCGTCAACCCGAATCGGGCATGTCGCTGGTGAACGGCAAACGGGCAGTAACCATCGGCATCATCAAGCAGGCCGACGAGACGATGAAGAACCTGCGCCTGTCGCTCAATAAAACACTCCGGAGTTTCGGACGAAGTTATCCCGATGTGCAGTTTACCGTGAACCGCAACCAGACGGAACTGCTTGATTACACCATCTCCAACCTGCAGGAGAACCTGGTCATGGGTTTTATCCTTGTCTTTATCGTAGCGTTGCTATTCCTGGGGGATGCCAAGTCGCCGATGATTATCGGCATCAGCATGACTACAGCCCTGATTACCTCCTTCATCTTCTTTTTCCTCTTCAAGGAGTCAATCAACATCATAACCCTGGCAGGCCTGATTCTCGCTTTGGGAAACATGATAGACAGCTCCATCGTGGTCACCGACATCATCACGCAATACCGCCGGGAGGGGTATGCGCTCGACGACGCCTGCGAGAAGGGAACCAAAGAGGTGGTCATGCCCATCCTCAGTTCCACCCTTACCACGATAGCCGTGTTCGTGCCGCTGGTTTTCATGAGCGGCATCGCGGGTGCCATCTTTTTTTCAGAGGCTTTTGCGGTTACCATCGGGATGCTGGTGTCGTACCTCACCGGAATTATCATGCTGCCGGTACTCTACAAACTGGCATACGGGACACAAATCACAAAAAGGGATTTTTCCGGTTTCTTCGCCCGGATGCAGCGAAAGATTGACGGAGTGGTATTCCCCTTCTACGACCGGGGTATCGCCTACGTTTTCAGACACAAGGTTTTCTTCCTGGCCCTGCTGGTCATTTCCTTTCCCCTGTGCGTCTATCTTTTCGAGGCAATGCCCAAGACATCGATGCCCAAGCTGGACTACGTGGAAACAGTCGCCCTGGTGGAGTGGAACGAGAATATCCACGTGGATGAAAACGGCCGGCGGACCGCGGAACTGTTGAAACAGGTGGAGGAGTACACCGTGGAGAACGCGTGCTATGTGGGGCAACGCCAGTACTTGCTGGACAAGGATAACGAGCTGACCGGCACGGAAGCCCGGCTTTACTTCAAGACAGCGAAGCCACAGCATATCGCCCTGCTGGAAAAAGAGGTGCGGGAGTGGATGGCGCGTCACCACCCCCGCGGCGTTATCTCCTTCTCTCCTCCTGAAAACGTGTTCGAGAAAATTTTCGATACCGGGGAGGCGGATATCATCCTGCAGCTTTATGCGAAAAACAGGGAGGCATTGCCCGACCCGGAGGAGATACGGGAAATGGAGGAGATGCTTCTCAAGGAAACCGGACAACAGGCAGAGAGCGTACCGTTCGAACAGCAGTATGAAATCATTCCGGACAAGGAGAGGATGTTGCTCTACGGGGTGACACAGCAGGAAATCCACCAGGTTCTGAAAACCGCTTTCCGGGACAACCAAGTCGCCATATTGCGCTCTTTCCAGCAATACCTGCCTATCTCCATTTCGGGAAAACAGCAGACTATCACCGAAGTGCTGCAGCAAACACTGGTAAAAGGGAGACCGGCAAACAGCACGCAGCCGGTCAGCATACCCGTCTCGTCATTGGTGGGGATAAGAATGGGTGAAGACATCAAAACCATCATTGCCGGAAAGAACGGCGAGTATATCCCGTTACATTATTACCGGGTGGATAATCCCGGAGAGTTCATGAAGGAAAGTTCGGACGTTGTCCGCCGGTCCGGCACATGGGATGTGGACTTTTCCGGGAATTTCTTCTCCAATGCAAGGATGTTGCGTGAACTGGCGGTCATCCTGCTGGTATCGGTATTGCTCATGTACTTTATCCTGGCATCCCAGTTCGAGAACTTCCTTCAGCCCATTATCGTGTTGACGGAAATTCCGATCGACATTGCCTTTGCTCTGATCGTACTATGGCTGACAGGCAACACCCTGAACCTGATGAGCGCTATCGGTATCGTGGTCTGTGTCGGGGTAATCCTCACCGACTCCATCCTGAAAATAGACCTGATCAATGAATTGCGTAAAAAGGGAATGCCTCTGATGGAGGCAATCCACACAGCAGGCGTGAGGAGGTTGAGGGCCATTATCATGACCGCGCTCACCTCCGTCTTTTCCATGATTCCCATTCTCTTTACGTTCGACATGGGGTCGGAATTGCAGAAACCGCTTGCCATTACCATGATCAGCACCATGGTCATCGGCACATTCGTGAGTGTTTTCTTTATCCCACTGCTTTATTGGGCTATTTATAGGAAAAAGGATGTGATGATTTGATGATTAAAAATATGAAACAATTGATAGTGATATATTTAATATGTGCGGCGGTTTTCCTGCCGTACCGGGGTCATGCGCAGAAAAAGGTGATTGAACTGGACTTGGAAACGGCGGTGAAACTGGCGAACGACAGTTCACTGTCGGCATTCCGGATGAAGAACAGTTACATGGCCGGTTATTGGGAGTACCGGTCGTTCAAGGCGCGGCGGTTGCCTTCCTTGACGCTCTATATGACCCCTTTGTCGTATAACCGGGATTACACGCGCCGGTACGATTCCCAACAGAATATCGACATGTATCGCCGCCAGCAATCCCTTTACAGTTATGGGAACTTGGCGGTGCAGCAGAATTTCGACCTGACGGGCGGGACGTTTTTTATCGACTCCGAACTGGGATACATCCGTAACTTCGGGGATCGTTCCTACAGCCAGTTTACCAGTGTCCCGGTGCGTGTCGGGTACCGGCAGGAGCTGTTCGGGTATAATGCCTTCAAATGGGAGAAAAAAATTGCTCCCGTAAAATACGAGAAAGCACGAAAAGAGCTGCTCTATCAACTGGAACAGACGGCTGAAACGGCTATCGGATATTTTTTCGAACTGGCCATGGCACAGGCGGAATACGACCTGGCACTGGAAAACCTTGCCAATTCCGATACACTCTATATTATTGGAGTGGAAAAGCATAAGATCGCCTCCATCGGGCAAGCCGACTTACTGACACTCAAGTTGGACCGGGTAAACGCGCAGAACAGCCTGCAAAACGCGGAAATCAACCTGAAAAGGAGCATGTTCGCCCTGGCTGCTTATCTGAACATCGACAAGAACAGGACAATAACATTGAAACTGCCCGATTATCCTGAAGATGTGCTTGTGGCGGTAGATGAAGCATTGCTGTTTGCCAAGGAAAACAATCCGGGATACCTGGATTCGGAACAGCAGGTATTGCAATCGGAACAGTCGCTGGAGCGCACTGGAATAGAGTCTCGGTTCAATGCCGGAGTATCCGCCAGCATCGGCTTCAACCAGGTGGCGGAATCGTTCAGGGAGGCCTACCGGAACCCGTTGCAACAGGATATCGTTTCGCTGAAGTTGTCCGTTCCGTTGGTCGACTGGGGAGTACGCCGCGGAAGATACAACATGGCTAAAAGTAACCTCAATATTACCAAGTTGACCGCTCGAGAAAGGGCCATTCAACTTGAAGAGGATGTCATCATGACGGTGGGCCATTTTACCGTGCAGCAGCAACTTATCCGTAGCGCGCAGGAGGCCGTGGAACTGGCCAAATTGGCTTATGAACAGACACGCGAGCGTTTCATCATCGGTAAGGCCGACATCAACAGCCTCACCCTTTCCTCTAACCGCCGCCAGTCGGCCCAGCGCAACTATATCTCAGCATTGAGGAACTACTGGCAGAACTATTTCAAGATACGCAGGATAACGCTGTACGATTTCGAGAGACGTATCCCCCTTGCCGATGCATTCGACTGGAGCATGGCAGGCGAACCACAATGAACGGATAAATCAAGACTGCTTTGGCTGAAAAAAGAGACATATCATCATTCACGGTTATACTCCTGTTTGTATGCCTCTCCATCGTAGGGGTGGCATTGGTTCCCCTATTGCCGGTAAAGCTGGCGCCTTCCCGTACCCTGCCGGCCATCTCGGTGAGTTTCAGCATGCCGGGAAACGCTCCCCGTATAGTGGAGGCGGAAGCTACCTCCAAAATAGAATCGATGCTGGCACGTGTGAAAGGTATCCGCGGTATTCATTCTACTTCCGGAAACGGACGGGGTAGTATAACCATCCAATTCGACAAGCATACCTCCATCGATGTAGCCCGGTTCGAGGTATCCACCATTATCCGCCAGGTGTGGCCGGAACTGCCCCGGGGGGTAACTTATCCCTCCATCTCGGTCAGCCATTCCGATGCGCAAGCGACCCGCCCCTTCATGACCTACACCATCAACTCGGCTGCCAGCCCCATCGTTATCCAGCGGTATGCAGAAAATGTCATTAAAACAGCACTCGGTGGTATCGGGGGAATATACAGTGTTAGTGTAAGCGGCGCGACCCCGATGGAATGGCAACTCGAATATGATGCCCTTCAACTGGAAACCGTCGGGGTAACGGTGAATGATATACGGCAAGCCATATCGCAATATTATGCCGTCCAGTTCCTGGGTATGGCGGAAACCGGGTCCCGCAGCGGAATTTCCTCGTGGACACGTATCACGATGCTTTCGGAGGTGGAAAAGAACGGTTTTGATCCCTCGTCTATTTTTGTCGCCAACGAGGATGGGACGCTTATCCGCCTGGATCAACTGGTGAAAGTTATCCATACGGAGAGTGCGCCTTCGGGCTATTACCGTATCAACGGGTTGAATTCCATCTACCTCTCCCTTACTGCCGACGAGTCGGCCAACCAGTTACGCCTGAGCGGACTGGTGAAGAAGAAAATAGCGGAGATCGAGGCCGGCCTGCCTCCCGGTTATGAAATCCATGCCAGTTATGATGCCACGGATTATATAAAGGCCGAGCTCCGGAAAGTGTATATTCGCGGCGGAATGACCATGCTGATCCTGTTACTCTTCGTACTGCTAATGACCCGTAACATACGCTATCTGTTGCTGATTGGCGTTAGTCTCTTTATAGACCTGGCTGTCGCCTCCATATTCTACTACTTCTTCAAGATCGAAATACAGCTCTATTCCCTGGCCGGTATTACCATCTCGCTCAGCCTGATCATCGACAATGCCATCATCATGACCGACCACATGATCCACAAGGGTAACCGGAAAGCTATTATGCCCATACTGACGGCAACGGTGACTTCCATAGGTGCCCTCTCCATGATCTTCCTGCTGGACGAGAAATTACGCCTCAACCTGCAGGATTTTGCAGTCATCCTGATTATTAACCTGATGGTCTCTTTCTTCGTGGCACTATGGTTTGTACCGGCCATGTTTGAACGTGTCCGACTGGTGAAAAGAGGTCGCCGCCGACGGTTTCTCTTTTTTTCTCCTGTCCGGCTGAGTATCCGTTTTACACGCCTATATGAAAGGATGATCTGCCTGATGAACCGCCGGAAATGGATTTCTTTCGTGGCAGTGGTTTTACTCTTCGGGTTACCGGTGTTCCTGTTGCCGGAAAAAATCAACCAGGAGAACCCGTTTGCATCGGGATACAATAAAATAGCCGAGAATGTCACCTACAAGGAGAAGGTAAAGCCATTGATGAATAAGATATTGGGAGGCACATGGCGGCTATTTGCCGAGAAAGTGTACCGGGGGAGTTATTTTACCCGGAAAGAGGAAACCATACTGAACATCTACGCATCAATGCCCAACGGGACGACTTTACCACAGATGAACAACCTGATAGTACAAATGGAACGCTTCCTAAGTACCTTTCCCGAGATCAGGCAGTTCCAGACAAGTATTTCGAGCGCCCGACAGGCATCCATCAGCGTTTTCTTCCGGAAGGAGGAAGAACAGGGAGCTTTCCCCTACGAATTGAAAAACAAAGTGGTGAGCAGGGCGCTGGAATTGGGTGGTGGGAGCTGGAGTGTAAGCGGACTGGAGGATCAGGGATTCAGTAACGATGTGAGGGAGACACCGGGTTCATACCGTGTAAAACTATATGGCTATAACTATGATGAACTCTCGGCATGGACAGACACGCTGAAAAATCGCCTGCTCAGCTATTCCCGTATAAAAGAAATTCTTGTGAATTCCAATTATGCAAGGTATAAGGACGATTACCAAGAGTTTTCTTTCGCACTGGACAGGGAATGGCTCGCTACCCGCGGGCTTCTGCCCGGTGATGTGTACAGGTCGCTGCAACCGGTTTTTACCCGCGACATGTGGGTTGGATCGGTGGTCGCGGAAGGAGAAAACCAGCATATCGTGCTGGGTAGCAAACAGTCCAAAGAATACGACATATGGGCGATGGAGCATATTGGCCGCCATGTCGGCAATAAGTTCTATAAACTGGGGGAAGTTGCCGCCATAGAGAAAGGGCAAGCGCCACGGGAAGTGGGCAAGGAAAATCAACAGTACCGGATGGTATTGCAATACGATTACATCGGTTCTCCCATGCAGGGGGACAGGATACTCGACAGGGAACTGAAGGAATTCAACGAACAACTTCCCATGGGGTATAGTGCAGGCCGGGAAAGCTCTTACTGGGGCTGGGGAAAACAGGACAATAAGCAGTATTACCTGATAGGGTTATTGGCGGCGATTATTTTCATGACCACATCCATTTTGTTCAATTCGCTGAAACAACCGTTTGCCATCATATTCATCATTCCAGTATCCTTTATCGGTATCTTCTTGACATTCTATTGGTTCAAATTGAATTTCGACCAAGGGGGATTCGCCTCCTTCATCCTGCTGTCGGGGCTTACCGTGAACGCCAGCATCTATATCCTGGACGATTACAACCGGATACGGAAACAAAAACCGCTCCTACCTCCGGTCAGGGTTTACCTGAAAGCCTGGAACAACAAAATTATCCCCATCTTCCTGACTGTCATCTCCACTATTCTCGGGTTTATTCCTTTTATGGTAGGAACGCAAAAAGAAGGATTTTGGTTCCCGTTGGCCGCCGGTACAATAGGAGGCCTGATAATGTCGGTTATCGGGATTTGGATACTTCTGCCTCTGTTGCTGATAAAAAGAAATAGCCCCCGTTGATATATAGGGACTAACTATTATTTTTAATATTCATCTTGATATCAAAATTTCAATAAAAAAACTATGAGATTCTTATGTGCTCTTTTTATATTTTTTGCGATTGCCTGTTCCAAATATTCTCCCGAATTGGAATCGGCACTTGAACTTGCAGGTGACAACCGTGAAGAACTGGAAAAAGTGATTGACAACTACAAGGGACCCGATAACAGTCAGAAACGGCGCGCAGCGGAGTTCCTGATCATGAACATGCCAAATCACCATACCAATAACAGCGTTTTGCTTGACACATTCCGGCACTATCTGGTCTCACAGGACAAGCTTATCTGGGGGACGCTTAATACGTTTGAAAAAGAATACGGTTCCTTGAAACAGACCCAGTATGAGAAAACGTTCGATATCAAAACAATTACCGCCGGGTATCTGATCTGTAATATTGAGTCTTCATTCCGCATATGGAAGGAGGCACCATGGGGTAAACATATATCGTTTGAGGATTTCTGCGAGGAGGTACTCCCTTATCGGGTGGGTACCGAACCTTTGGAAGACTGGAAAGAAACATATCATAGTATATTCCAGCCCATACTGGATAGCCTTTACCATGGTGATGATCCTGTCAAAGCGTGTAGCCTGCTATGCGAGTATGTGACGGTAAATCCCGAAAAATGGATTTACCAATCAGGCTTGTCGGTACCGGGATTGGGAGCTTCTACCATGCTCCGGGCAAGGTATGGGAGTTGCAAGGATCAGGCTGAATTCTTGATGTACGTGATGCGCTCTGTGGGTTTACCGGTGGGTATGGACATCATCGTGCAGAATCCCGACAACTCTTTCACAGGGCATTTCTGGAACTATGTCCGCGGTACCGATGGCAATTACTTCAGTTTTGATTTCTACGAACAGAAGCCGGGTAAACCGAGAGACCGCGGACGCAAGCTAGGCCGGGTTTACCGACTATGTTTCGCATCTCAACAGGAGTCCCTCCCCTTCCAGAATAACAGGGATCATATACCCGGAGTACTGAACCGTAAATTGCTTCGGGATGTGTCGCAATACTATTTCCCCGACAGAGAAATCGCCTTGTATGCGGGACAAGATTCGTATGAAGGAAAAATAATGTATTTGAGCGTTTTCAATAACACCCGGTGGATACCGATGGCCTGGAGCAAGGTAGAGCGTGATTCTGTGAGATTCCGATATATGGAACCGGGGATTGCATATATGCCTTATGCCTACTACGACGAGAGATACGCAACGTTCGCCGACCCCGTCCTCTATTACGACGACGGCAGGATCGTACAGGTGAAACCCGACAAAGAAAAAAGGCAGAATGTAATTCTTAAACGCAAATACAAAATTTTCGACTATTGGAAAAAGTTCCGGATACGTTCTGTCGGAGGACGTTTCCAGGGTGCTAACAAGCCGGATTTCAGTGATGCCATAACGTTACATACGGTGCCCGAATCGGTGGACATGGAGTATTACGATATTGCGGTGCCGCCCGGTAATTTCCACTACCTGCGTTATCTGTCGGCAGACAGCGGCTATAACAACATGGCTGAAATATATTTCTTTTCCGGAGAAACGGAATTGAAGGGAAAGATAATCGGCACGGACGGTTTTCAGGGAAACTATCCGGAGAGAACCAAAGAGGCGGTGTTCGACGGCGACCCGCTCACTTTTTATGATGCTGCAGAAGCGTCCGGATCATGGGTCGGGCTGGACCTGGAGGTTCCCCGTGCTGTTACCGGATTGCGGTACCTGATCCGCAATGACGACAATGCGGTACGGCCGGGTGATCGTTACGAACTGGTCTACTGGGACGACGGGGAATGGGTTTCGTTAGGTGAACAAACGGCCGACAGGGCGGAACTCAAATACGAGGACGTACCTTCAGGAGCCCTGTTCCTGCTGCATAACCATACCCGCGGAAAGGAGGAACGGCCTTTCACTTATGAAAACGGACAGCAGGTCTGGTGGTGAGTTTTACATTTATTCCGGTGTTTTTCACCGAAAAATCAGATTCTTTTGTTACACGGTATTTCTCGGTTATTGGTAAATATAGAAGCTATATGGCAGCGCAAAAAAATATATCTTTTGTTATAACAACGGCATATTTCGTTATCCTTTATTTTACTGCGGGAGCAGTTCTTGTTTCTTCTATGGCTTGGTTAGAGGGAGAGCAATTCTCTAAATTTGAGGATGATTATCTTGAATCAGGATCGAATAGAGGCATCACTGTGGAGATAACGCATTGTGATATGGGAAATGGATTTCCTGTTACTACCTACTCTGTGTTCGAAAACTAGTGATAATCAGCAATTCCTGTAGTGTTTATTCTTATTTGATAATAAATTGGATTATTTAAAAATGAAAGACAAAAGATTAATCATTTCAGTTCCCGTTTTAATATTAGTAGGGATACTATATTTATATATTTATGTGGGAGATCCACTTGAAAAAGAATTTGATAAAGGATTAATGGCTGTGATTTTAGCTGTATGTTTTTTAATTACTACTTTATATTTTTCAAAGCGAGAATTTATAAGGCAAATAATAGCAATTATTCTCGTTTTAATTTTTATAGGTATATATTTTTTAATTTAAAGATATCTGAGAAATGAATACGTGAAAAGCTTATTGAAAAATAAGAGAACTCCAACCGGGTGCAGGATAGCTAACGAAGGAAATATCTTCTTCCAGCTATCCTGTACTTCAATATTTTTGATTAAGAATCACTACTGTCGGCTAAAAAATGGACGGTTACTATCTCAGAACCTGATGCTGTTAGTAAAGACAGTCTGCAGAAAATAAAAGCTTATAATGGGGCACAAATCAGGAAACAATCGGAAGAAATGTCTGAGAGATATAATATAGAGAGCTTAACATTCCCGGTTAGTCCCCAATTTGCGGAAGAGTTGCACAAAAAGATGGTTTCATTTATTGGCAATTTTAAAGGAAAAGGTGTTCCCCGGAGAATTATAGGAGGGCATAGTGTCGTTTTTCGGAATGTAGTCGATGATGAGGTGTGGTCATTAAATATTAGAAATCCTAAAGGCTATCCTCTTAAAGAGCTGTGTATGCAAATTTTGACAAATGCAAGAGCCAATGAATTAGATGAATCAAAGTATATGGCCGTATTGAGTACATTAGAAGAATAACTAGTCGATATTCAGTAGACTGTACTTGTGAAATGGTATAATAAAAAAATTAGGAGGGTTTGCAAACCCTCCTAATTTCCTATCTACATTTTTTAGTACTACCATGCCCATTTTATTTGAGCTTCGCAACGTTATTATGGATTTTATCCACTGCGTTGATGATGTCGTCCATGTCGGATTTTGTGCCGAGCATGAGTCCTCCATTCCAGATCCAAAGGGCTGAATTGTAGGTTTTAATCAATGATGGACAATGATTTTTCTGTTTGTATTTTTCAAAATCCAGCTCGCTCGCAGAATAACACTTTTTATAAATGTCGGATGCGAATACCTCTTTAAGCATGGGTTGACCATAAAGCGGATCATTCGGATAGCCGGTTGCTACAGGCACACCTTCGGCGTTGAGGGCCTCAATAAACCGCTTGCGGGGAAGTCCGTCCATCTTGTCCTCATTGTATACCATCGCATAAATGTAATAAGAAGCGGCAGTGGCTCCTTTGTGTAATTTGACGGGTGAGACGCCGGGATATGCCGCGAGTTTTTCATTCAGGTATGCCCCGTTTTCGTTTCTTATTTTGTGTTGCTCTTCCAGTTTTTCCATTTGGCACAACCCTATGACAGCCTGATACTCGGCCATACGAATCTTGTTTGCCAGGATGAGTGCAGAGATAGAACTGATCTGTCCGGATACGGAGCCCGACGCATAACCAAAATTGTGGTACGAATAAAGGCGATCGTAATATTCTGTGTTGTCGGTCAGGATTCCACCTCCTTCGCCAATAGGGAGATTTTTCGATGCCTGGAAGCTGAAGCAGCCGGCATTTCCCCATGTTCCTACTTTTTTCCCTCCGATTTCAGCCAGGTGAGCCTGACAAGCGTCTTCCACAACGAATAAATTATGTTCCCTGGCGATTTTCATGATGGCGGGCATATCAGATGGATAACCACAAATGTGAACCGGAAGAATACCCTTGGTCCGAGGAGTGATTTTTTTCCTGATTTGTGCCGGATCTATTTGAAAGGTCGTCGGATCAATATCCGCGAAAACCGGCATGGCACCTTTATAAAGGATGCCAAAAATTGAGGCGCTGAATGTGTAAGGAGAGCAGATTACCTCGTCGCCAGGACCAATGTTGGATTGCATCCATGCGGCGCTCAAAGCGTTGGTACCATTTACCGTCGAGAGACAATGCTTCGAACCGTGCATTTCTGCCCATTTCTTTTCAAATTCGGCTACATTTTTGCTACGTGACCAGGTCAGGCTACTCATCACTTCTTTCATCTTCGGATCGAACTTTTCTGCATTCCATTGCGGCCATTTTTGCCACTTCTTATCTCCTCGAACAGATTTTCCACCGAGAAGTGCAAGTTTATCTGAGGTATCTTTCGAGTTGGCGAAAACGGGACTGGAAATTCCTGATATGGCTACTCCTGCAGTTGCTGCTGCTGCCGTGCTGATAAAATGACGGCGACTAATTTCATTACTTTTCATATTGGAACTATTTTTTAATAAAACATTATTATTCTGATGTGTTATCGTTGCTTAAAAGCTTGATTTATTTTGTTTTAATTATTTATTCTCGTTGTTACCATGATCCCGTTAGCAACAGCCCGTTCGTTGGTGTCGGATGGTTTGTTTTTCACTTCCCCATTGACAACCATGGCAGAAGAACCTCCTCCGTCGAGGTTCACCGCGCTATATGCACCCAACGCCTTCAGGATGGCTCCTACCTGTCCGGTTGTTGCTCCTACTGAATAATTTGACTGGCGCCCGTCGATCACGACAAGGTATGCTTTATCTTTGAGCAGCGAATATCCAATAGCCGTACGAGGATGCGCTTCTTTCCACGTTTCGACCGGGCTCCCGTGCCGTAGGATTACATCCCCGTAACCAACAGTATGTATCCGTTTATCGGAAATTTTAATGGTTCCCGACTTTATATCCATCTGAACGCCTACTCTATCGCCAACCTTCAGGTTATCGAGAAACGTTTTGGAGTCATTCCCTGCCGATTCATTGCCAACCAGTATGGCACCCTGCCCATTAAAATCTTTCCCTTTGTAGGGGCTGGCAGCCGGGATAGTTGTTTCCACGTTGTATTCAATCTCCTTCACAATAAACTCCATCCGGTCGTTCACTCTCCATTCTCCTTCGGGATATGAAAGCGAGACCATTGTACTGGTGTAAGGCGACCAGGCAAAAGCCGAATCGGTAGGATAAGAGTTTGCAAGGTTATTGAACAAGACCAGCTCTCCGCGCTTGGCGAATCCGTTTACTTCTGCCAATGGAAACGATTGTCCTCCCGCGTCTACTTGCCCCGAGAAAGAGAGTTGATCGTGATGATCCAGCGTTCCATTGTCTTTGATAATAAACCCGGATGTGTACGAAGCAGTATAGGGGGTTTGCACGACCATCCCGTTGGCTATTTCCATTCCGAGCGGCCGGTTATTGATGTAGGCGTATCCCGTGGTGTTATTGGCGGATAGGAGATAGAAGTCCCCGTTTATCACGGCAACGGGTTTATATCCCTCGGCTTCAAGTATTGCCCGTTTACGGGCATACATGGCCGTCGGGCGTTCGACATTACCCCAGGTTGCCGGCGACGCGGGGCAAACTTCCAACCGGTTACTGGTCGGGGAAGATACATCTACCTCCAGAGAGTTAACCACCAATCCTTTTCCAAGGGTTCCAAACCCGTTGACAAATTCGGGAATACTAAACTTAAACCATGTTACGCCCGGGGCGATCTCGGCATAATCCAAGGTGTCGATTACGTAGACTGTATTGCCTATGCTCACCTTGAACGCCGCGGGGGATACCGAGACGGGTATCCTTTTTTCCACGCTCCCCGATTTCACCGTTATGTGAACTGTTCCCGCGGCTATCCCGGTTACGGTTCCACTGGTTGAAACGGTAGCCACGTTCTTATTGTCTGAACTCCACGTGAACGACACCTCCGGGACATCCGACGGAATTGGCTCGGCTTTTAATTGTTGGACTTCCCCGATTGACAAGTTCAATATATCCGGCGTCACTTTTATGCCTGTCAGAACCGGCATCGCTTCTTCGATGTTGTCTTTGCAGTTCCAACCCAACGAGAAAGATAAAAGGAGAATGGCAATCGGCACGTATCTGTTCATATTGATGATTTTGTTGGATGTAATCATAGTTGTGATCAGTGGCTGTATCGTTGGATCACTTCTACCATTTCATCCGAGAAATAGGAATAGGCAAACAGGCAAAATCCCCGATAGCCGTATTGTTTTACCATCTCAAGTTGTTTGTTGACAACCGCGGTATCCAATGGAAGAGCGGGATTCGTCTTTGTGTAAAGTTCTATTCCCGGATATATTCTTTCCGACATACCTTCGGGGGTATAAAGTACCTGCTCATCGAGAATATCCTTTAATATATCCACCCTATCGGTATAATTCATCGGGAAAATATAGTCCACTATATTTTCGCTCAGGAGCTCCCTACTGTCGCGATAAATACCATTGTATTGTTGTGGTCCCACTCCGGAGGCGGATGTGACGGGCAGATTCGGATCTTTCTTCTTTACCATCTTAGTTACCTCACGGAAAAGTTCCTTGATATGGATAGCCCTCCAGTCAATCCATTGTTTACGTTTCTCACCCATCGGGTCGGGACCGGTTATTCCTGCCTCTTTCCGGAGACCGGTAATGGCATCCCTGAAATAATCCATTACCTGTGGGGAATCGCTGCTCATTAGTTGGAAGCCGATAACCGATACTTTCCCCTTTTCTTTCCGGTTCACGGTCACCACGGGTTCATCCGAATCCAAACGGGCAATGATGTCCGCGTTTTCAGGAATCAGGGAGCTTCCCGTGATTCTAACCTGAAGTGTATCGACTGCTCTCCCGAATAGTTCATCAGAAACCTGCAGTTTAATCCGTTCAGCCTTGAAGCCTTCAACACCTTTTAACCCGGTCAACTTACGGAGCAACTCTTTTTCAAATAGACTGTTGTCCGGTGAGAGCCAGATGATGTCGCCACCCCGTTTTACATACTTGTCCAATGCCTTGGCCATTTCAGCCGGTATATGATTGTAATAGGAAATGATAAGCAATCCCGGAGCTCTTAATGCATCAATATTGGCCGTTTTTTCAGAAATATAGGCATAACCGATACCCGTACGGTTCAGGTTGCGTTCGAGGGTACCTAAAGTGGCCACGTAAGGAGTACTTGCATCAGGGCATAACATTCTGACCGGATAATGATCCTGATCCGGTGGAACAATCCGTTCGGGATGATCGAAAAAATCTCTGGGATCAAAATTGTAAGAGGCTTTAAAACGGTTGACCGCTGCTTCGGAATAATCGAAGGCTGCATTCCAGTAGCGGGAATAATCGAGATGAATACCGTCAATATCATATTCCAGCAATTCTTCCAGTACCGACAACAGGTATGGGTTTACATCCGGGTGTGCTGCCGACAAGAATACATGATCGTAGTTGTTGTCCACAAATGGTTTGCTTATCCAGTCGGGATGCTTGGGTTCCGAATAATAGGTGCAGCTCCAGGGTTGTACCTTTATGTCGGCAGCATGTGCTTTCTCAATCAAATAGGCGAGTGGATCATACTTTTCGTCGGCATTTACCTTGCCGATAAAGTTCTCAGATTTGAACCATACCTCATTCCGCAGCATAATATCGGGTATAAGCATATTGATGCCAGCCCGGCTGCACTTTTCAATCAGCTTGTCTACCGTTTCACGATCTTTGAATCCCGGTGGATCTACCCAAAGGGCACGGATATGGAATTGAGGCCCGACAGACGTTTTGTGCGAGATTTCGTTACATCCCGGAAGAAGAACCGTCACCATTATGATTTGAATAATCATAGAAAAGCTTATTCTTTGGTAGCGTAACCTTTTCTTCATTGCCTTAATAGTCTTTGCAAACATACTGATAATAATTAATATAAATGAATTTTATTTTTCCCACTCAAATGAAGATCTAATCAGAAATTCATCGCCCACACCGATATTCGATAACCAGGCTTCATCACCTACCTCTAATGAAGTAAGGGAAGAACTCTCTTCCATCACTAATGTGCCACCATTTTCCAGCGAAGTCAAAAGGCCGATCTGGCTCAGGTTTTTATCAAGAAGGGTTGTTCCCATGTAATATGGAGCAAAAGTGAATGTCGTTTTTGTTGTCAACCTGTTCTTTTCAAGGTTATCAACGCGTAAGCGTCCCACCAGTAAATCATCCCACGTTGTTATTTCCAATATCCCATTATTCATTTTCACATTCTGCAGTGGATGGACGGTGGTTCTGTAAGGATTGGTAAAGAAAGCGACATATCCCGAGAAAGTTTTGAAAGGATATTTCATTTTTTTATTTGGCTTCACTTGAAATACCCGGTTTGATGCATCGACTTTTACTACTTTTCCTCTGACTTCTTTCGCGAAAAACTTTTTCTTCCCGGAATAAAAATAAGATCCGCCGCTATAAAAAACGCGCACTAATTCACCTTGTTTAAAAGTAGCCACCATTGTAGCTGCATCCGTTTGGATGTCAAAACCGGATAATACTTTTGCTGATTCTACAGGGTCATGGATGATGACATCTCTCAGGGTACCCCGATCCACCACCACCACTTGTCCGTTTCCTTGTTCCGGTTTGGTGAGCTGAGCACTCCGGATGAAGGGGCGATCTCCTTTGTATGGTTCCAGAATACTCACAAATATACTGTGCAGTGAGTCTCCCTTTTCCGATTTCCGAGTTGCAATCAAGTACTTTAAGAGATGTTCCTTTGACCGGGGTTTATTATAGGCATCAGCGATTGAAACCTCCTGGACGTCGTCCGACAACAATTGGATGCGGAGGCGTGCATCTTCATCATACAGATGACGGTATTCTAACATCCCATTTCCGCTTTCAAGCCGTTGTACGTTGAATAGATGCTGGAACCCGGATCCCCGGTATCCTGCGTAACCGATCTTGTCTCCTTGTTCTTGAAGATTTTTATTATCATATATTGTCCCTGGTTTGATGTCAGTCCCTGCAAAAGAGCCGGTTAGAGTATCACTCCATGTACTGCCCGGTGAATAAATCTGACCGGGAGGACCATGTAGGGAGTAATCATGTCGGTTGCCTCCCTCTACATGAAAGAAATCTACGAAATAGCTTTGTGAATCTTCAGTATCGATCATCACGATATTCCTTCGGTATACTTTTGTTTTCAAATAAGCGGAGGAAGAGGCGTCCATTGCTCTGGCAAAAGTGCCGTCCACAAAACCATGCAATACTCCGGGGAGATTTCTCTCCTGCCGTTTTTCATCCACAACCACGGTGTTGTGGGAGATTGTATTTTGCGACCAGGTGTAAATCCCCTGTACATAATTGTTCATTGCATCAGGATATCCCAAATCGGGCATCATCTTCTGTCCGTTGGCAAAAATCTCAATATTCAGGAAATCCCAGTGATAATGAGAATAGTGCATGCCGTAGGTGAAAGAGACGGCTGTGTTGTCTGCTCTGTTGTTTAATATCCCTAATCCGTATCCTGCAAAAAGTCGTGACGATTGAGGCGGGAGCACCCTATCTGTTTTCACAGTGTCCGGGACAGAAGGGAGTGGCTCCCGGAACAGTGCTCTGAAAGAAGAAAAAATTGTTCCTTCCGGCAATTTCAACCAGTTGAGGTAACGGGCATCTTTATAGTAGTTATATGCTATATGATAGGTATCGTTATTTTTTCCTGTAATTCCTCCCAAAACAGAACCTCCGTCTCCGCAGTCCGGTGTGTATAGGCCGATTGCCACCATATCCAGTGGAGCGTCCAGCATTTTCTTTAACCTGAATTCAGAAAAAAGGTTTATATTGTCTTTGAGGAGTGTTTCCGCTATATCAGTCAGACTTACTACCCATATATTATTGTAGCCCGGTGATTCGAAAGGGATTCCGTCCCTTCCTATCTGGTTATACAGGGCATATCGTAAGCCGTTTGTAGCCACGCGGGGGGAGGGTTCATTGAGCATCCTGTCCATTGCCTTGTCCCGCCCTGCATGTTGACGGGATAGATGCAGTGCTACGAGGGCATTCTGGTGCATTCCGAAATTTCCCAATATCTTTTCCTGTTGAATCGCATCCAACCCTTCCTCCAGCAGATTAGCCTCGATAAATGCCCGAATCTCTTCTCCCGTCTTTCCCGTACGTTGTTGTAATTCCATTTCCCTATCAATTTGCACCCATACCATATCATACACTTCAGCAAAATTTTTAATCATATTGGTTTCCCATATCCGGTTAAGAATTTTACCCGGATAACGTGTATTCCGTTGTTTCATGAGCATGCCATAGCGTGATTGGTTTTCGTGGTCCATCGACGGGTATACCGAAGCGATACGGTATAGCATGTCGATGGCTTGTGAGGCATATTGCTTGTCTCCGGTCAGAAGATAAGCCTGTCCCAATACCAGCAGTCCGGGGCTGATATAGGAACGCCACATTTCCTGATTGGCGTATGCGACGAACCAGTAGCGGTCACCTTGTGGAGAGAGCCATCCCCAACCATCATCCACATATTGTGTATCCCATCCTTTTTTCTCGGTGAATCCACTGCTGTAATATGCCGCGTAGTCATTGCTCGGGAATACCTCTCCGTCTATGGGGCATTTCACATGGAAAGGGTGTTTGGGATCTATAATCCAAGGGTATGCTCCTCTGGCTTTAAACACTGAATCCCCATGAACGGGACACCCTACTGTGCTAAGGTCGAATGCACGGGGGACGGATGCTTCCGTAATCAAGTGAGACAATTCTTCACCAGTGAATTCAAGCCAATAATCAGCTCTCTTCAAGATTGTTTTTTGAAGGGATTTTGCCGATGTGTACCGGCTAATGTTATCTTTTGCCAATAAGACAAGTGTATCGGGGTAGATCATTCGCTTATCCTTTGACGGATATTTAATATCCCTTTCCGGCGCTTTCCTGAACGGAGAAATTATATCTTGCCCCAGAGATTGCGACAGAAGCATGACCCTGGGAAAGAGGAAAATAATGAGAAAAACAGGAAGTGTCCGTAATTGCATAACTTAGCTAAGTTGTCTAATAATTTTTTATTAAACATGTTCCTAATTGACTAACTTACAAATATATATAATTACTGCTATCTTCTGAGGTTATTTGCGAAATATTGCCCTCAAAAGACGTTGTCTTAGGGAGAAAACTTTTCATTTTTTTATCAAATACCTATATCTGAAACAACTTTGATTTTACACTACCAATTTCGAGGAAGGTTTAAAGACCAGACACCATTACTAAGCGGTGGAACCATTTCTCCAGCAATCCATATTTTATCTTTAAATACAAAAACAGAGTGTTCATTTGAAAGATCTAGATGCATTTAATAGTTTATTTTTGAATATTCCAAGGTATTTTTATTTTTGCTAATGATTTAATCTCTTTTTCTTTCAAAACCCTGTTATATAAACGCACTTCATTTATCTGACCATTAAAAATATCGTACTGACCAAAACCAATCCTCATAGGTGCAGTGGAATCCATATTAAATCTTAATGAGTCAGGTATTTGAGTTTTATTCACTAATTGTCCATCTACATACAGTTTGAGGGTATTGGCTGATTTTAAAGCTGCAATATGATGCCATCCGGCGGGGAAAGATTGATCCCAGGCCACTGATTTCCCAGCTTCATACGAATAAATATGCCCGGAAGGGAGAGTACTGCAATACACCTTTCCGTGGTGTTCAACCATCGTCCAGGCTCGCCGGTATTTCACATTTTTCGTTTTATCCAATTGATCCATTCTCTTCCAGATAGTATCACCTTCATATAAATAGGTTTCAGCTAATGGTAATGTTCCTCCCAGCAACTGCCCATTGTGAACTATCAAGCCCATTACTTCCAATTCGTCACCAAGGCGTCCGGCGTCCTTCCAATTATTTATATCCTCATAGGCAAATACTCTACCGCTTGGCCAGGTTGAAACATAAAGCTGTCCCTGATATACTGCAAATCCGTAGGTTTGGGTATTTTCCCCCACCTTGCCGCAATCTATCCAGTCTTTTCCATCATATCGGTAGACATTTCCCACATCATAACTTGTAGCAAATAAATATCCGTTGAAGATTCCAAAACTCACAATTCGTTTGCCATCAGGTGTTCCACAATCCTCCCACTGGTTATTTTTATTATATTTAAAAAAACCAGGTGAATATAAAGAGCTTGCGTACAATTCTCCTTTATAAACAACCAATGAAACGATGGCTTCTACTCCGGGTAATTTTCCGCAATCGATCCACTTATCCGGTTCCTCAAATTGAAAAACCCTTCCTCCTAAAGCAACATTCTCAGATTCAGGCAAGGAAGAGCCTGCCACCCTATATTTGCCGGTGGCCGCGTAGAGTTTTCCTTCATATTCAGTGAGGGCAAAAACAGTGTTTGACTGGTCGGGTGTTCCGCAATCAATCCAATCCTGATGAGCAGAATCATACCGGTAGACATGTCCTGCATCTCCCAACTCCGGCTCGCATGTTCCGGCAAACAGAGTTCCTTTATATTCCGTTAAACCAAATGCCAGTAAAGCATTCCCCGGCCTTCCACAATCCTCCCATTGAGTGGATATATTATCGTCAATCCCGAAGCTCAATTGCCTGAAGTTACCTACTCCGGTGGGAGAAGGATTGGTTTTTACACTAAGATGAAACCCTTTTCGTTCACTTAAATCATATCTACTGAGAATATCTCCTGTAATATCATTTTCTGTATCTGAAGCATTTACCCATACGGCAATACTAAAATCCTTGTCTGCCAACTGTATTTCCGGTGAGATAGGAACTTCAAGCCATGATTTACCCCCTTTAAAACCACCCACATGATCTTTATCGTTTACACCATATACACTTTGCTCTTTAGTAAGGAGGTTATTTCCGGAATGATCCAGTATATCTTCGGATAATTTCCAATAGCCTACCAATCCCTGGTCTACAGTAGTCTTATTTGTGGATTGGAAATGGCATGAAAAACAAATAACGCTCACAATGATTATCGGAGAAATAAGGAATATATTTTTAATTTTGTGCATAATTTTTAAAATTGTTCATCAGCTTGGGGTCAAACGATCCATCATCTTTCTGATAGTTGATTAATTATCCTTCTACAAGTTATTCCAATTCAGACACGGCCTTCCGTACAGCTTTTCCAATTCGTTCTTCCACATCCCCTGCCCATCTCCAAGCCGGTCGACCATATTCATCCAGATGTGATCCGCCTTCATAACCTCCTTCTTCCCATACCCGGCGGGAAGGAATATAGGCGGCCATTTCATTCGCATATCCACATATCCAGGTAGTATGGCGATCATATTCTTTTTTAAACCGCAAAGAATAATCCACTACAGCTTCTCCTCCTGTTCCGATAAAAAGTAATTCATTTCCTAATTTCCAGGCTTGAACCGGATAGGGGTAGGATTTTTCTAATTCAATACCGTTATCTATTTTTTCCAGCATCCTTTTAGCCCATCGGGCATGCAATCTACTATTCCCTTCGGCGATAGGCAATAATTTTTCTCTGGTAACCATTTCCTCGTATTCGAGGGGTACATAGTCAAAAGCGGTCTTTATACCCGAAGAAATTGGGTCCATGGGACCCGCTAAAACTTCCTCTACAGCATCAGAAAGCATTTTCCCATATTTTTCACATAACTCCAATTTTCTTCTCGGCAATGGATTTTGATCCGCTCCGCACCCATTGAAAAATAAAGCAGCCATACCCGGGTTATTCTTTTCAAGGTTTATTTGAGCAAACCCGGGATAATCGCCACTCCAGGCATTAAAAGAAATTGTTGTAGCGTGGCAGGCATAGCCAAACAAGGCGCTGATTAAGTTTCCACTCTCTCCTTTTATAGCCAATACAGGCACAGAATGATCGACAGGGCCTTTCAATTCCTTTCCGGACTTCAACATCTCTACGACCTCTGATTCTTTATTCTCCCTTCGATTTACAGCAAACGTACATTTTCCTTCTCCTTTAAAAAGTTGGGCTGGTTGCCAGTTTTCCAGTGCCTCACCCACCGCTTCTATTACCTGATCTCCCATCCAATCAGAATACTCATCCACTAATCTTTCCTGCTCCTTTTCCACTGGATAATAATCCGTCAGATCATCTGTTAGCCGGGGACCGGAATGATTATGAGAAAAGGTCAGCATAAAGTCTTTACGCTCGATGCCAAAGCGTTGATTGATTTTCTGATATATGTTTTCATATACTGTTTTCGACATACCTTGATTGTCTGTAGTGGCCAGCACCACTATTTTATCATTCGTATCCTTTAAAGCCAATACCTTAACATATAAGTCGTGAATTTTTCCATACGGTACCCGCTTATGATCATATCCGGCCAACCATACTTTGGTCCTAGGTGTGATTCCTTTTCTGCTTACTCCCACCTGCCAGTTGTAACCGGGCAATATTTTTTTATTTTCGGATGGGATTTCGGAGTCGGAATAAATACTATTTGATAGAATGGGATAGGGCAGGATTGTTGCAAGAGAGGTTCTTGAAACAATGGTGAGAAACTTTCTTCTGGAGGTGGAAGGGAACTTTTCCATTACAATTAAAATTTATTTTTAGAGGTATTATATAGAACTCGTATATTACCCTGTTTTATATGCTCGTTGTATAATTTGAATAAACTGCCTGATAATAAGATTTTATACTTACTATCAGGCAGGCAATTCATGATCAAAAGAATGAAGTTGTCCGTAGTCTATTCTATCACCCAGTAGTTGTTGGTTGCATTGAAATCGAACTCATAAAACTCTCCGTTCGCATCCACTGCAATCAATTTCTGGCCGACCGTGATCAGTTTTACAAATTTATCCCAGCCGCTACCTATTTTATTCAACCCCCGATGAATACCTATCGTGGAAATGGGAATACTCCACAGGTAACCTTCCGCATCCACCGCTACGATATATTTACTATCGAACAACGTGACCGGATTGTACAGGAAATTGGTAGCTACCGCGGTATTGGTCGGATTTCCCAGGACGGCTTTGTTGTTTACATACCACGCATTCATGGCGCCGGCAGCCGAGATGACAAAGAAGAAACCCCTGGCCGGTATAAATACCGGAAAGGTAAATCCTGTTCCGAAATAGTTATTGGCGCCCGATTTGACAAAGGTAAGCTCGTAATTCTCTATTTGGAACATAAATATCTGGTTGTTGGTGCCCACCCCTATAAATTTATCGTCATCGTAAAAGAAAAACTCGCGGTAGGTGGCTCTTGGAACCAATCCGGGATAGGATTCGCTTTGGGTGAGCGATCCGTCTGCGTTCAGTTGATACAGGATCAGATCGCCCTGAAGATTCCATTCATACAGGCTTGTGGCGGTATGTTCGGAATAGCGGCTGTTCGGGTTTCCGGGGAAGGATATTTTCTTCCCGTTTTCAAATACCGCTTTCGGGGCTTTATGTTCTTGATAACGGCCATACACCGTATCCATTCCCTGTGGCAGGAAAAAGACGTTCCGGAAATGGAATTCCGCTCCGTCGGCAAAATTGGCCAGTTCCACCTCGTTGGTCGCCCTCTCGATCTTTATCGTTTTTTCTGCACCCTGGTTGTCGGTGTAAATAATTTGGGAATAGACCACACTGTCGCCTGCTGTGGCCGGTGACAAAGCCAGTACATAATTCGACTGCTCGTAATTGAATACCATTTTGGTCAGCCTCCTTACCCGTAAGCCGTCGGCAAAAGTTTCTCCCCATACCGTTGCCGTGGCAGAAGTGAATAGAGAAGTTTGGCCATTGCTGTTCACGTTCCGGAACTCGAAAAGGGTAGATCCTTCGGGCAGGTTCTCAATAATAATCGAATCTCTCAGCAGGTCGGAAGAGGTTCGGGTGACATTTCTCACGATAGAGTCCTGCCGCTCGTTCCAGTAAATAATAGTCTGTTCAATTTTCGGGTCGGAACCGAGATACCATGTGAGTTTGGCTTTACCAAAACCGGGTATCGACTTGATGGAGTCCACTTTGCCCAAATAGACCTGCTCCTCCCGGTCTGCAAATTCCCGCTGAATTTCATTCATATCGTCACAGGATATGATGCACGCGAGGACTGCGAGCAGGCTCAATAATGCCGTAATCAGTTTATTTATCATCTGTTTCATTTGTTAATCGTTTGTTATTCTTGTGGGACCGTATTATCGCCAAAGAAAGATATCTCGCCCATGGAGAAATAATTATCTGCTCGCATGCTTCTGGCAATTTCACGGACAAAAATACGGATATACCGTACGGGAGCCGCATTAAGTGGCATCTGGTATTCTGCACCGTTAGCGGACAGCGTTTGTACATCAGATGCGACAGTGTAATAGGGGGCTGCATGATAGCCTAAATATTGCCAATCATCTTTAAAGGTCCTGTCCGGAAGTGCTTGCGTGGGATCCTCGCCGAGGATATGTCCGGTGACAAGGCTCAATGAATCGAGCCAGTAGGGACGGTTCTGTAGTAGGCTGAAATCGATCTTGTTGGTCCCCCATATTTCCATTGCCGTAATATTTACCTGTCCGTAAGGAGAATTCAAATGATAAAAATGGTGAATAATGCGGCTAAGTTTAACCACCTGTTTCATATCGATGGTAATCGACAAGCCACTGCCACCGGGATTCGTCAACCATCCATGCGAAGCGGTGTTCACGATATTATCCCACAAGGTGTTGGTAGTACGGCCTGATAAATTCGTAGTGTTATCCCATGGAATGCTACTACGGAAATCGACATACGGTTTCGGCACCATTGTTTCGAAAAACGGTGTGGTAGTGAGCTGTATCGTATCTGAAATATTGCCCCATTTATCTTCGAACGACAAGGCGAATGTAGTCTCTTTCGCTTCGTATCCCCTGAAAGAATGTGTCTCTTGCACCATTGTCGAGTAATAGACCTCCCGGGTTACCAGCTCATGAAATAAAGAATCATCCAATGTCATCAGGCGCACTCCTAATTCAGTGCCTACCGGATTTTCCCATACCGCGACAATTCCCCCGAATCCCGGCACCATATCCAATGATTCCATGCTGATATCGATAATCGATTCTAACGGTTCGAACTCTACCTCTAACGGTTCCGATCTCTGCTCGAACTTGTTTACTTTATAGAGGGTCGCTTTTACCCTGTCCACCCTGTGAAACCCCTCGATTGTAATCGAATTCTTATGCACTGAAGATTTCTCGGTAAAGATTTTTCCGTTTCGCTCGTATTCGGCCATCACATACATGATATCCGGATCGTTGGGCATGGTATAGGTGATCGTAGCCCCGCCATTGATAGGCGTCACTGTATATGCTGTGAGGGGGCCGGGATTCCACGGTCCCTCCGGTTCTCCCGGCGCTGTAGAAATATAGTCGGTGCAAGCGAAGAAAGAACCCACCAGCAAAACTGCTATTATATAACTAAATTTTTTCATCCTATTATATTGTTTTTTAATAAAAAAATATATCGTGGTTATTGCCAGCCGTAAGTCTGCACTAAGTTGGGATTAATCCTCAGGTCGTAAATCCTCAACGGGCTTAAATAATCCCTGAAAGTTACCTGACGGTCATACGCGGGAATATGTTGCAGCACATAAAAATCTTCCGGATCTTTTGCCGTATTTGTCCACCTCATGTATGGAAGCGACCAGTACTGGTCGGCTGTTTTCCAGCGGCGGACATCCCACCAACGCTGCGCCTCAAAAGCCAGTTCAATCACCCGCTCTTGCCGGATAATATCTCTCATTCCTACTTTATTTGACGGTTTATCGGGATTTACGGATGCGCTTGCCCACGATTCTTCCACTCCCTTTAAGCCGGCATGTTCCCTTACCTGGTCAATCCAATAATAAACCTCTGCATCGGGCTGCTCCTTCACTTCATTGAGAGCTTCGCTGTAGAGCAGATAAAGGTCGGCAAGGCGAATCAGCGGAAAGTGGTAAGGATGGGCGGTATAGCGGTATGCCGCGTTACCCTGGCTGGCCGAAGATTCAAACGGGATGATCTTTTTGGGAAGGTAACTGCCGGTAGAGAACACTTCCCCGCTCCGCCATCTCATGAAAGGAGAGAACGAAGCACCGCCGTCGGTTGTGGTAGTGGCAAGCTCGTAGTATCCCCGGTCGAAAGAGAGGTCGGCATAGAATCGCGGCTCACGGTTAAAATGGATTTCTGCCGTGGTTTCTCCGGTGGCGATATAGGATTCGTGCTTGTCTCCCGGTGTAGCACGGCGCACGCCGAACCGTCCGGCATAATTATAGTCCTTGTCTTCATTGATCGGCACCCCGTTGTTGCTGTAAAACACTTCCACCATCTGCCACGACGCATCGTGATAATGTACATAGCTCTGCTGGTCTTCCGCATATATATATGGGAAGAGACGTCCCAGCAAATCACCGAGAATAGCATATCCCAGCCCAGTGGCATTCCCTTTTGCATTGGCAGGCATCTCCATGGTCGCCCAGATTACCCCCGTATTCAGCCTGATATCCTCGGTAATGGCTTTCCGGATAGTCATCAGTTGCACTACTGTATCGTTCATATTATACGTTTGCGGTCCGCCGGCGTATTTATTGAATTTATAGAGCTGCAATCCCCCTTCGTGGCAGGCGTCGATCGCACTTTTGATGGCTGTTGCCGCCCTCTCCCATTTTGCGGGATCGTACGTGTCGGGTATCAATTGTATTCCGCGGTTGTCCACCCAGTTTTTATAGTCGGGATTTCCGTTGAACAGGGGGCTTGCTCCCCATACCAATACTTTTGCTTTCACAGACAAGGCGATAGTTTGCGAAATGCGTCCCAGTTCGGATGACGGGTCGGGGAGTACCAATGGCAGGCCTTCGACCGCTTCGTCCAGCAGGTTCACGATATAATCCACGCAGACGTCTATCGGTTCGCGATAGGCCTGCAGTTCCTCGGGGCTCGACGAGAGAGGCATCTCCTTGTCGGCGAGCACAATGGGGCCGTATAACTGCATCAAAAAGAAGTGGTAATAGGCTTTCAGGAATTTTACCTCCGCAATCCACCGGGCACGTTCTTCCTCCTGTATATCCCGGGGGATATGGATGTTGTTCAGGAAAATATTGCAATCGCGTATGGCGACGTACAGGCTCTTTCCGCCCTGGTTTCCCGACCAGAAATCGAGATAGGGACTGTTCGTGTTTTGCTGCCCGAGGGCAGTCAACGCTGCTACTGATCTCAGCGACCGGGAATCCCTTGGGAAAAGTTCGTCAAAACTGGTGTACCACCCGGGATAAAAGAACGGGTCGGTGATATCGGGCAGGTGGGAATAACAAGTTCTCAAAAATTTTTCTGCTACCGATCGGTTCGAAAAAGCATGATCAAGACTTGGTGCATCTTCCGGTACCACATCCAAATAGTCGCAACTAACTATTCCCATCAGGAATAAAAAGGCTGTTATTCTTATAATTATATTTTTCATTTTAAACATGATTAGAAATTGATATTTATACCCAAATTAAATACTCTTTGAACAGGGTAGCCCAAACCGTTACCCGCCATTTCAGGATCCCACATTTTAAAAGCAGACCAATGCAAAAGATTGGTTCCGCTGACATAGATACGGAACATGCTTACATGAAATTTTTTCGTCATGTCTTGGGGCAGGGTATATCCGAATTCCGCCGTTTTCAACCGGATAAATGCGCCGTTTCGCAGCCAATGTGTACTATTTACATTGTTGTTCGGCACCTGATATGCCGATAAACGCGGCCAGAATGCGTAGATATTCCGGTTGGTTTCAGACCAGTGGTCGTCGGCAATATACTGCAGCAATCCTCTTTGTCCGTTATTTATGAACGGCGTGATACTCGCGGAATTAATCATGAACGACGAGCGGGCAGAACCTTGGAAGAAACAGGATAAGTCGAATCCCTTATATCCCATGGAGAGCCCGGTACCGTAAATGATTTCGGGCACGGTGGGGTATCCGATGGGGACGATGTCGTCTGCATTAATTACCCCGTCGTTATTGATGTCTTTGTATTTGATGTCACCCGCGCCATAGGTACCCCCCAAGTTTTGCTTGGGAGAGTTGTTTACATCTTCTTCATCGATAAAGAGCCGCTCGGCAATATATCCCCTCGGCTGGTTGATTTTATACCCGGCGTATAATTTCCACGGTGCATCGCTGTAATCAGGTTCTTCAAGCTTCTTGTACCGGCTGGTGGCATAAGTAAAATTGCCGTTCACGACGGTCCAAAAGTCTTTATTGAAGTTCTTCTGGTATTTCAATTCCACTTCGAACCCTTTGCCTTTCCCGATGCCCACGTTTGCCATCGGTACCGCGCGCAATCCCATCGTGGTGGGAATATCTGTCCTGCTCTGCAAAATATTTTCGCGGGTTTCCGTAAAATAGTCGACCAGCATCGTTAAGTCACCAAACAGGCCGATTTCCACCCCCAGGTTCATTTTTTTTGCTATTTCCCAGGTAATCTGGTCGTTGGCGTACCGTCCGATAGTGATCCCGGTTCTATAATCCCTATTGTTACCAAACCAGTATCCTACACCGTTCATACTTATTTGGGACAGGTAGAAGAAACGGTCGTATTTTGACCCGATCTGGTCGTTACCTACCAAACCGTAGGTAGCTTTCAGTTTGAGGTTTGAAATAACATTCTTTATACCTTCCATGAACTCTTCGTTGCTTATCATCCAGCCGACCCCTGCCGACGGGAAAAAGCCGAACCTATTTTTCTTGGCAAACCGCTCGGTACCGTTGTAGCCGAAGTTGAATTCGGCGAAGTAGCGGGAATCGTACCCGTATGCCAACCGGCCGGCAGACGAAAGGTTTCTTCGTGGCAGGGTAGCATAGAGCAGCGACTCTGCTTCGTTGGTCAGCCCTGTCTCGTTCCGTATCGTACCCACCAACAGTGCGTTGAGGTCGTGCACGTCGTCAAAAACTTTATTATATCCCAACCGGAACTCGCCATAGATGGTGGAGAGCACATTACTGCTTCCGCCTGTAAAATCCAGGTACTCTGTCCCTGTATCAGGATTTAATGCGATCAGTTGATAGGAGCCGTCTAAGGTCGTTGCCGGATGATAATAAAACGGATTATATCCCCGCTCCAGAGAATAGGAAGCGTTTCGTTGCACGTTAAAAACTCCTTTGGCAAACAATCCGTCTAACCGTCCGGAGAATCTGTGATTGACTTCCATTTGTATCAACATCATGGATGAGCTTGCTTCCCGGAACCGGCTTGTGATTACTGCCAGCGGGTTGGTAAAAGAGCCCAACTCGCTCCCCATCCCGAAGAGAATATGGTTTGTGAATTGGTTCGCTTCATCTTTGGGATAATAGGGCAGGAATCTAACCGGTGTGGCGTTGCGCGCCAAGTGGAAAGCATATACCCCGCCCGATACCGTATTGCCGTCTACAATACCTTGTCTGGGACCTGTCTGGTCGTCGAACGACCCGTAGGCGCGTATAATCGCGGTAGTAGCAGGGGTAAGCTTAATAGTCACATTGGAACGTACCTGTATCCGATTGATATTGATGTTGTTACTGAACAGATTCTCCTTGCTCTCTTTCAGGATTCCTGTATCGTGCTGGTAGTTGGCGGCCAGGTAATATTGCACCGCTTTTCCTCCCCCGTTGATGTTCATATTTATCCGTTGGTTGAAAGTACGGTCTTTCAGCATGTAATTATACCAATCTACGGAAGGATACATGAGAGGATTGGTGCCAAGTTCGGTTTCCCTTATCTTTGATGAGGTATAGGGTAACTCTGTCATCGCGTCGCGTGTTCTTACCGCTTCGTTATGAAGTCTCATATAGGTAATGGGATCTGCCAGCCCCACCAAATCGGTATTGGCCGAAGAGGATAATTCGGCCCTCACATTGACCGAGATCTGGTCGGCTTTCCCCTCTTTGGTCGAAACCAAAATAACACCATTTGCTCCACGTGCCCCGTATAGGGCAGCGGCGTTGGCGTCTTTCATCACCGAGAACGAAGCGATATCGTCCACATTCAACCGGGCCAAGTCGGTAGAGGTCATTTCTATCCCGTCAATCAATATCAGCGGATCTTTTTTCCCTCCTGCGCTGAAAGTGGTAATCCCGCGGATAAAGAACTCGGCATTGTCCAACCCCGGTTCACCGGAACGTTGGTAAGCAATTACACCTGACATTCTACCTGCGAATGCCGTTGTAATATTACTGGAAGGTACTCTCAATTCTTCCGGTCTGACGGCGGAAATAGAACTGATCACGCTTTCTTTCTTTTGTGTCCCGAAAGCAACCACCTGTACCTCATCCAACGCAATCGTATCTTCCTCCAGCACAATGGTCACATTATTCGCTTCTATCGCTTTTTCTTCTTTGGAGGTATATCCAATAAAAGAATAGACCAGTGTCTCATTGGCGCCACATTCGATTGAATACTTTCCTTCAATGTCGGTTATAGTACCGACACCCGGTCGTTCCTTTATTGCAATAGTGGCACCGGGTATAGAGAATCCATCCTGATCAACTACACGCCCGGAAATTTTCACTCTTTGCTGTTGTGCTACATCCCGCACAATTACCGTTTCATTGATTTTTGTATTCTCTTTGAGGATGTTCAACTCTTTGCTTTCAGAAGCATTACTTCCAACAGCAAAAAGCATACTGAAGATCATCATAAAAATTATGATGAATAACAAATTAAACGTTTTTTTTACTTTCATTTGTTTTAGATTTACATTTTTTAATTATTTGATAGCTTTATCGAATACCCTTCCACCTTTTCCTTTTTTTCTGTCATAACTCAACGAGTTCATGTCTAATAAGGATTATCACAAAATATAACTTTATATTATATTACAAAGAAAAATAAATCAAAATACCTAAAAGTTTGTTTTTGCGAAAACAAATCCTCAAAGAGCGTTAATCTTACGCTGTTCATCTCTTTTTAAGATACCATTGTATGGAGAGCTACATATTGGAGGGTTATTATTCTCCTACTCGCGCACTTTGTTTCTCATAATATTCAGGACTTTTTCATTTGCTTCGATCAGATGACTTATAGTGCCCGCTTCTTTCCAATTTAAGATCCGATCCTGGTGGTAGAAAGGCTCTATAAATGTTTGATTTTCAAGTAATGCAACAAAATTTGCAAAATAACCATCTGTTTCGGATAATAGGACAAATTTTGCTTTTAGCAAATTGTACTCTTTGATTTGCTGATTGAGTGTTTTGATATAAGTGTGTGGTACATATCTGGTAATATCGGTTCCTTGCAGTATCTCTCTAACGAAGATGCCCGCCTGTTCGGCGGGTAGCGGCCATTCTTTTCCCAACAGGCCGGCTATTGTCGGAGCCAAATCAGTATGTTCGAAATAGCCCAATTCCCTTCCTTGGGCAATACTGTTCCCAACAAATACCAACGGAGTTTTCCAACTATCCTCGTCAAACAGTGGATGCCATCCGATACGGCTCTGTCCGTGATCTGAAGTTACAATAAAAACTGTTTCATCCCACATTCCAGATTCTTTAAGAAAAGAAACAAACCGTCCTAATTGCATATCTGCATTTTCTATAGCCTCCACATAGGGAGAATTGTCGGCGAAGATATTCCTGTAATAGGGTTTGTCGGGAGTACTTTGAGAAATATCGTAGCCTCTTTGACCTGCTCTTTGAAGATGTATGCGCATAAATACCGGTGCTTGGGTTTTTAAAATATTGATGGCGCAATCCACTACATCAGCATCAGAAAATGTGTCATCCATCACGAGTGTAGAAAATCCTCTTCCCACCGACTTGTAGGCAGTAGTGTTTACGACAAAAGCTGTTTGCTGTTGAGGAGAGAATATCTCCTGAATCATTGTATTATCGGGTGAGAGGAAGATTGTCCCTTGATGCAATACCGGATTGGGGAAGGAACAACTGTTGAACTTACTATAATCGCCCACTGTGGGGTGATGGGGTATAATTACATAAGATTCTCGTATGTAGGTTCCCTGTTCTATTAAACTATTGAATGCCGGCATTTTTAATCGCTGAGGAGCTTCCCAGTGAAGTCCGTCTATTCCAAACAGGATCACTCTTTTAGGTTGTGCTTGTACCGTAACTTGCAATATGAAGCAACTAACTATCAGATATATTATTTTTTTCATATTTTACGTAACTCATTGATCCATTGCTTATAGTCGGATTTTCTCTTTATTTTGAATTCCTTATTGAGAGCCTTGAGCATCTCCGATGTATTGCCACAACTTCTTGCAGCGTTGAATTTCTGCCAAAAAACGTCATTTCCCGCACCCGATTGTTTCAGTTTGGCGATTTGCCTGTCCTGAACGAGTGTCAGATAATAGAGAATGCTTTCATCGCTATGAATAAGCTGGTGGGTGTACTTTTCGTAGATACCGCCTTTCTCGAATCTGTTTTGAAGCAAATGAAAAACAGGATCATCTCCCAACCCTTTCTGTATCGATTCGAGTGCCAAGACAAGTGATTGTACCAACTTGTATCTGGCTTCCGGCTCTTGTGTTATAATGGGAGCATATACTTGATTCATGCTAAAGAATTCCCATTGGATATCATGGACACCGGAAATGTCCAAAGACCAACTGTCATCCGTTTTACCATCGCCATCGGCATCCAATTCTATTGTATCTACGATACCGTCGTTATCGGTATCGATCCCTTTATAGTACATGTCCCTTTTGCGATCGCCATCGAAATCGACATCTATCCACGCCAGATCGCTGTATTTTATACGTATCTTTTGTTCTGCCGGGTTGTAATAATATTCATTGGGCTTATCGGGATGAAGAATCAACTCATACCGTTTATTGAACGGCCCACAGGCGGGACCCCCGACTTGCGGCATAAAAACATTGTCATCCTTATAACCCTCAGCAATGATTCCTTCCCAGCGAGGAATCGTGTCATTGATATTTTTCCAGGCCACGTTCAGATCGATTTCATCCCAAGTGAATAAGACCCTTGACCAGGTGATGGGTGCTAAATAATCTTTCGCGGTGGAACGTTTCAATACCCTGCCAGTAGGAATTCCGGCAATAAGAAACGATTCGGTGACATCGTCGCTTAAATGCAAGCTGTATGCACTATTCCAGTGATTTTCGGGCCTCCATCCCGGGGCGCAAGCCGTTATCCCTACATCGTAGTTCCGTGGATCTTCAGCATCCGGTAGGAGATTAAAACTCCATCGCAGGAAAGCAACGGTTTCGTTTTCACCTTCAATCCGGATAGTTTCCTCCGATACACCGTCGTTATTGACGTCGTAGAACAAGAATGGATTTTCCCAGAAAGGTATCCATCGCATGGTAGAGGGGAAGTAAGTTCCTTTGTCCAGATAGAATAACGTAAATGAGTCGTTCCCTCCGAAATGGGAGTAGTTCTGGCAAGGAACCTGATAATAGACATAGTCGATATCATACATCATCAGATGGTTGTCGTCCCCGTCATCGGTATTCCACCAGGCACAAAAGCCGAATCTTGCATGGTAAAAGAACAGTGCCTGTTGGTCGACATCATTGTCCTGATCTTCGTCTTCGTAACTGATAACAGCATCTACCTTACCATCGGCATTCCAATCGGCAATCCAGAGATCGCTGTCCTTATCGGGCTCTTCACCCATCCGGAGGTCGTTATCCCTGTCAATTACCTTTACCAATAAGGGGCGTTTATCCTGTTTATGCCGGGGATCGGTATCAATAAACCATACCTCTTCCGGTTTGCCATCGCCGTCCTGATCCACGTAATGGCGTTTGCCATGTTCTGCCGAAAGCACTTTCTCTCTCATCGACTGCTCGAAGAGCACCTGATCGCCGAAGACGGACAGGAAGTCTGCCTGTTTCTGCTTATCGTCAGCCAGAACAGATTCAATACAAGCCAATAGAAGAAAAACAAGGAGGAGAGTCTTATTCATACTGTATATCTTATTTAATAACCGGATTGTTTAAAGATGCCTTTTTCAAGGTGTTCTTCCATTCCTGTGCACCGGGTGAACGGGGGAACTGATGGGCTCTCAGCCAATCACCCTGTATGTGGTACCACAGCGACTCTCCCTGGTTATAGCGAAGTACCACACGGTGTTCCTCCGGCTGTTTATCCAAGAAGAGGTATCTGCTTTCAGGGAAGATAAGACCTATTCCAATCCAACCAATTTCGGGATCCTGAAATCCCCATGAACCCATGATGCCCGATTCTTTATCACAGAAAAAAGTCTCAGTCGGTAAGACGGTCAGGGTTAGTCCTATCGTTAATATTTGTCCCGGTTTTCCTCCTTCAACAACGACCTCTACAGGCGAGTCTTTCCTGCCGGCAATGGCAGAGGGGCGAATATAGAGGGTATAAGGATTCTCTTTGGGGCCTACATTTTCCGCTATAAATTCGAGGGTAATACTGTCGGTCGTTTCTTTCACTAATCGTCCCGTCAATACCGGATCTCCCGGATTTTTCTCATTGCGGACGGGATAGGCAACACCATCGACATATAACACTAATCCTCCTATTCCACCTGTTTTACCAACATGCAGGATATCCATTCCCCATCCATTTGTATCCTTATGGTAGCTGCTCCCTTGGCCGATGGCTGGATAAATAAGCGTATCCATCCGTTTGGCAAACAGGTCGAAATGGCCGTCATAGCAACGGAAAGCCGCTTTTTCGGATTCCCATCCCCAGTTGGGTGGGAACCATGTATTGTCCCATGCAACACCTTTCTTGTCCGGTATTGCCCGTAAATTGGCTATCCAAGCGGTATAATCCGGGAGGTTGTTTTGCAATTTGAATTCTTCCCGGATAAATTGTACCATTGTAGCCAATTCTCCTTTTCCCCTCTCCATATCCATCTGTTTCCAAAAAACTTTCTTTTTATAGGCTTTCTTCAGGTTAAAAATTCTGCGATCGGCTGCAATCCGCAAATAGTAGAGCATCGATTCATCGCTGTTGACAAGGCGTTCTGAGAGACTTTGGGTGAGGGATTCATGTTGCATCTTATTTTCGATCATCTTCCAAACTTCATCTTCACCTGATCCCGGCTTGATAGATTCGAGCGCATTTGTCAGCACTTCATTCAGGGCATAGAGCTGTTTTGGAAGATCGAGGATTACCGGCGTATAGGCGGAATGAAGTTCTTCGAAATTCCAACGTACGGTTTTAATGCCGGTAGTATTTAATTGCCAACTGTCATCAAACTTGCCATCTCCGTTGATATCTACTTCCACCTTATCCAGTATTCCATCATTATCGGTATCAGTCCAGAGATAATACATATCTTCCTTGTTATCGTAGTCGAAATCCACTTTCAGCCATGTCTTGTCGCTATGACTGATATGCAATCGCCCTTCCGAGGGATTGAAATAGAATTCATTGGGTTGAGAAGGCTGCATCACTATCTGATAACGTTTATTGAAGGGGCCGCAGTCGGGTCCCCCAATTACGGGAAATTCAAGTCCCTCTTCGGTGGAGGGTGCAGCAATGATACCTTCCCATCGTTCCAAATCGGGACGTTGGCTGTTGCCGTCCTTGTTCAGGTCATTCTCGTCCCAGGTCATTAAGACTTTCGACCATGTCACATCGGAAAAGAAGGAGGTTGCTTCGGTCCGTTTCAATACCGGCCGTGTGTCTATACCCCTGATAGTGATTACTTCGCTTTGCCGGTCGCCGATTCGTAAAGTATTACCCACTTCCTTGTGTGTACCGGCACTCCAGCCGGCTGCCGTATTTCCCACCTCCAGACCGGGGGCATAGGCCGACATGGAGACATCGAAATCGCGAGGACTTGCAATGGTGGCGTCGTTATCTAAATCGAAACTCCACCGGATGGAATGTACCACATCATCCTGTCCCGATACGCGTAACACCTCCTCGGTAATACCGTCTCCGTCGAGGTCATAGAAGAGGAATGGATTCTCGAAGAAGGGTGTCCAATATTTTTCTCCCGGTTTGATATAAAATGCAAAGAAAGTTTCATCGCCACCGAAATGAGTATGGTTTTGACATGGATTTTGATAGTAGTAATAATCGATGTCGTACCACAATAGATTGTCATCACCGTCGTCGCGTCCCCACCAGACTCTTAAACCGTGTTGTTCCGTGTAGAAGAACATCGACATACGATCAACATCTTGGTCCCCGTCCACATCTTCATAATCGACCACCGCATCTATCGTTCCATCGGCATTCCAGTCTGCCAGATAGAGATCGCTATCCAGATCGGGTTCACCTCCTATTGTCAGGTCGCCATCTTCATCAATGACACGCACCAATAAAGGTTGTCTATTTTTATTGTGTCTGGGGTCGGTATCTATAAACCAGACCTCTTCAGGTTTTCCGTCGCCGTCGCGATCTACATAATGACGTTTTCCATGAGTATCTGCGAGTACTTTTTGTGTCATTTCCCGATCGAATTGGGCATAGTTGCCGAAAACCCATTCAAAAGCTGCCTGTTTTTTCTCTGCCGCTGTTTGACCGGAAGCTTGTGTGCTTATCAACAGCAAACAGCAAATAAAACCGATTAAAGCTGTTTTTTTCATATTCTTGAGAATTCAAATTTTATATTTTCGCCTCTTTTATTTCTTGCGCATATTTTTGTATTTTTCGAATGGCTTCAGCAATCTGTTCCATATCGGTTTTGGAACCTAACAAGACCGTCTGGCTGAACCATACGGCAATTTCGCCGGATACTTTCGCGTTCTGTGGACACTGGATGCGCTCTAACCAGTCTTTCATGGTTTTTTCGCCATATATCTTTATATAATGGCGGTTGTTGGGTAATGAGGTTATCCGTGGTGTTTTTTCCATTTGCCCATATCCTCCGCTACATGGTGCGCCCTCAGCGGATAGGGCTTCCATGAAACGTGCCCTGCTCATTCCGGCAAAGTAATTGCTGTCGTACCGGAACATATACAAATGGTAAGCGCTGTTGGTGGTACCGGGGTACAATTTGGCAGGGGCTATGCCCGGTATCTCATTTAATATCCTGCTCAAATAGGTTGCGTTTTCACTCCTTGTTTTCGCCTGCTGTTCCAAACGGGTCATTTGGGCATTCAATATGGAAGCTTGAAACTCTGTCATTCGCAAGTTCCCACCACGAATACCTCCTTGGGCGTAAGGGTTGTCTTGCAATATGGATCCCTGATGATGAAAACCCACACAAGCATCCATGAATTGGCGGTTATTCGTGGTGACGGCCCCGCCTTGCCCACAATTCAAGTTTTTGGACTCCTGAAAACTGAAAGCCCCTCCTATTCCGAAGGTACCTACTTTTTTGCCTTTCCATTCCGCTAAATGTGCTTGGCAAGCATCTTCAATAACAGGCAAATTATGCCGGTTACCTATCTCCAGGATACTGTCCAAGTCGGCCGGTGATCCGCCGATATGTACCGGCATCAGTGCTTTGGTTTCTTTGGTAATGGCTGCTTCCATCTTTTTGGGGTCTATCTGGAAACTTTCCGGGTCTATATCCACGATGATGGGCAATGCATTATGCAATACAACGGCATTATAGGTTGCGATGAAAGTATAGACCGGTAGGATCACTTCATCGCCGGGGCCAATATTCAATGCCCCCATGATGGTGAAAAGTGCGGATGTACCACTATTGACTGTCAGGCAGTGGTTGGCTCCCAATAATTTCGCATAATTGTTTTCAAAGTTGTCGGCAGCATTATCTTTAACGCGTCTTCCCCATCTGCTGCCACGTAAAGCATCTAACAGTGCTTTCTCCTCGGTGGTATCGACAATTGGCCATCGCGGAAATGATTTGGTTATTGTTTTTTCTCCGCCTAAAAGAGCTGGTTTAGAATCCAAACTGCGATTCCCTGCCCAGATAGATGTGGGTTTGAGCGCCATTCCTGTACCGACGATGGATGCGCTGCCTAAAAAGAGTCTCCTGCTTATTTTTTTCATGTTATTCCACTTTGTTAATTTGTCAAATAGAAAACGGCATGTGTTATGCCCTTATAATACCTTACTGTTTGCCAATAGTTCTATGACTTCGTCCTCCGGAAGATCAAAAACTATGTAACGGCAATCCCCCACGGAGATGGTTGAATAGTCGTTGGATCCTTCGCCCAATTTATTTCTTCGTACATTCATATCATATAGAGCAATGCTCTTTTTCGAGACCGGTATACGGAGTAGTTCTTCCCCTTGAATATGCCATAGCACAACCCATGTTTTACCTGCCCGACTAAAAATGAAAGCACGAATAGAATCGGAGGTCTTGGTCACAGATTCCACTTTCTTGTATGGAATAATTTCATATTTTCCGTCTACATTCTTGAATAAGAAATGTTCCTGATGGCTGTTTCTTAACTCCTGTTTCTGTACATCGGTCATCAATCCTGCAATTCTGACCTCTTCCCACATTCTTATAACCCGTAAATTATCCTCTGTACGGGGATGACTTTTAAACTGGTCCGGTCTGCCGAATAAGCCGATTGGGCAGTCCCATGCGGCTGCCCGGCTGCAGATATATTCGTACATGTCCGGTTGCATGCCGATTGTCTTGTCGGAAGAAGCTACATAATCATTCCACCCGAAATTCATGGATGAAAAGCTTTCGTTCATATATCTCGCTGCCTGTACCTGGTATATGTCGGTAGCCTCTTTTACCTCTTCAGGAGGGAAAGTATCAAAGGCATTCCCTCTTGTAATAATATGCCAGCTGAAATGTGATTTTGTAGCTGCCTCCGAAAAAAGAGGAATCGGGTTTAAATGTTGATAAACTTCCCATTGTGCTTTCGGTACGTTATACCAATAGGGATAATGTACATCTTCTGCTCCATCGAAGTAGACAAATTTGAATCCTGCCTCATTGTATATTTCACTTACCCGTTTCGCTACTTCCTGCTGAATACTTGTTCTTTGGTCGAACCGGATAAACTTTGGCCAGGTATCCACATCCAATAACCCAAATTTAAGCCCTGCGGCAGCCGTTGCGGTTTCGGTTCCGAGCTCTCCGCGCTTGCAACCTGTAAATTGATAGGGATAAGATGTGGTATAGTTCTCATAGGAAATGATTTCATTACCGATTTTCAACAATCTTCTTCCTGCCTCCAACGTACATTCATAAGGTGATTCTTCTACAGTTATGATAGCAGCATCTTTATTGAGAGGAGCTGCTAATGTGAATATTTTTGTGAGATTGAATCTTGGATCGGGAATGGGTGTTACATAAGGATCGTTCTTACTGGCCTTATTGTAATGTATATGAAATCCGGGGATGATTCCTGCTTCCTCTATCTTTCGTACGACCTGTTTCAAGTCGTCCATCTTATTAGAATAGTGATCACCCCAGGTGAAATGTCCCATGCTCACAAATATATCCTCATAATATAATAACATCTGCCGAAAGCCACCTTTTTTTGCATAGGATATATGTTCATCCACATTCTTGGGAGTTATTCCTTTCGGTTCATAATAGGAGTACTTGTATTCATTGCTGAGACGGCTTTTAACCCCTAAAGGAAGATTGTAGTCTTCCTCTAAATGTGAAATACAAGAGAGGAGCTTACTTGTACTGGTTGTGATTAGCGCGGCTCCCACCCCCTCTAATCGAATATTATTTTCCATCCCTGCCACCATTAGGCAACTACTACCTCTTATGTCGGCATCGATTTTGGCATAGCGGTCTGTCGCCAATACATTGACGGAGACTTCGTCGTCCCATGTCACATTTAACCACTCCCCGAAGTGAGTACGCTTCTTGACGGGTAATTCCAGGAGGGTAAATTCATCTACTTCAGTTTTTCTTTTTTCTACACCTATCTTTCCGATGGTATATGCTAATTTCTCCAAACTGAAACCAATATAGTGGTCAGTTATATTCAAGTCAATAATTGCCGTGTACCAGATTTCTTCGAATTGGACAATCAATTTATTCCCCTCTCTTTTCACCTTGTCCGCATAATATTTCCGCGGTTTGGCAGAATAGGTGAGCATTAGTTCGGTAGCATACGGCCTGTATTCGATAAGTGCAAAAATGGATTTTTCCCTGTTGCCTAAATCGAGGCATTCTTGTCCCGTCTCTTTATGAACTAAGCTCTTAGGTTTTCCATTGTCATAAAGCACAAAGCGCATCTCCTTGTTCTCAATGACAATCTCAGACTGTTCGCTTTCCAGAGCGAACAGTCTGATACTGCAGAGTATATAAAAACCGATCAGAAGGGGAATAATGATTTTGTATCTATTTACTCCTCTTGTAACCCAGATCTCTTTTGATACGTGATCGGTTTTACTGAATCTACTGTCGGTAGTTAAAAACATAGATATAAGTTGTTATCCTTTAAATATTAGTCAGCCAATTTCTATCGGTTATTTTCTTTGATACGGTTTACTACCGTATCAAATATACCTAACGGGTAGTTATTGGGTTGTCCATACCAAAAAAAAGATCCGTATCCTTCGTAGTCTCTGGCTTTTACATGAGGATCAGTAGCAAGATAACTGGGTATGTCGTTGGTATAGGCAGCTACCGATACTTTTTGGTCAGGCCATAAATTCTTGATAGCAATGCCAAATTCAGTGGTAACTTCTCTGGAAAGGCCAATCAGTTTCCAATCGCCAATATTCAATGTCTGTACATATATCGGCATATCAGTGGGAGGTGTGCCGTTTTTGTCGTAATGCTCCAACATCAGTTTTGCCCAGCGGACATCCCTACGGGCAAGTCCATCTTCAGGTTTTTTCCCCGCATTTTGTAGATATTCTTCCAGTTGTTCACGACTCCAAGGAGTCACAGGTACGGAAATTGTGTCAAGATAACAAGAGATATTTCCTTGGATGGGAGATGGGGTTTTACTTAATGCATGCATCACTTCCTCTGCCAGTTGTTTGCCTGTGGTGTAGAACTTGGAGATAGGATTGATGTCGCCGGCACATCCTTGAAGGAACATGCTGGTTTGAATACCGTCTGTAGATTCGATAATACTTCTGGCATATCCGGGGAAGTTAGCACTTACGACAAAATGGTTTGCAATTGAGTCAGATACAACCGGATGGCATCCTGCTAAAAAGAGTACCGATTCTTGTTTATTTTCTTGAGAAACAATCTTCACTACATCCAAGCTATTGTCGTATATGATATCTGATCCTCTCAAGCTCCTGTTTCTCCCAATACCCGTAGTGTCACGACTGAAAAAGAGATCGCTCTTGACAGCATTGTCAATTGCCTCTTCTATGGAGCGGATAATGCCGGGGCGTACCACATCATTCAAGAAAAGGGTATCGGGATGCTGGTTCTGTTTTTCCCAAGTGATCCAGCTTTGGGTAACCGGGGTAAAGTGAGAATGGGATGCGTTGATCAGTACAGCCTCATGGGGGATACCCCTTTTCTGGTAAATCTCATCTTTTATACCCTGAATGAAGGAATAGTCGAAACCACATACATCCACTCCCACGATGACCGCCACTTTCTTCCCTTTTTTGAACGAGAAGGCGCGTGCTGTCATATTTCCTTCAGAATTGTGTTTGTTTGTATAGAGCGTATTGTCATCGCCGAAAGCATATAACTTTCCATTTGAATAGGTAATGCTACGGATATTGATCGTATAAGTAGATCCATTGTTATATCCGATACGTACCCAACTCTCTTGCGGATAGCTTATTTCACATTGATAGAGCACGGTATCTTCTCCGAGGGCATACAGCCTTTTTCCATCGGAAGCCAGCGATTGAATTACGTTGGTATTGGCCACGTTTTTCCATGATATGGTACCCGCAGCGATAGTTCCTTCGAGTAACTCTCCTTTAGCTGTTGCTACATACAATTTTTCACCGGAGGATGTCAAAGCTTTTGCTCCTGCAACCGATGACAGCTTTTCCCATTCAATCTTGTCGCCTACACTTTTCGAAACGTATAGATCTCCTTTACCGGTAATTCCGTACAACGAATTGGCATGACCTGTAATGAGTTTTACAGGTATGTCGGATGCAACAGTTTTCGCCTTTCCGATAGGCTTTTGGGTAAATGTAACCAATTTCCCCTTTTCATTCACACCGTAGAATTGTTCTCCTACTGCAGTGAAATCTGAAAAATAATCGGTAGTACCCTGCGCTTCCCAGCCAATAGTGAAGCGACCTTCGTAGGGTGCCGCAAAACCTGCTAAACTCAGTGAAACAGTTTCGTCGGTAGGCTCAATACTGACAACAGAACTGCCTACTTCATAACTCCCTTTGCAAGAGCATAAAATGCCCAGCATAAACAAAAATGACAAAAAGTTCTTCATACAATTGTATATTAATTTATTAGTCTTAATACCTGTTTTCAATAATGGGAGAAAATCAATAGTTGACAGTTATCTGTAACTCTCCTGTTTTTCCTGTAAGGTCAATGGTCTCATTTTCGGCATCAAAGCCCTTGTGTGATTTTCCGTTGATCTTTACTTTTTGGATTTTCTTGTTCCTCGGTGTTCTTAACCTGAGTGATACTTCCTTTGCAGAACCGATTTGAGAGGGCATTGACAGAGTTACCTGTATGGTTCCCTTATCGATATCGGAACAAATCAGGTAATCGATATTCCCAAATAGCGTAGGAGCATTCGATACGTTTATTTTCTTTCCTTGTTCCAGCCATGCACGCGGGGTGGAATAGGCAAGGTGTAATTTCTGCGGCAGCCCGTCCGCCCCGTCTGTTTCAGCAATCAGCATCAACCTGAGCATCAACAGGAACCAGGTGTTATTGAAGCTGGAAGGACTTAGATAGCATGTTCTGTAGAACTCATCGGGGAATGGACCGACCGTATCACCTTCTCCTGAAATAAAAGTGTTTCTGGTCATTCCATGGGCCAGTTTGGCGTAGAATGAGAGGACAAGCCTGTCGGGGTCGTCCATCATCGAGATGAAGCGGCTCAGGTTCAAACCGTACACATTATCTACTCCGGTTGTTTTATAGCCCGGCAATCCGTCTTCCTTGTAACTCCCCACTTCTATCGGATAGTAATTGAAACGTACCATCCCGAGAAGAAACGCACCGTAGTTTTTCAGATATTGGTAATATCCGGATAACAGGTTTGTCTCCAGTAATCCCGAAGCGGCTACATAGGGAAAACAGAGATTCCAATAGGAGCCGTATTTCGTGTCGGTGATATTGGAGTAGGGTTCAGGTTTCTCTTTGGTAAATAATTCGGTAGGGATAAATATACTACCATCAGACAGGGTAGTGATGCTGTTATTTACTCCCTCTGTCAGACGAGTTTTAAGTTGTCCGGCAAGGGATAAAAATCTGTCTCCATTATCAGTATCTCCCAACGATTTGAAAATATGTGCCATGTCACGCATTCCACGCCATGCCACTGCTTGGTGGTGGAGGTAGACCATTTTTTCAGCAATATCTCCACTAAAAGCTTCGGCAGTGAGAACTCCGTTTTCCGAATGGTTCATTTGCGTTTCAAAGTCATTCAGAAAATTAAGAAACCTATCTTTATGGTTAGCTATGAATGTCGTATCCTGGGAGATATGATAGTATTGAGAGGAATGAGACAGAAGTTCACCCATTTCCCATGTCCGGTAGCGCCTGAACGGACGGTAGAGTAGAATTTCATGGAGGGCTTTTTGTTGTTCGATAAAACCAAATTCACCCAGTACCCTTGCTGCATCGTTTCCTTCAGGCTGGTACCAGTTTTCGTATAAATTACCGATACTATACAAATATCCCATATATAGATTCTGGATGAGTAAGTTTTTTAGTGCATGAGATACTCTCTCCTCCGGGATATCGATGGTGGTTCCTTTTGCCAACTCTCCATCCCAATAATCTTTCAGTTCTTTCTTTTCTGCATTGTATAGGCTCGGGGTTATTTCCGTTTGTGCACAATTGGCCGGATGAAGCAACCTTGCGATGTATAACTCCTTATCTCCGTTGCTGATATTGAGATTGTACACAATGTTGTTATTCTTTTCTAATATCGCTCCCGGAGAGAGAATAGCTCTTACCTTGTTGTTTGCTTTCAGCAAGTTATTCTCCAATGTCAACAGGTTATTATCGGAGAAATGGAATATTACTCTGACTGAATCAATTCCAGCCTTCTCCTTCGATATTTTCAGGTTGATAAAACTGACCAGTTCGGTAGTTGCGAAGAGGTAATCGGAAAAAGATTCCTGATAGTATTGGACTCCATCTACATCTGTATATTGGTTCTGTAATATCGGATAATATCCCCCTTCAAGACATTCTTGCACCAGTCGCGCTTCGGCAAATCCATACCGCTCATTCCCTGAAGCGCCGACAAGAACGGTAACCTTATCGCCGGAGGATACTTGTGAAATAATTTGACTACCATCGCCTACATGCAGCGCTGCAGGGCCAAATCCCCCTCGATTGAGTGGTCTTCCAAAGGGGATATAATAGACGCCCGATTCGGTAACGGCCGTCCCCATCAATTTCAATGGCGCCAGAAAATCCTTGATATTTTCATAGGTAGGACCTTCGGGTAGTGCCAGGAGTTGTTCTCCCCATAGGTCTATTTTTGCGCTGAGCGCCTCATTGACCTGTTGTTCATATCCTTCGGCATGTTTTTTCTTGACCTGCAACAAAGGATTATCGGGTGACGCTCCTTGCCATTCCTCAAAAAGGAGTTCATGGGCGAGGTCGTAGGATACCGGACCATAGAGGTTGTAGCCTTGTATTTCATCGGAATTCCGGGCGGCTCGGGCGACGGAACCGTATACCGTAGCCGGTTCTCCTTTGAATAGTTTGAGATAATAGGTCTTACCTTTTTCAAGGTAGATATCATTCGGAAAAATAATCTTCTGTCGGCCTTTTTCCTTTCCTGCCACACTACCTATGGCTATTATTTTCCCATAGAGTCCACCATCTATGACATGTGCTCCCACTTCTCCGGTTAACTCCTCGTGAACCCATATATAGACTTCACTCAACTTGGAGCCTTGTGCCGTAAAACTGGTTCCCGGGGTATTGGTGGTTGCATCAAAGTTCGCAAAGGCTACACTGGGCTCAGCCGGTGCATGTATCACCCTGATGCCGTTAGGATTCCCCGGTTCATTCGCTTGCGAGTGAAACACTCCCTGCATCAGCAGTAGGTACAATGCCAATTTATATACCCGTTTTGTTACCATTGTTATTGAAGTCTCAGTATCAGTTACAAACATTTTAGTCTGTGGTGACTTTTACCAGATTGATTTCATTGATATTTCTTGTTTGCTGCTTGTCGATCGTATAAGTAATGGCCGTTGGTGCAGCTCCGGTGTATATTCCGTTCATAAAAGAGCAATTGGCTATGGGGGCTTCGATTAAGATCAGAGATTTTCCATCTCCCATCAGATTCATTGCATAGATATTATGAATTTTTTCTTTTCCGGAGGGATCTCCATATCCCTTGCCTCCTACCAGCAAGGTATAGGGACTTCCCCCATAGGGAGGAGGAGTGTCAGACCTTGATTTGGTGATAACTCCATCGATATAGACATGGTGGATGCTTGCGTTGTCACTTGCCCGTATCGCTACTCCCGTATAATTTGTCTGGCAGTTGGTGATAAATATCTGTTCAGTATCATCTTCCGGTCCGTTCCATTGGGTAGAGGTAGTCTGATAAGAATTGATATCGCCATTGGTGTGGTAGAAGGGAGTCACATCGAGGCTGGAAAGTGCAATTAAATCATCACCGTTAATACCGGTGATATTATTTATCCTGAAATATTTACATCCATGTCTTAAATTAATACCATCCTTATTGAATACTTTTTTCGGTATCCCTTTTACCATAATGATTTCAGGGTTGTTGAATCTGATATCGGATAATTCGGCATTGTGAGTACGTTCAAAACTGACCGCCCAGGCATGGGAGTTCTCTATTGTTACATTCTTTAGCTTGAAACCATCTACATAAGCTATCTGGATCAGGTTGTTCCGCCAATCTCCCTTTTGTTTTACCCCGTTCTTTCCCGCATCACTTCCATAACTTACTCTCCAGTTTTTTTCATTCTCCGGTGTCAGGGTAAGAGTCCTATATGCATCACCGGTGGCTCGGGGGTTGTCGGCTCCTTTTAAGTAGACGTCCCCGATGCCTATAATGTGGATATGATGATTCCATCCCGGATCAGTAATTCCGATACCTACATTATCGCTCCTGAACATATTGTCGCGGCAGGAATCCGACAATTGTACAGTACAATTATCGAGAATAAGGGTTATATTGGAAGGTAATAGTATGGCTCTGTCTATTTTCCAACAACTTGATCCATTGCCATTTTCCTTAGGTATGATTACCTTGCCGGTGGTTCCTTTAGCGGCATGTATAGCAGCCTGTATCCGTTCGATATCACTTCCAGTATAATCGTTGGGTGTAATATCCCTGACAGGCTCTGTATGAGCCATTAGGCTGTAGGTGATAACGATTAAAGTGAAGAAGCATTTCATTTTTTTATGAGCGTTTTGGCATTGGCCACCTGTCCGATTGCTTCAAGATGTCTACTCAAACAAGGAGTCAGGGTAGGTCGCCATACTGTTTGCATAAAACCTTTCAGCCTGTCGGGGCTGATCACTTTAGAACAGTATTCAACCGTCTTCCCGAAGTTGATGTCATTAGAATGGTTACTTCCTGTAGGAACCTGGTCATAACCATGCGCTTCTAACTGGTCGTATAATCTCACATATTTTTCGTTGATGGGATTGTCAATTTTTTCAAATTGAGTGGAGTAATACCAGTTGCTTTGCAGGACCGATTTTGGCATTTTTTCAAAAAACAGGTCGGGATGATCCCATGCATAATCAGACCAAATCCAAGATCTGATATTCTGTTTTTCAACCATATCGACCAGATAATAAAAATCGTGCCACCATAAATTACCCTGACGAACTACTACGTTTTCATGGGTTTGTTGATGTCCTGCCGTCTCCTCATCCATACCCAGATGGAAGAAACGTGGAGTATCAAACAGGTTAGACACCTCTTCAATTAAATTTTTACATACAGTATAGTATTTTTCTGAAGAGATCATCCGTTGATATGGTCCTAACCAAGCCTTATGGCCTGTTGAAAAGTTCAGTTTGGGGATAGGTTCCAAACCCATCTCCCGGATTTTTTTCAATTCTTTCTTTAATTGGGAAGTCGACCAGGCTCCTTTCACGGCAATCTCCGGATGGCTATCGTATTTCACCCCATCTCCGAGATCAATAATGAGCATGTTCATGCCGGCATCCACCATCTTGGATAAAAGCTGGTCCCACACTTCTTTATCGAAAGTGAGGTTTGGGTGATACTTATGAGCCCAAAGATAGGCTTCCCGGCAATCGTCACCTGTAAAAACGGTGTCCTGATAGGGCGGGGGAGTATGATCTTCCCACATATTATAACTCAAATGGAGTAGATTGGCCCATATAAATTCATTATTGTGTTTTTTTATCTCCATTCGGGCAAACATCTCACTGGGCATTGCAGAGGCTATTCCTACTGATGCCATTTTTTTCAAAAAATCTCGTCGGTTCTCCATTTGGTGTATTTTTTTAAAATTGGTGGTTGAACTCCTTGTCAATGAATTGATAGATTTCATTCCTGATATTTAAGGGGAAATCATGTCCCGCATCGGGATAGAATACTTTCACATTCTCTTTTGCTCCAAGCTTTTCATACACCGGTAGGATCTTTTGGATGCCCTCTTTCACTCCTTCCACGTCAAAGTTCTTATCCTGTAGCGGTGAGTTGGAAATGAAAAGACGGGGTGCTAAGGATGCAATTATTTCGTCGAAATTAAAGGGTATTTTGTGCTGGTCTAACTGGTATTTGGTCTTGAGTAAAGGCATATACTTGTCTTGCGCCCAGGGGCCTAACCTCCCACCATAATTTTCGGAAGAGGGTCCAATGTTATAATATTCAAATTGAGTCCACCCGCAACTGGAGACAACCACTTTCAACCGTGGATCAAAAGCCGCCACAAATATGGCATTGTGTCCTCCTAAAGAATGCCCGATAACTCCTATGCGGCTGGTATCGACCTGTCTGAGTGTTTGTAATAAATCGATACAACGGATATGATTAAAAATTCCCTTCATCGTGCCGGACTGATACCGGTCGTTTTCAAAATCGTAATCTCTCAGATCACCAAATCCGGGGTAATCGGGTGCAATCACTATATATCCTCTCTCTGCCAGCTCTTTTGCCAGCGCCCTGTTTTCCAGATCTGACTGTCCATCCACAATCCCTTTACCCAATGCTCCGGTGGAATGCAATACCAGCATAGCGGGATGTTTCACTTGCCGGTTATCGACGGGCAAGTAGAGGTAAGCGGGAAGATCCTCGTTTTCAGCTACCGTAAAGATGATATTATAACGGGTATATTTTGCTGTTTGAAGACTATCCTTATACTGTATATTCATCGGAGCCTGATTGGTAAGACTGGGAAGCGGCCCCATTGCCGCCTCCATACGATCCCGTATAGAATAACAACCCTGACCCGAAAGAGGATACAACCCGACAGACAAGAGTATGATTCCCGCGAAGAGTAGTCTTTTACACATAATTGGATGTTAGTTTATATTATTGGCAACGATATAATCGACTGATTTCTTCACATCTCCGCATTGGAGTAAGATATTTTTTACCTTATCATAATCCTTTAAATCCGTCAATAGCATGATCATCTTGATTGATCGATCCACCACCTTGTTGTTGATGAGTCGTACATTCACCATTCGATTGTCCTCTACCTTTCCTAAACGGACAAGTACGCTGGTACTGATCATATCGAACAACATTTTTTGAGCCGATCCACACTTTAATTTTGTGTAACCGGCTATTATTTCGGGACCGGTAATGACTTCTACCGGATAATCGGCCAGTGCCGCAGCTGGAGAAGAGGGGTTATGGACAATACATCCGCAAGGGATACCCTTTTCCCTGCATTCTTTCAATCCGGCTAGGACGAAGGGGGTATCCCCATCGGCTGAGATGCCGATGACGATATCATTGCTGCTTACATTGTATTCCTGTATTTGCCTTACCGCATCCTGTTCGTCGTCCTCTTTGTCTTCGAGCACTTCAAGCATCCTCTCTTCACCTCCGGCAAGAATGCAGTTAATGACTCCTTTTTCAATACCATAGGTGTTGGGTAGTTCCACTTTGTCGAGTACCGATAACCGCCCCTCGTTGCCGGCTCCCAGATAAAACATTCTTCCTCCTTTTGACAGCACATCTTCAATAGCAGAAATCAATCCTGATATCTGGGGTAGAGCTTCTTTGATTGCCAAAGCTGCTTTTTTATTTTCATCGTTGATGATTTTAATCAGTGCATCCACCGACATCGTTTCCAGATGACGGTAAGTGGATGGTTGTTCAGTAATCTTTTCCATAAAATGATATTTAATCTAATATTGTGTATTTATATAAAACAAAACTATTTTCTTTGGCCAATTGCACGGATATATTTCCGTTGCTCTTTACCGTTTGCCTGTTTTTTTTGCCGTCACCCAAAACCGGGGAAAGTTCCACTCTGCTGTCTTTTGTAAGCCATGTGTCTATTTCGGCTGTGTTGTTTGTATTTGATTCTCTGAATATCAGTAAAAAACCCTCGTTGTCATCGATAGATTGAAAGCCTGTCCAGGACTTTCCTGATGGTTCGTCGCCGATGGGCAGGATGATTCCTTTATGGAATCCAGGTTGGATACTCCTGTACTTTTTGATGATATCGGGTGATTCGAAAGCATTTTCCGGTAAATCGGCTACGTCCATAAAAGCCAGTGGTTGTCCTGCCAGTGTGATGGCAAAGAGATAATCCATAGAATAACCGGAGGGAGCAAATAGGTCTTTGCCATATTTATCCTGATTTCTCCATTTATTGAGAAACTCAACCATGATTCTTTCCGCAGGAACATATCTCGACAGCATCCACACATTGCGAAGTGTTTTATAAGGATAATAACTTGTGAAATCGGTGTAACGATTTTCTATGAACATGTTGCCGTAGTCATTCAGATAGAAATATCCTCCTCTTTGCCCGGCCGTAATATCATAATTGAAGATGACGGCATAATCAGTCTCTCTCATCACTTTCTCATACATCTTCCGGGTTCTGACCTCAGCAGCTTTGCTTTGCATCATCTGTCCGTCTATTTTGAAAATACGCACCCCGTATTTCTTATATAAATAAATAAGTGCATCGGCATCTTTTTCCCACTCTTCGTTATCGTATTGGGTATTGGGAACGAAGTACAGACAGACTTCTACTCCTGCTTCTTTGCCTTTGGCAACCACCTTTTCAAAACCATTTGGGAATAAAGAGCGTTTTGGAGTCCATTTTTTTACCGGAGTACCGTCTTTATCGGTATAATCGGAAGTTTCCTGCCATCCCCAATCCAACTGGAAATGGCTGATGCCTAACCGGGCACATGCGTCGATCTGTTGATAACAGAAATCTTCGGTTAACCGTTCCAGGGATCCCCGATCTCCCCAGGTATTCATCAAAATCATATCCTCATTGGATGTCTTGCATTTATGATAGCTGTGTAGCGCTTGTAACCGGCTTAATTCATCATTCGCAGACACCCCGAAAACAATACTGTATGTTTTGATCCAGTCGGCACCTTGCAGGTCGGATGCGGTTATACCGATGCCGATAGATTTCACTTCACCGAACCTGGCGATGTAATCGGCGCCGGGATAGGCTAACTGTGAAGGGGCTAACGGCGATTCTTTCAAATAGAACAATCCCAGGTCATCTTCCATATTTACAAAAAAAAGGATATTGCCTTTGTAAACATTTTCCGCATAAGCTGTTTCGGAATGGTGTTTCACAAAACTATTGTGGGAATCGGAGTTATCGGTAAACTCAATCAGGTCCAGCTTCCAGTGCCTGCCCTGAAAACTCATTTGGTCCAATACCGGGATTTCTTCTAATTGCGACAGAATTTTCTTTTGAGGCAAGTATTTCCAATTTCCCAAATCTTTGTCTTGGACAATCCAAGAATTTTTTGCTTTCCCCTTCAGGTAGGTATCTATGCCTATGGCAGGACAATCATCATATATTCTGAAAACCCTTCTAACGGATAATCCTTCCAACGCGTATTCTACCGTTACTTCCGAATATGGATCCGATGTTGGCATTTCGACACGCTTGATATCCCATTTTCCAGATTTCATATTCTTGTCGCTTTGTCCGGGAGCGAAAAAATCAGCTTGTTTTGCTCCGCTTTCCCACACTTTCCCGTTCATCTTATCGATAATCTTCATGGTTATCAAATTTCCGTTGTTCCATCGGAATCCTCGCTCAATCTTATTGTTCCCGATATAGAAAATGTCACCCTCCTGACGGGCATATCCCTTGTTATCCGCAAATAGAAAATTTGTGAGTGAAAAGGCAAGTATTAAAATAATATTTGTTTTTTTTAACCACATAGTCAATCTATTATCAACTTATAATTGTGAGAATTTACGGGCAGTTATCCCTTTTGAATAATGCCATATACATTGATTCCGGTCAGATCCACTTTGAGGTGTTGATACCCCTTTTTTGTCTTGCCGGATATAACTTCCCGACTTTTATCCTTTAATTCCGGGCTTCTCAACACATAGCGAGAGTGAGGCAACGTGTCCATCCTTATCTCATAAGAAAGCCGATTGTTGGTAATCAGAGAATCGATATCCTGGATGATATCTTTGATATCCGGATGAGGGATAGGTTTCATCGCCCTATTCAGAAAATGGATGGTAAACTCGCCATCGTAGAATCTGATCCTTGCCGCCCACCGTGTATCGCCCCCTGTTTGCCAGATGATGGGGGAGAACTTTTTCGCCTCTATCAGCCCTGCCAGCGGGTCGGAATGAATGGCCGAGTCAATCACGGCAATTCGTCTCCCATGCTCCTTTAATAGCTGTTCGGATAGAGGGGTTGTCCGTTCGAACCCTTTCTCGTCGTGTGTGCCGAAGGGTAGCGCGAGCCAAGCTTTTCCCCCCGACGCCAGGTAACTGGAAAGGGCTTTGAACTGTTTGTCAGAAACACAAGCCACACCATCGAGGACCAGGGGGGTGGATTCCCGTTTCAACACGACGGCATCGCCTAGCTCGTCGGTTCTTACAAACCGGTATCCTACATTATGTTCCACCAGTGATTCCGACCATGCTTTCAAACGGGTCCAATGCTCTTTCCCGTCCTTATCTCGCCATCCGTTATCCCGGCAATAGCTGTTGCTGACAAGCCTGACTTCTACCATATCTTCTCCTTTTCGGTAGTCAAGATTACTATTGTCTACCTCCCAGTTATTCCACTCATGGATCACTTCTGCCATTTCCCGGGCATCAGACGGATCTTCTTCCAAGCGTCGATTGAGCAAATTGCTCCAATTGGCCACACCCCAGAAGCGGCTTAATGCCCAGCCAAGATAGGCTCCTTTTTCATAAATGGTGGAACTCAATGCGATGGCGGGAGCATCGCCTCTCTGCCTGGCAATATCCTTTTGATGTAATGCTTCGGTATCCATCCTCACCCAATTGGTGGACCTGATAGTTGCCCCCACATTCTCCAGCATGAAGAAATCGAGGTATGGAGACATTCTCTCCAGGTTCAGCGAGATGGCGTTCAGGCTAATGGGGCCGGTGCTTGAAGTACATGTCAGCAAGGGCAGTTTGCCTACAGTATGTTTTACCAGTTTTACATGATCGGTGATACTGTCGGTTTTCATCCGGATAAAGTCCCTGAAGGCGGGATTGTCATAATTACCCCAATATAACATCGGTTTTGAGGTGTCTCCCCAGAAACTCTTCTCATGAAAGGAAGGAATTTCTCTATTGTAATCACGTTTGAAACGCTCCCTGCAATATTTACATCCACAGGCAGCAAGTCCTACATAATCGCACATGTCATCCACTTCGATCGCGTCGATGGGGACTTCGGCCAATAACCGCTTCAAATATTTGACATGCATATCCAGAAATCCCGGGTTGTTATGGCAAAATGCCTCCATCTGGTATTGTGCCGCATAACCTCGGCTTCCGTCGCGGATATCCACCTCGCAGATATTCTGGAAGTGATGTCCTTCATACTGGGCATGCTTGGCCGCGATGGGGTCATGGAATAACAACACATGATGACGATGGTTCCGGTGCAGTTTGTGGAACTCCTCTTCATTACGCGGTCTTTGTACATGATTGCAGGAGTAGTGATCGATGTACTTTATCCCATATTGGTGGAGCTCCTCACACACATTGGCCAGGTAACCATGCAGTTGGCCGAAATAATTGGAAAAGTCGAAACGGATGTGGCATCCTCCATTGATCGCCGTATCAATTTTGGCTTTGGCAAATGCTTCGGCTCTGCGTTTGATTTTATCCCTGATACTTTTCTGGGACCATTGCAAATCTTCCAGGTTTATCCACCACCTCGCGACCCTGTGTGGCACAAACGGGATGTCGGGAGAGGCGACTCCCAAGTCGGGTATATTCAACAATGCTGTTTTGTTTTCACATACCTCCCCGGCAGAGGTGTTTGCGAGGGAGGATAGTCCCATATTCAACCCAACCCCTGAAATCAGAGTTTGTTTAATAAATTTTCGCCTACTATTCACTTTTCTGTTATTTGTGTATGGATTATTTATTATGAACAGAATCGCTAAATTTCGCCGTATACAGTGGAACTTACCGTCAAAATTCTATCGATTTCCATGCATATTCTGCTCCATTCTTTTCACAAAAGAACTGTTTAAACTTATAGCCACACAAACATACAGCGTGAATTCAATTTTATTAGTTTATTTTGCGTTTTAAAACCCTCGAAAAACGTCAATATCATCATAAACTTACATAGCTGGTTGTGCCACGGCATATATTTTCATGTCGCTCAGATCAACAGCTAAAGAATAATAACCTTTCTCTTTTTTCAAGGTTATCATTTACATATAGTTCGTTCAAAATATTATTTTTGAGACCACTCCGAAAACCCCAGTTTCGCCACTTTGGGCCTATCAACAAACTGTGTGGACAGAGTATTTATCGGAAAAGAGACCTTTCGGAGAGGGGAGATTTGTGAAAATACAATTAAATATAGACAGTAAGATGAGGACAAATCTCTTTTATCGTTTGGAGAGTGATAATCAAATTAGAATCATTGCTTCACACTGTTGTAAATGTTTAAGTCATTTGTCTTCAATTCATCCATATACTTTGATTCGAAAGACCTTGATTCGTGAAAAACATTATAGCGAACGTCTGCTGCGATCTTCAGACAAAGATTCGCCATTTTTTCAGCGTCGTTTTCACTGGGATTGTCAATCTTCAAAGACCACACCACTGCTTCGTCGGTTACCACACGAAATGTCACCCAGTAACCATCAACAACTAATCGTGAAATATTGGGAGGGGCTTTTGTTGCCTTAAAATTGTCGATACAAAAAAACATCCTTTTGTGCAATCTCTCTGCAAACTGACTACTTATTGGAACCGCACGCGTTGCCACTTTATAGTGTTTTGTTTTCTTTTCAAATGCTTCATCTACCTCTTTTGCGTTAGTAACATATTTTATTTCAAGGGTATAGAACAATCCTTTCTTTAGAACACGAAAACTGGTCTCAGCCATTTCGGAGCAAAAAAACTCTACATAGGCATTAAAATCCCCGAAGAAGAGTTTCTCTAAACTCTCCTTACCGTCAAAATTCCATCGATTTCCATACGCATTCTGCTCTATTCTTTTCACAAAAAGGCGTTCGTTAGTATCTATTCTCCCTTGTGAAAAGGCGGGAGAAATAAAAGAAATCACAATTAATGCTGTTAAAATATTTTTTTTCATTTGGATAGATTATTATTGATCTTTAGGGACCCAGTTGACACCGTTTCCATTTTGTCCTACATTCTCTAGCATGAAGAAATCGAGGTATGGAGACATTCTCTCCAAATTCAACGAAATGGTATTCAATACAATCGGGCCGGTACTTGAAGAGCATGTCTGTAGGGGTATTTTCCCGGCTGTGCTTTTTACCAGTTTTACATGATTCGCCACACTCTCACTTTTTATCCGGATGAAGTTCCTGAAAGCGGGATTATCATAATTTCCCCAATATAACATCGGTTTGGAGGTGTCCCCCCAAAAAAAATTGTCGTCGAAGGATGGGATTTCCCGGTTGTAATCACGTTTAAATCGTTCCCTGCAATATTTACATCCACAGGAAGCAAGACCGACGTAATCGTACATGTCATCGACCTCAATTGCATCAATGGGTACTTCGTTCAATAGGCGTTTCAGATACTTGACATGCATATCCAGGAAGCCGGGGTTGTTATCCCTTTTGAATGACACCATATACATTAATACCGCTTAAATCGACATTCACCTGTTGATATCCCTTGTTCCCCTTGCCGGATATTACTTCACGGCTTTTATCCTTTAACTCTGGACTTTTCAAGATATATCGGGGGTGAGGCAGCGTGTCCATTCTTATCTCGTAAGAAAGCCGGTTGTCTGTAATCGAAGATTTGATATCCTTTAGGATGGCAATTTTCTTGTTGTCTTTTATATGAGGGTGGGGAACCGCTTCCATTGCCCTGTTTAGAAAGTGCATGGTAAATTCTCCATTGTTGAACCTGATTCTTGCTGCCCAACGTTCATCGCCCTCTTTTTGCCGGATGACGGGAGAAAACTTTTTCGCCTGTATCAATTCTGCCAGCGGGTCGGAGTGAATAGCCGAATTAATTACGGTAATTCGCTTACCATAAGCCTTTAAGAGTTGTTTCGACAGGGGAGCTGACCGTTCAAAACCTCTCTCATCGTGCGTACCGAATGGCAGTGCAAGCCATGCTTTACCTCCTGTTGCCAGATAACTGGAGAGAGCCTTAAACTGTCTGTCTGATACAGAGGCGACACCGTCGAGAATAAGGGGGGTGGATTCTTGCTTCAACGCAGTGGCATCACCCAATTCATCTGTTCTCACAAATCTGTATCCCACATTATGCTTGACCAGTAGACCAGACCATGCCTTCAATCGATCCCAATGCTCTTTCCCCTCCTCGTCTCGCCATCCGTTATCCCTGCAATAGCTATTGCTTACAAGCCTTACCTCGACTAAATCTTTTCCTTTCCTGTAGTCGAGATCACTATTGTCTACTTCCCAATTGTTCCACTCATGGATGACCTCTTCCATCTCACCGGCATCGGCAGGATCTTCTATCAGGCGTTGAGTGAGTGTACTACTCCAATTGGCAACGCCCCAGAAACGACTTAATGCCCAACCGAGGTATGCTCCTTTTTCATAAATTGTGTAGCTCAATGCAATGGCGGGAACATTTCCTCTCTGCCTAGCGATATCTTTTTGATGTAACGCCTCTGCGTCCATACGTACCCAATCGATGGATCTGATATTTTTTCCGACATTCTCCAGCATAAAGAAGTCGAGGTAGGGTGCCATTCTCTCCAGATTCAAGGAGATGGAATTTAATACGATGGGACCGGTGCTGGAACAGCACGACATGAGGGGCATGCCTCCCACTGTCATTTTTACCAGCTTCACATGGTCTACAATTCCATCCACTTTCATGTGGAGGAAATCCCTAAAATCGGGATTATCGTAATTCCCCCATTGTAACATCGGTTTGGAGGTATCTCCCCAGAAACTCTTGTCGTCGAAGGGGGGAATTGCCCTGTCGTAATCACGCTTAAACCGTTCCCTACAATATTTGCATCCACAAGCAGCAAGACCGACATAATCGCACATGTCATCCACTTGAATGGCGTCGATGGCAACTTCATTCAAAAGGCGCTTTAAGTATTTGACATGCATATCGAGAAAGCCGGGATTATTATGGCAGAATGCTTCCATCTGGTATTGCATCGAATATCCTCTACTGCCATCTCTTACATCCACCTCACAGATATCCTGAAAGAGGTGTCCTTCATACTGGGCATATTTGGCGGCAATAGGATCGTGAAACAGCAGTACATGGTGACGGTGGCTCCAATGCAACTTGTGAAAATCATCCTCGTTCTTGGGCCTCTGTACATGATTACAAGAATAGTGATCCATAAACTTGATGTCATATTTGTGGAGTTCCTCACACACATTGGCCATAAAACCGTGTAACTGCCCAAAATAGTCGGCAAAATCAAACCGGATATGAAATCCGAAGTTTACTGCCATATCTATTTTGGCTTCTGCAAAAGCCTCTGCCCTTCTCTTGATTTTATCCCTGATACTTTTCTGCGACCATTGTAGATCTTCGATAGTGGTCCACCAACTGGCGATTCTTTTCGGTATAAAAGAAATATCAGGGGGAGTGGAAGCTAAGATCGAAATATCAGGCAGTATGATTTGTGGTGCGGATGATTGGCTTGCAGTCGTATTGGACAGGGAGTATTCCCCCATGCTCAATCCGACTCCTGAAGCCAATGTTTGTTTAATAAATTTACGCCTGCTACTCATTTGCCTGTCATTTTTGTCTGTTTTGTTCCCTTGTAAATAGAGATAGTGAGCTATCTATCACCTTATCCCTTTTGGACTACACCATATATTTTTATGTCGCTCAAATCTACATCAAGCAGTTGATGTCCCTTTTTCCCCTTGATGGGTACTACGTTTCGATTCTTGTCTTTTAACTCCGGGCTCTTCAATACATATTGGGCTTGAGGCAATGCATCCATCTTTATCTCGAAAGAGAGCTTATTGTCGGTAATATGAGAGTCGATATCCTGAATGATGGCTACACCTCCATTGTCTTTTATGGTAGGATGGGGAATAGGGTTCATGGCCGTATTCATAAAATGCAGGGTGAATTCACCATCATACAACCTGATCCTTGCTGCCCACCGTTCGTCGCCTGCTGTTTGCCGAATGACCGGAGAAAACTTTTTCGACTGTATCAGTCCGCCCAAAGGATCGGAATTGAGGGCCGAGTCGATAACAGTGACCTGTTTACCGTATGCTTTCAATATTTGCCCGGACAAAGGAGTTGACCGTTCAAACCCTTTCTCGTCGTGTGTGCCGAAGGGTAGTGCGAGCCATGCCTTTCCCCCCGATATCAAATAACCGGAAAGGGCCTTGAACTGTTTGTCAGAAACACAAGCCACCCCGTCGAGGATAAGGGGTGTGGATTCCTGTTTCAGTGCAGCAGCATCGGCCAACTCATCGGTTCTCACGAACCGGTATCCCACATTGTGTTTCAACAGTGAACTGGACCATGCTTTCAAACGGTCCCAATGCTCTTTCCCGTCTTTGTCGCGCCATCCGTTATCCCTGCAATAGCTGTTGCTTACAAGCCGGACTTCCACCAGGTCTTCTCCTTTCCTGTAATCAAGATCACTGTTGTCCACTTCCCAGTTATTCCATTCATGGATGACCTCTTCCATCTCACGGGCATCGGCGGGATCTTCTATCAGTCGCTGGTTGTGGGTACTGCTCCAATTGGCCACGCCCCAGAAGCGGCTTAATGCCCATCCCATATAAGCTCCCTTCTCATAGATGGTATAGCTCAACGCGATGGCGGGTGAGTCGCCCCTCTGCCTGGCGATATCTTTTTGATGCAACGCTTCGGCATCCATATGAACCCAGTTGGTAGACCGAATATTTGTCCCCACATTCTCCAGCATGAAGAAATCGAGATAGGGAGCCATCCTTTCCAGATTCAGGGATATGGAATTCAGGATAATGGGGCCGGTACTGGAGCAGCACGACATCAGCGGTATGTTCCCTACCGTCATTTTCACCAACTTGACATGGTCGACGATGCCGTCCACTTTCATGTGGAGAAAATCCCTGAAGGCAGGGTTGTCATAATTACCCCAGTATAACATCGGTTTTGAGGTGTCCCCCCAGAAACTCTTGTCATCGAAAGGAGGAATTTCCCGGTTGTAATCGCGCTTGAACCGTTCCCTGCAATATTTACATCCGCAGGCTGCAAGCCCTACGTAATCGCACATGTCATCTACTTCAATCGCATCGATAGGTACTTCATTCAAAAGCCGTTTCAGGTATTTGGTATGCATGTCCAGAAAAGCCGGATTATTATGGCAGAAAGCCTCCATCTGGTACTGTTCCGAATAGCCCCTGTTACCATTCCGTATATCTACCTCGCAGATATCCTGAAAGAGATGTCCTTCATACTGTGCATGTTTGGCGGCTATGGGATCATGGAACAGCAAAACATGATGACGATGGCTGCGGTGAAGCTTGTGAAAATCATCGATATTTTTCGGTCTCTCCACATGGTTACACGAATAGTGATCCATAAACTTGATCCCATATTGGTGCAACTCTTCACAGGCATTCGCCCATAGGCCGTGCAACTGACCAAAATAGTTGGAAAAATCGAACCGGATATGGAATCCGTAATTCACGACCATGTCTATCTTCGCTTCTGCAAACGCCTCCGCTCTTCTCTTGATTTTATCCCTGATACTTTTCTGTGACCATTGCAGATCTTCTATTGTATTCCACCAACTGGCAATTCTTCTTGGAGCAAATGGAATATCGGGTGGTGTGGAGGCCAATTTTGATACGTCAGGCAATACGATCTGTTTTGCAGATGATTCGACTGTTGGCGTATTGGCCAGTGAGGCTCCTCCCATGCTCAGACCTACCCCTGAGATGACTGCCTGTTTGATAAATTTACGTCTACTATTGGGTGTCATACAATGATTGTTTGTTGTTGATCGTTGAATTTATATTAAAAAAACTTCAGTCCTTGTAATTTATTCCAATCTCCTCTTGTAAAGTCGGGAATTCTCACCGGTATCCCTCCATGGGTGGTGGAGATTTTTGTGAGCTCCACAAGGCATGACCATTCTGCGGCATCATATACATCCATATCGAGAGGCAATCCGTTTCTCAAGCAATGGATCAAACGATAATCCATGATAAAATCCATCCCCCCATGACCTCCGACCTGCTTGGCCTTTTCTCCTATCTCTTTGATGAAAGGGTGTTCATACTCTTTCAGAAGCTTATTCAATTTCTCTTCCGTCAGGAATTGATGCGAATCAGGATCGAGTGCTATATTGGGAGTCGGGTATTTCTGGGCAAATCCTTTTGTGCCGCTAAGCGTATGAAGGCGGCTATATGGACGTGGACTGATCACATCATATTGTACCATGATAGTCTTTCCCTTTTCCGTGCGGATGATGGTTGTGTTGATGTCGCCCAAAGCGTATTTCCGTTGTGATTCGGGCGATCCTTCGCCATGGAGTTCTTTTAGATAGTTCGAAATTCCGAATTGGTCTGAAGAAATGGATACCAGATAATTCAATTTGTCTCCCCTGTGTATGTTCATTGCCTGACAGATGGGGCCAAATCCATGGGTAGGATAGGCGTTTCCTGTATAGTTCTCATAAAATTTCACGCGCCACGATTCCAAATCCTTAAACTGGTATCTTCCTTCGTGAATATAAGCGCCTTCTCCATGTATCAACTCTCCGAATACTCCCTTTTGCGCCATATTGAGCGTTGTGAGTTCGAAGAAGTCGTAACAGCAATTTTCCAGGAGCATACAGTGTTTTCGGGTTCTTTCTGCCGTATTGACTAATTGCCAGCATTCATCGATGGTGACTGCCGCCGGCATTTCCAAGGCGACATGTTTGCCTTGTTCCATGGCATACACCGCCATCGGGGTATGTGTCAACCAGTCGGTGCATATATAGATTAAATCAATGTCGTCGCGCTCACAAACCTTTTTCCACGCCTCTTCTCCCACATATTCATCGGCAGGAGGAAAACTCCTGCTTCGCAGATAGGCTTGTCCCTCTTTCACCCTGTCCTCTTTCAGATCGCAGATAGCTTTGATTTCAATACCTTCGATATACACATACCTTCGGAGCGCCGCGAATCCTCGGTTCCCTATCCCTATAAAGCCGATTCTGACAGTAGGGATGGGATCCACGGCGAGATGCAACACATTTTCCTGCCCCACGGGACGTTTGGGTTCTTTTAATTCAACCATTTTCACCCCGTCCTGTTTCGTGCTTGCACAGGAAACAGAGAAAATAATGATAACGAGCAAACATAATTTGAAAAAATGCTTGAGGACCCTTTTCATCCTTCGTGTGTGAATTGGCATATTGATGATTTTGTGTGTGAGTTTTCTATACATATATCTTGAGTGTAAAACTATAATTCTTTAACCCTTATATTCCTGAATTTGATGATGTCTCCATGTCCTAAAAAAGCGATATGGCCTTTTTTGTACTGTAATTTCGATGTGTCTTTATCTTTGGGTGCATTTTTTATCAATTCATCCAGATCTGCGTCCATAATTAAGGTACCATTCAACATTACCTGTAAATGATTTTTATTCATGATGACCTCTTGATAATTCCATTTGCCTGAAGGTTTCAGATACCCTTTTTTTGCCGGTACCCAACCGTAAAGGGAACCATGAAATTGATAAGGTTTAAGATCTTTGTATTTGGGATCGTAATCATCCAGTATCTGTAATTCTATACCGTCGTATCCTTTCGGAGTATGCACAATTTTATGTCTTGTCCCTATCCCGCTATTCGCACCGGGTGTAAGCATGAATTCAAAACGAAAAATAAAATTTTCATATGCTGCTTTAGTGTATAAATTACCACCATAACTGGTTTTAGGGTGCATCACGATGCATCCCTCTTCGACAACATATTGATTTGTGTTGTCGATCCATTGAGCCATCGAGGTCCCGTCGAAAAGAACCTTAAAACCTTGTCTCCGTTCCTTTGCCGATAGCCGGAAAACTTTTTCCTTGCCAGTACTGTCCACTGTAGCCGAACCTTTGGAGGAATGGCACGATGTACAAAGCAGTACAACGAGTGTGGCGGTGAGTAGATGATATAACTGTTTCATCGTATAATTTCTAATTTTTCAGAATTCCATTTAATTGCCTGTCCCTTCAGGTAACTCTCATAACTCAGTAGGGCAGGTGCGGCTGAACGGACAGCAAAAAGAACATCCCCTGCCACAGGAGTATTATTTCTTATTGCATTCAAAAAATTGGAATGATGGTCATAATGTCCTCCTTTATATCCCTTCTCTGCTTTAAAGACATATTCCCGTGGAGACACTATTTCCGGGATATTTATTCCCTGTCCCAACTGATTCAATACTTCAACATTTTTCAAGTCCAGATCGTATGTCGTCTTCAGTGTAATTTTATCCCATTCCACATCCAATGAACCGAGTGAGCCTACAATCCTGAAGTCGGTACTCCCCCATTTCCTGGAGATTCCGTCGACACAATTAGCGCCTAATTGAACAGTAAAAGCCCCTCTATTATTTCTATCGGGATAATCAAAGTATCCCAACATAATATCCGGTGTGTCTCGTAATCCGTTCGTATAATGCCGGATTCCTCCGGTTGTATATACTTTTTCCGGCCCGATGGCATCCATGATGTAATGAATGCTGGCTAAGACATGGACGAACAGATCTCCCGCGACGCCTGTCCCGTAATCACGCCAGCTACGCCAGGAAAAAAAACGTTGGGGATCAAAAGCCCGTTTAGGAGCATTTCCCAGGAATTGCTCCCACCAGATAGTTTTCTCTGATGCGTCCGCCGGAGGGGTATAGGGGCGTAAAGCACCCGGAGATACCGTGAATTGACCGTCAATAAAATTTACAGGACCAATTACGCCTGCCTGTATCAATAAACGGGCAGCTCTATTTCCCAGGGATGACATTCCCTGCGAGCCAACCTGGAAGACTACTCCGTTTTTCTGTTGAGCCTTGATCAGGGCTTCCCCTTCTTTCAGTTTATGAATAACCGGTTTTTCACAATAGACATGCTTGCCGGCGTTCATTGCCTCGATGGCGATGGCTTGATGCCAATGATCTGGGGTGGCTATGATCACTGCGTCTACATCTTTTCGAGAAAGAATGTCTTTGTAATTTTTAGTGGTAAAAATATCATTTCCCCATTGATTACGCGCCTCTTCCAACCGCTTGTCATAAAGGTCGCAAACTCCCACCATCTTCACTCCTCCCACTGATAAGGCTATTCTGGTATCGGATGTCCCCATCTTGCCTTTCCCGATTAAAGCAATATTTATCAAAGAATTTGGGGGTGTATGGCTCCTTTGTAGCTTTACGGATTTATTTCCTGCCAATAATACCGTAGGAATACTGTTGGCTATCAATGCTGTAGTAGCTAAGTTTTTTATAAATACTCTCCTGTTTTGCATATTGATTGAGTGTTTAGGCGTATAAAAAAAGTTATCCCGCATTAAGCCTCTAAAGGGTTTACCATAGTTTTCCTTATCGTATTGCCTATTACCGGCCCTCAGCACCGTTGTCGTTACTAATTCCTCAATTATCCTTGCACAGAAAATCCAGCATCTGTTTTCTAATACTTCTGAAAGAAGTCACGCTTGCCTCATAATCGTTAAAATTGAGGATGATTGCATCGGCAAAGCTTTTTGCCCTTTTCGCGTCTTTATTTTCCACCATCTTCAATAACTGATAATCATCAATGCCATCCCGCATCGCTTCAAAACGGATTGAGGTGTATAGTTTGCGGTATCCCGGATATATGATGCAGTTATCACCTGCCGGTAACCTGCCACTATCCCGTGATGCATCCGCATTTAACTGGTCTTTGACCCAGTAGTTAAGCCCCCAATGAAGATATCCGGTTGCATCATATTTATAATTGATCCAATGGAGGTATCTTGTCTGGTTGAGAGGGAGTTCTATAAACCTGTTTGCATAATTACCTCTTGGCCCGACGCAGGTATAGAACCAGATTTCTTTTCCTTCTTTTTTCAAATCGGTGTAAAAGCTATAATCCTTGTGAAGGATATCCAATTCCGGGACCCATACATCAATCGCGCCTGCCAGTTCCTTGGAGGTTAGCACTGCATCCAGTACCTTGACGCCGGGCAGGAATTCATGGATATAGTTGCTGATGGTGACGTACGATTCCGCATTTTTTGCCGTCGGTTCGTCGGCAATATGCTGCATATACCTGTCGAGCCATCCTTTTTCCTCCAGGTGTTTTTTTAAGGCGGGTAAGAACTGGGTGATAAAGTTTTTCGCCCTTTCATCATCCACGGGCAATAAGGTGAATCTGATCCCGTTCTCTACTTTCATTGGATTCGGTGTAGTACGTAATTTGGCAGTCTCCTCGTTGTCGGGTAGTGGCACTTCCACGAAGAAAGGGTCGTCCCAAGCACCGGAACGCCAGGCCAGATGGCCCCCTTCTATTCTTTCCAAAGCTCCTACCGCATCAAAAATTTCGGCTTCCTTGTCGAAGCGGCTGAAGTCGAAAGTATATTTACCGTTGTCATAAGTATATAACGTGTGCCAGATGGGATATATCCGGTGTACATTTTGCCTATGGGAAGCCATTATTTTGGCATGCATCTCTATCAGTTCCCAATAAAGCGGGGAATATGCTTCCAGCGGTTCATTGTTATTCAGGTAAGAGAGCGTTGTGGGGCTAAAATGAGCCGACCAGTTGGTGATATATAGCGGAGATTTTCCCAATGTAACCGGATAGACCCGGATATAGAAATCTTTGGTCCATGTTTTTTTCTTTTTCCCCACTTCTCCCTTAATCTGTACACTCCCTTTATATAGTCCGGGTGTAGTGGCGGCATCGGTGGGCACACTGATCCATAACGGTTGCACCTCTCCCGGTTTGATGGAAAAGGCGGAGTCGGGGAAAATGGGATCGGGGAAATAACCCGATGTCGATCGGATAATATCTTTGGACGGGGGATTATAGGAACGTCCCACGCGTACATATCCGACCCAACCGGCTGTAGCCCCGGTCAGTTTTGATGATCCTGACGAAATACCGGTCACCGTTGCCTGCATATTCCTGATTTCCGCCTGTCCGTGCACCACAATCTGTACGCTGGCCACTTCTCCTTTTGCTACCCTGATGGTATCTATTTCTTCCCTGAAATAATTTCTTTCTTTCAGGACTTTGATCAATGGATCTACCTGATAGAGATAAACCTGTTTATCATCCTTGCTGAGTATATAAAAAGTGGAAGTGATAAACAAAAGAATAAATAATCCTGATTTTTTAATCATAATGATTTATATTATAGTCTGTTATTAAAATAATCTGGTGTCTTCCGTTCCCGAGATAAGCCCGATGATCCGGATTGTACGTTCATAATCGAAAGGATTTTTCTTATCCCTGTTCTCCTTATAGAACGATTCACCCCATTGTTGCATATTTTCTTCTCTCTGATTACTCTTCCACTGAAGGAAGAGTTGTTCTGCCTTTTGAGATTCCCCCAATTGATATAGGGCGGTACATTGTAGCAATGTATTGACGGAGTTCGGGCTTAACGTGCTCTCTGCCACTTTCCCGAGATATCTTTTCTGTTGCTCCGGATTGCCGGATTGAATGTAAAGTATGGCACTCAACCAATCTTCCATCCGGGTGTCGATTACATCATCATAGGGCTTTCCCACGCCCAGATTTCTCGGCCAGAGTCTGGCCTCTTCAATCTTTTTAGAAGCCAATTTGAGATTTCCTGTGTTCAAAGCTGCTGCAGCAAGCATCAATTTTGTTTCCTGATAGAGCAGACTGCCATCACTGGCTCCTTCAAAAGGAAGGATATGAATGCTTGCCAATATTTTCTCAGCATCGTTATATTGTTTGTTTCTGATCAGTGTTCGTATGTATAAAGTACCTGTTGGAAAATGATCCTGGTTTTTTTTGTAAAACGGGCCAATCACGTTTAACGCTTCCCGGGGATTTGATCTACTCAAATAAAATCGGGTTAGTTCATGGACATAACGCCATTCGGTGGCATTTAACGAAATAGCCTTTTGCAGATCCTTTTCCCTGTTATCGGTAATAAACCTGGATCTAAGAATATAGAACGGAGGAAAATCGGGTTTATCTTCCACAGAATTCAGTAATTGGATCACTTTTTCCCGGTTATTCCTAAAAGCATGGAGCAATGAGAGGTAATAGGTTGCCTTCCACTGGCTGCCATTCTCTTTTGCCCATTCAAAAACCTGTTCACTTTCGTCACGGAAAGGAAAAACAAAAGCCGGGTCAAGCCCTTCTGCGTTTTTTAATATTTGAGTATCGTTTTTCAGGAAAGCGATCCAATATTGTATTTCAGTATGTACCGGAGCAATATTGAAGAGTTCCAGGGCGCTTTCTTTTTGTCCTAAAGTGTTGTACCAGATACCCAGTTCGAGATAAATCTCTGCCGGCATTTCGAATTGTATACTCTCCTGGAAGATTTTCCGGCTCGACGGGGATTTATCCCGCAGGTACTTTTCAAACCGGATAAAGTGGTTTAACGGGTCTACCGATTGGATCATATCGCCGAGTCGGGCTGTTTCTTTCTTGTCTCCTTTTATCCTGTGCAGTAAGTAAAGGAGCTGTAAACTTTCGATATTTTCCCGGTTGTTTATCAGGCTTTTCTCAGCATATTCAATTGCCTTGGCATAATCATTCCTCACCGTATATATTTTGGCAAGTTCGGTATATGCAGCGCTCCTGTATGGAAAAGAGAGGGCAGCCACTTCAAAACCATCGAGGGCATCGTAATATTTTTTTTGTCTCAATGCCGATCGGCCATATTCAAAATTAGCCGCCGGATCGTATGTGTCGATGGATAATGCTTGATAGGCATAATAGAAAGCCGAGTCATAATCCATTTTATGATAACAAAGGCGCGACATTTCAGTCAACGCAGGAATGAAATAAGGATCATATTCCAATGCTTTACGGATAAAGGTTTCAGACTGATCATACAATCTTAATCCTGAGAGGTCCCTTCCCCGGAGATATTGTCCCTGGGCCGTATCCCAGTTGAATTGTTCGTTTTTATCTGCCGGCCTTTGCAAATCAATATTCTCATTGCTCCATAAAGTTTGATTGGCTAATTGGATGAAATGAACCGAATCGGCTTTCAACGAGGAAGATTGAAATTCATAGATCTTTGCAATTTCCAGTGAAACCTGCTGTATAAAGAGTATTTCTCTATTCTTATTATAAAATTTCAGTGTATCGTTTATCATCTGCAGAGGATATAATCGGAGAGAGAAGAGTCCGTTGTCCTTGCTTACATATATCACTCCTTGAAGATTTACATTGCTTACACCTTTCGTTTCTTTATAGGGAAACCAGTATTCATCCCATCTATCGGTTGCATACGGCATAAATCCTATCTGTTTGAATGGCGTAAGGCTGCTGATTACCATATTCTGATTGAAGAGCCTCCCGCTTTGAAGTTCTACGTATTGTCCCTTACTGTTGGTAAGCAATTCTTTCCAGATATGCCCCTGGTCGGATAATGCCCAACTGAAGATTTTCCTTCCCAATTTGTCATCCCGGTTGGCATATTGCATCATGCCCACGTCGTCTGCAGCCCAATAAGCCCCAAAATAAGGAGTATGAGTTCCCGTAATATGGTATGATTTGGAACCGATGAAGTCGTTTTCAATCCAACGGGACAGATTCTTATTCCTTAACGAATCCATGGGCCAGGGTAGTGCTACGCCATCGTGACGGAGACTATGTTTACCCGGATAGATGAATTGGAGATCTTCCTTGGCCAGTACCCCCGTATTAACCCAATTATAGTAGGGCTGTGTTCCCGATGTGGAATTATGCCAGAAAGAACAGGTAGTAAACCAGCCTTTATCTTTAGGCAGGTTTATCTCAACCGTCCAGCGGGTTCTTGTTAACAGGTCCAGTACACCTATAAAGCAACTGGCGCTTCCATCCTCATTTACCTTTGTCATATAGTCTACCGGAAAAGAACAGGAGGGGGCGTGTCCTACCACTCCGTAGTTGAATTCGATGCCTCCGCTTGTCCAGGGCCCTCGCAGAGAGATGTCTCTGAATTTCACCACATCATTGTCATAAAAGAGTTCTTTTCCATTCGTCTTATCAATCACTGACCAGATTTTACCGCCAATCTCGGGGAAGATTTTTATCTTGAGAAATTGATTTTCGATTTCAACGACTTTCCATGATTTTTTTTCCGGTTTCTCCGTGAACCCGTCGTATCTGTAATATGGATACACCTTTCCTAATACAGGTATAGGATCAGGATCAGAAAAGGGATATGTGACATATTCCTTTTCATACTCTTTTATACCCGATACATTTTGTCCGTATAAAAAAGATCCCGACAATACGAGAATAATGAAAGTTGTATATTTCAACATATAAATAAATTGGTGCGGAGAGTCAGTTAAGAGTTCTCCAGCCTTTTCTTCCTGTTTTTTATTATCTCAAACAACTTCAATAACCACCATGACAATATCCTCAACAAAGCAACAATAACATATAGTACAATGGTTATGACAATGACATATCCTATTTGTGTAACGACCTCTATCCATGGAGTTTTATATATGATAATGGTTGCCACATTAATAAGAAATGCTGTTATGAAGCAAAATAAAAGAATAAGAGTCTCTTTTTTTATTCTTTTTGATGTAATAACGATATCCTTCATCATAGCATAATTAAAATTTCATATAAGGAATTTTGTATTCTTCCGGGAAGAAGATTTTCTTTTGATCCGCCATAGCCTGATTTCCTAAATGACAAAGCATGGTAGCCAGGTACGCCTCTTCCACGATATTCTTGCCTTTTTCACCGGTAATGCAAGCCTGACAAAATGCAGACAGGATTTCATCAGAGCCATCTTTCAGCGCACCAGTCATGGATAGGCCGTCGTTCACATGGAACTCACCTTCCAGGATATGGTGAGGGATATACTTTTCTTTTGTTTCCGGACGCCAACTGGGACCAGCAGCAGGTACAGAGGAGTATAATTTATTCCCTATCTGCCCGATCAATTGTTCAATTCCCGATTTTTTTTCGCCAGACTCATTCTCCAGAAAATAAATACCGGTGGCAAGATTCATGGTTCCTTTTTTACCCAATATTTGATCTTCCATGCCATTGTATTTATTGGAAATAAGTGACTCATAATTGATTTTAACTCCGTTGGCGTAATGATATATCAGGTTTACACTATCATACACTTCTCTTCCGTCTTTCCAATACACAATATCACCGGTTCCGACAACTGACTCGGGCACTGACTGCATGGCCCAGCAACACACCTCTAACTGATGAGAGGCCAATTCGGTCATCAGGCCGCCTGAATAATCCCGATAGAGGCGCCAGTTAACCTGACGTTCCATTTCCGGTGAAGGAACAGGCCGTCTCCAGTCGTGGTTCCTGAACCAGTAACAACGTTCTCCTACAATGTCACCGATCACCCCGGAATGAATCATTTGCATACCCTTTATATATTTCTGGTCAAACATGCGTTGCATGCAGAAATAGAGTACTTTATCCGTTTTCTGATATGCATTGTAAATTTCTTTACACTGCTCCATAGTCAATGCCATTGCCTTCTCGCAGTAGACATGTTTTCCCGCATCCAGGGCATCCAATGTCATGGGAGCATGGAGGTAAAGCGGGGTAGATATAATAACTCCATCGATATCCTTAGACTCCAGCATATTCCTGTAATCTGTATATGTTTTCGCAGAGGGGCACAGAGATGAAGCATTTTTCAGGTTCGGCGGATATATATCGCACAGGGCTACAATTTCGGCATGTTGCAATGCTAACACGGCGTGCATGTTATACGTTCCTCTGGAACCCGTTCCGATGAATCCTATCCTGGCTTTCTCTTTTCTGATTTCTTTGGCTTTATCGGTAGTAAACGACTGGAGCCAGGGTGTGGTTGCCAGGAGTGCTGCTCCACCTGAAATATAACCTAAGTCTTTGATAAATTGCCTCAGGCTTGTGTCTACCTGTTCAGACCCTTTTTTCGACATAACATCTATAAATTATATTCTGCGATATTTTGTATTTTAAAATTTTCAGCGATTCTTTTTCTTTCCGAATCAGTGGCGATCATAAGAACTGTACTCAGTACTTCGGCATCCAATGGATTTTCAGAGGTTACAGCGACGGCTTTATGCTCTGTCACCGGACTATTGGACCCTGGTCGCTGAATATGACCTGTGTAGGAAGGGGTATTACCGGAAACCGAAAGAGCCAGATCTTTTAAAGAAATCTCGCCTAAAACGTCATCCCGGTTATATGGGTTTTCAAAACTCACTTTCCATGCATCTCCATAAGGATGGTTCCCAATTCCCAATATGGAGCTGCTTCCGAAATCTGCAAAGCACTGTTTTATATCGGCCTGATGAATTAAATCTTCTATTTTTGCTAACGCATATCCTTTGGCGTAGCCTCCGAAATCTAATGAGATGTCTTTTTTGGAAAAAATGACAGAGTGGCCATTTTCTATCAACTCTACCTTTGAAAAATCATCCAGTGTGATATCAAACAATTTCAAAGTGCGTGTGTGGTACATTCGGCAACTTTGCAGTATAGCCCACATTTCCGGGCTTACATGAACAGGTTCATGAATAGCATCCCGATTTATTCTTGAAGTCTCGCTTGTACTGTCAAAACGATTAAAGAGTTGATCGAGCCGTCGAAGTTCAAATACGATATCGTTCCATATTTCCTGTGACTTCAATCTGTTCGGGCCGATAGCAAGTATATCGAACCGCGTTCCCATGATGTTCTTTAATGAACCATGGAACATTTTCGATTCATCATAATAAGTAGCGCCGGTGTCAATCCCTATCTTTTGCAACTTCTACTGCTTTTGTAGTGATGTAATATTTTGCCAAAGTGTTGGTCTTCTCCCATTCCGGCATATCCCGGTTTACCAGAAAACTGAAAAAGCTTTCAGCTACATACCTGAAATGCGATTCATGCCCTTCCCTGTTTTCCACCGGGATATTGATGAGATATTCCCCTTTCTTGGAGGTTGCTGACATAGAAACGAAAGGATAAGTTATACGGATTTTCTCAATTGCTTTTTGCAGGTTACCGTAAAATTCATCTTGATCCAAACCCTCCGGTTTCTGTACGTACAGTTGTTTTACAAAACCTTGATCTTTGTTCTGAACCGTTTTCAGAACAGCTTTTGTCCCCTTTATTACTGACATGAAAGTGTCGCTGCTACCTTCAGGTGCCTGCCAATTCCAGATCACTTTCAAACCCACATTCCGATTCTTTACATTGAAATGGAGGGTGCCGTTGGCATATACTTTCAGCGTAGAATTATCAATATACTTGTGCAGGTAATCGGGAAAAGTTGTCTCCCCCGTTGATTTTGTAAACTGATACAATTCAACTTCAGTGGGCCAATGGGTGGCTGTGATATTTCTGATATCCTTGTTGTAATCGATGGACTGGTCTGGGAAACATTTCCAGAACAGCAAATCGATCAAGTGTGTGGTTACATCGGCGATACCTTCTCCCTGTTGTTCCACATCGTAATACCACGCCGGACGGATCAATGGTGTGCCGGATACCTCTTTGTAGAAATGATGCACACTCTCCATATATACCGCAGGATCTTCCGGTGTTCCCGCTTGCAGTTCCCCGAAGAGATCCCCGTTGTTGAGAAGTTCTTTCTCAATAATGTTCAACATATCGTAACGCTCTGTCATCATATCATATAACAGGACGTTTTGTGCTTCGGCATTGGCATATGCTTTTTCCAGCAAAAGAAAATCTTCCCGGTTAATGGCCATAGGTTTATCTGACAGTACATTCAATCCTGCATCTACTGCACCAAGAATATATCCGGTCTTTGCTTTGTTATTACCCGCGAGTACTACTACGTTCCCTTTCTTGTCACCTACCATCTTCTGCAGGAAATCATCTCCGGTATACACAACTGTTTGCCAGTTTGTGGGGACTTCTTCTCTTTGATTGAACGATCCTGTTGCTGAGAGATATTGCTTTAATCCGGTATCTTCGGTTGCTGCATATACGAACACAGAATCGTTTACCTGTGGGATGGTGTTCTTTTGCAGCAGATTGGCATGAAAATGGCCGGGAGCCAATACAATTAGTCCTATCTCTCCTGCTTTTCCAGTGAATAAAGTCTGCTTTTCAGACGTGTTATTATTTTTTTGGACGCAAGAAAGTAACATGAAAACTATTGTAATAATCAACCAGCCTTTTTTCATTTTAGCACTATTTTAATTTCCGGATTAGCTTTGTTGCATCTTTCTCCCCTTTTTTATAAACTTCATTCATAGAGATGATCTTGCCACCTTTATTCTTACTTATATCGGCCGCTTCAATAAAGGTGAATATTTCCAGCGTCTCTTTTTCTGTTATCGGAGAAACACGTGTTTTGAAGAATTTCAGGATTTCCTTTAACAGCGGTTCATAGCCGTCATATCCACCTGTTGGAACAACTCCCTGGTCCGTAACCGCATTCCCTCCATAAGGAGTTTTTCCGGTACGGGCTCCTCTTACAGTACCAATTCTACCGTCATCCCAGAGACCGACTACAAAGTCTGTTCCTTCAGACGACAGGCGATTTACCGAAATACAGCCTGTCCCCATGACGGTAAATAAATTCTCAATACCATGAATTCCATACCATGCCATGTCGGCATGTGACGGTTCAAGATGCGCAGGTGTATAACAGTCGGCACCCAATACTTTTCCTAACTCTCCTTTTCGAAGTTTCTGACTCTGAACAGAATATCGTAGAGCTGATGATGAGAAGAGAGGAACGTTATATTGTTTAGCCAGTTGAAAAATAGCGATAGCCTGTGCCAGGTTAGCACCTATGGGTTTATCTATAAAAACGATCTTTCCTGCTTTGAATACTTCGTAAGCCTGTTCCAGATGCAGATTACCATCATTTGTCTCCAGCATTACACAATCTACTTTCTCTAAAAGTTCGGCTATGGACGGAACAATCTCCACGCCCATTTCCTTTACTTGATCTATATAACCCGGGATACGGTCGTAACTCGATTTAATGGTTTTTGACCCGTACGGATAGGCTGCCACGATCCGAAAATCCTTGAATTCTTCTTTTTTATCTGCTCCATTCAAAAATTTGGTGAAAGCGATGGAGTGGGAGGTATCCAATCCGATGATTCCAATTTTTACCTGTGCCTGGGCAGTTAATAATAATCCAGACAAGATAACTGATAAAATAATTTTTAGTTTCATAATGGTTTATTTTTAGAGTCAAGAATCAAGATCCAAGACTTTTAGATTTTGGATGTAGGATCTATGGTTTAGGATATTAAGAATTTCCTCTTGAGCACCTCGCCACCTAATCACTCATCCACTTCTAACTTCTAATTTCTTATTTCAATTAAGCAGTGACGCACTTTCTTCATCCAAATATAGTATGGCCTCCTCTTTTGTTCTCAAGATAGTGGCTGGACATTTTTCGCTGATCTCGTCGTTCAGTGTATGATAGACTGCTTCTGCTTTATTCCGTGCCGGTACCATACAAAACATATATTTGGAGTTCATTAATGCCGGGATAGTAATTGTTATGGCGTGAGTGGGCACTGAATCTATTTTCGTGAACAGATTTTCGTTTACCTGTTGTTGCCTGCAAGCCATATCCAGCTCTACCACTTTCACCTGTTTCGAATCCTTGAAATCGGCTACGGGTGGGTCATTGAATGCGATGTGCCCATTCTCCCCAATGCCAAGGCAAACGATATCCACCGGATACTGTCTTAGCAAACCGGTATACCTTTCACATTCTTTGGAAGGCTCTTCTGCCTGTCCGTTTATATAGTGGACACTCTTGAAAGGAACTCTGCCAAAGATGCGTTCTTTCAGGAAATTACCAAATCCTTGAGGAGCATTTTTATCCAATCCTATGTATTCGTCCATGTGAAAGGCGTTTATCTTTTCCCACCGGATTCGTTCATCGGCAATCAACTCCTTCATAAAATCGCTTTGCGATGGTGCGGCAGCGAAGATCATATTAATCTCATCTTTTTCTTTAAGAAGCAGGCGTATTGTATCCGATACATTGTCTGCCGCTTCTTTGCCCATTTCTTCCCGTGTATGGAAGATTTTTACCTTCAGCATTCCTTGTGTGAATGCGATTACATTCGTGTTAATTTCTGTATATGACATTACCTTCCAAAATTGTATGTGAAACATTGATATTATTGTCAAAAATAACAAAATCGGCATCCTTGCCTTTTTCAATAGATCCTTTCTGCTGATCTATCTTCATCATGCGGGCCGGCGTTAAGGTCATCATTTTTATGGCCTCTACCAGAGGTACTTCCGCTATGTTGACCATGGTTTTGACCAGGCGGTCGGTAGTGGCAACGCTTCCTGCAAAAGCTGTACGATCCGGGAGTTTGGCCACACCGTCTTCGATGATTACCTTTTGTCCTTTGTCGAGACTGCCCAGGATAGATTCCCCATCGGGCATGCCTGCTCCGCGCATTGAATCGGTAACAAGCGCGGTTTTGTCGGGCCCCTTGAATTTATATACGAACTGAAGGAGAGATTTTGGCAAATGTACTCCGTCAGCAATGATTTCCACGTTCATATCATCAATCAGATAGGCCGCTTCCACAATACCTGCGTACCGGAAGGCGTTTCTGCGAGTGACGGTCGACATGGCCGAATAGAGATGGGTAATATGTTTGAAACCGGCATTGTAAGCATTGACTACCTCTTCATAGATAGCGTCGCTATGTGCAATGGAGGCGAGGATATTTTTTTCTTTGAGCACTTTACCGAACACTAATGCGCCGGGTAGTTCCGGAGCAAGGCTCCATCGAACGATGTCATCTGATGCCGCTAATATTCTGTTGTATTCTTCCGGTTCCGGATTTCTGAGGTACTTGGGATCTTGTGCCCCCCGTTGATTATAGGCGAAGTAGGGGCCCTCAAGATGCAAGCCCAGGAATTTGGCTCCTTTGCTGTTCAGCTTTACCGCTTCCTTGTAGGTAGAGAATGTTTTCATCAACTCTTCAAAAGTGCTGGTCAGGGTAGTGGGTAAAAGTGCGGTCGTTCCGTGTCTGGCATGTGTTTCGGCTGCACCGAGATATGCCTCTACGGTTCCGTCCATAAAGTCATGTCCGCCACCGCCGTGAGTATGGATATCTATAAAACCGGGTGACACATATTTTTTCTTGACATCGATGACCACATCGCCATCACCAAACACAACTTCGTTCGATTTTAGAATATCAGTGATCTTTCCCTTCTCACATACAATGACCATGTTCTCTGCGATTTTATCAGGGAAGATGATCTTTCCGTTTTTTATGATAGTTCGGTGCATAATTCAGTAGTTATTCAGTAGTTATTCGATAGTTGTTCAGTAGTTATTCAGTTGAAATTCAATAGATGCTCAATTGTTATCGGCATATTAGTCACATTGGCACATTATTTTTTCCATGATCTAATCCTATATCCTCTTGCTGCATACCATACGATGTATGCAAAGCAGGGAATAAGGATCCAATATGCCTGTTTCATCGCTTCAAAAGGTGTCAATATTGCTTGTGCTTCCACTAAAGCGTGGTAAATCATAGGCATGAAAGCACTGCCGCTTAAAGCCATGACAAGGAATGCTGATCCCAGATTGGTATGCTTTCCTAATTTATTGATGGCCAGTGGCCAGATACCGGCATAGAGTAATGCATTGGGAAGCCCCATCATCACCAGATACCAGAGAGATATATCGGAAGTGATGCCCAGGAATTTTACGGTTCCCGAGGTGATTATCAACATTGTTGACAATATCAGATTGATGGAGGCACAAATCAAAAGAGCATTCCGTTGTTTCAGATATTTTGGGATAAGGGCGATTCCTATGAAATAGCCGATAAATGTCAGGAACATGGTGTAGGAAGGAATATTTTGTGCTGATCCAGCCAGACTGCCGCCCATGGTTTGCGCATACTGGATACTGGTGGACAATGCGATCATTTGGGTTCCTATATGGAAAAACATCGCGACTACACCCAAAATAAGCGCCGGATATTGAAAGATGGATTTACGTGAGACCTCATCTTCTTCAGACCGTTTATTTACTACCGACGGATCCAGGTTGGGCAGCGGTGAATAACGGACAATTATACCGAATATAAACAGGAAGATGGCCAAAATGAGGTAAGGTGTCATCACTCCCTTTATCAGTGTGTCTAAAGCTGTTTCCAGAGAGGCACCCGTGTAATTCCCCGCTTCAATTTCCCGTATAAGTACCTTGTCGGATTCGCGGATGACCACTGCCGCAAATATCAGGTTAGCAATTACTCCTGCCAGTTTATTGCCGGTTCCTACGATACTCATCCGTTTGGCTGCGCTCTCTATAGGACCCACAATGGTTACGTAGGGATTAGCTGCCGACTGTAGAATAGCCAATCCAACACCCAACAAAAATAATCCCAGTAGAAATATTTGATATGTGCGCCAGTAAGCTGCGGGGAGAAATAACAGGGCTCCTATCGACATACACCATAGTCCCAGCATCATTCCCTTTTTATAGCCTACCTTATTCAGCAGAAAAGAGGATGGGATTGCCATGAACAGATAGGCAATGTAGAAGGCGAATGTCACCAGAGACGATTGTAGTTTGGATAACTGGAGAGTTAGCTGGAAATAGGGTATTAAAATGGTGTTAACCCATGATACCAATCCGAAAATAAAAAACAGTAATGCCAGTATTATCATCGACTTGATCGTGGTACTTCTGTCTTGTATGTGATTGATTTGAGGACTGTTACTCATATTATTACAAATTTAAAAAAATAGGAAGTGGTGCTTCAATCTACTTAAGACACAAAATTATTTTTTATATAGTTGAAAAATGCTTTAAAAACGTAATTCTGTTTTCAAATAGCGTTATTTCTTGTGAGAGTCGCCGTATTTTTTACGGTATTCAAGAGGAGTGTACCCTTTCATCTTCTTAAAAATACGGGAAATATTTTTGCAATCATTGAATCCTGACTCCAGTGCCAGGTCAAAAAGTGTTCTGTCGGTAGTTAATAATAGATGAGCAAAATACTCGATCCTGCAACTCAGGATAAATTGATAGATGGAGGTTCCCATTTCCTCTTTGAACTTCACTTCCAGATTACGCCGCGATAGTGGGACCTGTTGTATTAGAGATTCAATCACGATATTGGAGGTGAAATTATCTTCGATATAATTGACAATCCGGGAAATATATTCATTGGAGATATCGTATCTTTCTGTAGATTTCCTTAGCTCGATTCGTGTCGGTCGGATAACAATATTGAATGGCTCTTTGATCTCCCCCTTGGTCATCCTGTCGATCAACCGTCCGGCTTCGTATCCACCTCTTTCCACATCCGTAACGATGGAGGAGATCGGCGGATCGGACAGGTTACAGATCAGCTCGTCATTGTCTACTCCTAATAAAGTGATATCTTCAGGAATTCTGATATTATTGATCTTGCAGATTTGGGATAATCGAAGCGCGAAATTATCGTCGCAGGCAAACAAACCTACCGGTTTGGGTAATGATAAGAGCCATTCATCGAGTTGTATATGACTGGTACTCCATTCTTCTCCATCCAGGTTCTCACTTTCGAAATAATGATAATTGCCTCCTATCTTCTCGATTTGAGACCTGAATCCTTCCGCTCTTTCACGAGACCAGACGACACCTTTGTTCCCATAGAAGGCGAAATTCCGATAACGCCTTTTAATAAAGAATTGTGCCGCCATCTCGCCTGTACCGAAATAATCACCGGTCAGGTTGGAGAAGTAAGGACTTCGTTCTTTGTAGTTTTGGAGTAGGATGGGAATATTCAATGACTCCAATAAATTGGTGCCATCATGATCCCACCGTGCCACAATAGCATCGGCTTCCCACTCTTTGGCCCATTCTACAATCCCTTGTTTGCCATACAGCGTTCTATAGTAAGAGGGTAAGCGATAAAAGATCCAGGGGCCATGCTCTTTGGAGTATTGGATTAACCCTCTGAGCAGTCGGCGACTGAATTCGCTGGAGTAATCAATGAGGATGAGTATCTTGAGCATAATGGTTCAATTCCCGAAAAATAGATTATTCAATCCTCAAATATAGACAATTTTTTATATAACCAAAAATTTAAGGTGATTATTGATAAACGGTTGTCTCTTCTCCTTTCCATGAAACGGCAGTAATCCTGGTAGCACCCACTTGTACAATTTACAAGATCCAAAAAAGAGGCCCCCTCGATCGAGAAGGCCTCTTTTATATCGGTTAACGTGATATCAGGAATAAGGTAAAAAAGATTGTTTTAGGTTATCGGTGCAAAGATAAGGCGCTATTTTGGATCGGCAAAAAAAATATATATGTTATAGGACATACTTTTATAACATATTTTTTGTCCGTAATGATAGATCCCTTTTGTTGACACCTTCCCAGAGTGATGTTTGTAAATAAAAAAAGAGGAAAAAACAGTTCGTCCATCCTCTTTTTAATTTTTTTCTTTGAAAAATTATTTTCTTATACCCAATTCTTTGATGATAGAACGATATCTTTCGATATCGGTATCGATCAGGTAATCGAGTAAACGGCGACGCTTACCTACTAAAATTTTCAAAGCTCTTTCCGTGCTATAATCTTTTTTGTTTGACTTGAGATGCTCAGTCAAATGCGAAATACGGTAGGAGAACAATGCTATCTGTGCTTCTGGTGAGCCAGTATCAGTGTTGGACTTCCCGTGCTTTGCAAAGATTTCTTTCTTTTTAGCAGAATCTAAATACATACTGATTTTCTAAATAATATAATTGTAAAAAACTTTTGGGTTGCAAAGGTACGTCTAAATTTTTTAAATCCAAACAGTTTTGTGATTTTCTTCACTTTTTCTCCCAGCTTCCCTTTCTCCCCAGTCTTCTTAGTCTCTCATTACTCACATCAACAAATCATTCCGCTCTTCTCTGTAATTTCCCGCTTAACCGTTTCACGGCATCCATTATTTCCTGATTAGGTTCGATCACGTTGTATTCCCCCCAGAAGTCAGGGTCAAGGAAATGTTCTACTTTTTCGGCTATCACATCGGTAGATTGGATGCGTTCGTTTCTGGGAAATTTCAGCACTTTGTTATCGTATCTGTCAGTAATGGCGATCTCCGAACCAATGGTGTAGGTGGTCGAAAAAAGTCCGAAAAATCGGTTTGTCCAGCGTACCCGAAATATCACTTCGATACTGCTATAATTGAAATACCACTTGCCGTTATTTTCAATAAAATCGACTACATATTGCGCCTTGTTTACATCCACTTTCATCTTTGCCGGTTTTCGTTTGATAAAAATTTTAGGGGCCTCTTTCTCTTCTTCCACATTCATGTTAAATTCCATACGGGCAAAGGCAAATGATTCCGAGTCTAAATATATACGTCCTCTAAACAGGATATCCTTCACTTCGGGAAGAGGTGAAAATACAATAATATAGTGCGGTTTGTCATTGAAACTGATCAGTCCCTCGATGTGAAACTTATATTCAGACGCATCTGTACCGAAAACAATCTCCGGATTCTTGGCGATGTCGAGCAGGAGGGCATCACTGATACCTCCCTGAAACTTGAGCATAATAGTATCGCGGGGGGAGATGTCGGTAGCTTTACGGCCGATATAAATTCTGGACTGATCGTTACTATAAGAGCTATAGCTCGCTTTATAAATATCCAGAACGGTCTCTACCAGAGAGATGTAATGTGAGCCTTTCTTTATTGACTCACGATAGAAGGCCACCATCATATGTGGTCTCTCGGGGTAATTTTGAGGAATACGTCGTAGTGCATTGCGTATTAGTTCTGAGCCGTCACCTGAAACAACGACAACCTCGCTTAATTCAATCCACGAGGGGGTTAGGGTAATCTGGCTATTAGGATTATCTATTAATGTGATTATCGGAATCTCCTTGTTTTCATATCCCAGATAGCGGATAATCAGTTGAGAATGCTTTGTAGAATCCGGGATTCGAATGGAAAAATATCCATCCTGATTGGAGATGCTTGCTATATTCATCTGTTGTACCGAAATACTTGCATTCGCCAAAGGTTCTTTAGTGTCGGCAGCAACTATTCTGCCTCTGAGCAGATAGATTGAGTCTTGCTGCATTGTATTTCCGGTAATCAGGTTTGAAACCGATAGAAAGCAGAGAATAAGAAACAGGTGAAATGAGTTGTTCATATAGGAATTATTGAAGCGTAAAACAATTAATAGCGTGATGCTTAGTACCTGTTTGCTAAATATGCAAAGAAAGCAAATTAGTAGAGAACTTTAGATGATATAATGTTTTTTAACCATACTTTTCCTGTATGATGATGAATAGTCGGAACGTGGATTCAACTGATTTCATGCAGATATATTGATAATCCCGATAAGAATAGTGGTGACGATGTAGGAAAATCATGTAAATTTGTATCAGAATAATTCTAAAAAAGAGGTAAATGGTATATAGATATGATTTTCTGGTTATCGGTTCGGGTATTGCCGGAATGAGTTATGCCCTGAAGGTAGCCAAACATGGGAGAGTCGCCATTATAGCGAAGAATTCACTTGAAGAAGCCAATACATATTATGCGCAGGGAGGGATTGCCTCTGTAACCAATCCCTGGGATAATTTCGAAAAGCATATCGCCGATACGCTGGATGCCGGAGCTGGTCTGTGCAACATAACGGTTGTGGAAAAGGTGGTACGTGAGGCTCCCGCGCAAATCAGAGAACTGATAGGATGGGGTGTGGATTTTGATAAGGATGACAAAGGTAATTTCGATCTTCACCGTGAAGGAGGACATTCGGAATTTCGCATTTTACATCATAAAGATAATACCGGTGCAGAGATACAGGATAGCCTGATTGAGACCATCCGCAACCATCCCAACATCGATGTCTTTGACCATCATTTTACGATAGAAGTGCTTACTCAGCACCATTTGGGGCAGGTGGTCACAAGGCATACCCCGGATATTGAATGTTACGGCGCCTATATCCTCAATCAGGATACCAACGAGATCGATACTTTTCTTGCCCGCGTCACGATGATGGCTACGGGAGGGATTGGCTGTATTTATCAAACAACCACTAACCCGTTGGTCGCTACAGGCGACGGTATTGCGATGGTAGCGCGCGCCAAGGGAGAGATTAGGGGAATGGAGTTTGTGCAGTTTCATCCCACGGCGTTGTATCATCCTGGTGCACGCCCTTCATTTCTTATTACAGAAGCGATACGCGGTTACGGAGGCGTGTTAAAGACGCTCGACGGCAAGGAATTCATGCACAAATATGATCAGCGGGGTTCGCTTGCTCCCCGTGATATTGTCGCCCGGGCTATCGATACTGAAATGAAGGAGAAGGGCCTTGAGCATCTCTTCCTGGATGTGACCCATAAAGATCGGGAGGAGACAAAGAAACATTTTCCGACTATTTATGAGAAATGTCTTTCTTACGGGATCGACATTACCAAAGATATGATTCCTGTGGCGCCTGCGGCGCATTACCTGTGTGGGGGGATCGAGGTGAATATGGATGGTGAGACAAGTATCAGTCGTCTTTATGCCAACGGAGAATGTGCCTGTACCGGGTTACACGGAGCCAACCGGTTGGCATCGAATTCTCTCATTGAGGCGGTAGTTTTTGCAGATGCAGCAGCTAGGCATTCTATACCTCTCTTCAGGCAATATGAATTCCGGGAAGATATCCCATCCTGGAATGCAGAAGGGGTCACATCTCCCGAGGAGATGGTATTGATCACTCAAAGTTACAGGGAAGTGGGGCAGATCATGTCATCATATGTGGGTATTGTCCGCTCAGATTTGCGCTTGCAAAGGGCGCTTAACCGGCTAAATATCCTTTTCCGTGAGACCGAAAATCTCTTTCAACGATCGGTTGTATCGCGGGATATCTGTGAATTGAGGAATATTATCAAGGTGGGATATATGGTGATAAAACAGGCCATGGCGCGTAAAGAAAGTAGGGGATTACATTATACCGTAGATTATCCGGGACAGGATCCTGATTCGGTACTCTAAATTCGGTTGATTAACATGCGAAGCATGAATAACAATGAAGACTATCAATATAAACGGAACGCTACTTGATTTTTCCACACCCCGGGTGATGGGAATAGTGAATGTTACGCCTGATTCTTTCTTTTCGGGAAGCCGGACACAGGGCGCGAACGACATTGTGGAGCGGTGTAATCAGATAATCAACGAGGGGGGGGTGATGATAGATGTAGGTGCACAATCCTCTTCACCCGTGGCCCGGTTTCTTGAAGTGAAGGAGGAAGCAGAGCGTCTGATACCTGCGCTAAAATTGATTAGAAAAGAGTTCCCGGATGTGATTATTTCAGTGGATACTTTTTATGCCGATGTGGCGAAGCAAGCAGTGGAGGAGTATGGGGCAAATATCATCAATGATATCTCGGGTGGACAGATCGACGGGCGGATGTTTTCTGTTGTGGCTCAATTGAATGTCCCTTATATCCTCATGCATATGCGGGGTACACCTCAAACAATGCAAGAACTCACTCATTATGATAATTTCATTCAGGATGTACTTTACTATTTCTCTGAGCGTAAGGCAAAACTGGATATGCTTGGTGTAAACGATGTAATAATAGACCCAGGGTTCGGATTCAGTAAAACGATCTCTCAAAATTATGAATTGATGGCTTATCTGAAATATTTTCATATCTTTGAGGAACCGATATTGGTAGGAATATCGAGAAAATCGATGATCTACAAGCTATTGGGAATCACGCCGGAAGAGAGTCTCAACGGTACCTCCGTTCTCAACTCGGTGGCATTGCTTTCCGGTGCCGATATCCTACGGGTGCACGATGTGAAGGAGGCCGTGGAGTGTGTGAAGATTATCGAAAATGTTAAACTTGCTCATAAAGAAATATGTTCTCACATTTTGGAATAAAAGATTTTATTGATGTAGTCCTGATGGCACTACTTCTCTACTACCTGTTTCGGTTGGTAAAGATATCGGGGATGCGTCCGCTTTTTATCGGGATTCTGGTCTTTATGGTAATCTGGATCCTGGTATCGAGGGTATTCAACATGGTGCTGCTCGGCTCCATCCTGGACCAGTTTGTGAATGTGGGACTCTTCTTGTTCGTGATACTCTTTCAGGATGAGATCCGGCGATTTTTGATGTCGCTTGGCTCCAAAAAAGGATGGACCTTTATCACCAAACTCTTTTTTCCAGGTGATAAACAGAAAAGTGATAAATCTCACTTGACTGCCATCGTACTGGCCTGTATGAATATGTCGAAGACTAACACCGGAGCTTTGATCGCTATTCAGGGCGATCTTCATCTCGGTCTTTATGAACAGACCGGAGAAATAGTGAATGCCGATATATCGTCGCGCCTTATCGAGAATATATTTTTTAAGAACAGCCCGCTGCACGACGGAGCTATGATCGTGGTTGGAAAAAAAATCAAGGCAGCAGGGTGTATCTTACCTATCTCTCAAAACCCTAATATTCCAACCCATCTGGGGTTACGACACAGAGCCGGATTGGGGATTTCGCAGGAAACTGATGCCAAAGTGATTATCGTTTCCGAAGAGAGAGGAAAGATTTCGTTCGCCTCACAAGGTAGACTTAAAATGAACATTTCTCCGGAGGATCTCCAACGCCTGTTGCTTGAAGAATGAAACTAATGTACCAATATACCAATCCCGATAAATCGAGACAAGTAATGTCAATGTGAATAATGTAATAATATGTTGAACTGTTGAACTGGAAAAATGATTCTGAAAGAACTTTCCATAATCAATTATAAAAACCTCACTCAGGCAGATCTGATATTATCTCCTAAAATGAACTGTTTCATAGGTGATAATGGGATGGGGAAGACCAATCTGCTGGATGCCGTCTATTATCTTTCCTTTTGCCGAAGTTATACCAATCCTGTCGATTCTCAGATCATAAGACATGGAGAGGAGGTATGTATGTTACAGGGAAAGTATGAATTTGAAGATACTACCCGGGAGGAGGTTTATTGCGCTATTCGTCGAAGGCAAAAGAAACAGTTCAAACGCAATAAAAAGGAGTATGAAAGGCTCTCCGACCATATCGGTTTGATACCACTTGTTATGATATCCCCTGCGGATAACGAATTGATTACGGGAGGGAGTGAGGTGAGACGCAGATTTATGGATATGGCTATCTCCCAATTTGACAAGGAGTATCTTCGTGCATTGCTCAGGTATAACAAAGCTCTGCAACAACGGAATGTATTGTTGAAAAATGAGGAATTGCTTGTCGATCTCACTTTGTTAGATCTCTGGGAAGAGCAGATGGTGGAAGCTGGTAGTTTCATCCATCGAAAGAGGAAAGATTTTATTGATGAATTTACCCCTATCTTCAATCAATTTTATGCACGGATCAGCCAATCGGGCGAACAGGTATCTTTTAGCTATACATCTCAGTTGAGTGAAGCCGATTTTGGTAAAAAGTTGATGCAAAACAGGAAACGGGATCTCTTTCTTGGTCATACTTCTACAGGTATCCACCGCGATGAGTTGGAGATGCTGTTGGATGACTATCCCATTAAAAAGGTAGGATCACAAGGACAGAATAAAACCTATTTTGTTTCGTTGAAACTGGCACAATTCCATTTCCTGTTGAAGACCGGCAAAACTACTCCTATCATGTTGCTGGATGATATCTTTGATCGGCTCGATGCCAGGCGGGTGGAAGAAATTGTAAAGTTGGTTGCCGGTGCTGAATTTGGACAGATATTCATATCGGATACCAACAGAGGATCTCTCGATAAGATCCTCGCGCGGATTGATAACAGTTCGCATATCTATTCCGTGACAGACGGAGAAATAAACCTATTGAAAGATTAGTCGCGATGCAGAAGAAAAATGCCCAACCGTTATCTGATGCGCTCTCCGATTTTTTTAATGAGAATAATGTGTTGAGAGTGAAGCTGGCCCAACAGCGTGTTGTGAGGGGTTGGAACGAATTATTGGGTGAAGGTATCTCCCAGTATACGGGTAACATATATTTCAATCGCGATACCCTTTATGTGCACCTTACCTCTGCCGTGCTTCGTGCCGAACTGATGATGATAAAAGAGGATCTGATCAAAAAATTGAATGGCTACGCAGAGCTTCCTGTCGTAAAGGATATTGTTTTTCGTTGACCTGAATGAAGCTTGGAAAAGAGGGCTGCTGAGAAAGTTTTATTGCTTTAAAAAAATGCAGAGACTCCTACGTAAAATCCTTCGGGGTGGGGTGAATTTACATCTTGCAGCAAGTCGTAATTAAGTGTGATATGAGATCTTCCAAGACGCAGACCGGCACCTACTACCAAAGAAGGAACCATCCCTTTATCCGTTAAAGTATCGCCTTGTGTTGTGGGTTTTAATGTGGACCAAATATAATTTATTTCGGGTTGTGCGAAAAGAGTGATGAATTGCACCGGATAAAAATAGCCGAACAGGTTCGCTCCTAATAAATTATTTTTTATTTCATATGAGTAAGTGCGTGCTCTGGTATAATAATACTTAATCCCCGCACCCGCCATAAAATATTGATTAAACTGGTACCCTATCTGCGGTCCAATTCCCAGATTGGTGTAATTCCTACTTATCGATAAACCCATATTTGCACCGAAACGCAGTTTGCTTTTGTCAAAAGCAGTAACCTGTCCTTCCCTATGATTTACATTTTCCTTTCGCAAGGGAGCCTTCGCAACACTTCCTTTTTCGGAACGATTGAGATGGATATTCCGTTCATCATCGGGAGATACCTTGATCGTATCGTATGTAATAGTCTGGGCCCCGGATGACAGGGCATACAACAGAAAAAAAGTAAATAGCAGTGGTTTCATACGACAATATCTATTTTACCACCGAGGTCGTATGTCAAATCAAGTTTTACTCTCCCGGTGTTCCCTCTTCCGGCTGGGGCTGGGCGGGAATCTGTGAAGGGATGGGTATCTCCGGCGTTACGTTAGGAGCCGAGGTGGGATTCAGCGGTGCAGGTTGCTGCACTTCTATCTGAGATTGTGGGCCGTTGGAGTGTGAGGTCGTGTATTTGGCCGTCAGGATACTCAGTAGAATGATTGTGCCGGCTAATGTCCATGTGAATTTTTCCAGGAAATCGGTTGTTTTCCTAACTCCCATGATTTGATTCGACGAAGCGAAACCGCTTGCCAGTCCTCCCCCTTTGGATTTCTGTACCAATACGGCAAAAATCATCAGGATCGCTGCCAGTACAATAAGGATTGTGATGAAAATATACATATCTTATTTGTCTTTATTTTGTTCAATTTAATTACTTCTTCTCTATCTATGTCAAAATTCAAATAAATTTGACATTACTTATTTGGCCTGACGAGAACGTTCAATACTAATCAATAGTTCGAGAAAACGAATTTGGTGCGCAAAGTAAACACTTTTTTTTGGAAAATTCAAACTTAACCTTTTAATTATTGTGAGCGCCTGTTCATATTTCTTCTGTTTGATATAAATTTTTGCCAGAGTTTCGGTCAAAAACTCGCCTTCTTCTTGTCTTTCTTCCGTTTCCAGCCTTGTTTCAGTTAGGCCTGCCTCTTTGGGTACGAATAATATATCCGATTCGGCTTTCTCGATAAAAGCATCGATAATATCCTGATGTTGTAACTTTTGCTGTTCTGCTTGATCGGAATTGGCAATTTCTCCACCTAACGATTTCAGATAGAAAAAATAGTCGGTCGTAGCCACATTCAACGCCGCATTTTCAATCGTAGGTTCAATCATGTCTCTTTCACCAAGTGATGAAAGGTACGATTCCAGTAATTCTTCGGTCCTGTCACCTCTCTCTAACCGGATACCCTCGTTGTTATTTAAAAATTTCCCGTATTCATCGCGGTAGATAAGATAGAACAGTTTTCTTCTGTCGTTACACAAAACAGCTGTTTTTCCCAGCTCATCTTCGTATTCCTGATTATCAATAAGATTTAAATTCTTCGTATACAGTAATCTGGCGGTATGGAAAAAAGGATACTCCTCCACTACTGTTCTTAGTTCTTTCAATGTAGCAGTGTCAAGCCTGTCCGGATTTTCTATCCATCTGTATAGATCTTTCTTTTGCATACAATTACCAGTTTGACATGGTGGCGTTGAATATCTGATCTACAATTTCATCGATGAGTTGATTAATCAGTTCGTCTTGAACCGAGTCGAACACTTCATTACTGGAGAATGTGCGGTTAGCAGAAATTCTCTCTTCGATCTCGGGGTCATCCGTTTTATTGTTCCGGAATCGCATTCTAACCGTCATGGTTAGCTTCGTTTCCGAAGCAAACGCATCCTCCTGTACCGCCAGAGGGGTAAGTTCATATCCTACGATCTCTCCCTCAATCTCCATGTCCCCGTTTTGATTTACCATTTGCAGACGTGTGTTGCGGGTGAACATATCCTTTATCTTCTCATTGAATCGCTGTTCAAGTGGGGGATATACCAAGGGAGCCTGATTGACGAAGTGTGCTATCTGAAGGGTTTTAGTGAGATCATAATTGATGGAGGTACCCCTGAACGAATAGGATATCCGGCAGGAACTTACGGATATCAGTAATAACAAGAGGATAATAATATTTTTCTTCATAATCTTAACCTGGCAATGAGTACTCCTTAATTTTACGGTACAATGTGCGTTCAGAAATACCTAAGTCGTTAGCTGCAAGTTTTCTTTTGCCATTATGTCTTTCCAGCGCTTTCATAATCATCTCTTTCTCCACGTCACTGATCGATAAAGCGCTCTCTTCATATTCAGTAGCTTCCTGAATATTATTTCTCTCGGGTTCATCTAAAGTAATCTTTTTGGGTATCGCCTCATACTTCACGGGAACGGAAACCCGGGTATTGTCGTTGGTCATGATTGAGGAGGAGTGTATTTCCGATGGAGCGGGACTGTAAGAACTATGTTGTGCCGAATCCTCCATAATACTCTTCACTACCTGCTTCAAGTCGGTAATATCCTTTTTCATGTCAAACAGTACCTGATAGAGAATTTCCCGTTCGTTTGCGAACGATTTATGTTCCGATTCATGAATCTGATGAACCGAGACAGGCAGCATCCCTACTTCATTATTAGGGAGGTATTTCTGTAGAATGTCGGATGTGATCAGGCGTTCCTGTTCAATCACCGATATTTGTTCGGTAATATTTTTCAATTGACGTACATTACCGGGCCATCGATAACTTTTCAGTCTCTCTTTTGCATCGTCGGTCAGTGTGATGGGAGGCATCATATATTTTTCGGCACAATCACCTGCAAATTTTCTGAATAAAAGGGGAATATCCTCTGCCCGGTCACGCAAGGGTGGGATACGGATAGGTACTGAATTAAGCCGGTAATAAAGGTCTTCCCTGAATTTTCCTTTCTCCACCGCTTTTACCATATCGAGGTTGGTCGCTGCTACCACACGAACATTGGTTTTCTCTACTTTCGAAGAGCCCACTTTGATGAATTCTCCGCTCTCCAGCACACGAAGTAACCGTGCCTGTGTAGGCAGAGGGAGTTCTCCCACTTCGTCGAGGAAAAGGGTACCTCCGTCGGCTACTTCGAAATAACCCTTTCTGGTTCCAGTGGCTCCGGTAAACGATCCTTTCTCATGTCCGAAGAGTTCCGAATCGATAGTGCCTTCGGGTATCGAACCGCAATTGATGGCGAAGTAAGGGCCATGCTTCCGGTTACTGTATTGGTGCACGATCTGCGGAAAATTCTCTTTCCCTGTACCACTTTCACCGGTAATGAGCACCGACAGGTCGGTGGGCGCCACCTGCAAAGCAACATCGATGGCACGATCCAACTTGGGATCATTACCAATAATCCCGAAACGTTGCTTCACCTGTTGTAAAGAGTGTTTTGCCATAAGCGTGCTATTTTTATTAGTATCCAAAGATAGAAAAATATTTATTTGTATCCTAAAGCATAGGTTTCTTCCTTCAGGTATTGTGCCAAGTCCGTTATATCGTCCTTAAACGATTTGATCTTGTCAGGCATGATTGGGTTGCCGAAGGTGAGTACCATTTCTTTACCTTTTTTGTTATATAGTTCGTGACAAAGCCTAAGGGTTCGAACCTGATAACCGAATATCCTCGACATATAAAACAAAAGACTACTGTTTCCGGAGATATGCATCGGGATCACCGGCACTTTCACTTTTTGGATAATTTTCGTCACTGACGGTTGCCACTCCCGGTCTTCGATTACTATTTTCCCCTTTTTGAAAATAAGATTGGAAACCGCTCCGGCAGCAAAGAATCCCAAAGGATGCCCATTTTTTACATGAGCGATACTTTCTTTGATACCGGCGAAGGTGATGCTGTTCTTGTCGCCATACTTCATGGGATTTACCGTAATGAAATTTTCAGCCATGGTGTCTATTAGTCCCAGAATAATGTTTACCATCATCTTGTAATTAGGTACCCTGCTTCCTACAGTTTCGATAGCGGCAATCCCGTCGATATGACCGTATGGATGGTTCGATACCGTGATGAAAGGACGGTCTTTGAACTCCTTGAGGATTTCCGCATTTCTCACCTTCCGGGTGATTTCCAGTTTATCCAGTACATCTTTACAAAAATCAGGTCCTGTAAGATGTTTGGAACGGTTATAAATTTCATTCGGAACATCCAGGGCCGCTATTTTTATGCCCCAGTCTATCAATTTGTCTCCATATTTGCCCCTGAGTAGAGGATGCAGCGCTCGCAACTGTTCGCGACTGATCAGTGTATCTTTCATTAATTGTGAATCTGTTAGTTTATTTAATTCAAAAGCCACATCATTTGAGTGAGGTGGCAGTTGAAAGAGAAACAGATGACAGTTTTACCCTGTCATGAAAATTTTTGTATGATGTTGATGATTTGTTTACCGATATCTTCCGCTTCTTCCATGGAATGAGCTTCCGAATAAATGCGTATGATTGGCTCAGTATTCGATCTTCTTAAGTGTACCCATTTGTCGGGGAAATCGATTTTCACTCCATCGATATCAGTTATTCGCTCGTCTCTGAACATTTCTTTTACTTTATTCAGAATCATTTCCGTATCTATGCCGGGGGTAAGCTCCACCTTTTGTTTTGACATGAAATAAGAGGGATATGATTTTCTCAAATCCGAAGGTTTCTTCCCTGATTTGGCAAGATAGCTGAGGAACAGGGCAATACCGGCAAGTGCATCCCGCCCGTAATGAGAAGCGGGATAAATAACTCCACCGTTTCCTTCTCCACCAATCACTGCATTGGTTTCTTTCATTTTAGCCACCACATTCACTTCTCCTACCGCTGCAGCATTATATTCACCGCCTCTGGCAAGTGTAATATCTCTCAGCGCACGAGTTGAACTGAGGTTGGATACGGTATTGCCGGGTGTATGTTGCAAAATGTAACCAGATACGGCTACCAACGTATACTCCTCTCCAAAGGGTGTTCCGTCTTCACAATATATAGCCAGTCGGTCTACATCCGGATCTACGGCAAAACCCACAGTAGCTTTTGAACTTCTTGTGAGTGACGCTAGTTCGGTCAGATGCTCAGGCAGCGGTTCCGGATTATGGGAGAAATTACCGTGTGGCGCACAGTGCAATTTAAAAATTTCTTTCACTCCTAAAGCATATAATAATTCGGGAATAGCGATTCCCCCTACAGAGTTCACACAATCGATCGCAACCCGGAAATTGGCTGCCTCTATGGCTTTCCTGTCTACTAAATCGAGCGATAGAACCTGCTGGATATGCTCATGAAGATATTGTTTTTGGGTTATTTTTCCCAGTTCATCAACGGGCGAAAATAAAATATCATCCGATTCGGCAATGGCGAGAATCTCCTCTCCTTCAGCCGCACTCAGAAATTCACCATTGTTATTCAATAATTTCAATGCATTCCACTGTTTCGGATTATGACTGGCAGTGATAATGATGCCACCGGATGCGTTCTCTTTCTCAACAGCAATCTCTGTGGTGGGTGTTGTAGCCATTCCTATGTCGGTTACATCGCACCCCATTCCTATAAGCGTTCCTGTAATGATCCTATGCACCATCTCCCCTGAAATACGGGCATCCCTCCCTACGATGATGCACGGTCTCCGCTTCTGAGAGAAAGAATCTCCAACCGGCCGGAGCGTTATTGATCTTTTGATAAATGTTGCATAAGCTGCTGTGAACTTCACTATGTCGAGTGGAGTCAGGTTTTCGGCTACTATTCCTCCGATCGTTCCTCGTATTCCGGATATGGATTTGATTAGTGTCATAGGAGTTTCTTTTTCTACGTGATTACCACTGACTTTCAAATCGGTATTCAACTTCCCTGTAGAAAGTCGGTTCAAATGAGGATTGGTCGCTCGAGGATCCCATGTCAAAGGGAACAATCAATTTTGCTTTTCCTCTGTGCCCCACATAACTCAGTGGAACAACCAATCCGGGTGTACCGTAATTTCCTTTTGTTAGCGAATTAATAGCTCCAATGTATTCCAATTCAATAGGTAGCACACTCTGCCGATTGGAATAAAAGAGTGTGTCGTTTTCCTTAAAATAACTCAATCCATTGAAGCGAATATTTATTTTTTCTCTCCATTTGGGGGTGATGGGATCCCCGAGGTTGATGATATTAAAATAGACGCCAGTATTGGGATCTTTATAAAACTCATTCTCTTCAAAAATACTATCTGCTGGAAATTCCCGAAGAATACTGAAATTATTTTTCGCTATTAATAGGTCAATAGCCCTCCTTTCTTCTTTCAGGTAATCGGCATATGTTTTCTTGTTATTACACGATGAGGTCAGAATCAATAAGCCGACCAGTATAGGAATTACGTAATTGAATAGTTTCATATTCTTTTAATTAAAATGAAATTGAAAAGTGAAAAATTGAATGCACTATTGAGCGAAGCACATTCTCATTAATCACATTAGTCACGAATAGCCTACAAAAATACACAATCTACATCAATAAAATAGAGGTTAGGCTGAAATAAACATTATCTATTCTTAAAAATGGGTTAAAGCTCTCCTGCATTATTTTTCAATTTTTTCTCGTATGATTTCAATCCTTCCTTGAAAACGCGGATTGCTTCTTCGAAAGTCCCGTAGAACTCACCTCCCGACGCATTCAGATGACCTCCTCCGTTGAAGAAATCGGCTGCAAATTCATTACAAGGAAACGATTTCTGAGAGCGGAACGAGAGCTTGACCAGATCATCATCCTCACGAATAAACGTGGTGAAGATGATACCCTTGATACTGAGTGGATAATTCACAAATCCTTCAGTATCCCCTTTGCTGAAACGAAATTGGGACTGATCTTCCCTGGAGAGATACAGAAGAGCCGAATGTAATTCGGGATATACCTCCATCCGTTGCGATAAGGTAAAGCCAAGCAAGCGAAAACGCTCCTCGGAATAATTATCGAAAACCTGTGAATAGATTGCATCCTTATTGATATTTTTTCTCAGTAACAAACTGATAATCTCGAAAATTTCGGGATCGCTGGAATTGAATGTGAAGCTTCCGGTATCGGTCATCATACCACAATAGATACATTCAGCCTCCGCCTGTGTCAACTCCTCATACTTTCCTGCCTGAAAAAATAACCTGAACACGAGTTCACTGGTGGACGATATTTCGGGATGTGATATCGTTATGTCGAAATTTTCCCCTGGGAGAAGATGATGATCGATCAGGATTTTCTCTGCCTGGGATTTATCAAGAAACGGAGCCATATCACCGACTCTTTTTGAGATATTGTAGTCCAGGGAAAAGATCAGATCGGCATGAGCGAGGATATATTGTGCGGCTATCGGATTGTATTCGTATATTTCAATCTCCCGGGCCCCAGGCATCCATTTCAGGAAATAGGGGAAGGAGTTGGGTACGATAACTTTTACATTTTTATTCCTTCTTTTCAGGAAATGATAGAGAGCCAGTGAGGATCCTAATGCATCACCGTCTGGTGAGCGATGTGTAGTGATGACGATCTTTTCTGCCCTGGCAATCGCTTCCATAACCTGCTCTACTTTCAGGGATTGGATTACATTTGAAATCGATGGGATACAATTCATTTTAGTTGCTGTCGTATGATAGAGCGACAAAATTAGTAAAAATTTAGCGAAAAGGCTCCCTTTTCCGCCACATCGTGTATCTCAATGCCCAATGCTGTACACTCTCGTACTATCCTGCTTGCAGCATAACGGGGTATTGAACTGTCAAGGACAATCATCGCGGGATGGAAAAGGTCGAGTAACTGTTCTATATCAAAGGACGACTGTTTGGAAAGGATCAGGATATCTACCGGGAACTGTTTTTCTGAATGATATGAAGTAGACGTAGTCTCCGACAGGAGGAGGATGTGTTTTTCAGGATGAGGTATGAGGTTGTTTTCCTGAATGTTGATGAAGTGTCGTTTGTTATTATGAAAGATAGAGATCTCGCTCACACCGGGATGATTGAACACTGTGAGTTGCGGTGCGGTACGGGTTATAGTTTCATAAGTGGTTGTGAACTGGAAGAACAGCAGTGCGACCAGTGAGATGATAAGCGGTCGAAAACCGCGTGAAGTGAGAAAACGGGTAAAGGCAAAAATCAATAGGGAAAGCAGTATCAACTGAGGAAAAGATATCTTGATGTCGGATATCTGTGCAAAAGGGATTGACTCGGAAATATATACGATCCTGAGGGTTACCTCTATCAGGTTTTTCAATATCCAGTTGAACGCAACGAGCAGAAAGTCGATGGCATTCCATTTGAGAAAGGCGAGCGCTCCGAAAACAACAGAGGGAAAAGTTGCATAGATAATAACGCCGGTAAGAGGTGCCACCAAAAGATTAGTGAGAAAGAAATAGGTGGGAAATGTTCCGAAATAGTAAAGGACGAGCGGAAAAACAGCCAGTTGTGCTGAAATGGAGACAGTGAATAGATCCCATACATATTTTACCACCTTTTTCGTCGGAGAGTAGAGTATGTTCAGTTTAGGTTGAAAGTAGAGAAGGCCGAACACCGATATGAAACTCATCTGGAAACTCAGATCCAAAAGGTAGAATGGGTCGAAAATGAGAATACAGAAGGCAGCGGCAGCCAGTGTATTATAGGTAATCCCTCTTTTGTGGAGTATATTACCCAGACAGACGATGGAAAGCATGATGGCGGCCCGTATGACGGGAGGAAGCATCCCGGAAAGGAAAACATATTCCCAGAGTACAAGGATGACGAGCCATTGGCGGATAACAAACGGTTTTCCCGTTTTACCCAGGAAAGAGAACAGCATGTTGATGATTGCATAAATAACAATTACATGCAATCCGCTCACTGATAATACGTGGGCTGTTCCCGAAACGCGGAAGGCTGTATTCAGTTCGTCGGAAAGATAGGTACTGTAGCCGAGGGTGAGAGCGCAGATGAAAGCGTATGCGTCGCTTTCCAGTCCGAATGAACGGTAAAAGTCAAGAGCTTTCGCCCTGACCTGTAGGGCCATGATCGATATGTTTTTCGACTTTCGACCGGTTTTCCGCCAGTCGTTCCCGCTCACATAACCCGACCCGGAGAATCCCTTGATCCACATATATCGGGCATAATCAAAATCATCCGGATTCCCGAAATTTCTGAACGGCACTATGCCGGAAAGGAACACAATTTCGTCGCCAGGGGTCAATCGTCTTGCTTGGTCGGTTTGTTCCAGATAAAGAACCACTTTCTTTTCCCCGGGAGGGGCTGTTTTTACATTGACTGCAATACTGCGTGGTTTCACTTCGGGGATATCCAATACGATACCGATATCGTATTGTCCATAACCGGGGGGCGTGAGTTGTGTAGATTCTTTGCATTGCCGGAACTGGTAGAGGGAGAGGGAAAACAGAAAGAGGCAGGTCCCTGCACCAAATACCCATCTGAACTTGTATCGGTAGTAAGGTAGGATAAGGAACGATAATAAGATGAGAGACAATCCAATCAGAGATAGTGGTAGAGATGCAGGCAATATTCCAGAAAAAAGCATCCCCGCAACGATACCGGTAATCACGGGAAGCAAGAGACGGAAGAAGGGTGTTTTTCCGATTAATGCATTCATTAAAACCAGATTCTTCGTTTTAAACAGAACGCTTTCCGAAAGACAAATTCTTTTATCGGAAGGATAAAAAAGATGGTTAGCGAAGTAATAACCCCTTTTGCGGTAGGATCTTACTTTTTCACGGGTTACAGCATCTTTAATTGGCGGATCGTCTCTTCAGGATTGGCCGAAGAGAAAATGAAACTTCCGGCAACCAGTGCATCGGCGCCTGCATCCACCAACCTTCTGCCAGTTTCCAGATTTACTCCGCCATCCACCTCTATCAAGGTGGGAGTTTGCTGTCGCAGGATCATCTCCTTGAGCATGGCCGTTTTTTTGACAGAATGTTCAATAAATCGTTGTCCCCCAAACCCGGGATTTACCGACATGAGCAGTACCATGTCGAGGTCGGGAAGGATATCTTCGAGTACCGATACGGGAGTGTGTGGATTTAGTGTGACAACCGGTTTCATCCCTTTTTTTCTAATCTCCTGTACTACCCGGTGAAGATGTGTACAGGCTTCATAATGCACATTCATATAAGTAGCACCCGTATCAGCTATTTCATTGGTGAATTTCTCAGGTTGTACAATCATCAGATGTACATCCAGAATCTTATGCGTCACTTTCTTCAGTAAATCGATCACCGGAAATCCGAAGGAGATATTAGGCACAAAAACTCCATCCATGATATCCAGGTGAATCCAGTCAGCCTCACTCCGGTTCAACATGTCAATGTCTTTTTCAAGATTCAAAAAATTGGCTGATAACAGCGATGGCGCTACAATTGTGCTCATACATTTCGAGTTTTATCGATCCAAAGTTAGAAAAAAATGATGATGGCACAAAAAAAGATGATGGGATTTCCTGTCGGATTAGAAACGAAATCCGACGGAAATACCTCCCCTAAGGAATGCCCGGAGACTATTAGAGTGTGTGTGTCGACTCCATCTTCAAACAGTATAGTTCCATACTTGTCGTCGAAGTTGAAATTTATAGGCAAGTCTGAGAGCCCAAATCTTTCATATCGATTTCATTTTAATTTAGTTGTTTGGGTGAATGGGTATTTCGTTGAACCTTTTCCAATGATTTATCTTATTTTACCTGAAATTCCGGAAAAACTATCCCTGTCCGCATAAGAACCGGTATCTTGCTGAAGCAGTACATAAAGGCATATCGCCTTGATAGTTCTAATTCTAAAAGCATTGCTGTGATTTAATTCGCAAATGTAATCAAAATAATAGAAATGCAAATAAATCGTAAGTTTTTAACAGACAGCAGAAAGAAGCCGTGTCTGTTGTTGGAGATTAAACTAGTTGATAAATAATATGTTGTCTGGTAGGTGAAGCCCCTTTTCGACATGAATACAATTGGCGAATTGTCGGATAAGAGCCAACGATAGGAGAGATGGCTTAATTTTAATGTTCACACTTGCCGCCTCATTTTGTTTCCTTTCAGGTGTACGCATATCCAATCAATTCTTGTTTATATAACTAAAACGTAAGCAATACCTCTTTATTGTAAGCACTTAAAAAAACACTAAAATTGCATTTCATCGTTACATTTTCCATATCTTTGTTGTGGTTTAATTATAAAAAAGAAAGCAAATGAGAAAACTAATTTATCTTTTTATTGCAGCAGCCACTCTCTTGTCGTGTCAAAACAGCAATAAGTATACGATCAACGGTACCGTACCCAGTGATGCTTATGAAGGTACGAACGTTTATCTGCAACGGATAGTAAATAATGACGTGTTAATAACGGATACGGCTGTTGTGCAAAACAAAATATTCACTTTTTCGGGAATCGCCGATACGATAGGTGTTCGTTTGATTGCACTCGATGGAAATGTCAACCCCCAGCAGGAAAGCATTGTACCGGTGTTGATCGAGCCTGGCAAGCTGGAGGTGGCTTTCGATACAGTAATAACAGTAAAGGGGAGTGCTGTAAATAGTGGATATAACAATTTTAGATTGGCTCAAAGAGAACTGGTGCAGAAGAGTAGGGGTATTGTAGAACAATTCAATAATGAGACAGCAGCCGGCACAATGACAGAAGAGCGTGATGCTGAGTTGAATGAGGCTTATGATGGGATCAGTGATCAACTGATCGATCTTAATTTCAATTTTTTCAAAGAAAACATTACTAATAAACTGGGTGAATTTGTTTTTCAGAATTCCCGTTATACCTCCATGCTAAAACCTGAACAACAGAGAGAGATCTTTACCCTTGCCAGTGATGAATTCAAAGCCGATGAAAATATCCGACGAATGATAACGAGGCTGGATAATCTTGAAAAAGTGGCTGTGGGAAAGAAGTTCATTGATTTCTCTATGGACGATACAGAGGGAAAGGAAGTTTCTCTATCCGATTATGCCGGAAAAGGAAATTATGTCTTGATTGATTTTTGGGCTTCATGGTGTGGTCCTTGTCGTCAGGAGATGCCTCATGTAGTAGCGGCTTATGAAAAATATAAAGCAAAGGGTTTTGAAGTTGTTGGGATATCATTAGATCAGGATCATAATCGCTGGGCACAGGGCATCAAGGATCTCAAGATGACCTGGCCTCAGATGTCTGACCTGAAATATTGGAATAGTGCGGTAGTGGATCTTTACGCTATTGACGCTATACCTCACACAGTATTACTTGACAGAGAAGGTACAATAATTGAAAAAAATTTGAGAGGAAATGCGCTGGAAAAGAAATTAGCCGAATTGATGCCTTAAGTTTCGGGATTTAATTTTATATACCGTTTCATGATGAAGCGGCAGGGAAGTGAGTTGTGTTGGCAACTCACTTTCTGTGTCTATTGGAGTAATGGGAAGGTTTATTTCATGTTAAATTGTTTCAAAGTTGAATAAATTCATCTTAGCCATATCGTGAAACTGTTTTCAATACAAAATTTATATCTATTTTTGCAAAAAACAATTTGTATGGTGCTACATAGAAAGCAGTTGTTTTTTCTTTTTTGGATTCTAATCCCGGTTTTTTTGATGATTGCCGGGCCAATATCAGCTCAAAACAGAAAATTTACTGTTGTAATTGATCCGGGTCATGGAGGGAAAGATCCCGGTGCGGTGGGATCAAATTCCAAGGAGAAGGATATCGTACTATCGGTGGGTTTGAAACTGGGGAAATTCATCGAAAGTAATCACCCTGATGTGAATGTAATATATACCCGGAAAGATGATCGGTTTGTGGAGTTGAACAGAAGAGCGGAGATTGCCAACAAGGTGCATGCCGATATGTTTATATCGCTTCATTGTAATGCTCTCGACCGTAGAAAAACTTCCCCTCAGGGAGTGGAGACTTTTGTCCTGGGGTTACACAGGAGTAAGGATAATTTGGATGTAGCCAAGGCAGAAAACTCGGTGATTATGTATGAAGAGGATTATTCGGTGAAGTATGAAGGCTTTAATCCCAACGAACCGGAGTCGTATATTATCTTCGAATTTATGGCCAACGAGTTTCTCGATCGGAGCGTTTATTTTGCTTCCATGGTGCAAAACCAACTGGTTACTAATTCGAAGAGAATAAACAGGAATGTGCGTCAGGCAGGATTTCTTGTGTTAAGAGCAGTGGCTATGCCCAGTGTCCTTGTGGAATTGGGATATATCAGTAACAGGGAGGAGGAAAAATACCTGAAGAGCGAGAGCGGTCAGACTTCCCTTGCTACGAGTATTTATAACGGCTTTAAAGAGTATAAACGGGAATACGATAAAAAGAGTTATGTCTTTAATAATGGGGAAAAGCAGCGCCCTCAATCCGCCGGAGTTTCCTCATCCTCAGGGGTGACTAACGGAAGGGAATACAGGATTCAGTTCATGACTTCATCCCGTAAATATGAAAATGGTGCTTCGGTGTTTAAAGGATTGACGCCGGTCGATTTTTATACAGATGGAAAAACCTATAAATATACGTATGGAAGTACACTCAGTCCTGGAGAGAGCAAAGAATTATTGAAGAAGGTACGGAAAATTTTCAAAGATGCCTTTATTATTGAGTTCGAAGATGGAGTACGTGTCAAATAAACAGATTTTCAATATATGGGACCCAAATTGAGTAGAAATGCACTTATAGGACTGGCTTTTATTGCCAGCCTTGTCATGATTTATTTCGGGATTAATTTTCTGAAAGGGGTCAATGTTTTCAAAAAACAGAATCAATATTATGCCCAGTTTGATGATGTATCGAAACTTTTGATCTCTTCACCGATCTATGTGAAAGGTTATCAGATAGGGTTAATCAATAAGATAGAGATGGTAAGTGACGATCCGATGCGTTTCTCGGTAGGACTTAACTTGTCGGAGGATATACGAATTCCGGAAGGAAGTTATCTTGAGTATGATCTTGATATGTTTGGAGCATCCACTGTGAATCTCGTGATGGGATCTTCTAATGTTTATGTTGAACTTGGAGACACCATAACCGGGAAAAAGATGTTTGGCCTTATGGATGGTGTTGCGACTGTGATGCCCAAAGCCGATTCTATTCTTCTTCGTGTTGACTCACTCATCTATACACTTCATAAAATCGTAGCCAATCCCGCTTGGGACCAGTCGATTAAAGGGATAGGAAACACTGTCGAGCAACTTAGTAGATCAAGCGTAAGCCTGAATAGAATGGTTAGTTCTATGGAAAAGGATCTTCCTGAAATCAGCAAAAATCTGGCTTCGGTCTCTTCCGATCTGAAGGTGGTTAGCAACGAACTTAGCCAGATGGATATGGCGACTACCTTCGCATCCATAGACGAAACAGTCAATAATTTGAAACAACTGACGGCTAAAATCAATAGTGACGACAACTCACTCGGTTTGTTACTCAACGATACAAAACTGCATGATAGCCTTAATATGACAATTGATACGGCCACCAAACTCCTGGAGGATATTCGCCAGAATCCGGACCGATATTTGACGATAAGGGTGAAGCTTTTTTGACGAGTGATAGTTTTGAACGTGTGCTCTTGAACGTGTTAAATAGAATGATTCTAAATAATACTCTGTGGGTGAATAGTGACAAACTCTTTGTTTGATCGAAGTTAAGTAACAATATCGTAACTTTTTCCGTCATTTATCGATAACTCTATGCTTTTTATATCATGTTGTTAATCAGTTGTGTTCGGGTTTGTTGTTTATTGTAATATGTTGAAAAGTAAGCTTTTGGTTCTATTTTATTGATAAATAGCGCCTTTTTTTAGTAATCAAAAAGAAGAGCTGAAGTTTATTTTTTTATCTCGTTTTTTTTTTGAAAATTTGTAGTTCGTTTGCGAAGAATCAAAAGATCATTTTTACCAATGAATAAGGATTGCCGACTTTTATGGAATAATTGTTTGAATGTCATTCGGGACAATATCCCCGAACCGGCGTTCAATACGTGGTTCCTACCCATTGTTCCGCTAAAGTATCAAGATCATGTGTTTACAGTACAGGTTCCCAGTCAGTTTTTTTACGAGTATCTGGAAGATAAATACCTTGATCTTATACAGCATACACTATATCGGGAGGTGGGGGAGGGAACCATCCTTAACTATCGTATACTGGTAGAGACAGAAAGTAATACTGTCGTTGAATTGCGTGGGGAAACCAAGCCTTATGCCGGTGCGGACAGGAACGTGGCGGGTAAGGTCTCGGCAAAGGTACCCAGCCCTTTCGATAGGGTGGAAACGTCAGAATTCGATTCTCAGATTAATTCAAAGTATACATTCCTTAATTTTTTTGAGGGGGAGAGTAACCGTCTTGCGCGCACGGCAGCTGAGGCAGTTGCTATGAATCCGGCAAAAACGGCATTCAATCCGCTGTTTGTACATGGTAATTCCGGCGTTGGAAAAACGCATCTTTGTCATGCTATTGGATCGAAAGTGCAGGAGTTTTATCCTGACAAGAAGGTTCTTTATATTTCTGCTCATCTGTTTAAAGTACAGTATACCGATGCCCGTCGCTTCAATACGATCAATGATTTTATCAACTTTTACCAGAGTATTGATGTGCTTTTGATCGATGATATTCAGGAACTTTCTGGATTGGAGAAAACACAGAATACTTTCTTCCATATATTCAACCACCTGCATCAGAACAACAAGCAACTGATTATGACTTCCGATTGCCCGCCGATGGATATGCAGGGTGTAGAAGAACGTTTGCTTACCCGTTTTCGCTGGGGGCTTACTACCAAGTTGGAACGTCCTGATAAAGAGCTTCGTAAAAAGATCCTTCAAAGTAAGGTATTAGCAGATGGTCTTACTATTCCGGAAAATGTAATCGAATATATTGCAGAGAATGTTACGGAAAACGTGCGTGATCTGGAAGGTATTGTGGTTTCTTTGATGGCTCACTCCATTATTAATAATCGGGAGATTGATTTGGTACTGGCCCGTAGAGTAGCGGAACAAAGTATTAAATTTGAGAAGAAACGTATTACTGTCCAAAAAATTCAGGATATTGTTTCTGACTTCTATCATGTGAAGAAAGACCTTATCCAGTCTGCATCACGAAAGCGCGAAATAGTACAGGCACGCCAGGTAACTATGTATTTTATCAAGAAACATACAGAATTGTCGCTTTCCCAGATTGGAGTACAAGTAGGCAATCGTAATCATGCTACCGTACTTCATGCCTGCAATACGGTAAAAGACTATTATGAGGTGGATAAAGGATTCCGATCCGATATCGATGAAATTGAAAGTTTGCTTAATTCATGATATGGAAGCCGTTTCGAAGTAAAATTAGAGGCGGCTTTTTTGTGTGTTACATTTTTCAAGATGAGAAGCTTCCTCTATATTCCCATTCTGCTGTTCATCCTTATTCTCGGATGTGCTTCGTCAGGAACCACAGATGCCATAAAGATTGCTGTGATCTCCGATATTCATTTTCTCGACGGTCAACTCACATCGGAAGGCACCGCCCTTTCTGCATACGAGAAGGCAACCGGAAGAAATATAAACGATTTACATAAAGTACTGGATGTGGTATTGGCCGATTTGTGCGATGAAGCCCCCGATCTGTTGTTAGTAACCGGTGATATTACCAATCATGGGGAGAAGCAAAGCCACCTCGCTTTTATTGAAAAACTCAGGAGATTACATAATCAGGGTATCCGCATTCTTGTTATTCCGGGTAATCATGATATCAATATTCCTGATGCGAAAACTTATCGGGGAAGCAAGGCTACACCAACAGAAACAGTTTCAAAGGAGGAATTTGCGGAGATATATGCTCCGTTCGGTTATTCGGATGCACTGAAGAGGGATAGAACTTCTCTGAGTTATCTTGCTGAAGTTACCGATTCCGTCTGGCTCCTCTGTTTCGATAGCAACCGTTATGACGAGCATGTGACAACTTCTATAACCAGTGGGCGTATATTGCCGGAGACAATGACCTGGGCTCTTGACATCCTCCGGGAAGCGAAAGAGAGGGGAATTAGGGTGTTGGGAATGATGCATCATGGTCTTGTGGAGCATATGCCCTATCAGGCAACTTTCTTCCCCCAATATCTGATCGATGAATGGGAGAAGAATGCCGATCTTCTTGCTGATGCAGGATTAAAAGTGGTTTTTACAGGTCATTTCCATGCTAACGATATTACCAGGCGTACCTCTTCGGCCGGAAATGAGATCTATGATGTGGAGACTGCTTCTTTGGCACAGTATCCTTTTGCATACAGGATCATGATGTTGGATGATACTGCCCTTTCTATTGATACCCGTTTTGTGGAATCGGTTCCCTCCAATCCTGATCTGGGCAGTCTCTACAAGGATAAGCTGGAAGCTATAACACGACGTGTGGCAGAGATACGGTTGGAAGGGTTGGGTATATCCATGTCGCAAGAGACCTTTGACATGCTGACCGATGTGGTTGTGAAACTCAATATGATGCATGTGAAGGGAGATGAAAAACCGGAACTGGAGATGAAAAAGACAATTCTTGCTTTTGCCGATCTGATGGAAAGTGAGGTTGATCCGGATTCATTTGTTTTTGATTTCCCTCCGGAAGATAACCGGGTAGTGATACCGCTTCGGTGATGATAGGTGGACAGGTGGAGAGTGGAAAAAGTTTGTTGAAGTTAAGAAGTTAAGATGAAACAGAGGAATCCTTTGTTGGGTTGTTTGGAGTCCGGGCGTTTGGAGGCCGGATGCGATGAGGCGGGACGTGGTTGTCTGGCAGGTCCTGTTTTTGCTGCTGCGGTGATACTCCCTGATGATTTTCAGTGCGACGGATTGAATGACTCGAAACAACTTTCGGAAAAGGAGCGTGCCGAATTACGGATAATCATCGAAGAAAATGCGTTGTGTTATGCCGTGGAAAGCTGTTCGTCCGAAGAGATTGATGAGATCAATATCCTTTGGGCTTCTGTAAAAGCGATGCACCGCGCTTTAACTTGTTTATCTACATCTCCTGAACATATACTGGTGGATGGTAATCGTTTCCGTCCCTTTGGCAGCATTCCTCATACCTGTGTAGTTAAGGGAGATGCAAAATATCGCTCTATCGCTGCTGCCTCTATCCTTGCCAAAACATACCGCGATGAGTATATGCAAAAACTCCATGAAACATATCCCGCCTATGATTGGTCTCACAATAAGGGTTATCCCACCAAAACCCATCGGGAAGCACTAGCACAGTACGGAATCACACCCCATCACCGGAAGAGTTTTAACCTGTTCGAAAGGCAACTGATGATTGATTGGGACAAAAGTTGTTGATTGTGCCTATTTGCACATTTGTACATCATCACATCCCATCTACCTAATCACCTATCCACCGTTTTCATACTGAGCTGAATCCGTTTGCGTTCCAGATCAACGGATATCACCCTTACTTTTACATGCTGGTGAAGTGATACCACGTCGGTAGGATTGGAGACGAAACGGTCGGCCAGTTCGGAGATATGTACCAGTCCGTTTTCCTTGATACCTACATCCACGAAGCAACCAAAATTGGTGATATTGGTCACGATGCCTGGAAGGGTCATGCCTTCTTTCAGATCGTTGATGGTGCGGATATTGGGGTCAAATTCCAGGACCTGTACCTGGGTGCGCGGATCCCTTCCCGGCTTCTCCAACTCTTGAAGTATGTCAGTAAGTGTTTCTTCACCCACGGTCCCCGTTTTATAGCGGTTGATGTCGATGGTTTCGATCAACGGTTTGTTACGAATCAGTTCCTTCACTGTACATTTTAGGTCTTTGGCCATCCGTTCAGCGATCGTATAGCTTTCCGGGTGCACGGCGGAGTTATCCAGCGGATTTTCTGCATCGGGAATGCGGAGGAACCCAGCGCATTGTTCAAACGCTTTCTCGCCTAAACGGGGTACTTTCTTCAATTCCCTGCGTGAACGGAAGGGGCCATGTTCTGCCCGATAATTGACGATATTCTGTGCCAACGACTCTCCTAACCCTGAGACATAGGTAAGCAGGTGTTTGCTGGCTGTGTTCAGGTTCACTCCCACGAGGTTCACACAGTTCTCTACTGTCTGGTCAAGCGATTTTTTTAATTTTGTCTGATCCACATCATGCTGGTATTGACCTACACCGATCGATTTGGGATCGATCTTCACCAACTCAGCCAGCGGGTCGCTCAGTCGCCGTCCGATAGAAACAGCGCCACGTACTGTCACATCATACTCCGGAAACTCTTCACGGGCTGTCTTCGAGGCAGAATAGACCGATGCACCGCTTTCGCTTACCACAAACACCTTCACCTCTTTTTCATATCTCAGATTGGTGATAAAGCGTTCAGTCTCACGGCTGGCAGTACCGTTCCCGATGGCAATGGCATCGATCCGGTAGGTGGAAACGAGTTTGACTATCTTACTTGCCGATTTGGAGAACTCGTTTTGTGGTGGATGGGGATAGATGGTCTCGTTATGCAGCAAATTTCCCTGTTCATCCAGACAAACCAACTTACAACCGGTGCGGTAACCGGGGTCGACTCCCAGAATGCGTTTCTGTCCCAAAGGGGGAGCTAACAGCAATTGACGCAGGTTTTCTGCGAAGACGGCTATAGCCGCCTCATCGGCCAGTTCTTTAGAGAGATTGGCAAATTCCGTTTCTATGGAAGGTTTCAGAAGTCGTTTATAGCTGTCGGTCACTGCATCTTCCACATGATCTGCCGCTTCACAATCATTTTTGGCATAGCGGGGAACCAGCCTGTCGAGGCATTTATCATCATCAGGAGTGATGGAGACCCGCAGAAATCCTTCTGCCTCTCCACGACGAATGGCCAGGAGGCGGTGTGACGGACAACGTGACAAAGGTGCGGAGAAATCGAAATAATCCCGGTATTTCTCACCTTCTCCCTCTTTTCCTTTCACCACTTTGGAAGTGATTACCGCCTCACGGGCAAACACATTTCTTACCAACTGGCGTGCATGAGTGTCTTCGTTTACCCATTCGGCAATAATATCACGAGCCCCTTTCAATGCCGTTTCCGCATCAGTCACATTCTCATTGAGATACTGTGTGGCTTTTACTTCTGCTGAACCGTTATGCTGCGCCATCAACCATTTAGCGAGCGGTTCCAGACCATTCTTGCGGGCAATCTCTGCGCGCGTCTGCCGTTTCGGCTTATAGGGGAGATAGATATCCTCAAGTTCGGTACCGTCCCAACAATCGGTGATCTGCTTTTCCAGTTCGGAAGTCAACTTCTCCTGTTCCGAAATCGACTTCAATACATATTCTTTACGCTTTCCAAGCTCTAAATATTTTTCATATAATTCTTTGATGCTGGCGATCTTCACTTCGTCCAAACCTCCTGTGACCTCCTTCCGATAGCGGCTGATAAAAGGGATGGTAGCCCCTTCTTCTAGCAGTTTGATACTGTTCTCTACATTTCTGAGAGAGATATTCAGTGATTTGGAAATGAGTGTATGAATGACTGACATCTGTGTTTGTTTTTTTCTGACTTACAAAAATACAAGAAAATTCTCTATCTTTACCTTTCTAAACAATGACTCCATGGCGAAACTGAAATCTGTCTATTTTTGCTCCAGTTGCGGGTATGAATCTCCGAAGTGGATGGGGAAATGTCCTGCCTGCGGTGAGTGGTCGACCTTTGTAGAAGAACTAGTGCGGAAGGATGTTGGCTCTAAACAGGAAGATACCCGTTCCTTCACAGAGATGAAGAGCGAACCAATGCCGCTGAGCAAGATCAAAGCTGACGAATTGCCAAGGATCGATATGAACGACGGAGAGTTGAATCGCATACTGGGTGGTGGATTGGTCCCGGCGTCCGTAGTATTGATCGGTGGAGAACCGGGCATTGGTAAGTCGACATTGGTATTGCAGACTATTCTCAAACTTACCGGTATGAGGTCGCTTTATGTGTCAGGGGAGGAGAGTGCCGGACAGTTGAAGTTGCGTGCCGACCGGATAGGCATAAAAAATGATGAATGTCTAATCGTGTGTGAAACCAATCTCGATGAAATCTTTAAGCATGTAAGGAAAGTATCGCCGCAACTATTGATCATCGACTCGGTACAGACCATTTACAGTGAGGCATTGGAATCGTCGCCGGGTACAATTTCGCAGGTGCGTGAATGTGCAGCCTTGCTCCTCAAATTTGCCAAACAGTCGGGTGTCCCGGTGTTGTTGATTGGTCATATCACCAAGGAGGGAAGCATAGCCGGTCCAAAAATCCTGGAACATATGGTCGATGCCGTATTGCAGTTTGAAGGCGACCAGCACTATATGTACCGTATCCTTCGTGGAGTCAAGAACCGGTTCGGAAGTACTGCAGAATTAGCTATTTACGAAATGAACCAGTCGGGACTGCGTGAGGTGAGCAATCCGTCGGAGTTGCTGTTGACCCAGAACCATGACGGGTTGAGTGGTGTAGCTATTGCCGCAGTGGTGGAGGGTGTCCGCCCTTTCCTGATCGAAACTCAGGCATTGGTAAGTACCGCTGCCTATGGTACCCCTCAACGTTCGGCTACCGGATTTGATATCCGGCGGATGAACATGTTGCTGGCAGTGCTGGAAAAGCGAGCTGGATTCAAACTGGCACAAAAGGATGTTTTCCTGAATATTGCCGGTGGCTTGCGGGTGAGTGATCCCGGTATGGATCTTGCGGTCATCAGCGCGGTACTCTCGTCCAGCCTCGATATGACGATAGAAAATAACACCTGTCTTTGTGGAGAGGTAGGATTGTCGGGCGAAATCCGGCCTGTACATCGCATAGAACAGCGTATTCAGGAAGCTGAAAAACTGGGCTTTTCCCGTATTCTTGTACCATTCAATAATCTGAGAGGATTTAATAAAAAGATGAAGATCAATATCCAGCAGGTGAAAAGGGTGAGTGATGCTTTCAGATTGCTGTTTTCTTGAAATAGATTGAAGGAAAAAGCTTGAAAGAGTAATAGAAATGCAAAGGAATCTTTTTATAACTCGAAAAAATATTCTATCTTTGCGCTAAATTTGAAAATGGTACCTTGGCCGAGTGGTTAGGCACCGGTCTGCAAAACCGTTGACGGCAGTTCGAATCTGCCAGGTACCTCTGATAACGTTGAAGGAGTAGAAATTTCTATTCCTTCTATTTTTTTAAGTAGTTATTGCTTTTTACGGTGTAAAAAAAAAATGGATTATTATAATTAAAAATACCACAATAGAGGAATGTGCATTCTTTAGATTAAAGTAGTGAATTGTCATAACTAATAGTCTATTTGTAGAAAAAAGAAAAAAATATACCATAAAAAAAACATTTTTCTTATATTTAAAGGATATGTGTTTCGGAAAATTCAAGCGAACTTGGATTTTTTCATTGTTTTCACTACATTTGTAACCCATAATTAGATCACAAGCAAGTATCAACATTTTTCTACTCAAAGAATAAACGCCAATGGGACATTTACCCGATTTTATCGGTGATCTGGCACTGATCCTGATTACCGCCAGTATAGCGACGATTGTTTTCAAATGGTTGAAACAACCGATCGTGTTGGGATATATCGTAGCGGGTCTTCTGGCAGGCCCTTATATACCATGGCTTCCCACCGTGGCGGATATGGGTAACGTGACGGTCTGGGCGGAAATCGGAGTAATTTTCCTGTTGTTCGGGCTGGGACTTGAATTCAGTTTCAAGAAGTTGATGGATGTTGGCGGAACGGCATCTATTGCCACACTGATCAATATGGGTTCGATGATTGTCATCGGTTATTTTATCGGACAATTATTGGGGTGGTCAGCGATGGATAGTATTTTCCTGGGCGGAATGCTTTCTATGTCATCGACGACGATCATTATCAAGGCATTCAACGATATGGGGCTTCAAAAAAAGAAGTTTGCCAGTATCGTCTTCGGTATGCTGATCGTGGAAGATATCGCCGCGATAGTGATGATGGTGCTGCTCTCTACCGTGGCGATAAGTAAACATTTCGAAGGGGCAGAACTGTTCAACAGTGTGTTGAAGCTGCTGTTTTTCATTTTTATCTGGTTCGTGGTGGGAATTTATGTGATCCCGACTTTATTAAAGACACTGAAACGGTATCTGAACGATGAAACTCTGCTGATCGTTTCTGTCGGGCTTGCCCTGGGAATGGTACTGTTTGCCGTGCAGGTGGGCTTCTCTCCTGCTTTGGGCGCTTTTATCATGGGTTCTATCCTCGCTGAAACCATTGAGGCGAAGCGTATCGAACATCTGGTCGAGCCCCTTAAAAACCTTTTTGGAGCTGTCTTTTTCGTCTCTGTGGGAATGATGATCAACCCAAGTATAATCATCGATCATGTCGATTTGATCCTCCTGTTCACCGGGGTCGTACTGGTTGGACGTATCGTTTTTGCCACATTGGGAGTATTGGCGTCGGGACAGGGATTGAAAGTTTCTATCAATGCCGGGTTCAGTCTTGCACAGATCGGGGAATTTTCCTTTATTATCGCGACACTGGGTATGACTCTCGGGGTCATCAGTGAAACATTATATCCCATTATCGTTGCCGTTTCGGTGATTACGACTTTCACAACCCCTTACTGTATACAGATTGCCAATCCCGTATCGGCTTTTATAGAGAAAAGGATTCCCCAAAGATGGAATAAGATTGTCACAGGTTATGCTGCATCCAGTTATAAGGCTGTAAACAAGCAAAGCGACTGGAACCGTTTGCTGAAAAGCGTCCTGACTTCTACTGGTATCCATTTTATGCTCTCCATAGCGGTATTATTGCTCTTCAGGAACTTTGTCACCCCTTTTATTTTATCATACGTCCCGGATACATGGGGCAAGATCTTATCGGGTTTTACCACACTGTTGGTGATGTCTCCTTTCATACAGGCTATGGTGATAGGAAAAACACAGACACCGGAATTTAAAAATCTATGGAATCATGAACGTACGATTAACCGTGGTGCAATTATTTCCTTGACGGCCATACGTGTGGTGCTGGCTACGGTTGTTGTCCTGATGGTGCTCATCCCGCTTTTCCCAAAACTGGCGGTGTTAATGGTTGTAATTGCCTTGAACTTAATTACGTTTATCATCTTCTCCCAAGGATTGAAAAAGCAATCGCATGATATGGAAATCCGTTTTCTGAGAAATTTCAATGAAAAGCAGCGGCATGAAGAAAATAAATCAGCTATCTTGCCGACCGTGGCCAATGCTCTGCTGAACAAGAATATCCATATTGAAGAGTGTGAAGTCTCACAATTATCTCCCAGTGCAGGAAAAATGATACGTGAACTCGATTTCCGCGAACAGACGGGAGTCAGTATCGTGGCAATCATCCGGGGAAACAAGAAAATTAATATTCCCGGTCCGGATCAGGTGATCTTCCCGTTCGACCGGATTGTAGTAGCGGGTTCGGACAGCGAGATACAGGCTTTCTTTCAGTATCTGGATGAAAGAAAGGGCTTAGTCAACGAAAAGGAAAATAACGATGGAGAACACCATATCAGTGTCTCGCAATACATCATCGACCCCGATTCTTCGTTGGTCGGGGAAACCATTGCCAATTCCAAAATTCGGGAAAAAGCAGAGTGCATGATTATTGGTATCGACCGTGAAGGCCAGTCGGAAACAAAACTTATTCCCTCTTTCGTGTTTGAAGCTGGCGATATCCTCTGGTTAGCCGGTGAGAAAAACAAGCTAAACCATTTCGAAGACAATATCAAATAGCTACTTCCTGAAGGCGTCGGCTATCTTGTCGAAATTCTCTTTCCATGCATCAGAAACTGTAGTGAAAAAATTGCCCGCACTCTCTTTCACCACATCCCATTTGGTGTCGGCTACCTGCTCGTATTCAGCCAGCTTGGCGGAGAGATTATCTTTCATCTCTTTCAGTTTATCCAGCCGTTCGCTGTATTCTTCTTTTGCGTCCTCTGCGATTTCTTCCGCTTTTTCTTCCAATTTGGTGATATAATCCGCTAATTCGTTAATTACATCTACCGTTTTTTGTTTGAATTCATCCTTTTTCATTATTGAGACTGTTTTATGTTGATATCTTCTCAATAAACAGATAACGAAAAAATTAGTTCGATTCCTGATAATTAGATCAGGGTAAAAACGGAGATGAAGCTAACGTGAGGAAAATAAAAAAATCGTATCTTTGCAACTTAACTGAAGAAAGATATGTTGAATATAGTAATTTTTGGAGCTCCCGGATCGGGAAAAGGAACACAAAGCGCAAAATTAGTGGAGAAATATGGGCTTAAACACCTCTCTACCGGAGATATATTGCGAAACGAGATTAAAGCAGAAACAGAACTGGGTAAGTTGGCCGACTCATACATGTCGAAAGGTCATCTCGTCCCCGATGAGTTGGTGATTGATATATTGGACAGTCTGATCAGCAAGCATAGCGATGCCAAAGGGTTTATCTTTGACGGCTTTCCCCGCACATTAGCTCAGGGCGAAGCACTTGGTGAGATGTTGGCAAAACATGACGAGGTTATAGATGCTGTACTCAGCCTTGAAGTGGAAGAGGAAGAGTTGATCGATCGACTGTTGAAACGGGGGCAAATCTCCGGCCGGTCGGATGATAATAGGGAAACGATTGAATCGAGACTGAAAGTATATCACTCGCAGACCGAACCGCTCAAGGAATTCTACCGCACACGCAGCACATTAAAAAATATTGAAGGAGTCGGTTCTATTGATGATATCTTCGGCTCCATCGCGAAAGAGATCGACCAGTTAGGAAAATAAGATGGCGGAAACAAATTTTGTAGATTACGTAAAGATTTTCTGTAGGTCAGGCAAGGGAGGACGCGGTTCTGCCCACTTGAGAAGAGAAAAATATATCCCGAAGGGTGGTCCTGACGGGGGCGACGGAGGGGATGGCGGAAGTATTATCCTCCGTGGTAATCGTAACTACTGGACATTGCTCCATCTGCGTTATCAACGGCATATCCTCGCCGGACATGGTGAAGGTGGGGCGAAAGCCCAACGTTCCGGGAAAAAGGGCGAGAGTAAGGTGATTGAAGTACCCTGTGGTACTGTCGCCTATGATGCACATACAGGGGAGTATTTATGTGATATTACCGATGACGGACAGGAGGTTGTCTTGTTGAAGGGAGGCCGTGGCGGTCAGGGTAATGTCCATTTTAAGTCGGCTACCAATCAGACCCCTCGTTATGCTCAACCGGGAGAACCTTATCAGGAACGGTGGGTAATTCTCGAGTTGAAACTATTGGCGGATGTCGGATTGGTAGGATTCCCCAATGCCGGGAAGTCCACCCTGCTTTCAGTCGTATCAGCTGCAAAGCCGAAGATCGCCAACTATCCCTTTACTACACTTCAGCCCAATTTGGGTATTGTGGAATACCGTGGAGGAAAGTCGTTCGTGATGGCCGATATCCCGGGAATTATCGAGGGAGCCAGCGAAGGTAAAGGACTTGGCTTGCGGTTCCTTCGTCATATTGAACGGAACTCCTTATTGCTTTTCGTGATCCCTGCCGATGCGGATGACATAAAGGAGGAATACAATATTCTGCTGAACGAATTGACTCAATATAATCCTGAATTGTTGCATAAGACCCATCTACTGGCAATTTCAAAGGCAGATATGCTCGATGAAGAACTGATGCACGAGATAGCATTGGACTTACCAGACATTCCTTACCTGTTTATTTCCTCTATTACGGGGTACGGAATCCATGCGCTGAAAGATCTGATCTGGCGGGAACTCAATTCGGATGATTATGTGCCGATATCGGCTTCGCGTGATACGCTGGTACACAGAAATCTTGACCTGTCTTTTTTAGAATTCGAATCGGAAGAGGAGTTTCCCGACGATGCCTCTGATTCTGGAGAAGAAGAGGAAGAAGAGGACAACTATTATGAAGAGGATTTTTAACGTTTTGAGATGAAGCCACACCCTCTTTACAACAATTTGCTTCTATTTGATCTTTTCGACCGGGAAGAGAATATTGTTCATTTTACTACTACCCGTGAGGGTGGGGTGAGTGACGGATCTTACTCTTCCTTCAATATGGGGAATTTTTCTGATGACAGTCCGTTGAATATCAGTGAAAATCGTGCAATACTTGCCCGTATGCTCTATATGGATATAAGCCGGTTTGTCATTCCTCACCAGACGCATGGGACCAAGGTATTGACGATAGACAAGACTTTTTTCGATCTTGATCATGCTGTAGCCATTGAGACTCTGTATGGTGTGGATGCAACTATAACTGTTGAAAAAGATATTTTTCTGTGTGCCACCACAGCCGATTGTGTTCCGATTATTCTGTACGACAAGAGGAATCATGTGATAGCTGCTATTCATGCTGGATGGAGAGGATCTGTGGGACGAATTGTAGAGAAGACGGTCGTGGAGATGAAACAACAATTAGGTTCTTCTCCCGCTGATATAATTGCGGGCATAGGTCCGGCAATAGATGTGTCACATTATGAAGTGGGTGATGAGGTGGTAAGCAGTTTCAAGAATCAGGGCTTTGACTTGTCCGACTTCTCTCTTTTTCCGAGAAAAAATCGCTATTCCAAATATCATGTTGACCTGAAAGAGATTAACCGAAGAGAGTTGATCAGACTCGGTGTACCTGAGGCAAACATCGAAAAAAGTCTATTGTGCACATTCGAGAAGGAAGATATATTCTTTTCGGCACGTAGGCAAACAGTACACTCGGGGAGGATGTTAACAGGTATCATGATGAATGGATAAAAAAAGAGAGAGTGAATTTTTTTCACTCCCTCCCATCCAGTTGACTATTGTGATCTATTATACCGGAAGATTGCTTTCAATTAATAACGTGCACTTACCACGTCCCAATCTATGATCTTCCATATTTCTTTCAGGTGATCGGCACGGCGATTCTGGTAATCGAGATAGTATGAATGTTCCCATACATCAAAACCTAAAATAGGAACCAAACCGCTTGTAACGGGATTACCTGCGTTACTTTCTTTCAGGATAGAAAGTTTACCGGCCTGGTCTTTTGCCAGCCATACCCATCCTGAACCAAATACGGAAACTCCGGCTGCATTGAATTCTTCTTTGAATTTTTCGAACGATCCAAATTGCTCATTAATGGCATCGGCCAATTTACCTTTCGGCTCACCACCGCCGTCTTTTTTGAAAGAGGTGAAGTAAATATTATGATTGAGGATCTGTCCTGCATTGTTGAAGATCGCTCCGTCACTCTCTTTCACTACTGTTTCAAGATCTGCATTTTCAAATTTTGTCCCTACTACCAATTTATTCAAATTATCTACATAGGCTTGATGGTGCTTACCGTAGTGAAGCTCTACTGTCTGTTTGCTGATTACCGGTTCTAAAGCGTCGGTTGCATAAGGTAATGCTACTTTTTCGAATTTCATATTTATATTGTTTTTAGAATTGTTATTCTCATTGTTTTTCGCGTTGGAACTGTTGCAACTGATTGCAGACAAAGCGAATAATATTGCGAATAAGTAATAATGAATTGTTTTCATACATCTGAATTTTTTGTTGTTACGGTCTGTACCCCGCAATGATTAGATCATTTAATGATTGACTGAATAATAATTATCAAATCAATAAATCATCGAATCGTCTTCGTGCTTATAACGAAAACAATCCTTGAAATGTTCAATCGTATAATTATCGATCCTCGTTAAATTAGATAAAACAATATGAAAGAAAAAAAGCCTGACTGTTTAAAAGTCAGGCTATCAGTTAGCTTTAGAATATTATTGGTATTCTCTATTGCCGTTGTTCTTTATTTATTCATTGAGACCGGTTGTTTTTCTGCTCTCTTCATTGCTTTCATTTTCCTGCTGTGAAGTGGATGCGACCTTTTCATCAGTGTCGATAAAAATATGATCTCCCGACCCGTGTCGTTTGGGCGAAATATGTATACCGTCGGAAGAGTTTTTTTCATTCTCCAGAATCTCCTGAGAGCGTGATATCCATAAGCGTTTGCCGAATATTTTTTCCAGGTCGTCGGAATAGATAATTTCTCTTTCCAGAAGGATACTTGCCAACTGGTTATGGCCTTCCGCTTTATCTGTAAGAATTTGTTTCGCCCTGTCGTATTGTTGGTTGATCATTGCTTTCACCTCGCTATCGATCAACTTGGCGGTTTCGTCGCTATACGGTTTGGAAAAAGTGTATTCCTGTCCTGACGAATCATAGTAACTAAGGTTAGGCAGTTTATCGCTCATCCCCATATAGGTAATCATGGCATATGCCTGTTTGGTTACACGTTCCAGATCGTTCATCGCCCCGGACGAAATCGATCCGATAAATATTTCTTCGGCAGCTCTCCCTCCCAGAAGGGCGCACATCTCATCAAGCATCTGTTCTTTGGTGGTAATCTGCCGTTCCTCAGGTAAATACCAGGCTGCCCCCAGTGCTTTTCCCCGAGGCACGATAGTCACTTTTACCAACGGGTTAGCATATTGCAGGAACCAACTTAACGTGGCGTGTCCCGCTTCATGAATGGCGATAGCCTTCTTCTCATTCTGGGTGATGATCTTGTTCTTCTTCTCGAGCCCACCCACGATACGGTCAACCGCATTCATGAAATCCTCTTTTTCTACGAATTTCTTTTTCTTTCTTGCGGCAATCAGCGCTGCTTCATTACAAACGTTGGCGATATCGGCACCCGAAAAGCCGGGTGTTTGCCTTGCCAAAAACTCCACATCTACAGATTCATCTATCTTGACGGGACGAAGGTGTACCTTGAATATCTCCTTTCGATCGTTCAGGTCGGGAAGTTCTACGTAGATCTGCCTGTCGAAACGGCCTGCACGGAGCAGAGCCTTGTCCAGTACATCGGCACGGTTGGTGGCAGCGAGAATGATCACCCCACTGTTCGATCCGAAACCATCCATCTCGGTAAGAAGCTGGTTCAACGTATTTTCCCGTTCGTCATTCGAACCGAAATTATTATTTTTTCCACGGGCACGTCCTACAGCATCTATCTCGTCAATAAATACAATGCAGGGGGCTTTTTCTTTGGCCTGACGGAAGAGATCCCTTACCCGTGAAGCACCCACACCGACAAACATCTCCACGAAATCAGATCCGGAGATGGAAAAGAAAGGTACATTGGCCTCGCCTGCAACGGCTTTTGCCAGTAATGTTTTTCCTGTTCCGGGAGGGCCTACAAGCAATGCTCCCTTGGGTATCTTCCCACCCAGGTTTGTGTAATTATTGGGATTCTTCAGGAATTCCACAATTTCCTGTACCTCTTCCTTGGCTTCGGAAAGACCGGCCACATCCTTAAATGTCACCTTCTGGCTGGAATCCTTGTCGAAGAGTTGCGCCTTCGACTTGCCTACGTTGAAAACGCCTCCACCACCTCCGGCACCACCCTGCATCCTGCGCATCATCCATACCCAGAATACGATGAGCAGGAGAAATGGTGCAAAAGTGAGTAATATTCCCCAAACTTCCGACGTGGTATCGAAACTTACCTTAATATCATAATTCTTCTCAGACTTCACCTGATCAATAAATTGAGATGCCGTCTCGGGGGAGCCTATTTTTACAGAAATCACCGGTGATTTGCTTGCTTTGTTGGCATTATCGCCGAAGACATAACTGACAGACTCATCACGCACCATTGCTTCAGCCAGCTTCTTGTTGCTGTATATCACCACACTTTTTACGCGGTTGTCTTTTACGTATTCTTGAAAATCGGACCATTTTACCTCATTTGAATAAGGATCCTGTCCAAACATCCAGACTCCCATGAGAAATGCCAACACAATGGCGTAAATCCAGTAGGGATTGAATGGTTTTTTAGCGTTATTGTTTCCGCCTATCTTCGGACGCAGAGTAGGTTGTTTGTCCTGTTTATTTTCTTTGTTTGTATTGTTCATTTGACTGACTCTCTATTGCAAAATTTTTTTTGATGATCTTAGTGTGGAAAATCATCTGGATTATTGTAACAATCTTTTGAGAAATAAGTTTTAATATATGGATGGAATGTGTTCTGATCGGGCATCTTCCCAAAGATTATCAATATTGTAAAAACTACGAAGTTCAGGCAGGAATATATGTACAATTATATTACCGTAATCCATACCAATCCATTCGGCACGTTGTAGACCATGCACACGAATAGGATCCTCGTGCCTTTTTTTCTTGACAATCTCGTCTATCGAATTAGCCAGTGCCGATACTTGTGTGGGGGTATTGCCTTCACAAATTACAAAATAATCGCAGACAGCGCCCGGTATACCTTTTAAATGAATAGTACAGATGTTTTTCCCTTTTTTTTCCTGAATACCTTCAATAATACTTTGTAAAAGTCCGTTTTTTTCTGTCATTCTTTATTTTAAGTGAGTTAATCATACAAAGATAGGTTCTTTTTTCAAAATAAAATGGAAATAAATATGAAAAGTGAACAGGGGGACAGGTGGGTAGGTTGGACAGGGGGTAGGTGGATAGGTGAGAAAATGGACTGGAAGAGGAAAATAAAACCCAGTCCTTTGTGAGACCGGGCTTTACCTTATCAGTAAAACGAATCAGAAGAATGTACCGCTTTTCCGTTTCTGTCACCTGTTATATGTTCTAATTACAATGTCTTTATTTTCAGGCTCTTCCACAATACTTTGATGCCTCCACCGTCGTGGATCTGTAACGCGATACGGCCCTGTGCTTTTCCGATTTTTTCATCAGTCAGGTCGACCATCTCTTCACCATTGAGCCAGGTTTTCACGTTGTCGCCTTTTACCATGATACGCAAGGTGTTCCAGTCTCCTTCTTTCAAAATATTTTCTTTTTCATCAGGAATCTGTACCAACCATCCGCGGCCGTAAGATTCATAGATGCCACCCGTGTCATGCCCTTTGGGAGCTACTTCTACCTGCCAGCCATTTACTATAGCACCCGGTTCTACGAATGAACGGATAAAGACACCTGAATTCCCGTCGGCTTCCTGTTTAAATTCAACGGTCAGATCAAAATCATCGTAATATTCACGGGTACCGAGATATCCGTACTGTTTGTCCGGACCGCTTTCACATACCAGAAGCCCATCCTGAACATACCATTTTTCGGTTCCGTAGATCTCCCATCCATGCAGGTCTGTTCCGTTGAACAAGTTTACCTCTTTTGTCTTGCGGGGTAGTTCTTTTATTTTTATATTACGGAACCAGGCGGCAGAACCGTGGTCTTGCAGACAAATCACACCTTTACCTGCCAATCCGTATTCAGGTGCATTCTCCCATTTACCGCTGTTCTTGCGGTTAAACCAGTCTTCGGTCCACGCTTCAAATTCAATCACTTTCTCACCATTGAGCCAGTGTTCCACATGCCCATTATCAAAAACTATTTTAGAAGTGTTCCATTCCCCTGCCGGTTTGATAATGGTCTTAGCCGGATCGGTAGTGTGCATGGCATAATCTGCTGCAGTCTTCTGCCACTCTTCCAGCGGTTCCGGGAATCCGAGATCATCGATCAACTGGTATTCCGGTCCGGTTACGTAAGGAACGGTAAATTTCGGGTTTTCTACCACGTGATACAGTATGCCACTGTTACCGCCGTCAGCAATCTTCCAATCCCACACCAATTCGAAATTTTCATACGTTTTTTCGGTAACGATATAACCATGCTCATCAGCCCCTTCACCTTTGGCCTGGATCATGCCGTTTTCGGCAAACCAGGGAGCCGTCAGTTTCTCCCCATTATAGTCACGCCAACCGTTCAACGTTGTGCCGTCGAAAAGTAATTGCCATCCGTCGGCAATCTCCTGTTGCGTGAGCGTGTTGTGTTTCGCGTTTTCGGTGCAACCTGTCGTTGCGATAATCATACTCATTACAGCCAATAAAATAAATTTAGATCTCATCGCTTTTTTTATTTAAAAGGATTAAACTTGATAATGTGATAATGTTGAATACAAAGGTACAGAAATGATGTTAATATGAAACTATTTTGCCTGATTTCTTTGACAATAGGTCGGATAGGGAAGAAAAGATATCGAAGAATCTTTCATTTTTAAACAAAGCTTTGCCAAATTCGTTTTATATTCGCAGTTTAATACGTAATTTACTCGATTTTGAAATTCATTGACTTGGCTGTGGAGAAAGAGATTGGCGATCTTTCATTCGTGGCGACTGTAGGTTTTTTTGATGGTGTACATACTGGTCATCGGCATTTGATCGATCAGGTAAGGAAGGAAGCGGACAGGTATGGATTGCCCTCTGCTGTGATCACTTTTCCGGTACATCCCCGCAAAGTACTGCAAACAGATTATCAACCGGCACTTTTGTGTGGCTTTGACGAAAAAGTTGAACAGTTGGCTACCACAGGTATCGACTATTGTATCAGTCTCCCGTTTACTGTTGAACTTTCACTACTCCCCGCGAAGGATTTCATGCAAAAGGTTTTGAAAGAGCGGCTTCATGTGAAACGGTTGGTTGTCGGTTATGATCATCGTTTCGGACGCAATAGGGAGGATGGTTATGCCGAATACAGACAATATGGGAATAATCTCGGGATTCATGTGATCCAGGCTACCGAACTTCAATTGGGTGGTAATGATGTGAGTTCGTCACAGATACGCCGATTATTGAAAGCGGGGAAAATAAAGGAGGCTAATGAGCTTTTATCTTACAATTACAGATTGTCGGGTAAAATCGTGGAAGGATATCAGGTCGGCCGTACAATTGGGTATCCCACTGCCAATATGCGGGTTTGGGAACGTTATAAAGTCGTACCCGAGTTAGGTGTCTATGCCGTAGTAGTACATTTGCACGATCTTATTTATCCGGGAATGCTTTATATCGGAAAACGTCCTACGTTACATTCAGACGATGAAATAAGTGTAGAAGTTAATCTTTTTGATTTCGATGGCAATTTATATAATCAGTCGATGAGCGTGGAATTTATCGATTTTATCCGTACCGATCAGAAATTCGACACCAAAGATGAATTAGTCGCGCAAATCCATCAGGATAAGGAAACTGTGAAGCAGCGGCTGAAGAATAAGAAATAACCCAGGATTGTACTTTTATGATTTTGTGGCCTATCCGGAAAGATTGCGAACAACCGTTTACAGGATTGAAATAGCATTAATAAATCCCCCGTGTATTCAATGTCCTTTGGTATGCCGCCGCATTTCGTGAATGTTCGGCATGAGTGGTTGCGAAGTTGTGTCGACCGGAAAGGTCGTCTTTGGAGCACATAAAAAGATACTCGTGTTGCTGGGGTGATAATGTGGCGTCTATCCCTTGTATGGAAGGGATACGGATTGGACCCGGTGGTAATCCGCTGTTTTTATAGGTGTTGTAAGGTGATTCCACCTCTAGATGCCTGAATAAAATACGACGTAACGTGAAATCTCCCAGGGCAAATTTTATTGTGGGATCGGCTTCCAGTCGCATGCCTCTGTTTAACCTGTTCAGATACAGTCCCGCGACGATAGGGTATTCATCTGCATAGGTCGCTTCTTCCTCCACGATGGATGCCAGGGTAGAGACCTGTACGGGTGTAAGTCCTATTCTCTCGGCTTTATTTTTTCTTTCGGCATTCCAGAAGAGGTCGTATTCTCTCTTCATGCGGCTTAACAAGTTGTCAATGCTTGCATCCCAGTACACTTCGTACGTATTTGGGATGAACATTGCTACAAATGTGTAGTTGTTGAATCCGAATTTGTCGGCATTGGCTGGGTCGTTCAGTGCGTTGAGTAACGAAAGGCTATCGATCATCAACTGTTGAGAGACCCGTCCTGCAAAGTTTTCCGCGGTTCGTAGATTGTTGAACGTAAGCTTTACAGGCGCCTGGGTACCCGATCTCAACCGACGTATTACATCCGGCATTGTTATCCCGTCTTCGATAGCATATCTTCCGGATCTTACCTTGTTGGGGTAATTCATCTGTTCAGCGAGCAGCCTGAATATTTCTTCCGATGGGAGACTTGCCTCTTCTTTCAGTTGTTTAACCACATCTTCATAACTCATCTCACGGTCTATATGGATATATACTGTTTCAGGTAGCGAGAATGGCTGAAAAACTGTGTTGTATAGGTAAACCCCGGCCGTAACCAGCGACAGAAATATAATGCTGACAACTAGCAGAACTATCTTTTTCCCTTTTTTCTTCTTTTTTACTTGTTCCATTTTATATATTGACTTATGACAATCGGTGCAAAATTAAAAAGATTCATTTGAAAAAGTCTTCTTTTCTTTGACAAGTTGAAAACAATCTTGTATATTTGCATCCGATTTTGCGAAAATCCACAAGGAAGTGTGGGTGAGTGGCTGAAACCACCAGTTTGCTAAACTGACGTACGGGTAACTGTACCGGGGGTTCGAATCCCCCCGCTTCCGCTCCTATGTCTAAAAACCTGTAAGCGATTAAGTTTACAGGTTTTTTTATTTTTTGTTTCTGTCACTCTTTATTTTTTTATATATTTGCTGGTACTCAGGCTTTTTATAACTGCTAAAATATATTGATATGGCAAAGGAGATATCAAAAAACAAGGAAAATATGTTTGAGAAGATCAAACATACAGATGAAAACGGCAATGAGTATTGGATGGCGAGGGAGTTTTCCAAGGCATTGGGATATACTGATTTTAGGAATTTTATCGGGGTTATAGAGAAAGCTTGGGAAGCCAGCAAAAATAGTGATAATGATCCATCTGAACACATCGTTGAAGCCAACGAGGTGTTAATTGCCGGTCAAGGGGCTAAACACATGTATCCAAGTTACAAACTTTCCCGCTATGCCTGTTACTTGATTGTTCAGAATGCCGATCCATCTAAAGAAGTAGTCGCATTGGGTCAAACATATTTTGCCGTTCAAACTCGCATTCAGGAAATACAACAAATGGATGCTTACAATAGCCTTCGTACAGAAGAAGAGAGACGTATTTTCCTGAGAAATGAAATGAGTAAACATAATACCTATCTGGCAGCTGCAGCAAAAAATGCAGGAGTGCAGGATGGACTGGACTATGCCATATTTCAAAACCATGGTTATGCCGGTTTATATGGAGGATTGGACGCTAAGGGTATACATAAACATAAAGGATTGAAAAAAAGTCAACACATATTGGATCATATGGGTAGTACCGAGCTGGCTGCTAATCTATTCCGCGCGACATAAACCGAAGAGAAATTACGAAAAGATAATATAAAGGGAAAGCAGAAGGCCAATCAAACCCATTATGAAGTGGGTGCAAAAGTGCGTAAGACCATTAAAGAAATTGGAGGAACGATACCCGAAAATTTGCCTGTAGCTGAAAGTATCAGAACTGTCCAAAAGAAATTGAACAAAGGAGATAAGAAAAGACTTGAAAAAGGAGAATGATACAATTATCCCGGTTTCGGTTGGGATACCTTATATTGCTTCCTGTTGATTTTCTTTTGATGGATTATTTCAGCTATTAGGGGGGATATTTCTATTAATCAATTATTTATGCGAATCAGTATTTAAAAAATTAGATAAATGAATGCGATGGCGATTTTTCCCATCGTATGTATAAGTAATCCTTTTGTGGATCTTACTTTTTGCGCTCTTTGAATAGTTGTTTTTTCATTCAGCCAGTTGAAGAATGA
>NZ_JAYFQD010000037.1:0-10694 GCF_034927365.1 Proteiniphilum sp. | reverse complement strand
TGTCCAAAGCCTGGGCAATCTCACCGATACTCTTCTCATCTTTGGCAATGGAAAGTGAATCTTCCAACCGCTTTATGGCATCACGCACCTTGTATTTTTCCAACACTTCTCGATATGCTTCTTCCACGGTTATTGAACCTTTGGCTCTGGGGAATATGCCTATATTTTCATCAATATATACGGTTATCTCATCACCGTCCTCCACATGCATGACCGCTTGGACTGGTCCTTTTTTGGAAAAAGTAAGCCATGTGGAGTAATCCTCTGAATCGTCGGTAAAAACATGTTCGAGGGAAAAAAACTCTTTTCCCTTTTCAAGGTAGCAGGAATCCAGAAAATAAAACTCACTCTCAACACGTCCAATCCAATATACCCACTGTGGTTCCTCCGTCAGTGAACGGTCCACATGCACCGTTATTTTCACGGGGGCTTTATCGTCCGCCAATAATGGGGATATACAAAAGAAGACACTTAAGCCGGCTAAAATAAAGAATTTAATCATATTCATTAATTGTTATAAATGTATCGTTTCACTCCCGTCCAATAGAGAACAATCTCTGGTTCCATATTATTAAAACTCACAAAACGCAAACAACACAAATTTACGAATATTCCGCAAATAAAGCAAATTCCTTTAAGAAAAGAGAGTTAAATAAGACTAATAGACTGTAAAATCCTGAATAATAGGCGCTATAGCTCCCTCATCCCATGCATGGAAGGTATGAATACTATCTACTGAAAATCTCATTGTAATACTCCAGATGCTCCTTCAATGGTGATTTTCCATATAAATTAATAATGTATCCCTCCTTATTGAGGAAAATATATCTTGGGATTAAGCCGATTTTCAGATAATCGATAAGAGGGGAAGTAGAATTATCGATTATCCTGAACTGCAGTTCCGTTATCCCTAACTCCTCAGAAGCAGAAATCCAATTATTTCTATCAAGGTCTATGGAGACATAAATATATGCCACATCGTTCCCTGACAAGAAACTCTTTATTTCTCCTGACTTTTTGATATCACTTATACAGGGGACGCACCAACTCGCCCAGAAATCCAGAATGATCTGTTTACCCTTATACTTTTCAAATAGGGTCTGAAAAGTCAGTGATTCTACAAACTTTCGCTCAAAATCCTTTTCATTGGAAGGAAAAACCTTTCGAGAAGCGAAATATCTTCGGTAATGATATCGGCACGTCCCTGCATATGGGGAAGATAAGGTAATTCCTTTTTATAGGTAGTTGTCAGTCTGTCCGGAAGTATTATATCAATGGTGTAATAGATTGTTTATGAGGGATTCTCTCACCTCCCTGGCGTCATTAAGAACGTCAAGGTCGGTGGGATACTTTACCTCCACCTCACAACAGGTGGCGTCTATCTTGAGACTGCCCGAATGAAGGTTCCCCTGTTCATCTATAAAGCTGTCATCCTCTTTCTCCTTCTCCTCCTTGCCCGTATCACCCGCGGGATGGCTGGTACCCGTACCATCTTCCCTTCCGCTGTCACCCCCGTCACGTTTCTTTTTCGCCTCCTCTTCACGGCGTTTCTCTTCTTCCATCAAGGTCAGGGTCAGATTGTTGAACGTCTCGACGTCAATCCGTTTCCGGATATACACGAACAGGCTCGAATCGAAAATAGGCTTGCTTGTAAATTCCTCAAGACCAACAAATTATTACATGTAGGGGTTCTCGGATATGATTTGAACGGTCTCCTCGTCGGACAGGTTCATCTTGTGCTTGATGATCAGTGCTCCCACGACTATACGGGCAGGCTTGTTGCCGCCGCCACAGTGCTTGTCGTCGAGGCACTTGTTGTACACGCGCTCTATCTCGCCCCTGGACATCGATTCAGCCAGTTTGTACCACCTGTTGGACCGGTAAAGCGACTTCTCCAGCGTGGTCGAGAATAAATCAAGACGATACTGCTTTCCTTGAGAACTGTATTTCATATTGTAGTCGTTTTGACCATAAATTTACTGTTTTTCATCCAAATCCACAACAAAAAATAGGGTTATTTTTCTTAAAATCAACTGTTTGTGCGGATTCGGTGAACCCTAGATATCTAATAATAAACCCATTGACTCGTATCCCCTGTTTCATATCGCTCCGATTTCAAATCCAAAATTTATAATAGGTCGCATTGCGGATAATCATATTTTTATATGTAACTTTGAATATTCTTTTTTACGTATGCAATTCAAAATTACTGATTATTGCTGTCCTTAGCGACCCGTAAAGAAATAGTTCATCTTAAGTAATCAATTAAATTATACCTAATATGTCACTTGCCATCGTTATTCCTTATTATAACATAGAATATTTTAATAAGACCCTGTCGTCTCTGAGTTGTCAGACCGATAAGAGATTTAAAGTTTATATCGGCAATAACAATAGCCCCAACAGCCCAAGAAAATTAATAGAAAGTTATGCTGATAAGTTAGATATCGTGTACAAGGAATTTAAGAATGAAAGGAATCCTATTACCCTAGGGGAACAATTTTTCCAATGTGTGAAGATGATATCCGACGAAGAATGGTTCTTAATATTAGGCGATGATGATATTTTGGGACCAGATGTCATATCTGATTTCTACCGACATCTCCCGCAAATAAATGATAACCGGATAAATGTAATCAAATATTCAAGTATACTCATTAATCAATATGGAGATCCTTTTTCAAAAGCATATCAGTATGGACAAATAGAGAATTCGACGGATCTATACCTAAAAAAAATCACGAACAGAGGCCGGTCATCTTTAAGTGAACATATATTCAGAACTAATCAGTTTGTTAAACATAAAATATCATACTACCCTTTAGCATGGCATACCGATGATATGATGATTTTATTATATTCAGATTTTGATAAGGTTTATTGTATCTCTGACTCAACTGTTATGATAAGAGTTTCCGGTAAAAATATATCGGGTTGGGTGGATAAATATTCAAAAGAAAAAGTAGAAGCTTCAATTATTTTTTATTCTGAACTGATAACTCAACATCGTGAAAAATTTAATTTTGAAGATTTAAAGATTCTCTATCATAATTTGCTAAGGTGCTCATTGAATATTTTTAATCATACAGATATTTTTGAGAAGATAAAAATTGGGATAGACTTGTTCGGCCTGGAATATATAAACCACATCATTTCAAGCATAAAATATCCTATAAAATTCAACTTGCTCGAAGATGAAATAAAAGAATATGCTGACAACTCTTACATAAACACATTTTGCTTATATGGCAATGGTAGCCATCAAAAAGAGTTCTCTCGAAAAAGGGAGTTTAAGGTCTCATGGATTAAGTCAGATTCTCCTATACATAAAATTAGCCAAGAGCATTTAAACTCAATATTGTCCCGTTCAATTAAAAATGAAGATGACCTTATAATTATTTGTTTTGACAGCTATCATTTTAAGACTGATTATTCCAAATATGAATTGTTCAAGTATGTTCTTATGGCCTATTTTTATAAAGCTGACATCTTATTTCTTCACGGAGAAAAAATAGATTTCATGTGTGAAATACAAGACAGATTGTGCTGGGCAAATAATGTGCAAGAATCAAATTTCATCATACTATATAAAAAGTTCTTCAATAAATTATCGAGTATAAACTACTCTCCTTTAAATAATTTCTCCGAGATCATTTCACCCTTATCTCCTGATAAATTTCTGATAAATCAGTCTGAGTGCCCCTAATTTGCGTTTAACTGGAGTCTGAGAGTTCACTGGTTATTCTTATTCCATGGGAATGTATTTACATAATCTGTAAGTTGTTCCTTATCCATCTTACAGACACGAACAAATTCCTTTAAACCATGTATTTCTCGCATGCCATTATCAAAGCAGGAGTTTATTCCTCTGGGGTGATACAAATGATATAAAGGCCCGTCAATCCAGCTAATAGTTTCTTCAAGAATTTCAAATCTCTTTAATCTTTCTGTATCTTCCAATCCCCAACCATAAAAATTCTCATTATCTCCCCCCAGTTCAAGATATTTCTTCTTATTGGCAACAAATGTTCCTCCTGAAGAAGTACGACCGAGCCTGGTAAAGATTTCCACTTGACCCTGGTCATCCAGGACCGAAATGATATCAGCTCGTGCACTTCGACTTTGTTCCGGATTTAAAAAGTAGAAACACCCATCAAAGGGATAGCATAAGGTAACACCCCCTTTAATCATTTCCACAGCATTAATAATTTGGCTGGTGTGTATAATAATATCGGCGTCCCACATGCTCACGATATCGGTTTCCGCCACCCGTAACAATCTATTTACATAACGGGTTTTATGAAAAATCGGATCTTTGCTTTCTACAAAAATATATTTCACTTTTTCAGAGCAGTCTGCCCAATTATATCGTTGTTCGCTATCAGCTTCCAAAACAATAATAGAAGCATCAGTATTAGTAGATAAGTAAGACAATACAGTATCCAAGTTTTCTTTCCGTTCAATAGAATCAATGCGAACGGGTATTACAAAAGTCAGTTCGGCTGTTATATCCATGGTTTCAATAATTTTAAAGACTGAATTCCCATTAATTCATAATGATCCTCTACACCACAACCACCTTCCATCATTTTCTGTAAGCAAAGAGTTATTAACCTGTTTACCTTGAAATTAAAAACATCCAGTTTTTGAAATCTGCAGAGCAGGAAATAGACATCATTGCATTCAGAAGTTTTATTCGTTTTCATAAGAAGTTCTGATATCCAATCAATCAGGTAAATAAGATATTCTTTCAATTTTAAGGTTGTCATACTTTCATCATTTCCGGCTTTATTCCTTAAACGGCAATAGAGATAGTACCCCACTCCACAGACTCCTTTACCAATATCCAGAGAGTCTATCGGCCGGCCATCAATGATACTTCTTACCACAGCATCAATCTCTGATAGAATTTCATCACTGTCTCCTTCTGCAAAACCTTTATTTATGATGTATTCAAAACCGCACCCAATCCCCAATAGTCCATTTGCAAAATCAAAAGCAATATTGTGAGTAAGACTGTTATACACCTCATCTATCATATTATTTGCCTCTATTTCACACATCTTGTTTTTTGTCAGTCCTGAAAGATGAAAAAAAGCAATAGCCATCTCCATCTTACCATCCCATAAACCCAACCCGAGGTTAGAGTTGTTTTTCTTCATCAACCATTCAGCATACCACTGTAAAAAAGAAAGGTCTTTTATCATTTTGTTCTCCATATTATTTCTGGTTACTCAATATTTTCTTGACCGGCATAAAGAACCGCTCCATCAACCTCAGATCGTCGGTAATGATATCGGCTATTCCCTGCATTTGCCGGGAAAGAGGCAGTGCTTTACCATAATTGGTCTTCATACCCTCCGGAAAATCTACTTCCACCACATAGAATCCTTCAGGAGTAGGAACACTCGAAATACTGATTATTTTCCCTGTCAGGTATCCGAATTCCTGATCAGGAAAGTTATTGATACGCACATTCACCCGCTGTCCTTCTTTTACCTTTCCCGCACCCTGTACCGGCAACATCGCTTTTCCTTTGGGTTTATCCTGTCCTATCGGCACAACGGTAAAGACCGTTTCGCCCGCAGTAACATTCTGGTTGTTGCTCCATATCCCCATCTGGTTGACGACACCGCTGATAGGGCTTGCCATCAGATAATCCTGTTCCCATGCCTTGATCTGGGCATTTAACGCCTCTGTGGCATTATGCAACGATAACCTATATTTGCTTTCTAATTCCGCTGCCTGTTGCTGCAAATCGAGCAGAACTCCCTCCCCCTGTATAAGTACCAGTTCCGATTGCTTTAACGAGGCATTAAAGGAGAGGTAGGCCTGTTTTCTCTGCAGGAAATTATTTCTTGACAGTTCGTACTCATTCCTTGAGATGGCATTTTTCGTAAAGAGTACGGAATCACGGTTAAAGATACTCTCTGAAGTCCGGTACTGTTCTTCAACTACCGGTGCTTGTTCTCCTGTCCGGAGAAAAAACTCTTTTTGCGTTGCCAACTGCTCTTTTTGTGAATCAATTTTTTTCGGATAATAATTCAGGGACTTATAATTCCTGTAATCATTCAGGCTGTTCAAAAATGCGGCATAGACATTTTGGATACTCCCCAGACCGACAGATTGGGATGGAAACAGTACGGGAGTTTTCGTCAAATCGTAATCAGAAGCTTTCCACCCCTCTATGCTTTTCAAGAGAGAAAGCATGTCAGCCGTATTGGCCGGGTTGCGAATTACGGCCAACGGCTCTCCCCGCAACACCCTCTGACCATTCCCGACATAAATAGTGTCAATTTTTCCCGTAAAACGGGCAACTACGCTGGCCGGAGGCTCCAGAGAGGTAACCGTAATTTCGGCCTGTATCACATCGGGATATTTAAAGAACCAGCTACCGGCCAACAATAAGAGAACAATGATAAAAAGCACTGTAATACCCCGGCGAAGTATCCAGGGCGGTACACGGCTCATCACTTCCTGTACCTCTTCGCTCCTGAGTTCAATAGGTTTGTATTTCTTTTCCTCTTTTTCCATATCCTGCTATTCATTTTCCCAATTCTAACTGATTTTTTACCAGTTCGTAATACTTTCCCTTCAATTCAGTGAGTTCATCATGTGTACCCTCTTCCGCCACTTTCCCTCCGTCCAGCACCACTATCTTGTCGGCATTTCTGACTGTACTTAGCCTATGGGCTACTACCACCACTGTTTTTCCTTGATAGAACTCATTCAGATGTTCCATAATTTCTTTCTCATTATTTGCATCCAACGCATTGGTAGCTTCATCGAAAAAGATAAACTCAGGATTCTTATACACGGCACGAGCAATCAGCATCCGTTGCCGCTGCCCCTGACTGATGCCGCTGCCTTCCATTCCTATCTTGGTGTTATAACCCAACGGCAAGGAATCGATAAAGTCGCGGATATTGGCAACCGTTACGGCATGACGCAGCTTCTCTATATCAATAAAGTCATCTCCCACCGCTATATTCTCTGCGATGGTTTCTGAAAAGATAAATCCATCCTGCATCACCGATCCGGATTTGCTGCGCCACAGTTGGGGGTTGATCACGCTTAACGGGGTTTCTCCTACTTTTATATTACCTTTATTCGGTTCATAGAAACCGAGCAACAGTTTTATAAGGGTAGTCTTACCACTGCCGCTGGCCCCAACCACAGCGGTCACTTTCTCCTGCGGTATGGTCAGGTTGATATTGTCCAGCACATAGTCACGATCGGCACCGTCATAACTGAACGACAGGTTTTCAATGGTAATATCTCTTTTATCCGGAAGGATCGTCAATTTATTTTGAATAGTCTCTTCTTCATCTTCCTTTCCATGCACTTCATTCAACCGTTCAAGGCTGATTTGTGCATCCTGGAACGAACGGGCAAAACCGATAAATTGCTCCACCGGTGAGGAAAGTTGACCAATGATATAGGTGAGGGCCATCATCATCCCCAGTGTCATTTGCCCATCTACAACCGCCTTGGCGGCTATGAAAGAGATAATGATACTGGTGGTCTGGTTGAAGAATACTGAACCGACCTGTTGTATTTGGCCCAAAGCCATTCCCTTAACACTTATTTTAAACAGTTTCACCTGGATGCGTTCCCACTGCCACCGTTTCTGTTTCTCACAATTATTGAGCTTGATCTCCTGCATCCCCGTGATAAGCTGGATGACATTGCTCTGTTCTCCGGCCGACTGGGCAAACCTTTTGTGGTCCAGTTCCCGGCGATATCTCATAAAGGAGAGTATCCACAGCACATATAATGTATTTCCCACAAGGAATATTCCCAGGATAACCAGATTGTAATAGGCCAACACGAAAGCGAATATGAAGAAATTGACAAACGAGAAAAGCGTGCTGATGGAACTGCCGGTGAGGAAAGCTTCAATACGGCCATGGTCACCAATACGCTGCATGATATCACCCGTGTTTTTTGTATCAAAATAACGGAGGGGTAATTTCATCAGTTTTGCCAGGAAATCGGATATCAGGGCTATGTTTATCCGGGTATTCATATGGAGCACTATCCAACTACGTATGAACTCTACAGAGAGCCGGGCCACAAAAATAACCAGTTGGGCAATCAATACCAGGGTAATGAAACTGAGGTTTCCGTCACGGATACCGGTATCGACCAGTGACTGGGTAAGAAACGGGAAAATCAGTTGGAGGACACTTACTACCAACATTCCCATTACCAATTGTATGAGTTGGCTTTTGTAAGGTGTCAGGTATCGAACGAAATAGCGAAGGCTCCGATTTTTATTTTCCTTTTCATCCACAAGGTCGAAAAACTCCGGTCCGGGTTGCAGGAGCAAGACCGCTCCCTTGTCTTCTTCCTCCCTTTTCGTGCTCAGCCAACACTTTTTGAAATCCACTTCATCATATACCACCAATCCCAAAGCCGGATCGGACACATACACACGGTGCCCGGCTTTCCTGTCTTTCCTGATATCATATACCACCACAAAATGGTTCTGTTTCCAGTGTACAATACAGGGCATAGGCGCCTCATCCACCAATTGATCAAATGAAATCATTACTCCCGACGTACGGAATCCGATATGTTCCGCGGCATCGCTTATCCCCAGCATGGAAACACCCGCACGGGTTATAAACGACTGTTCACGTAAGGTCTGGAGACTGTAGTGCTTCCCGTAATATTTGGAGATCATACGCAAACAGGAGGGGCCACAATCCATAGCATCAAGTTGGATATATGAAGGAAATGAATTTCTCATCATAGCGATTGGATCAGTTCTTTGTACTTCTGTTTCATGTAACGGATATGATATTTTTCCTCATATATCTTTTTACTATGGAAACTTAAACTATCGCATAGATCAGGAGAATCTAATAATTCAAGAATGGCATTTGCCAGATTATTCCGGTATTCCATCTTCCGTTTCCTGTTTCCAATCCTTGCAATCCGGGCATTGACATTATTCTGAAACATATTTTTTAAGCCTAATCCATCCGATGCTATAATCGGCAAACCAAGCATCATCATTTCAACCCCGACAAAACCAAATTGCTCATAGTAAGAAGGGATAATCCCCAGATCAGCGATGGATATCCACTTGTAGATACTCTTTCTATCCAACAAACCGGTAAAAGTTATTGAAGATGCCAACGGTGAAGCGGCGTTTATCAGTTCCCTGAAAGATTGTTCGTTGGCATCACCGATAATTACAAGCCTTACATTCTGTTTGATTTTTAGGACCAATTTCATTGCCTCTATCAAGTCAAATATACCTTTCTGCCGGGTTGGCCGCCCAATTGTTATGAGAATCTTTTCATTGTGCTTTATATTGAGTGAATTTCCTACCTCTTCCGAGTTTCTCTCTTTTATTACTATTCCCGACTTTTTCAATCCATTTGGAATCAAAGAAATCTTATCCTTCTCTAATCTATAGATCAATCGAAGAACATCATAAGAGTCCTGTGACAAACAAATAGTCCGATCTGCCAATTGATACATCTCTTTCTCTTCTTCATAATAATTGATAATAAAATTCTCTTTTGTATTCTTGTCTGTATAGGAAGATTTATTTCTCACTAAATTTCTGAACTCTTTCAAGTTCCCCATAAGAGGATTTGTCCATCCGAAATCATGTATCGTGAATACAATTTTAGAGAGTGGAAATATATTCCTTAAAGACTTTATAAAATCACGGCAGGGAGAATGATTTAAAAAGAAAATATTCTCGGGATTATCTTTAATATACAATCTTAAAAACTTATCGATTACTTTTACTTGGGACAAAAAATTGCCTTTAAGAGGAGGAAAAAGCATCTTAGAGATATTTTTCTCTTTCACAATACTAAATTCTTCCGTATTGGCATTAAAGACAATCAGGCAGATATTGTAATCAGAGGTGTCTAAACAGCACAATAATTGCTGAAGATATGTGCCAATTCCATTCTTTCGGGAACTGGTGTATTCATCGAAAATATAGATATTTCTCATTTAGCAAATATGTTTTTCAATAATTTTCCTGCTAATCCACCTTTTAATCCCAATGGATAAGATGTTATTTTCTCAGACAAATCACCTGATTCAACAGAAACAAAGTCAATAAGTGTTACATTATAATTTTTTATCGTTCCGGAAAGATAGAATTGCTTATAGACATCCAACAATAAATATAATACCTCACTTCCTTCTTGAACCTTTAACTGTGTACAGACGTCATATAGATCAGACAAATACCCATCATCGAATGGTAATTTTGTATTTTGATTGATAGCCCCCTGTAAATGATATATCACATAATGCAATAAACCTTCAAAGCCCGTATCTAATGAAAAATCGGTAATTCTTTTGGGGTCAGTTTCCATTATTTTCTGATCAATTTCCTCACAAATATCCACGCTCTCTCCCTCTACGAATCCGTGCTGTATAAGGTATTCTATACCCCAGCCAATACCCGGAAGTCCGGTATCAAATGAGCAGGCCAAATTTTTATGTACATTTTCCATGATATTATCCAGAAGACAGGATGCTACATCAAAATATATATCACTTTCCTTATCTCTGGAATACTCGGACATTGCCAACGCAATTCCCATCCGACCGTGGAAAAGACCAATATCCGAAGTAAAACATGCACTTAGCATCAGATGATGTATTATTCTATCGGTGACACCAAAATTCAATTCCATCATATCAATATGTCT
>NZ_JAYFQD010000042.1:0-4075 GCF_034927365.1 Proteiniphilum sp. | reverse complement strand
CGATAAAGGATCCCGTGCTGTATCCGATGCCATTGTAGCTGCTACCAAAAAAGGTGCTTTCTCACTGGTAGGTGGTGGAGATTCAGTTGCTTGTGTCAATAAATTTGGCCAGGCCGATGAAGTATCGTATGTTTCTACCGGCGGCGGCGCCCTGCTTGAAATGATCGAAGGCAAAGTGCTTCCGGGAATCAAAGCAATCCGCGGATACTAATGAACAGATAAAACATAGCCCTCAGGTAAAGTAACCAGTCTTGGCTCTAAAAGTCTTGATTCTTGGTTCTAAAAAGTCAATCTAACTCAGGGGTGGAACTTATTGGTATGAGTTTCCACCCTTTTTATGTGCACTAAAAAGTGGCAATTAATCCGTTTTGTATACAACTATCCTCATTTTGTTTAGTTCCTTATCCAACAGCGAGTTGTAATTTTGTATTTCATTTAAAAGGAAAATAAGATGGAAAATAAAAACGGAATATCCCGCCGGGAATTTTTTATAAAAGCGTCAATGACAGTCGGAGGAATTGCAGCTTCTTCATTTGTTCCGAAATTTGGTGGTTTTGCAAGCGCACAGGCAACACCTGTTTTGTCCTCTCAACTTCCGGTCCGCCATTTAGGCTCATTGAAGGTCTCAGCCCTAGGGCTTGGTTGTATGAGCCTTGCCGGCACCTACAACCCTCCAATGGAAATGCAACAAGCCATCAAATTGCTACGAGATACCCACGAACTGGGAGTTACTTTTTTTGACACCGCCCAACTCTATGGCATGGGGCTAAGTGAAGAAATGGTGGGCAAAGCGCTCGCTCCCATTCGGGACAAGGTAGTCATTGCCACAAAATTCGGTCAGGCACCCGCTCCGGGAGGTGGAGGAATAGAAATCAACAGCCGCCCCGAACGCATTAAAAGTTCAGTAAATGAATCGCTAAAACGCTTGCAAAGCGATTATATTGATTTATTTTACCAACACCGTGTTGACCCGAATGTGCCGATTGAAGATGTAGCCGGTGCAGTACAGGATTTAATAAAGGAAGGGAAAGTTCGTCATTTCGGATTGTCGGAAGCCGGAGCAGCCACGATCAGGCGTGCACATGCCGTACAGACAGTAAGCGCGGTACAAAATGAATATTCTATTTGGACACGGGATCCGGAACATGAGGTAATACCTGTTTGTGAAGAGTTGTGTATCGGCTTTGTGCCGTGGAGTCCGCTCGGTACAGGTTTTTTAACGGGGAAATATACGCCCACAACGCAATTTGATGAAAAATATGACGTTCGGGTTACCTTTAAATTTGCCCGTTTCACCCCGGAAGCACTCAAAGCCAATTGGTATATTATCGAATTGCTACAACGTATTGCATTACGTTACGAAGCAACTCCCGGACAAATCGCCTTAGCTTGGCATCTTGCCCGCAAACCTTTTATCGTTCCCATTCCCGGAACCACAAAATTAGATCATCTGAAAGAAAATATAGGAGCGGTAACTATAAAATTGTCGGCTTCCGATATGGAAGAAATAGAAACCGCCATCGCACAAAATGGCGTACAGGGATTAAGAATACCTGACGAAGTTTTACAAACGAGCGATATTGGAGCCATACTGGGTACAAGTTCTGAAGGGACTCATGGCAAAACACCGCTGAAACAATAGAACATTCAATAGGGATTTAATAATTGAAGCCACTCCGATAAATCGTTTTTTATTAAGGCGAGCAAAATTGAATAAATGGAATTTTCAAAGAAGACTCATAATCAACAAATCATAAAACAGTATGGAAAGTAAAATCATTCTCATCACAGGCGCATCGGACGGCATCGGTAAAGAAACCGCCAAAACTCTCGCGAAGCAGGGACATACGATCCTCATGCACGGTCGTAATCCCGAGAAAACAAAATCGGCCTACGAAGAAGTCAAAGCAGAATCAGGCAATAATAAGATTGAATACCTGACTGCCGATTTCCTGTCACTTGCCGAAATAAGAAAGTTCGCCGATAAGATCAAAGAGAAGCACGACCATTTGGATGTGCTTATCAATAACGCCGGAGCGCAATTTACGAATAAAAGGGAAACGACAGTCGAAGGACATGAGAAGACCATGACCATCAATGTCTTCACACCGCATCTGTTGACAGAGCTTTTATTGCCACTGCTTGAAAAAAGCCAATCGGCACGGGTTGTAACCGTTTCCTCAGGCGCACATAAAATGAGCGGTAAGCCCGATCTGAGCGATATCGAATTGAAAAATAAATATTCGATGGCAAAAGCTTATGGCATTTCAAAACTGTATGTGATCTGGATAATGCGACATTTCGTAAAAGAGATGCAAAAGAGAGGTATCAATAATATCGCATTCTACACAGTACATCCCGGTTCCGCGCAAACAAGCCTTGGACGTGAATCGACAGGGGCATTAGGTACAAGAATCATTTATTTCTTATGGAAGGTGATGATGAACTCTGTCGCAGAAGGAGCCGCACCCAGTATTAAAGCTGCTGTTTCTCCCGAACTGGAAGGCGTCACAGGCAAGTATTACGGGCTGAAAGGCGAAGAAAAACCGAGCGAAAAATATTACACGCCGGAGAATGAGCAAAAAGTATGGGATTACAGTATGAATGTGATAAAACCATACCTATGAAATTGGCTCTGCAAAATACTATCATACCGAAGATTTTCAGACAATTGCGAAAAGCGTTATATTTGTGAGCACCAAACGAGTAAAAGATTTGTAAAATGGAGTCAAACGAATTGAAAATCGGTGATCGTCCAATGATAAAAGTAAACACGATTGAAGACTATACGGAGCTTTTCGGTTGCCCGCCCGCCAATCATCCGCTAATAAGCATCTGTCGACTGACGGATGTAAAAGAGTTTGTACCTATTTGCAATCCGGTGCAGTTGAATCTATATTCAATCACCATAAAAGACGGTACGACTTGTAATGCGAAATACGGCTGGCGGGATTATGATTTCAGGAAAGGGACGATGAGCTTTTTTGCTCCGGGGCAAATACACTCGTGGGACGAAAAAATGAAAAAAGTGGAAAATTCCGGCCGGTGGGGTTGGATGCTGGCATTCCATCCCGATTTTGTCCGCAAATATCCGTTGGGCGCAAAAATAGGGAAACTGAAATTTTTTTCCTACGAAACCAACGAGGCCCTGCATATCTCAAACGCGGAGCGGACGATGATTGAGGGGATAATGGAAAATATAGAAAATGAATATAACCGGAATATCGACGAACATACGCAGGATATTATCGTTTCCCAACTCGATGTGTTGATGAACTATTCCGAACGTTTCTATAGCCGACAATTCCGCACACGGAACAGTGTCGAGTCGGACATATTGACACGCTTTCAATCAGTCCTCCAAAATCATTTTGAAAAGAATAAAGACAACCTCATTACGGCGAACGATATCGCATCGGAATTAGCCATGTCCACACATTATTTGAGCGATCTTCTCCGCAATCTGACCGGGTTGAACACACAGCAGCATATTCACGCCTATTTAATTGAAAGAGCAAAAAGTTTGCTGCTGAACACCAATTTATCTGTCAATGAAATCGCTTTTTCACTGGGATTTGAATACCCGCAATATTTCAGCCGTTTATTCAAGAGCAAGACAGGAGAAACACCTGTCGAATTTCGTAATAAGAATTAAAAAGCATTCCTTTTATGTGCCAGGATCATCATGATTTCGATATTTGAAAAATCTCCGCTTAAGGTATAATATACCGGATCGTCGGGAGAAGCAGCCATGAGTTTCTCTTCGGCGAGGCGCAACCGCTCCCGCGGCACAAAATCGACGACGTTCAGCTCACCCGTCTCCACATATTTTGCCAGATGCGTGCCGATAGTCGACATAGCCAGATTCCGCTCTTCCGCGATCTCCTCGATCGTTTTTCCAGCACGGAACATCTCCAGACTCAAACGCCGGCTATCTCCTTTCTGTTTCTTCTCTTTTTTCTGCTTCTTTTCTTTCTGTTTTCTTTTGGATACTCCCTTTTCCGGCAGACAGGATTGCAAACCATGTCTTTCACAGTACTCCTGAATAATTGATAAGAATGTTTCTCCGTATTTT
>NZ_JAYFQD010000035.1:0-24177 GCF_034927365.1 Proteiniphilum sp. | reverse complement strand
TGCAGTACAATAAATAGAATGATATTATACGTTTTCATATTATTTGATATTCATTTTATCAGAAGTGAGAATAGATATGGTTTTCTGTCTATCCGTGGATAACTTGTTTTTAATCTTGCTTTCAAAGAGGGAGCAAGCAATCTACTCCCCCATTGAAAACAAGAAATTAAACCGGGTTATCTGGTTCTCAGGAGAACAAACACCGGAAGAGATTTCAACAGAAAGACTTCCTGCTCCAAATTGCCTTGAAGTCTTCCTTCAGTTTCAATTTCCTTCCTGTATCTTTCCATCTGATAAAAAGAGCATACCGGTATCTCTATTTGAAATTCTATAAAATTCAAAACTTGAAGAACCATATATGTCCGGCTATATATCCTGATGCCGCTTTTTCTCCATTGAATAGCAAATTCTCTATCATCAGTTCCTCCTTTACCCTTTCATTCAACTTCTTCAATTTTTTTGTGTCGATAACGGATGGATCTTGTAAATTTTCAAAATAAAATATGGTAGCTACTATCTTTCCATCACTGGCCCTGACCTTAATCATCGCTCGGGGTCTGTAATTGATGCGCATACTATTCCGCTCCTGTTCACTAAATAACGCGTTTTCTATCCTTTTGAGTTTTTCTATACTGGAAAATCTTGAGGATGGATTGAAAAGGTCCTCCCCTTTTTTATTCAGGGGATAACCCCTATAATTATTCCAACTCAGATCTTCGAAGACAACTCTTTGATTTTCTCTCAAAATCTTAAACCCGTCCCTTATCTCCTGAGAGAGCACCACAGAGATAAAACCCTGCAGTACAATAAATAGAATGATATTATACGTTTTCATATTATTTGATATTTTATAAACAATCTGTACCATCGATTAAATTCTTTAAACTATGGAATGACTTAAAGTCATTACTGAAAGGGCTCGAATATTGAGGATTAAGTTGATTGAATAGATTCAACCAATAATTGTACACAATCGGCTCTCCAAGGAATATAGGGTAACTCTGCACATCTCCTATCCACTTGCCATATTCATCATTTGCAGCAATTTCCTCAGGAGTTTCAGTTTTAAAGAAAGCCGAATAACTCCCCATTACCATAGAAATATCCTTAAACACTTTTGCTTCAAATTCCACATTCACGTGTCCAGGAAGTTTGTTGTCTTGCGCGTCTTTACCATACTGGGAAATACCACCCGAATAATATGCATCCTGTAATGCATGGAAAAGCTCTTCTTTCAAATTATCGGCATTGATGGTATTATCATTTTTGAATTTTAATGATTTACTACCCGCATAGTAATTAGCAGGAGCTGTCTCGTCGGTAGGATTCTCTACCATTCCGAAATGCAGTTTTACATTCTTTGCAACCAGTTTATTGTACATGGCTTCCTGCAAACATCCCTCTGCAATCAGTTGGGACAGTGCACTGTTCAACATTGAGATCTGGGTATTTGTCAAAGAAAATAATGCTATAATAGCCTGTAATCGAGGAGACGCAACTGCGGGTGGTGAAGGATTGTGGCCGCCACCAGACGAACATTCCCAATATGATCTTATCAGTCCCCATTCCCAGTCGGTACAGGTAGTACCGGTATAAACGGGATTTCCATAGTAATCATACGTGTACCAGTCGGTACAGGTACGTGTCCAACCCCATTCCTGGACAAGAACACAACCATCTGATCCTGAAGGACTCATCATTACCACAGGATCATCCGTTCCGCACTCGGGTTTGATGCTCCGCGTTATTTCCCCGTCCTCATAACCCCATCCATGCACGAAGTTACCATTCAGATCGTGGTAAACAACACGTCCCGTGAACCGGTTGTCGCGGTCGAGGTACCTTACTTTTTCGAATGGGTTAAAGTCTGTCATCTCGATATACTCTACAGATGGAATGACCGTCATCAGAAAGGCATCAGTATTTTCCCCACGACTTATCGTTCCCTGGTATGATGCAAATCATTTGAAAAAATATCTATAAAAAAATAAAATAGAAAACGATTAATAATCCTGACGAGGCTAATAACGACATCTCGTTTTTAAATTTATTTTTTCTTAATAATAGTTGTGCTAGGATTAATAACAGCGGGAATACGAGCCCAAAAATACCAAGATCAAACTCTTTTTGAAATGGATTACCAACATACACATAGGCATAGATGGTAGATAACACGATTGCCATTACCCATAAAATAATTCTTGTTCTCTTTAACGTTTTCATATCAATGGTATATGAATTGATGTCCTGTGTATGTCATTCCGGTTGGGGTGTATATTGTCGTTTCAATACAAACAACAAAACCAAAGCTACAAATAACAATATAATGATCAATACAAAGATCCATCGCTGATAACGCAACTGCTCCGCCTTATCCAGTAAAGCAGAGAATTCGGATTGACGGGTGTTACATCCGGCCATCACCGTTAAAATGAGTATTGGACCAACAAGATACCTGAACATAGACTTAACTCCTCAACTTTCAATTTATTTATGAGTGAGAGAAAGATTCTTATTTCTCTTTAATCCTGATTCTTCCAAAGAAGGTATCCCAAACCACTTTTTTCGTTTCTCTGCTACAGATTATATAAACGGTATAAGGTTCTTTCCGATAATCAAAGTCAATCGCATATACGCTATCCCCGGGCTTCACGACTTCGTTAAAAGCAACCTGCCCCGTTATTCTTTCTACCAACAGATTTTCAAGTGCAAATTTTCTTGCATCTTCTACGCCAAGGTCGAAAATGGTTTTAGTCTGGTCAATTCTAATATCTTTAAAATCCTGCGAAACAGGAGATAAGGAGGTATAATTATAAGCACGAAATCCCCGGGAATAACCAGTATCAGTCGTATCTGATTGTTCTTCATAATTTTGCATATTGAACAATTGCAATGTATCTATATTAAACTCCTGCGAAAGCAGTTCCCGGGCTTCCCGTTGAAATTCATCCGTGAGAACCACCCTTATCCTTTCATCCATCCCCCTTGTATCATAAAACTCGTTGTAGGCATAAGCAGGCATAATAATAAACTCCCTAAAGCTATTTCCTTTTGAATCTCCACCTAACCTCCCACTGATTGAGCTACCAACAGGCTTATCTGACGTAAAATAATTCCTGTAATAATTATATCTCTCAGGGCCTGAGATAATTTCCACAAACGATATATCATTCAAAGTGTAATCCTCGATATTGGAAATATGCTTTTTCTTCCAATTGCTGACCAGATTCTTGAAATTATCTTCATAATCATTGATAGGACGCCCAAGTTCATAGATAGACACGGATTCCTGCGCCTGTAGTGTAAAATATCCACCAACGACCATACAGAAAAACGTAATAAATCTTAACTTCATAATATTTAATCTTTTATCTTGGTTGTTAACTAATAAAGTCGAAAGTTACAAAAAATAACAACATAACAAAAAATCCAAGTCCGTACCTTCACCGGGGCTCCCTCTTATTTCAGTTGTATCTTCTCGAGTACCACTCTATTTCCTCTCTATTCTCTCTCTATATATCCACTCTATAAAAATATAGAAAGCCACCAAACTATACCCGAAGAGATCCTAATTAAAACAGCGCTATAAGACGCTGGAATCCATTGGAGTCCGTGCTCTTTTCCATGATTTTCCTTTTGAGATACGATTTTCTTGATTTCAGGTTCTCTGTAGTGATATTGAGTAACGCTGCAATCTGTTCGTTATCGGCATTATTGGCAAGCATAAAAAGCAACAACCGGTCGTTTTTAGTCAGGATATTATCCTTATCCTGGATTCCGAACAACCGTTGAATATCTTCTACCGTGAAAAGCTTATCTACAAGTCTGTTAAACTGCTCCCGCTCCATCTCCATCATCTTGTCATAGGCATCACCCAATGCCGGGTATTTCGATCGCACCCTGTTCGCGTTCTTCTGCATCTGCAACTGCTGCTCCACACGAAATCTCAGAAACAAATCGTACCGGAACAACAATTCCTGCAGGTTATCAGTTTGTTCACCGGATAACTTCAGTTCCGATTCTATTTGCTGCTTCTCCAATTTGATGTGATTTTTCTCCTCTGCTATCTCTGCCTGAAGGAAGTGCGCTTGCTCCCTCCTGGCGTAAAGTATCAGATTAATCACGTAAAGCAATCCGCAGGCAATTAATAACAGAATAAACCAAAGCCGATACTCAGATTTCAAAGCTTTATATTCAACTTCGAGTAGTTCATATTGCTCCTTGAGTTCCTCAAGTTGTGTATCAGGTTGATTACTGGTTAGAACAAAGGACAAACCCCGACGATGTTTATCAGGCTCCTCCTCTACCCTATCAGAGAAGGAGAGGAACAAACTCACAAGAAAAATCATTGTGAATAAAAAGATATAGACATTACACATAAACGGAGGATTCAACAAAATAATGATTTTATACTATTTCAAAGCACTGTTTAACGCTGAAAGGAAGTTGAAAGCACCCACCAAAGCAAAGATACACTCTTTACCGGACTCTACTCTTATTCTCAGTTGATAATTATCGTCAAGTTTGCGGTCGACAATTAAGGATAAAGGTACACAGAGGATCTTCTTATTCCGGTCAAAAAATTCTGTTCCGATAAATAGAATATGCCTATCTGTAAGATACAAAATACCGCCCAAACGGATTACCCCTTTTTTCAGGGTGGCATTGGCTTTAGATATTATTTTTTCTCCGGGAAGCAATCCTAAATTCAGATCGTCTATATCAATTGCACTCCTATTCAAAGACTTGAGGAAAGAATTTGTGGAAGGCACGCCGAGTATGGCTGAGATAATGAATGCCACGAGAATCTTACCAACAGTCAATACCTCCGGCCGAACCACTACTAACAGTATAATAGTATACATGATTGTCCAACTCAAATAGAACAAAATATTTTGGATAGATAGTCGATTCTTCATATCTATATTACGTGCTGTAAATAATTCGTTTCGCTACGACAAAGGAAAAATATAAAAATGGAACTGGCAATAGTCAATTGAAATCACGACCTGTAGAAAATGCAGTTCTAACTTATAATCAAACCAATAAATACAAAAAGAAGAAATAATTCTAACCAAAAGAAAGAGCATAAGGACTCCATTTTAGTCAAAAGGACTTCCAAATTCTATAAAAAGAAGATACTTGCGCCCGCTATACTGATTACAGCTCCGATTACCTGACGGGCAGTGATCCTCTCCTTAAACATAAAAGCGGTAGGTATTATAATGAAAATGGGCACCAGTGCCATCAAAGTGGAAGCAATCCCGGTTTCGGTATGCTGCACGGCGTAAAGTGAAAGGGCTACTCCGATAAAAGGGCCGAAAACAGTCCCTATGGAGATAGCTTTCATCGACGTGCTGTCCCCCACTGTCCGGAAGACTCGCCTCCACCGGTTCAAAAATGTCACCAGAAGGATAAAAGAGAAAAAGCCGAATATTGCCCGTATCTGGGTGGCTGCCACAGCATCATAATCACCCATTCCCTTCTTACTGAGTATCAACCCCAGCGCCTGTCCTGCTGCCCCTCCCAACGCATAGAGAAAGCCATGCAACGGTATATTCAGCTTCAACCCCTTTCCCGCCACGGCAATCATAATCCCGGAGACACTCACCACGATACCCAAAATACTTTTCACTGAAAGGACTTCATCCAGAAAGAACCAGCCGATTGCAGCCGTAAGCATGGGTGCAAGGCTCATGACAAGCTGGGAAGTGCGGGAACCGATGATGGTATAGGATTTAAAGAGGAAGAGATCGCCCAGGAAAAAGCCGATAATACCCGAGATGCCAAGCCAAAGCCAGTTGTAAGGGGTGGCATCCATCGGAAAGAACATACCCCGGGTAAACAACGTGGTAATTCCCAGGAAGAGTATCCCCAGGAACAGACGGAGAATATTCACCGAGAGAGAACCTACCCTTCGGCCGGCTTTCTCGAAGAAAATGGCACTCAGCGTCCAACATACGGCAGTCAGCAGTGAGGCCAGTTCACCCACATGAGATTGGAGAAGCATAAAGAGACTTGGCCGGTCCGCTTATTGGGACAAACGGCATACAAAAGTAAATTAAACGCGCATCATTACAAAATCACTCAACGAACTGCTTCTACCAGTTTTACGACGGCAGCGTCAATCGTCTTTTCACTGCCCAACAGTGAAATAAACTTACTTCCGATAATGGCACCCGAGGCTTCACGGCAGGCAGCATCAAACGTCTCCTTATTGGAAATACCGAAACCGATCAGACGAGAATTCTTCAGTTGCATCGCGTTCACACGACGGAAATAAGAGAGACTATCATCTCCGAAACTATTCTTCGCTCCGGTCACTGAAGCGGTCGATACCATATAGATAAAGCCGGAAGTATGTTCGTCGATCATCCTGATACGCTCTTCCGACGTTTCTGGGGTGATCAACATAATGATATGCAAGCCATGTTTTTCGGCTATCGGTTTATAGCTCTCCATATATTCGGCAAACGGCAGGTCGGGGATGATCAGCCCATCGATACCACACCTCTTTGCCTCCGCGCAATAGTTATCGAAGCCAAACTGTATAATCGGATTGAGGTAGCCCATCAATACCAGCGGGATCGATACCTCTTCCCTAATACCAGCCAGTTGCCCGAAGAGATGCTTCACGCTCATGCCGTTGTCCAATGCCCGCGTACCGGATACCTGGATGACCGGTCCATCTGCCATGGGATCACTGAACGGCACACCGATCTCTATTAAATCCACCCCTCTGTTCTCAAGTGCCTTGATCACCGTTGCGGTATCATCCAGTTGGGGATATCCGGCTGTGAAGTAAACCGACAGGATACCACTCTTCTTCTCTACAAACAATCTATCTATTCTGTTCATTTTATAATTTTTTTCAACGAAATACACCTATAAATCTCTGTAATAATTGTACGTCCTTGAGGGCGGGAGAGACTTCAAAACCACTGTTCAGGTCGATGCCTATGCATCGCGGATGTGAAAACGCTTTTACCTCTTCCACATCTTCAGGAGAAATACCACCACTTAACAGAAACGGTCTCTCACCCCGATAATCAGCAAGGATCTTCCACTCAAATTTCTTCCCCGAACCGCCGTAAAGTGATGTGCGTGTATCGAAAAGGAAGTAGTCGCAACTCTCTTCATAGCGCTCGGTCAGTTCTGAAGGAAAAGGCTTTTCTGAATTTATCCCAAGCGCCTTGATCACAAGAAATCCTTTCTCTTTCAACACCCTGCAATCATCGGAAGATTCCTCTCCATGCAACTGAAGAATATCCAACCGGTTATTTTCCGCGAGCGTGAGAATCCGGTCGATATCTTCATTCACAAAGACTCCCACCCTCTTCACCCTCTCAGGAATATAGGCTAACCTCTCTCCCACATAACGGGGCGATTTCGGATAGAAGATAAATCCCATCCAGTCCGTTTCCAATTGCTCCACCTCACGCACGTTAGACTCCTCGCGCATGCCGCACACTTTGATTATCATAGATTTTCAGTTGTTATTCAATTGTAATTCAGTTGTTATTCGGTTGTTGTTCAGTTGTAATTCTGTTGTTGTTCAGTAGATTTTCAATTGTTGTTCGGTTGTTACTATCGAATAACATGCGAAGCATGAATAACGCGAAGCGAATAACGGCGAAGCCGAATAACTATTAAATAACGGCGAAGCCGAATAATTACTGAATAACTACTGAATCAATAAAATCCTTCAGGCTTTGTCCGGGATTGCCACTCTTCATAAAGTGCTCTCCGATCAGAAAACCCCGGTAACCGGCATCACGCAATTCCTTCACGATGGCCGTATTCGATATGCCGCTTTCAGAGATCCTCACAGCGTCCTCAGGTAGTAGATCGGCCATCCGGAACGACTTATGCAGATCGGTCACAAAACTTCCGAGATTACGGTTATTGATACCGACAAGCCTATTGAGCGGTCCGATATGATCAACCTCCCCTTCATCATGCAGTTCCAGCAGCACTTCCAGTCGCAACTGGTTCGCCAGTTCCGTAAATCGTCTGCATTCTTCTTTTGTGATCGCTGCAGCAATCAGCAGCACGGCACTTGCTCCGGCAAGTTTGGCGTCGAACAACTGGTACTCATCCACGATAAACTCCTTCCGCATCACCGGTATCTTCACACCGGCGGTGGCCACCCGCAAGTCATCCATCGTACCGCCAAAATATTTCTCGTCCGTCAATACCGACAACGCCGAAGCGCCTGCCAAAGCATACGCTTGTGTCACTTCGTCCACAACCGCGGATTGAAACAACCACCCTTTACTGGGCGAACACCGCTTGAACTCGGCAATAATCCCCGATTTGGAGCTTTCCAAAGCCTCTTTCATCGAGTAAAAGGGTACAGTTTCCATCACCTTCGCCAGACGCTTCTCCAACTCAGGAAAAGGCAGCCGTTCTCTTTGTGCTGCAACCTCTTTTCTTTTATTTGCGATAATCTCGCTTAAAATATCTTTCATTTTTTCCAGAATAAAGACTTTTAGATCCAAGAACCAAGACTTTATAAATGAAGAATTAAAAATGAAAAGTGAAAAATTGGCATTTGTGAATCTCTCCTTTTCAATTCAATGATTAAACAATTCAACACTCTAATAATAATCCATTGGCAATTGGTAATTCAAATTACTTCTTAACTAACAATTGATTTCCACAAACTTTTCCAGGGCTTTCATCGCCTTTTTCCCATACAATGAGTCCTTGGCAATTTCAATACATTCGCCGATGGGTTTCTCCTGCTCTATCGTCTGGATACCAAAAGCCGCATTGAGAAGTACCGCATTCATCTGGGCTTCAGTAGCGGTAGCATGCAATACATTCCGGAAGATCTGAGATGCCTCTTCGAGCGTATTCCCTCCATACAGTTCTTCCTGTGCAACCCGCCGGTAGCCCAATTCCTCCGGCGTGTAAAGTTGTTCTCCTTTATTGGTGAGCACCTTGAACTGGCTCGTAAGAGATATCTCATCGTAACCATCGGTACTGTGTACGATGCTGAATTTCTTCTTCTCCTCCTGGTAGATATAACCGTACAACCGTGACATCGCCAGGCTATAGACGCCCAGCATCTGGAATTCCGGCTGCACGGGATTGACCAACGGTCCCAGCACATTGAAGAAAGTACGTACTCCCAGGCTTTTCCTTACCGGAGCAACCGCCTTTAAGGCGGGACTGAACAATGGGGCATGCAGATAAGCAAGGCCGCTATGATCGAGGCTTTTCCGAAGCTTGTCCGTATCGGTAGAGAATTTGACGCCCTGTTGTTCTATCACGTTACTGGCACCACTGATCGCCGTCGCACCGTAATTACCATGCTTCACGACATGATACCCCGCTCCTGCCACCACAAAACATGCCGCGGTGGAGATATTAAAGGTGTTCTTGCCGTCACCTCCCGTACCGACGATATCAAGAGCGCTATAATCGGATAGATCTACACCCACCCGCATATCGAGCAACGCATCACGGAAACCCAGTATCTCGTCCACCGAGATACTCCGCATCAGGAAAGAGGTGATCAGCGCGGCAATCTGCGTATCGGCCACATCCCCTTTCACGATGGAAAACAGCACCTCTTTCGCCTCATCGCGGGAGAGGTACTGGTAATCGAATAGTTTATATAGTATTTCTTTCATTTTTATAGAACCAAGATTTTAATGTGCCAATGTGACAAACAACGTTCAACGGAGTGAAACGTAATTAAATATGCCAATTAAATCACTGAATGACTGAATCATCCAAATTCATTATCAATTATCAATTGATAATAAAATTCCTAATGATCCGGATCCCTTCCGGGGTGAGTATCGATTCGGGATGGAACTGCACACCGTGCAGATCGAGTCGCCTATGCTTCATCGCCATAATACTGCCGACTTCGTCTATCGCGGTGATCTCCAGTTCCGCAGGAAAATTTTCCGACGAGACAATCCAGGAGTGGTAACGCCCGACGAGAATCTCCTCCGGCAATCCGTCAAAAAGATAATCACCTCCTATAATTTTTGCGGTGGTCTGTACACCATGAAAGACGAACGGGATATTTTCCAGCGTGGCACCAAATACCACTCCAAGTGCCTGATGACCAAGGCATACACCCAATATGCTCTTGGTTTCGACATATTGCTCAATCAATGGCAACAGCAGGCCGGCCTCTTCGGGAATACCCGGCCCCGGCGAGAGGATAATCTTATCGTACTGTGTAACAGACACAAGATCGATCTTGTCGTTGCGGATCACATCCACGTCATTGCAACCTAACGACTTTACCGCATGCAGCAGGTTATAGGTGAATGAATCGTAATTATCAAGAATAAGTATTTTACTCATTGTAAAAAGTTTATGCGTTATATAATGTGATCGCCATATCGATCGCTTTTTTGAGTGCCCCCAGTTTACTGTTTACTTCCCGCAGTTCATATTCATCACTACTTTGAGAAACGACGCCCGCACCTGCCTGGTACCACAACTCGTTGTTCCGGCTTACAAAGGTACGAATCGTGATAGCCTGATTCAAATTGCCATTCATCCCTACAAAACCGATACATCCGCCATAGGCACCACGATTATGTGATTCGATCTCGGAGATAAGCTGCATGGCCCTTACTTTGGGAGCACCCGACAATGTCCCGGCCGGGAAAGTATCGAAAAAGGCTTTGATGGGATCAGCGTCCTCATTAAGTTTGCCGGTCACACGCGACACAAGGTGAATTACATGCGAATAGAACTGAGGCTCTTTGAAAAAGTCCACCTTTACATCATGTGCATTTCGGCTCAAATCATTGCGTGCCAGATCGACCAGCATCACGTGTTCGGCATTCTCTTTCGGGTCGTTCAACAGGAAATCGACCGATTTCATATCTTCCTGATAATTACCGGTCCGTTTGGTGGTTCCGGCAATCGGATCGATACTGATATTCGATCCCTGTATTTTACAGTGCGTCTCGGGCGATGAACCGAAAATACGGAATCCTCCGAAATCGAAATAGAAAAGATAAGGTGAAGGATTGATAGAGCGTAGTGCACGATATACCTTGAAGTCATCTCCCGAAAAAGGCTGTACGAATCTCCTCGAGAGAACGATTTGAAAGACATCGCCACGAAGACATGACTCCACACCGCTACGCACATATTGCTTGTATTCTTCGTCGAGAATGGTACTCCGTTCTGATCCTTCAGTAAAGAAGTTATAGGTGGCAAAATTGCGTTGATTGATCAGCGATTCTACCTTTTGCAGGTTGCTTATCTCATTCTCTTCCAGCAGTTCTATCAAAGTGATCTCATCGGTAAAATGGTTGAACACCAACAGATATTTATAGAGGATATAAAGCATATCGGGAGCATCATTCCTTGCCTCTTTGCTTTCACGGATAGCGATATCTTCTGTATACTTCACACAGTTGAAGGTAGTATAACCAAACAGACCGCATTGTTCTTTTTCGTCGCCTGTCACTTCAAAGCTATCAACAAAACTTCTCAACGCATCGGAGATGGTAAAATCTTCAGAAAGAGGCTTTTGTTCTTCTTTATCATCCGGAGAGAGGAAAGTGGAGACTCCTCTGTTCACTTCCATCCGTGCGATTGGTTTCAGAGCGATATAAGAAACACTGTTCTCATTGGCATGAAAATCGGAACTCTCCAGAAGTGCCGACTGGGGATAGGCATCCCTTACTTTCAGATAAATGCTGACCGGCGTATGCAGATCGCCCATTATCTTTTTACTATTGGTTTTTAATTTCAACTTCATATTATTTATCTTTTAGACACAAGAGGCAAAACTTTATCAATTGACAATTGAAAATGGATAATTGACAATGAATTTGGATGATTCAGTCATTTAATTGGCATATTGGCACATTAGTCTCATTGGCACATTAAAATTCTGGCACATTGAAATACGTTTCCAGATCCTTATCTCCCCTTCCCGACAGCGTCAATACCACGACATCTTCCGGCGAGAATGTAACCTTTTCTAGTGCAGCCAGGGCATGGGCGGATTCCAGTGCAGGGATGATTCCTTCGTTCCTGGTAAGATCAAAAGCAGCTTTGAGTGCTTCATCATCATTAATGGCCAATACCAATGCACGGCCTGTCGATGCAAGATAAGCATGGATAGGTCCTATCCCGGGATAATCCAAACCTGCCGAGATTGAGTAAGGCTCGGTAATCTGTCCGTCCTCCGTCTGCATCAGAAGCGTCTTGCATCCATGAATGATTCCGGCACTACCGAGATGGATGGTGGCAGCAGATTCTCCGCTTTCGATACCCTTTCCACCAGCTTCTGCCAGCACGATATTTACACGTTCATCATTCAGGTAATGATAAATAGTTCCGGCAGCATTACTTCCTCCACCTACACAGGCAACGAGATAATCGGGATAGTCACGACCTTCCTCTCTCGACAATTGTTCTTTTATCTCCTGGCTGATAACCGACTGTAACCGTGCCACCATATCGGGATAAGGATCGGGACCTATCGTCGAACCGATGATATAATGGGTATCTCCCGGATGGGTACACCAGTCACGTATCGCCTCATTGGTGGCATCTTTCAACGTCATATTGCCCGAAGTGACCGGCACAACCGTCGCCCCCAGCATTTCCATCTTCTTCACATTCACCTCCTGGCGCTCCACATCGGTCTTTCCCATATAGACAGTACAGGGCATCTGCATCAGTGCGCAGACGGTAGCAGTGGCAACACCATGCTGACCGGCACCCGTCTCGGCAATGATACGGGTCTTGCCCATCTCGCGGGCGATCAGTATCTGACCGACAGTATTATTGATCTTATGCGCACCCGTATGGTTCAGATCTTCACGCTTCAGGTAAATTTTACAACCATACCGTTTGGAAAGCTGCTTCGAGAGATAGAGTGGTGAAGGACGTCCCACATAATCACGGAGCAATTTCTCAAAATCCTGCCGAAATCGTTCACTTTCCATAATGCGTAGGTACGACTCCTTCAAATCGGTCACACACTTGTACAGGATTTCCGGGATGTATGCCCCGCCAAACTCACCGTAGTACCCCTTTTCATCTATTGCATACTTTTGCATATATCACAAACTGTTTAATAATTTTCTATCTTGTTGACCGGCTGCTGATTTCTCAGAAGAGAGTGATTCTCCACCCTATTCAGTACATATACAAACCGGCCTATTACGAAAAGAGCCCGTCGCAGGATTGCGACAGGCTCTTTATATTTTTGATGTACTATAAACGCATGATGCTTTTCCTTACGACTTCGAGAGTTGTAAGAAGCGCCACCAATATCCGTTTAATAATGTATTGTTCATTTTCTCCTAATTATTGGATGCAAAGAAAACTGTTTTGTGATTATAATACAACTTTTTCTTCGTTTTTAACATTATTCATAAGCTAATACGCTTTCTAAAGAGATTGTTATTATAAACCTATTTCAATCCAACTCAAAAGTGAATTCATCATAAGGTTCGGTTCTCCATGCATATTTTTGGGTCGTCGGAGAGATTGCGAACAGTGGTGAAAAAGTTTTTACTTTCACCGTTTTTCCATCGGGCAAAAATTCGAGAATCCGCAGCCATCCGTCGCCACCGTTCCCATGCCATCCGCCCCCAAGGGCTTGTGCATTGAATACCATCTGATTCACTTTCTTACCTCCGGCATTTTCATCCACCCTGAAAGCGATATGACCCTTTGGATCATTCGGTATCGCGATATGGCCGGCAAACACCATCTGGATATTCTTCGACGGTTGCACCAATTTCTGCCAAACAGCCTCTCCATAATTCGGATTGGATAATTTGTACCCTTCCTTCACAATATGCTTGTTATTGCTATCCATATAGGAATGCGTAAGTAGGATTACGGTATAATCCTTATACTGCTCTTTTTCAATAATACCCTTCGCCCATTCCAGGGTCTCATCACGTGGTGCAAATTCCAGTACGAGGACCAGGAACTTCCGTCCGTGCGGACTGACAAATTCATAGGTCGCGTTGGCAAGCGTGGGCCTTCCTTCTACATTCAGTCCCACTTCCCGAAGCATCTTCTGGTTCAACCGGTTTTTATTCGGTGGAAAATACTCGTCAAAGTGAGTGAAACGATTCTCTGCACTCAAAATACCATAATCATGGTTACCGATCGTCAGTATATAAGGCAGTATCCCGTCCAAACGCCCGAAAGCAGCGGATACAGCTCCCCACTGAGATACACTTGTCTGGTTGGCTCTCTTCCCGTCCGGATTGAACAGATCGTTCTGCTCCACCAGGTCTCCGGTACACATCACAATTTTGGTATTTAATGTCTCCGCACTATTGGTTACCCAAGCCAGCATCAGGTCCAGAATCGGCTGGTTATAATCGAACTTCATATAGGTCTGCACATCCGGAAGAAGGACAAGGCTCCACGAATCCCTATCGCTCAGTGCCGGTTTTACATATTCGTTCTGTTGCGCCGGGAGTGCATACCATAAAACAAAAGTAACGAGAAGCAGTAACAATGATTTTCTACGCATTATTATTCAGTTTTTAGTTGTATAACAAAAAGTATATTAAATTTGAGATTTACAAATATAACATAATTTAGTCACATTACTGCTAAAGTTTTTGAGGAACACAGACTTCGTCTATTTCAGTTGATAATTTTCGAGATCTGATGTGGAATATAGGATGCAGGATGTAATCTCGACGCTTTATTTTTACCTGTTTTTTTAATCAATATACTGTTATACTGACTACTATATTTTAGTATTTTACCTCTTTTCTACATTATTTTGACCTTTCTCTTTCGATTTACAGCCACTGATTTACAGGTTAAAATTTTTACATCCGGATAACTGATATTCCACCTATATTTTTACCTCATTTTTTAATTTTTTTAACCTGTTTTATCGCATATCTCATTAATTTACCGACTATTAATTTTTTAATCTTGACCTCCATCTCCGATTTTTTTAACCTCTATTTTCCAAGAATTTTTTCTTTGAAAAGGTAAAAAAACAGAGAATCGCCGGGATGATCCCTTTCAAATTTTGGAACATAGAAATTTTTCTTGTATTTTCGTTGACAACTTTTGATATTTGATGTCGGATTTAGAATTTGAGATATGTTTCATACCCATCCATTGGTAATTCTTGACTTCTCCACTTCTTGACTCCCGGCTTCTAACTTTTAATTTCTAACTTCAGACTTCTTTAATTTAATTCAATGTTCCAATTTACATCTTTCCCGAAACCGTTCATTCTTCTCTTCTTCATCTCTCTAGGCACGATTGCATTCGCCCAGAAGAAACCTCTCGACCACTCGGCATATGACAGTTGGAAAAGCCTTCAAAACATTTCCGTAAGTGACGATGGTCGTTTTGTCGGTGCCATTATCAGTCCGCAGGAAGGTGATAGTATCCTTTTTGTGCGAGACCTGAAGAAAAATCAGGATATGACACTGAAAGGGGTAAACAGATTCATCCTTTCGTCCGATGGTAAATATACGGTAGGATTGATCAAAGCTCCTTTCTCCGATAGGCGGGAAGCACGCATCAAAAAGAAGAAAGCTGAAGAGATGCCGAAGGATTCACTGGTTATAATCCGAAATGATTCATTCAATATCGAGAAAATCGCCGGTGTGAAATCATATAAGACAGCAGAGAAGATGGCCTCGCATGTTGCCTACATCATCACACAAAAAGCAGATACGACCGGAGGAAAGAGCAAGGAAAAACCAAAAGATTTGCTGGTGATCCGGAATATAGCCACACAGCAGGAAGACACCATCAGGAATGCCAAAGATTACATATTCAATAAGTTCGAAAATAGTCTGGCTGCTATTATAGAACCGGAGAAAAAAGACTCTACCGACACCCCGGGAGTTTTATTTTACGACTTGCAAAAGAATATTTCAAAACGGATCTCGAACGAGAAGGCGGAATACAAATCGCTTGCTTTTGATGAAAACGGTGAACAGCTCCTTTATCTGGCTACAAGGGATACTTCAAAAATAGCGCAAAAGGTTTTCGATGTGCGTTATTTTAAGAATGGAAACGACTCGGCAATTGTTTTAGCCGACAAAAATAGTACAGGACTTCCCGAAAAATGGATCTTTAATGAATTTTCCGCACCCCGATTCAGTAAAAATGGGGAACGGGTAATTCTCGGGGCTGCTCCCCAACAGGCTCCTAAAGATACTACCATTGTCGATTTCGAAACAGCATCGCTCGACATCTGGCACTGGCAGGATCCGCTGGTCCAACCGCAACAATTAGTGGAATTAAGGAACAAGCAACGTCGGACTTATACCGGGATAATCCTCCCCGATCAACCGAATCGTTTCACCTCCATCGCTAATGAAAAAATGCCTTTCTGCTCTATTTCGGACGAGGGAAACGGACCTTTCGCACTCCTTTGGTCAAATGAACCCTATCAACTTCAAAGCCAATGGGACATCTCTTCCAAAAATGATGTATGGGTATGGGATATCCGGACAGGACAAAGGCAGGCCGTCGCCTCTCCTGTGTCGGGTAGACCCTCGATCTCTCCCAAAGGAAATTTTGTCTACTGGTGGGATGCTACCAAACGACAATGGTTCCTGTATGACAATCACAGCAAAACGATCAGGGATATTACCGGCGATATCCCCATCAATTTCTGGGACGAGAAGAACGATGTACCATCCGATCCCGGATCCTACGGAATTGCGGGCTGGGGAGAGAACGACGATTATATTTTTGTCAACGATGCCTTCGACATCTGGAAGATTGACCCCAGAGGGAACAAGAAACCGGAGAATATCACTGCTCATGCGGGACGAAACGACTCCATCAGCTTCCGGTATATAAATACAGATCCTGAAAAACGGTTTATAAAACCGGGGGATCTCCTTCTGCTCTCAGCGTTCGATCGTAAAACCAAACAGGCCGGTTATTACACCCTTACACAGAAAGGACGCAACCCTCTACGAAAAAGGACAATGGAGGAATTCTCATTCCCATTCGTCACCAAGGCGAAAGAGAAAGACCTGTATATCTTCCGTAAAGGCAATTTCAACACCACACCCGACCTGTATACCACACGCGATTTCTGGCAGTCGAGTGAAAAACTGACCGATATCAACCCCCAGATGCGCGATTATAACTGGGGAACTGCAGAACTCTTCTCCTGGAATTCATTGACTGGTATACCTCACCAGGGAATCCTATACAAACCTGAAGATTTCGATCCCACCAGGAAATATCCGCTGATGATCTATTTCTATGAACAGCATTCCGATAACCTGTATAGCTACTTTTCTCCTGCGCCCAGCCGCTCCACCATCAATATTCCCTTTTTCGTGAGCCGGGGGTATATTGTATTCACGCCTGATATCCACTACACAACAGGACAACCGGGAAGGGATGCCTACAATTCAGTGGTAGCAGGAGCAGAGGCCCTGGCAAAAAACAACTGGGTGGACAAGGAGAATATGGCGATACAGGGACAAAGTTGGGGTGGTTATCAGGTAGCTTATCTGGTGACCAAAACCGATATGTTTAAAGCGGCCGGTGCCGGTGCTCCGGTATCGAATATGACCAGCGCCTATGGGGGTATCCGCTGGGAATCGGGGATGAGCCGACAGTTCCAGTATGAACAGACCCAATCACGTATTGGAGTACCTATGATCGATTCGCTCCATCTATATATCGAAAACTCTCCCGTCTTCTATGCTGATAAGGTCAATACCCCTTTGCTGATCATGCATAATGACAAAGACGGAGCAGTCCCCTGGTATCAGGGTATCGAGTATTTCATGACATTGCGCCGGTTAGGGAAACCGGTCTGGATGCTTCAGTACAATAACGAAGCACATAACCTTAACGAGCGTCGTAATGCGAAAGACCTCTCGATCCGCCTGCAGCAGTTCTTCGACCATTACCTGAAGGGGGATCCTGCTCCCGTCTGGATGACAAAAGGAGTGCCTGCCACGGAAAAGGGGAAGACATGGGGATACGAATTAGATACAGAATACAGTAACAGTGTAGTCGGAGACAGTCACCAACAAATCACTACCCCGACAGGAAGATGGCAGATGGTCTGGAATGATGAATTTAATTACAAGGGGCTGCCTGATACTACAAAATGGAGCTACGACATCGGTGGCAACAGTTGGGGTTGGGGGAATAACGAAGCGCAGCATTATACTGCGTTTGATCCGGACAATGCCTATGTAGATGACGGTAAGCTGACCATAACTGCCCGGATCGACAGTATGGGTGGTAAGCGCTACACTTCAGCACGGATTCGGACCAAAGGCAAAGGAGATTGGCTCTACGGCCGTTTCGAGATCAGGGCAAAACTTCCTGCGGGAGTTGGCACATGGTCTGCCATCTGGATGCTTCCTTCCGATAATGTCTACGGTGGTTGGCCCGCCAGCGGTGAAATCGACATCATGGAAAATGTGGGGTATGATCCTGATAATATTGTTAGCACGGCGCATACCAAGAGCTACAACCATGTACAAGGAACCCAAACGAGCGGTTACCTGGAGGTGCCGACCTGTCATTCCGATTTTCATCTCTATGCTCTCGAATGGGAAGAAAATGAGTACCGTGTCTATGTCGACGACCATCTCCACTACACCTTCAAAAATGAGGGCACCGGTTCAGCCGAATGGCCTTTCGACCAGCGATTCCATCTCCTGCTCAACCTGGCAATCGGTGGGAATTGGGGAGGACAGAAAGGCATCGATGATACACTCTTTCCCCATCATTTCCTGATTGACTATGTAAGGGTATATCAAAAGGTTGCTCCGTAATACCGGGGATAGGTTATTAAAAACCTCGTTGTCGCATTGCTTCAAATGTAAGTACGGCAGCAGATACTGAGACATTCAGAGAATCGATTTTCCCGCGCATGGGGATTTTGATTCGCTTTGTTGCGTTTTCAAGCCAGAAATGGGATAAACCATCGGCTTCGGTACCCATCACGATAGCAGACGGTGGGGTAAAATCGGTTTTTTGGTAGAACTCCGCTGCCTGCAACTCTGCCGCAAAAGAAGAGATACGGTACGCCTGTAACCATTCAAAAGCCTCTTGGGAGGAACATACAGCCGTCTGCACAGTGAAAATACCCCCCACGCTTGAACGGATCACATTGGGGTTATAAAGGTCGGTCTGCGGGTCACAGATAATTACCGCATCCACGCCAGCAGCATCGGCCGTACGGAGAATAGCACCTAAATTTCCGGGTTTTTCCACGGCTTCGAGGAGTATAAGGAAAGGGTTAGAGGAGAGTTTCAAATCCTTCAGTCCATGCTGTTTCGGCCTTGTCAGCGCGACAATCCCATCTGAATTCTCGCGATAGGCTATCTTTTCGAAGACCGGAAGTGATATATCGAATACAATCTCCGGGGGCAAAGAGTCGAACAGGTCGGGATATTTTGTCTTTTCAAACATTTCACGGCATAGATAGACCGCTTCGGGTCGGTATCCGCTTTGCAGCGCAAGCGACAATTCCCGTGCACCCTCGATCACGAAAAGCTGCTGTTCCTTCCTCTCCTTGCTCTTCGACAGTTTGACAATATTCTTTATCGCCGGATTCTGCAAACTTGTAATCATACCCCTATCCTCTATCGTGCGTAGTACACTATCATTTCTATCGCACAAAACGCATATCTTTTACTAAAGGTTGACCTGATTATCCTTTTTCAACAGAAAAGTATCAATCACCTCCTTGAACGATTTTTTGGGAAGAGCCCCCACTCCCATCTGCGGATCTCCGTCCATGGGAATAAAGAGAAACATAGGAATACTCCGTGCACCAAACATAGCGGCCAGTTCTCCCTCCTTATCGACATTGATCTTATAGATATAGATCTCATCACCATATTCTTCTGCCAGATCCGCCAGGATGGGAGATACTATTCTACAAGGGCCACACCAGTCGGCATAGAAATCTATTATTGCCGGTTTATCACCATTATAGACCCACTTTCCAGGGTTTTTCTCATAATCAAACACTTTCTCCAGAAAATCAGCTTTTGTCAATTCTATCGGTTTTACCTTCTCCTTCGGCTCCTCCGCGAAAGTAGAAACGGCCAATACCAAGGCTGCAAAAAATATTACTATTTTTCTCATTCTTAATGTTTATTTTAACATGTGATTTTTAATTGTTCTTTCATTTTCCCTGGATTTTGACGACAGTCATATCCTTCTCCTTTGTACATTCAACAACAACATATGCACTAATGTTTTACAGTAACATTTAAAACTGTGTCCCGTCTTTATACCTGGGTGCGTTTCTATTTGGCACACCAAATTCCCTGGCAGTAATCTCATCGAGCGCCACTTTCCATATCTTCACATTCCTGACGGCAGGGGCAGAATAGTTGAATTCCCTGTCGGAGTATTGACGCATAATATAATTCAGCGCCTTCACCTTCTCATCGAAATCCTCTTCAAAGACCACTTTACCGTGGCAGATCACACTTTCTCCCCTCATCCGGTAACTGCAGGCTACCTCTTCGTCTTGCCACACCAGACCGGGATCGGTACAGAAAGTGATACAGACCTGTGGATTTTTCAGTAGAATGGAAATAGAATACCCCTCCTGGGCAGAGTGCAGATAGACCACACCCTTTTCATACCCGAAATTCATCGGTAACACATAGGGCTTACCGTTCTCATCCGCCATCCCCAGATGGCAAAGCTTACATGAACGGATTACTTTTTCAATATGTTCTTCTTGTTCAATGGAATAAGTACGCATACACAAAATATTTTTGCATCGGATTAAAAACCTGCCTCCTTAGTGAGAAAGCAGGTTTTCATCTGTATAATTACAATTCTTTTTCCGATGTGGATGGTCCATCTACGGTAAGTACCCCGTTTTCATCGATATTCATTTCATCGATAAAGACCACTCTTTCATTGCCCGTCTTTTGGGTACGTCCGTGATAGACTGTGTACATCTTTCCCTCTTCTTTCGTCCGGAACACCATATTGTGTCCGGTACCGGTCACCTCACCACCACTGGCAACATTCTTCTCCAAAACGGGATTATTATCTGCTTTGGCAAAGGGGCCTAACGGGTTATCTGCCACAGCGTATCCCACAGCATAATTCTCTCCTCCGAAGAAGTTGGCGGAATACATCATATAGATTTTTCCATTGTACTCAAAAGCGAACGATCCTTCCGTCCAGCGGCGGTTGACCTCACCGGAAGTCACCGAACGGCTCTCCCACTCCGTCTGAGGATCGGCCATGGTGGATGGTGGTTGCAGAAGTAGCACCGGCTCCCCGATAACGGTAGTAAAATCGTTGGAAATCTCCACTCCGTAGACCCAACTCTCTTCAATCTCCTGGAAGAGATTCTGGACACGTGCCCACTCAGCCACTTCACTCTCCACCGGGTTCTTATAGCAGCAACGGGAATAATAGAGATAAGTACGCCCGTCATGCTGCAGGATATTAGCATCGATGATGGGATATCCCGGATCGAATAACGGTTTGTCAGACACCTCGGTAAACGGGCCTGTAGGTTGATCGGCTACCGCCACCCCGATACGGAAATTCTCCAGTTCATTGGTCGGATTCTCCTTCCAGTCAGCACTGAAAAACATATAATAACGTCCATCGATTTCATACACTTCAGGCGCCCAATAGTTCTTTACGGTCCATGAACCGGGTTGGTTACCCGAGTAGACCTGTCCTTCAAAATGCCAATCAACAAGGTTGTCTGAGCTATACGCACCAAAACCTTTCTCCATACCGCCTGTTCCATACATATAGTATTTGCCGTCGGAAGCGGAAAGAATAAAGGGGTCACCAAACGTTACAGGAAGAGGATTTGAATAGGTGGTCGATCCGGAAGAGGATTTACCTCTACTGCTGCAGCCTGTAGCACTTAGCCCGGCAAGCACGCCTGCCGTCAGCATGACAATGGTTATACTTTTGGATAGTTTCATCTGACTTGAATATTTTTTCTTTGATTTTTTTATTTCATAAATCGGCCTCGGCGATTGGATCAATTTTTGTCGACCAATCCAGTACAAAGATAAAATAAAAAAAGGAGAACCTTTTCAGATTCTCCCTATCTATTCCATTCCGGATCAACCCGGCATGAAGAAAGTGTTACCTATTTCACTTTATCCACGATAGCCTTGAATGCTTCGGGATGATTCATTGCCAAATCGGCAAGTACCTTGCGGTTGATTTCGATTTCATTTTTGTGCAACGCACCCATCAAACGAGAATAAGACATACCGTGTTCACGGGCGGCGGCGTTGATACGTTGGATCCACAGAGCGCGGAAGTTACGTTTTTTGTTTTTACGGTCACGATAGGCGTAGGTAAGACCTTTTTCCCACGTGTTTTTGGCTACCGTCCACACATTCTTGCGGGCACCGATATAGCCTCTTGTTAATTTCAGAACTTTTTTTCTGCGGTTGCGTGACGCAACATGATTGACTGATCTTGGCATAATGTTACTTGTTTTGAATGATAGCGTCCCTATCGTGCAGGGCTCTTTGGAGCATACATCCTGTTACTAAATCTCTTTACTGGAAACCACCCGGCATGAATTACTTCATTGCCAGCAGTGTCTTGATGCTGTTTACGTCAGATTTGTGAACAAGACCCATATGGGTAAGATTTCTCTTCTGTTTCTTGGTCTTCTTCGTCAAGATGTGACTTTTGTACGCATGTTTCCGCTTGATTTTTCCTGTTCCGGTAAGGGCGAACCTCTTTTTTGCACCGGAATTAGTCTTCATTTTTGGCATTTTGCTGTCTTCGATTTGTGAATATTATTTTCTCCGTTTCTCCGCGGTCAGGCGAAAAAGTGTGCAAAAGTAATGATTTTATCCGAACAATCAAAACATTACGCCTTTATTTTTTTGCTGATTTCAATTGTAGTACAATATGCATATCGTCGGAGCACAAAACACTTCCTGCAGGACCTGAAGGGTTGAACAATCATTCGGAATCCCGTGATTTAAAATGGGATGAGATAAAAAAAAGCCGGCCAAATGATTTTAGCCGACCCTGTTCGTCGATGCGAAGGAGATTTCTGTTTATTCTTCCTTTGATTCCTTTTTGGGAGCAGGAGTTCCCTTTTTTGGCGTCAGCATGATGGACATCCTTTTTCCTTCCATGATGGGCATATGTTCCACTTTGGCATAATCTTCCAGGTCGTTGGCAAAACGCAGCAACAACACTTCTCCCTGTTCCTTGAAGAGGATGGAACGACCTCTGAAGAACACGTACGCTTTCACTTTTGAGCCCTCACCCAGAAAGTTTATCGCATGTTTCAGTTTAAAGTTATAGTCGTGATCGTCTGTCTGCGGGCCAAACCGTATCTCTTTTACTGTCACCTTGACCGATTTTGCTTTCTGCTCCTTCAGTTTTTTCTTCTGCTGATAAACAAATTTCTTGTAATCGATGATTCTGCAGACAGGAGGTTTCGCCGTGGGTGCAATTTCAACGAGGTCTAATTCCTGTTCTTCTGCTATCTTCAAAGCTTCTCTCGTGGAATAAATGCCCTCCGTCACGTTATCGCCTACTAACCGGACTTCCGGTACCCGGATGCGTTCATTGATCCGGTGCTGGTCTTTTGAGTCTTTTCTCATTCGGTGATGTTAATGTTTGCGCTGTTTAATTGGTTGTTGTTTTATAAATTCTTTGTTTTACAAATATTTAATTTGATGGCATGGCGGGGTTCATCATTTGATCTACTTCCCGTGCAATCGTTTCTGCAAATGTAATCAATTTTGTGGAACCCTGATCAACTCCACCCTGTTTTCTTACCGAAACCTCTTCATTTTCTGCCTCTTTCTCACCCACAATCAACAGGTAGGGAATGCGTTTCAACTCGTTGTCACGAATCTTGCGTCCCACTTTTTCGTTGCGGTCATCCACCTCGGCACGGATATCAAATCGCTTTAATTCTTTCACGATGTGATGGGCGTACTCGTTGAATTTCTCGCTGACCGGCAGGATAACGGCCTGTGTAGGTGCCAGCCACAAAGGGAACTTACCGGCCGTATGCTCGATAAGGACAGCCACGAAACGCTCCATGGACCCAAACGGTGCACGGTGAATCATTACAGGGCGGTGTTTCTGGTTGTCGGCACCGGTATATTCCAGTTCAAAACGGTCGGGCAGGTTGTAATCTACCTGGATGGTGCCCAACTGCCAGCGTCGTCCCAGTGCATCTTTCACCATAAAATC
>NZ_JAYFQD010000014.1:0-40346 GCF_034927365.1 Proteiniphilum sp. | reverse complement strand
AGTCCAACCAGTTAGGCCGTTATGTAAGTCACCATTCAATACGAGGTTGGGGATTTTTGCAGACGCTAACTCCTCCACATCTTTAAGCGTTTTTGGCGAAGAAGCGTATCCGTGATCAGCCTTCTCGCCCGCTAATTGAACTAAATTTGCGTTCGTTGTTTCGATCTCATCCTTGACTGTGTCAAAATTTTCATTGAAGGCGTCTTCTACTTCTTTGCCGGTGCTTGGAGTTTGTCCGTTATAATTCGAATGTATTTTTTTAAGTTCTGCCATAATTATATTGTATTTAATATTGAATCTGAAAATAAAAATCCGTATCCATTGGTGTTACCGGTCAGCCAAATGGCTTCGCCGAAATTGAAGTCCGGAAGGGAGTCATCGATTCCCGGAGAATAATTGCTGTCATTGTCTACAAGCCGTATCGTTAACTGGACGGATCCGGGGTCGGTTGGGAATAGATTATGCGAGAAGTTTTCTACACTGATCCTTACTTCATGCCTGGTCCCGTCCGGACCGATCAGGTATCTCTTATCACTCTGGAACATATCCCGCATGAAAAGGAATTCTTCGAGCGATTTATAACCGAATTCGGCCTTGATGATCTCCCGGATCCCCAACCGGTTGTTTTGTTCAACATAATCATCAATGTGCCGGTCATAGGCCATGAATGCATTATCTTCAGCAAACTCCGGTTCTGAATTTGCTTTGCCCGTTATTTCCAATCTTTCAAATACGGAGAAGGAGTTTCGGAATTCGAGGATATATTTATTAGGGGATTTAGACGGTTCCTTAATAGTGATGTCAAAAACGAACCGGCCGTCCACCAGAATACCCAGGAATGCAGGGATCTTCTGGTAAGTGTTATAGCTGAGTCGTCTTAACACTTCTATATTGAATGCATATATATCACCGGTGATCATTGCCGGAAATGTGAACGTCTGGCCATACTCTGTCACCACCACATATGTTTTATTGGTTGCAATAAAATATAAAGGAGACAACTCATTTTCCTTTATAACGATATGCCGGCCGGAAGTCCTGGTTGTAAGGAAGAACTGTTTATCTGTATTCTGTATCTTATATGCGAATATGTCGGTGTTGCTATTATTGAGATACCGGAGCATTTTCTTGCCAATACCGCCTTGGAAGAACTTACCCTGATATGATAGATTATATCCGTATCCGTCCTGGAAATTAACGGAAAAACCCATTGAAAAATTATCCACCCTGCTGACCAGTTGTGCCGGATTTGATATGGATGCCTGAAGCAGATATGATCTGAGTAGTTCTGATATATTCAAAGAACTGTAATACTTGGATGTCGCAATATCCAGTACCGGCAATAGGACTCCATTAAAAATTACATAATTCGCAACTCCATGGTATTGTTCAATCCGGACCGTATAACGTACCGGACCCATACTGTTCGATTCGACCTCGAACAGTACGGGATTATTCACTAGAACGTTTGCCGGTGGCTGTTTCGTGAATGCAATCATTTTGGAATCAGTTTTAATACGACAATGTTACCTTTCACATCATCGTATGATTCAACTGTATATTCTGAGAGAAACAGAGTTCTATCAACGGAATCAATTGTCAGGAACTCATAGAATTCCGACAATGATTTATTACTATTTCCCGGGATTGATCTCCATTTGGAGATTAGGACATTTGTGTCCGTAATCGAAGGAGTTGATATGATTGTCTGTTTCCGCATACAATTTTTGCTCAAAACTAACGCTGATTAGATGATTGATAAAGGACAAATCAATAGTTGATTATAGCAGGTGTATAGGTCAATGTTTGTTGTATTGGAACAGATGCAGCACCTGGAATAAGCGACGGCTTTATAACATATTGATATATAAAAATCCGTTTCTCCTGATTTTGAAATTGTTCTTCAGTAGGAGGCATCATTGCTATTTTTTTAGTAGCGACCTGCTCTCCATTGACGATTATGACAGTATCCGTGGTGCCGGAGACAATATACCAAGGTATTCCGGCATTATCCCAATCTTCCTCTGTATTGGGAACTTTTACACTCGACCAGTCCCAGAAATATTTTTGCGGAATATAAACTGGTATTTTCTGCTCTTCCTCAAGATGGTAAGGCTCATATAACCTTAATGTTTGGAAAGTACATTCAGTAATGGCATCCTCCTGATTCAGCTTATATTTGATTTGCTTTGGGAGTAATGGCTGATTATTGATGATTGCCGTTTTGAACATGTCAAAATTGAAAATATCGGCATCTGACAACTTTAATGTGCACTTTACCTCAAAATTAGAGTGCCGGAGGAACGCATCATATTCTTTCCAAAATCTATTGAACAATCCATCTTCACGGTTGATGGTAAGCGAGATGTCATATTTTTGCCCTGACTGGTCATATATGAAATCCCCATTTTCATCCCTGTTGATCTGTGAAGCAAAGAAGAAATTATATCTGCCTGGAGCCGTGTCTTTTGTTTTTCCCCATCCAAACGCGAATGCCAGTTTTGCTGGATTTTCCTCCGGAACGAATAGTTCACCGGATACGTTGATATCGGAATAGGCGTGCTTATAATTTATAAGGTAAAAGAGATAGACATATCCTGCTATTTCAAAACTAAGAGGGACGCACAAGTCGTTCATCTTGATTTCTTCATAATCCATATTATCCTTTTTGTCCCAATCAAAAAAATCTGAAGAATACGCTTTATTGTCTTTCAAGGCATCTGTAATGTAATATCTTGAAATATATGTCTGGAAAAATGATGTCACCGCACCGGGCATGGCAATATTTCTTCGGTTATCATAAAATTGATGGTCGAAAACGCCGAGGAACTCTTCATAAGTGTTGTATTTCGTTTCCGTTCCCTCCAGTTCCCGGTTTGCTACTAATTTTAATTGCCTGGGAGATGAGTAGGTGATCACCGGTTCCTCCGTCTTTAACTTGTCCAGGTCAATACTTCCCGTTTTCCCCGGCACCATCGGATCTTTCAGGAATTTGAGGTTGACACTCCTCGCATTCGAGTTGATATAGAATTGCATGCCGAATTTATTGTACAATGCATCGAGGAAATCCGTCACTGTAATGTCCGGCATCATGTCTTTATAATAAAGGGTACCTGTAAGGATTGCATCCATGGTATTGTTCAACACGACTAATTTTTTCAACTGCCGGTGATCCTTGAAAGGATTATCTTCTATCGTAAAACCGAAATGGTCGAAAATAAGTTCCAGGATCCTGTATACCTTTAAAAATGGGGAAACGCCATATCCTTTCGGAACGTCCAGATACACTTCTTCTCCGTTAATATACCATTTCAATGACCGGTGATCAAGCGCCAACAGTTCAGCCATCCTCCCATATGGCAAATTATCAGGATCTAGATCTGTTTCCACCTCATTCAGGATGATATGATATTTTTCATGCTCACTCTTTACCTGCCTGTCAAGGCATACCGGGAAAATGTAATAATCAGTCACGATTTGTTCCTTCATCACTGCAGTCAGATGGGAGAGCATTGAGCTTACTTTTGCTGAAGTAGTGGATCCACCGGCTGAAAACGACGGGAGATTGGGAAGATCTCTTAAAAGCATCGAGCTCATTCTATTGTACATCTCCGACTCGTCGAAACCGATGCCGGCATTGAACCCTGAATTGATTACCATCAATCCGGATTGTTGAGAAGCATCCGTCTCAACCACTACCGGCATTGGTTCGGGCCGTTCCGACTTGTCGAGCCGGTTGGTGTTGTTCAACAATTTACGATTATTGTTCGTATCCGGGAAGTGGATGGGAACGGTCTTACTCCCTTTATTGGTAAATAACGGATTGTTCTTTTCAACTTCAATGACATAATCGACCGGAAGATCGAATATCCCTCCGGTGAGTTTCTTTATTTTCAGGCTCATTTCAGATCAAATTTTGATTCGTATTCAATTTTATTCTTCTGGGCTGCTTCCATCTCGGTTATGCCATAATTTACCCTCACACGGCCATTCCGGAGATCATTGAGGACTCCGAGTAATTGCATGGCAATACGTCCGTCAATTGCTTCCGTATCAGATCCGGAGGAAGATCCGGAAGATGGCATGTTTGCCCCACCGTCTGCAAAACCGGGAGGTAAAGCGTTTTTAGAAGTTCTTTTCCGGCGGATCTTGTCGATGGCCCGCACATGGTCAATCACAACAGGATCCTTCATCTCCGGAACAGCCACGAAATATTCCCCATTATGATATGGAACCCAGCCGGCCACATCATACCGGTTACCGGGACCGGTATATCCACCATCGGTCTGATCTCCCATGTTTGCCCCACCTTCTGCATAACCCTCTTTCAATTTTATCTGTCCGGTCTTCGGAGTACCTGAAGAGGATGACGCTCCGGAGAGCGACATCTGTTTTACCTTTTGCCGTTGAGTGTTTGCCACCGCCAGTTGTGCTGCACCGGTTATTCCCATCAGGACGGCAGCCACCGTTCCCGCGATCGGCCCTAATTGAGAGTATGCCTGCATGATTGCCATGGCTGTGTTGGCGATGATCTCTGCAGCCGTGACCGCGAACTGTACATCGGCATATTTCTTTTCGATGTCAAGTTTCTTTTGGGCCTTTTCGTTTTCCAGGCGTTCCACTTCTTCTGCATTATCACCAGCAGCCTGGATCTCGGCATCATACCGGGCTTCCACATTTGCGGTCTCCGCATCCCTCAATGCAGAGACGGCGTCACCGGCCATCGATGCGAATTCAGCAGCTTTCTGGGCATACTCCTGGGCGTATTTCAGTTTTATCTGGAGTTTGGCTTTTTCAAAATCTTCTTCTTCCAATAACCCTTTTTCATGTTGTTCCAACAGAGCATCCATTTCCGCTTTGTAGAGTTCGCCCATTGATGCCAGGCCATACTGTTCCCGGACTTTCAGTTTCTCGTCTTCGTACTTTTTATCGATAGCCGCCAATGCCAATCTATGTGTCTCCGCGGATATATAATTATCCTGGTAATTTTTATCAATGATACGCTTTTCATCATCCATCCTTTGTTGCCAGGTCTTTATATTATATTGGCGTTCGAAATCAGCGGTAGTTTTAGCAAATTGCTTCTGTAGGTTTTCCCTGGCTTTTAATGTTTCATTTTCGGCCGAAAGAACCTCTTTGTTATTTTCCTCAATTGCTTTCTTCCGGTTTTGGACATTATTGAATTCGACCTGCTGCAATGTTTCAGAGAATTGTTTTATGACAGCCATCCTTGCTTCAGCAGCGTTCACTTCAATCTCTTTTGCCCGGAGTGCGTAAATAGCCTGGTCTTTTTCCGTCTCCTGCAGGGATTCCAACTGTGTATTTCTGTCGGAATTGATTATGTCAAGTTTTTCTTGATGTGTTTTCCGGAGTTCCTCGATAAGAATGGCATCAGCTTCCTCCTGCCGTTTTATCTGGGCATCCAGGATCTGGGATTCGTACTGGATGATCTGATGTTTCTCCTGGCCCTTAATGTTCATTTTCTTCTGCAGGGCCTCTATGGTAAGTTGTTCAACGGCATCATTGTATTCCTTTTCAGTTTTCAGACCCTCCATCCGGCTTTTCTTCAACTGGTTTATCTCGTAGTCAAGTGTTTTATCAATTTCCTTCAACCGATTTTGCGTGGCTTCCCTGGCTTCGTTATTCATTTGCATGACGGCCGTGGCAGTGTTACTTTCGATCTCCCGCATTTTATTGGAATGCTCGGTCTGCACCCTGAATAGGTTTGCTTCTGCCTGGGCAAGCTGGTCATTTATCTCGGCGACATTCATTTTCAATTTAGCTTCAGCCTGAAGTAACTCAAATGATTTTTTAGCTTGTGCCAGTTTCTCATCTGCTATCTGTTTTTCCTTAGTCGCGGCTTCCTTCAACATTGCCAGGCGCTGGGATGAAGAATATAAGTCTTTACGTGTAGCATCCGAACGGAGTTTCGCTATTTCAGACTCCAGTTTTGCATTTGTCACCATCGATTCGCGTTCCCGGAGACGTAACTCTTGTTTCTCTTTTTCAAGCTGGATGGCTTCTTTGGCCTTCTCGTTAATTCCTCCTAATATTTTATTGAGGAATGGATATCGCTCTATCATTTCGGATATTCCCGCCAAAGTCTTTTCGATAAAATTCAAAAAAGCAACTGTAAGTTTCTGGAGAATGAAAAGTATTCCATCGAACAAGACTTTCAACGGAGCCAGGATCCTGTTCAGTGCGTTGACCGATTCTTCGTTGGAGTCGATGATTTTCTTGAGTGCCGTAAATGCCCCCACGAGAACCATGATGATTATACCTACGGGATTGGCAATTAATGCCTTTAAAGCGTTTCCAAATCCTTGAATTGACTTAGCGGCAGTTCCGACCGGATTATTCATGCCGGCCATTTGTTCAATAAATCCCTTGTTGGTGTTTTTTACAACCTCGATACGATTAGCAACTTCCTTCTGTTCTTTGGCCAGAGCCGTCCAGGCTTCAGGAGATAAAGAAGCGGAAGTGTCATCCATAAGTTTTTGCAGTTCCTCATACCTCTTCTTCAACTGAGACATTGTCATATCCTCAATTTTCATCGTCTTGATGACATCGTCTATGTTTTTATCGTTTTCCTTTATGACAATATTATTCTCTTCAATCTTATCATTATAGCTATTAATCGTCTTTTCAAGATCAGCAGCTCTGGATTGCAGATTTTTGTACCATTTAGTCGAGATATCTCCTGCCTTTTCAAGCTTACGCATCTCTTTTTCAACAGCATTTAGTGCCTGCTCAGCCTTACCAAGAGCGCCCGATAACTCTTCATTCTCCTTTTTCAACCGATTGATATTGGATGAAAGGTTCTGCACTTCTTTCTGCACACCCTTTGCATCCACATCCAGGATCCATCGTATATGATCGTCTCTTAATTTTGCCATGGGAATATCAATTTACATTTATCTAAGTACGGCCTTTTGCCTTTGCGTATTTCTGGCCATCGAACGAATTACCACCTGAGTTACCTGAAGAAGATGGGGCTGACGGAGTAGAAGCAGATTGACTGGTACCAAAGGCATTCCGGAGTGTATCTCCCACGAAATCATAAAGTTCCTTGCCATACCCCTGCCTTATGTCTCTCAATGAATTATTATACAGGATTCCCCAAAGTTGACGGTTATAGATCTTCCGGTTACCAAGGCGCTTCATATCCAGGAACCTCATGTGTTTGACGATTCCGGATGAAACGATAAACTTGTCTCCACGCTGGGCGATCACGTAGTCAGGGTTTTCAAGTGATTCGAGAAGGCGCCCGGTTTTTCGGCCGATAAGGGCACCGCCCCTTTTTTCTTTCTTTAATGCCCGTCCTTTGATGTAGATATTCTGTCGGGCAATAAGGAGTTGGGCGTTATAGATATTCTTAACGTCCCGTTCAAGCACTTGAATGACAAATTCCGATTTAGTTATCTTATCAGAGATCATCGCGGTAATTTTTACCACGAAAATAGGGAGATGGCATGGACAGGTAAAGGACAAAAAAGCCCCGCTTATTAGGCGAGGCTATAAATAATCAGTGAAATACCAAACACGAAAATGGCGAGCAATAAATATAAATTATTTTCAATCATCATCGGTTTCATCTTCTTCAAAAAGTGAACGCATGCCGGATATGCTTTCTGTTGTGAGGTTTTTCCTGACAACTTTTTCACGGTTGATTTCCCGTTCAATGTCGAGATAACGATTAAAATCGGCACCGGTTTTTTCCTCGGGAGCTTTGTCCCGGATGGCATTCATCTCTTTTTGAAGCCGCAATGTTTTTTCAAACGATTTCTCACGTTCCACGTGTTTACCGAAAAGAAGTTTTTCAATCGTAGCATAAACCCACACTTCAAAATCGGGAGACAACCACGCCGCAAATTTTAAAGCCAAAACACGGTGCATCCAAGTACCGGATTTTTGACGGGCAACAACTAAATCTTCCTCCTTTACGATATTTAAATAATCGGAATTCCGATTATTTAAGCATGCATGAATGAATTTTTTCGTACCTTCATTAGCTAAAAAATGTCCAACATTTGCCCCAAAAGCTTTTGCCATTTCGGTGGCATTGATCATCATGCTGTTCTCTTTGTCGAAAGCAAAAGAGATAGCGTTTTCTTCAAATACACAAATTTTAGTTTCCATGTTTTCGATATTATTATTATCATTATCAAAGTCCGAACAAGTCATCCAGTTTTTTATTGATTGCCTGCCGGCGACGTTCGGCCGAAAGATGTTTGTAAGCATCCTTAGCTTTCGGTTCGCTGACATTATACTCCAGATCGATGTTAAGCTTCAAGTTCCCTTCTGCCACACCATTCTGATACCATTTATATGGATCACTATCCGGATCCTTCAGATCATCCATCAGTCTCTCCAGATTCATCCTGGGTGATAGTAGCCGGCAGGTATCTTCGTATGAGAGCTGTAGTTCACCACACCGGAAAATGGCATCTTCCGGAGACATATCAGCCAGAATCTTTTTATTGTCCGATTTATCCATGTTGTCACTCATGATTTGCAGTTTTAATTCCATTCATAAATTCACAAAGATACTCTTTTATCCATTGTAAGCCGGTTATAAATAACTTCATATTGAAATTGTTATCGTCTATATTGTCTTCAATGATATCCCAGTTTTTTAATAAAAATGATTGCACTTCATTGATTTCAGAAACATTAATTTCAATTGGTGATCTTCCTGTTTCGGATGGTGGTGTAATCCAGCGTTTCAGAAATTGTATTCCTTCTTCCGTAAAGGATATTCCTTCTATATTGATTGATTTCATACTGCACCTCCTTTCTTTGCATTGAGAGTTTTTCGGATAGGTTTGTGAGGGATGAATGTTTCCCATACATCGGGAGTGGACTTCACTTCATAGATCTGCATGTTTGCCACGCAGCCGTTGCCGATAAACTGGAGATTGATAACCCCGTTCGTGGTTGCCATGATACATTTTACCGTGTCGGTCTGCCCAAAAAGTTTAACAAATGATCCGTGAATAATGTCGATCACGGTTTCGGGCGAGTTTTCCGACACCCGTACCGGCTTGCCTCCGGCAGCTTCTGCCGGAAGTGGCATTTGGATTGTTTTTGTTTTCATTTTTCCCATATCCATATTTTTTAATTGTTGTTCGATGGGGCAAATATACAATGTAGTACATGATAAATCAAATTAATATTCATTTTTTAGATTGTATTTATGTATATTTAACATCGTGATACATGATAAACATATATCTTTGTAGATATTAATTCACTCACGAAAGAATGATATGCTGCTAAGGATTAAGGAAATAGCTAAAAGAAAAAGTGTTACAGGTGTAGCACTGGCTGAGATGATTGGAATTACTCAGCAAAATATGTCTAATATTATGAATGGGAAAATTAATCCATCCCTTGATACCCTCCAAAAAATAGCCGACGCACTAGGGGTTACCGTCCCGGAACTATTCGCGCCGCAAAACACCACTGATTTCACGGCATTCATAGATTACAAAGGTGAATTGAAGCGGTTTAATTCGCTGGATGAACTGAAACTATTTTTAGATAAGGTTTGAATTCATTTTACATTTGTGATTAACTACCAATAAAAATATATTATGGATCAAAAACGTTTTATAGAAGAAGATTTTAATGGGTATTTGAACCAACTTATTGAGTCCCATAGATTGGAGCCAATTCAGGAAGGTATTACAAAATTAGTGATTGACAAAGGATATGACTTTTTGTCTATTAAGCAAAAGAAAGTTTTTGATTATATGATAGATACAAATACGGTTGATAGCTGCGAGCGTTGCGGTTCTGATATTCCCTTTTGTGAAATGTTCGAAGCTCTTGACAATGGAGGTTTATGCAATTATTGTCAACATATGAAGGAAAAGCTAGAGTATGAATAATCTATTAATGGGAATAACCTATACTGTTATTCCCATTAATTGTTTGAATATAAAGAAGAACATCACCAGTCATCATTATTATCCGGAGAAAAAGAGTCAAATTTTAATTCTGACATTTTCTCAAAAAGTTCATTAGCCTTTATCTCGGCTTTTTCCTTAATATCTTTCCACACAGCTTCATTATGTTTTCTTTGTAAACCACCCTTTCCATACTCTTCGGAATTAGTGATCAGCCCAAGTTCGCAACCTTGGGAATTACCTTTATTTACTTCGTGGACAAATGACGTTAATTCAACCTTGAACCGGCCTTCTCTTATTTGAAATTTCATCTTATAATAGACCAATCCTTTATAACATAAATAGGTCATACCTCCCTTTTCATAAGAAAATGCTACCTGCTTTACGATCAGTCCAGCATCCTTGTCACTTAATTGGGAGTCGTTACCTACGGATCTATAGTTAGTAGAGATCCACTCCATAATGGATGCATAGATAGCATCCTTACTCGCACCATCGGCTTGAATTACTTTTGAAAAAGTTAGCAACTCAGATTCATCATCCTGAGAGAAAGCCGGATTAATTGTAAACAATGCCATTAGGGTTAAAAATAATACTTTTTTCATATCAATTTAATTTTAGGGTGAGACATGATTAAAATAGATTTGTTTGATAATTTTTAATAGAGTCTTTATACTTCTTAATAAACATCTTAAGGTCATCATCTGATGTATTGGATGCCCTGCTTTCTATTTTCCAGATTAGCTGGTCTTCCGTGATAAAATACATCTTCCGGTAGGGAGAGTTATTCTGATTTAATAGCGACTCAAATTCTGTGACAAAACTGTTATAAAGGTCACTGTCGGGATTTTTTACTATTTTATTTCCTATTATCACGTAGCTGATATCTGAGTCGATATCTCTATTCCGCGCGTATGCGCCTATATTTCCCAATGCCTGATACAAATACTGCGTGTTCCCTTCGAACCCGTCAGTAAAATAAACCTCTTTGCCGTAAAAACCATCGGTATATCCACTGTAACACATTACCGTCAGCAATTTAATTCCTTCAGGTGTAATCTTAACTTCTTCTTTCTTTGCCATATTCAATTAAGTCTAAAAATTTCTCCAATTGGGGTTCGTTGAGACACATAATGCTGTGCCCTGATTCCTGTAGTTCAATAATCATTTCTATCTTTTTAGGACCGGGATTTTGTCCCAAGATGACGATATCTACAGATTTGCTTATCGAAGAAGCATATTTACCACCGGTATCTACAATAATTTGTTTAAGTTCATTTCGGGAAATGCAGGAGAGATCTCCGGTGTTTATGACTCTTTTGCTTTCGAAGATTGAAGGAGATAAGAACAATTCGAATGCATCGTTAGTAAGTTCCCTAACCTTAGATAATAAATCTTCGTCGACGGTGAGTAGACTCCCGAATGTATTTCTTTGTTGTTTATCCGGTTTCTTTTTCGGTTCCGGATATATCAACTCATCTGGATCAACCCCATCAATCAAATGTGCTATAAATATTTTTGCGCACATTTCGGCATCAGCGACGGCATCATGATGGTTATTTAATTCCATGCCCAATGCCTCAATAACACTCGATAACTTATTTCCATTATATAGACTACATGTACATCTGTATGAAAGTACAGGAGGGCAATCTAATTCATAGTATCTTATAGCAGTATCCAGAACGCTAAAATCAAAGTCCATATTATGAGCAACAACTACCTCACACCTTAAGTATTCCCTTATTTCGGGCCATAACTCAGAAAACTCTGGACAATATTTTGTTTTATCCGGAGTGATGCCATGCACATTAATACAGTTTCTACTGTATTTATTTTCAGGAGGTTTTATAAGATATTCCCTTTTTTCGACTATTTGTCCACCTCTAACGACAACAATCCCCATTTGACAGGGAAACCTATTTGTTGTTGCTGTTTCAAAGTCAATAGCAACAAAACTACATTTACTCATAGTATCAAAAGAACGAAACCTCTCAGACGTGCGCCCACCGGTGTTGATACCGGAATCCGACTGCTTACGGATTACACGTCTGAGAGGCTTCTGATAAATTCAACTTACTGGGCAATGGCAAAGATAATGAAAAAATTGAAAGGTTTGTTTCACATCCATTTATAATGAAATAATTTTCTATCTTTGTGTTATTAAAAGAATTACAAGTCATGTATAACCGGGACATTGAAATACAAAAACTAAAGAAAAAGGTGCGTGAATTGGAAATATCGATAATCATTATTACCATAGCCTATCCTATAATGATATGGATTTTAGCCTATTTTGTTTCGAAATAATGCGATCAATAATCCAATTATTGCAATAATGACACTGATAATTGTCCATATCTGTGTTCTCTTGTCCATTTTTATCTTTTCCTGATGTCTGGACGATTCTTCCTGCATTTTTTGATGACCAGATAGAACTTCACGTCCCTTTTCCGTCATGCTTAACTCACAATAAGTCCCTATCCATCCATATACATACCTCTTTTTCAATAATGTCTCAAACGCTTCTCCATATTCATTCCTGAAGCTGTCAATTTCATTAAGGTTGTCGTGAAAAGTTATCCGGTCCAACCGTTCTTCCGCATCGTTTATCAGACGGAGAAGTTCCAATTCTTTATCTGCAAGCATATAATAAACAACAAACCCTCACACAAGTGCGCCCACCGGAAATACAGCCGGAACCGGATTTCAACCGGTTACACTTGTGTGAGAGTCTGTTCTGTTCGTATTTGTTTGGGCAATGGCAAAGATAATGAAAAGGTTGAAAACTTATAAAAAAAATCTCTCGATTTATCCGCCGTAATCAAACAAAAGAGATTGAATTTTATTGTATGAAAGTTATATCATTATCTTTTGCTTTTTTTGCCATATATACAAGATAAGTAATATGAAGGCTGCAATTGAAGCGACAAGAGATCCCACTTGCCATAAGATGGTTGACTCTTTAATTTCACTAACTTTTTTCTCTTTTTCTTTAAGGTTATTCCGGTACTGCAAGTCGATGGCATTTCGGATACTATCCTGAACTCTTGTTTTCCAGATTTCAGTCTGTTCATTGATATCCCTTTCTTCTTCTTTTCTCTCCGGATAGGAAACCGGAACATAAACCGTATCTCCATTTACTAAATGGGGAACTAATTTTACACCGTAATACGTTACAATTCTCTCCCTGGTATGAGTATCCACAAATTGTTTTTCCTGTTCTATGTTTTTTACGATAGTCGAGCTATCAACCAGGGAAAATTTTGTTTTCTCATCCCGATCCGTATGGGAAGTAAATTTCTTTGTTCCACATCCGGCAAGTAGCAAAAGGATAGAGAGTAAAATAATAACCTGTTTCATGGCCGGGTTCCTTTAGAATATAATACCTGTTTCCGGTTCTTACCTTCGTTGAACGAAAGGTGAAGGAAGTTATTCCGGCCGTCATCATACAGGATAGCCTGATCGAAGGGCAATCCGGATCTGACCAGTAGCTTTTGCAGCTCACGAGGGTTTTCACAGGAGATGTCTGCCGCCTTGCCTTGCATGTGTAGTGAAGTAGGTACACCCCCTACAAGCCTGTTTACTTCAGGAGAGCGATACCCGCTGTTCACGACCATTGTTTTGCCGTAGAGATTGCGGAGAGGTTGAAGTAAACATATGGCCAACTTGACCAGGTTCGCTTTTTCGACTGTTCCCGGTTCATTAGGTATATTTTTCGCTTTGGCCGTATTGGAATGAGATAACTCTTCCAATGTGAAATTTTTAGTTATTCGTGTCATGTTTAGCCTCCTTATTATTTTTGTTATCTACATCCATTCCAGTCTTATCCTTTACACTCTTATGGAGGATATCGCCTATTTTCAGGAATGCCTCCCACCGTGTTAACTCATAGAGGTTCTTCCATATATTGAATAGTAATACACCTCCGACGAAATAGCCGACTATCATATAGGTTTGCACCATATCCTGGTTGAATGTCACATCAAGGGAAAACAACAGCATCATGAAAATTGTAACGGCCATCATCCGGGGAATAGTAGTCTCAAATATTTTCCGCTTTGAAAATTTCTGATTATACAGTTTCCGGTTCTTCAGGTATCCGATAATACAATCCACCACAAAGAATATCAACAGCAGATTGACTGGATCCCGGATGGGAAGAAAATAGCCTAAAACACTGGCGATTGCTCCAGAACACACGGCGTATCCATTTGAGAAGATATCCCTTAACCATTCCCCGATTGACATAATTCCCTTATCCATATTAGTTTCTTCAAATTTCGTATTATGTTTTGTTCTCTAAAAGGACATTAATCCGCTCTATGATTTCCAGAATAGCGGCTTTCCTGAAAGGTGTAACGTGATCGACCAGCCCGGACCGGACATGAAAATCAATCGGAACCTCCCGAAGATCCTGTACCGGTATGTTATGAAACATCTTTTTGATATACACGATTAATCCGTGCATGATACTGCTGTTACTCCATCCTTCAATCGATATCATACCATCTATATTCTCTGCTCTAAAATAGGTCCGGCTTAAACAATTGCTGATCCTGTGCCGGAGGAGATCCTGTGTGAGTCGTCGTGGAGAAGAATCGGCATACTCGATAAGCAGGTTGTATTTGTCACTCCATTGGTCAAACAAGGCAAATTCATCCACAAACAGATCCTGATAATCTTTTAATGTCATAATATCGTATTTGCATTTGAAAACATTGCACACCACCCACCAAAACCATAAAATTCAACAGGATCGACCGGCCGGATCTCTACCGGATAAGTAACCAGTTCGCCGTTGGCGCAAAAGTCCAGGCTTTCCTGTTCATCTCCCATTATCCGGATAATCCTGTCAAGGATATCGAGGCAGGTATCCATGTTCAGGATTTCATTCAGGTTGTCGTTGTTATTGTTCGAAAAATTGTAGACAACCGTTACTGCCAGGTGCTGGGTAATCCCCTTTATAGTGGAATGGTCTGCCGATACCGTACCATATTCAACGAAGAGGATAAAGCCGGTAGCGTTCTTTATCCGTTCGGAAACAAAGCTTTCATTGATTGAGATGACGAACTTGTCGAGCCCAGGAATGATATTGTCGTCCGGAAGGGACATCACCTCGGCCACTATTTCATCATAGCCGGCCTTCTTGGATCCATCCGGCTGTATGAATATCCCCTTCAGCACCTCTTTGGGCACAAATTTGGAGAAGTATTTGAATAGATTGATGATCAGATCGTTCATGACAGTTTATTTATTACATCGATGGATATGCCTGTTTTACGGGCAATGTCGAATGGTTTTATCCCTTCTCCCAGGGCTTTATTGATCACGTCCTTGAGATGCTTGATTTGCGCGTCAAAATAGTCGTTCAGGTTCATCGTATCCGGGAGGCCATACCCTTCACGCTGCAGCATCAAAATAACTTCGTTACCGAGCCGTACCTTTTCTTCATTCTCCGGCTTCTTATCACCTTTGAACAGCAGGCTGTATATCTCATGTTCCGTGTAAAATTTAAAGACGGAAGTAAACCAGTAGACGATGCCGAATTTCACAACCGGATTGACCTTCCGCATTGTCTTGTTATGTCCGGAGACCATATTCTTAGTATAATCCATGGAACGGGGATAGAGGATCGCGCAAATCTGGTTGATGCATTCCTGCTTTTCTTCATCGGTCCCCAGTTTGTTCATGGCTGCCATGAGATCGGCACAATCTACGAATTCACGGGCGGTGATATCAGTCTTGGCCGTGATGTCCAGTTCAAAACGTTTGCCCCAATACTTCCTTTTCCCGATCTTGATGTAGGGAAAAGGATTGGTCCTGAAATCATATTGAGGGAGGATCTTGTGGTTTTCAGCATCAATCGTATAAATGAATTTTAATTGCTCTGCCAAGCGCAACAGATTGAAGTTGATAATTTCCCGTTGTTTGGCTTCGGCATCCTGATCCGGCAGGTTATTCTTTTTCCAAAGCTGCAGGTACGACAAGTATTCCTTTCTTCCATGCCTGAACAGAAAAGGAATATTCCGGAGGCATACCCATGCCAGGCGTTGGTATAAACGGCAGAGTGCCAGAAATTTAGAAAGATACGTTTTGGAGGGCCTATATCGTGTGAATGAAATCAGGAGATACAGCAGCCCTTTGTGAGGATGAGCCCTGAGGTCTCCGGTCATTACACGGATGAGAACGCCGAAAGCAAATAATTTCTGCTTGAATGACAGCTCCTCCCAGGATTCTGGAAGCGATATGGAGGATTTGTTAAGTGTGATCTGTTTCATGAGTATACAAATTTATCGCCTTCCCAATATCCGTCCTGGCCGATGATCGGCTTGCTTGAAACTGTTTTTTTCTGTTCTTCGATGGCTGCCCTCTTGATTTCCAGGTCCATGGCATTCCAATAGGTGTTTGCCTGTGAGGTGAACTTTCCGGCGATACGTTCCCTGATATCCTTGTCGGCCTGGGCACGATGGTTTTTTCCCATCTCGTTGTCAATATCCATCCGTATGGGTGCCGGCAGGCAGGAATATGCCAGGCGCTGACAGGCGCGCCCCATCACCTCGTAGCATACCGCCCGGGCAATGGCATCGGTCTTGACCGGTTCCTTCATCCTGGAGCGAACACAATCCATCCACACTTCCCGGATGATCCATCCGGCAAACATCATGAAATATTCGCCTCCAGAAGATTCCACCCCTACCCATTTGTTGAAATCGGAGAGATCGATCGGCAGATTATCATAATCCTTTTTCTGATCACTATCCTTCCACTCCGGAAAATCACCGGCATGGTCATTCAGGTACTGGATCAGTATGTTCATCCAGAACCAGGCGGTGGTTATCAGGTTATTGTTCAGTTGGTCCGTCTGGTACTTATAAGCCGTCGTCTCGCTGTCGTTTTTCTTCGTGGTGACACCATCGTTGCTGATATGGAGAATAATGTAAATCATGTGTTCATAGATGCCAAAATGAAGCATTGCGCGCTGGAGATAATCTACCACCGATTTATATTTTTCCTCGATATCGGCACTCTCTGCAGCTTCAATAATCTTATCATACATTGTCTGTGAAATGATGTCCGGGATCATTGCGGCGACTTTGTAGAGACTACTTTCGATATTGTAGTACTCAAGGGAGAGATTCATCCCGGAGATTTTCGGTTTCATCTCCCTGGCAAAGTTTTCCGGTTTGAAAGGCACTTTAATCATTGTTCTTCTGTTTTTTGGAGGTTCGACTTATTGTCTGCGGTAGCTGTTTGTGCCGGGCGATCGGAAGGGGTGGTATCCTGCAGCTTGGCGGGGATATCGATCCAGAACCCGACCCTGATGCCTTCTTTCCACTTGTCCGGCCAATTCCAGCGGATATAGTTATTAATTGATTTGGTGCAGATGTATTCGTCCCAGGTAAGTGAAGCCACGTAGATCAGGTAATTGTAATAGACATCGCTCCCCGATTTGCTGAGCTCCCCATCTTTTTCCACATTGGTGATGGAAGAAGAAATACCTTTCCCGGCCAGGATCACCTGGTCGGACCTCTTGTCATACGTGATGATGGAGTCTACAAAATCCTTGAACTTGCCAGGCATCTCCTTGAATTCCCAGCCATCTTCACCCCACTTGGTGGTAGCATACAGTTTGCCCTGGTTCTTTCCCTCACCACTCATAAGGTTAGTGATGATACGGAGTTCGTTCCGGACCACTCCATCTACCATTGTTTCATAGAAAGGAATTATTTTGCCCTCGTCATCTACCAGTTTCACCCCTTTATATTCCGTCTGTACAGGAGCTTCACCAGTTAAATTCTCGGAACAGATATTCTGGAGGGTCTCTTTTTGCTTGTCGTACCAGATTCCCGGAATAATTACATGGATATGTGCGTTCAGGGCATTTTTCAGGTAGGAATTGAGATACTGGGGCGATAGGTTGGAGGCCTTTATCCATTCGAATAACCCCCTGAACCAGTCATTGAAGGCATAAATCCATTTCGTGAATGTCTTATCGGTATTGAATTCCACGGCCGTGGGATATTTGAACGGGTTTGATTTGTCAAGACGGTTGTACACTTCGTAATCATACCGGTTTGGATCCATCCAGTCTCCTACGATCACATATTTGCAATCGGAATTCTTGATCCGTTTAGTGTGGCTTTTTTCTTTCGTGGCCAGGCGGGCCTCGTCGGATCCCACATAACTCAGCGCCAGGATCGGAAGATACCGGCCGGTTATATTGCCTGTCAACCGTCGGGCCCTTGAAAAATGGTACCGGCTGACGCAGGTATTCACGTAGTAGAAATCGGTGACGATGTTTTTCAGGTACTCGAAAGGATGATCGTATCCAAGATCTTCCCACCGGCCGAACGCTTCCCATATCTCCGGATCTTCCACCGGTACCCGCGCGCGTTTCTGTTTCTCCCCTTCACCCGTGACAACCTCCTTGTACAACCGGGGTCCCTTGCCGAACAGGAATTTAACCTGCTTGTTGATTACCTCCGGCAGCAGCTTGTTTTCGGAGGTGACCGAATACACTTCCTGGGGATAGAGATTGTGCCCGTCTCCCCATATCGGGACAATATAGTCATCCAGGCGCATGGTCATGTTTTCCGAGATATACCGGGAATAAAGATTCCGGTATTCTTTCTGCAGGATACTTTCCCGTTCGGATATCCCCTGAATCTCGAAAGTGAGTACTCCTCCGGATGGGATGGGTGCAAAACCGCGGCCGTTCTTAATTTCAATCCTCTGTTCCATCGAACCAGTTAATTTTTAGCAGTTCATAATTAGGGGGAAAAGCGATGTAACGCATCAGTTTCTTGAAGCACATTTTGGGCTGGCCGGTATCAAGGTCCTCATACGGGAAATACAGGTCACCATCCAGTTGGAACGTGTCCTCCCTGAGCGACGGACGGACACGGCACCGTTCAATTTTCACCAGCTGGCCGCAATCTTTTGTTTTCAGGTTACAGCTCAGGTGTAGCAAAGTGAAATGTGCACCTGGAACGAATTTGAGATTACGCGCCCGCCCTATTGCTTCTGATCCGGATATCGTTTTTTCCTTTTCCATAGTACAAAAAAAATCCAATTACGGAGGATGATAAAGGACAAAAGAGTGTCAGGAGGTGTATGTCCCGGCACCTCGCGGTATTATCATCCCCTGGTCCGTATCCGGGAGTAATTTCGAATACTCACCCCAAAGGAGATACATGAAGGCGGACGCCAACTGCGTTGAATTGTATGCCTGTTCCTCGAATGGAAGGCGTTCACTGCTTTTGTCGAGTATGATCCGGCCCTCATGCCGTTTCAGAGGACTATGGTTGATGGATGATACCAACGCGTCACATTCGTTCCTGTCGATGAGAATCTTATCCCGCTTGCCGTCATTATTCCCGAATAACAGGTTCAACAACCGGTAATGTTGCTCATAAAATATGGTCCGTTGTTTCGGGGACATTAGGTGGACGGTCCATCCGCGCGCCACCAGTTCATTTTTCAGCAACTTGGCATCGGTATCGTTAATCCCGGGCGCCTTGTAATCCGGATAATACTTTTTCCATTCCGGGTTTTTCTGATTCGCGGCACGATCATAATGGATATAGATCACTTTTCTACCATCCGGGAAGAATTTGTTTATCTTCTCCGCGAGTTCACCATGTTGGTCCGGATGGAATACCCACATGTTTTTCAGGATTCTCAGTTCTTTCTTCAGGGTATTCCTCTGGGAAAATATGACCGAGGAAAACGGGCCGGGATCATAACCGGCTATGAGCGGTTTATTCTTGTCATAATATCTCAAATGCCTGGAGGATTCGTCTATCTGGTTCCCCGCGGATATCAGGTCGATAAAGCGGTAATCGTATCCGTCATCAAACAGGTGCTGTTTTCCAAACCTGCCGAAAAACATGTCTTTCACCCTCAGTTTCCGGATCGCGAAAATGGAGGTGTATAGCACATCCTTGTCCTTGGTCGATTTGATCTGGTTTTCGATATAGTCTATTCCCAAGACTTTAAGATTGGAAAAGGAAGATGCACGCACATAGTACACCTGATTTTTACGCAATCCAACCAGCCTCTGGTTCCAGCGCTCAATAAACCGTTCCAGTTTCTTCACACGTTCAAAATCCAGCGTTTTCCGCGCGATCTCCAGTTCATAGATCCGTGCATCCACTTCCAGCGCGATTTCAGTGATCAGGTCAATCAATTCTTCGTTCATCTCCTTTTCCATGTCGAAAAACCAGTCTTCATCGGTTTCGAAATTGGGAGTGGATGTGAAACCGGACCATCCCATGAAATAGGGGGAATTCCCGAATTTCGACCGGTCGGCCCGTAATGTGGGCATGAACCGTTCCTGCATGAACTCCTTCTTGATTTTTAAAAGCTCATCGAACATGCCATGGGGAGTACTGATCCCTAAAACTGATTCCGGCCGGTCTGCAGATACAAACTTGACGACGGTACCGGTACAAAATGAGATTGTATGTTTCCAGTCAAATATGGGTGTTACACACTTCTTGAAATGCCTTGGAGGTTCTTTGCCTATTTCAAAATAAACTCCACGTTCATAGTTTTCAGTGAAATATTCCAATAATCCCGGAAGAATATTGCTGAAGATATCCCGGTATGTGGCAGCGCCAAGGATGAGGCAGGCACCAGGCATCGAGTTCTGGATCCTGTCAAGCCTGGCCGCCATGATATGGGTTGTCTTCCCGGATCCACGTCCAAGTTCACACAGTAATATCTGGGGATCCGCGAGCTTTACCTTTGTCTGTAGGACTGAAAGGTAGGTCTTTTGGAAGGTTTCCTCGCTAAGGGATTTCTTCATAATCGACGTCCTTTATGTTCAGTTCCTGCATTACTTCGTCCATCTGCCGTTTCTTCTCCATATCGGTGGCATCCTGTTTTGAGATAATGTCCATGGCTTTCTTGTAGGCGCCTAGGATACCGTTCTTCTTTATGCCGGCCCTTTCCAGGTCAAAATCGGGAGAAACAACCTGGTGCTTGAATTTGATACGCTCCGGATCGATGGCATTGGCCGATGCCTTTATCCGGTATTCGCATGATTTCTGTAGACAATTACGGGCTTCCCGGAAATCGTGCCCTACCAGGTTCACCTCAAACAGCTTCATATACATGTCGGCATAGTATAGGTACCAGGCTTCCGAAGTGACCGTACATTCATTGTTCAGGTAGTTGATGGCATCGTATATCCGGCTCTTGCAGGTATGTATGGATAGTTCAGGATAGCTCTTCTGTAGTTTCTTGGCACACTCGGTGATGGAATGGTTGGTACGGTGCAGGTTGGAGGCCTCATTGATCTGAAGTATATAATCCGCCAGTTTGGGAGGGATGCCGAACTGTTCAGGATCCCGGACCTCTAAAAAGCGTTCGACTATTTCAGGTGATAATTTTTGAAGATGTTCTATCATTGTAATGCAAACCTTGTGATGGCCGTTGTCAATATTTTCTTTTCACAAAGCTATATGATGACCACAATGATGGAAAGGACGTTTTTCAATCGGAGGTTTTTTGAAGAAATCCGTGGTTTTTTCGAGGGGATGGGAGGGAAGATTTCTTCCTGTCCTGAAACCCTTTGCAGGAAAGGCGTTCAATCATATAACCCCCTATCAGGATTTCTTGTAATGCAAACGGAAATACCAGTGGCACAGGTATTTTTCAGAAACAAACAAAAACCAAATATCATTTTACTTAAAATTTTTACTGATTTTCAGCGTTTTAGGTATCTAAAAAATATCAAAAGGGGCAAATCCGTACGTTTTTTCAGGAATTCCGTTGTTTTTCAGTCAAAATTCAGGTGGTTTTAAAATAAAAAGCCCCCGGAAATACCGGAGGCCAAGCGTTGATTAAAAACAAAGGATTTTTGGGCACTACATTGTAAGAGTCATCATCCGCCTACAACCGGAGTTAGTGATTCTCCTCCGGTTACTCCTAAGGCTGATAATACTGTATATCCTTTCCCATGAAGGTAGACCTGTAATACCTCTATCATCAATATAGACATCAGCAAAGATTTTTCGGCTATCACCCTGAAATTCTGATATTATTTCAGGGGAATTTTTGTTGATGTAATCAAAAGGTATCCCTTGTTTATTCAACCATTCAACCATTTTTTGTTGATAAACGCATTCACGGCAAGTCCAGATTATAATGCAATGCCCTTGAACTTTCAATCTCCTGATAACACTGGCTGCATTACTGGCCGGACTACCGATATTGGGATACACACCTGTATGGATTGTTCCGTCGAAATCTATCGCTATTATCATAATCGGGCTATTTTGAAATTACTTCTTCCAGCACTTTTTTTCTTGTTTCCGCACGGGATAAGTTCTGCTTCCAGGATTGCCTTTCTTCATCGGACTTGAATTTCTTCTTGTTGATATTGCTCTGAATCCGGCGGATGTTCTGCGTTACGTTGGTGATCTCATTGATGAGCGCTGCGGGATCCGTCCGTTTCAGTTCGTACAATTCTGAAAGCATTTCATCGTACTGTTTCCGTTGAACAACTAACGGATGTTTGTACGCGAATACCCTGTGTTTGCTGAATGCTTCCAGCTCTGCATGTGCCTGCCGGTTCCGGTTGTCAAGTTCCACCATTTCAATTGACAATTCCGGTTTATCATCCAGTAAAACGTCAATCTCCTGCATGCGATGGTAACTACTTACACGTTCGTCATACAGGAGAATGCACAATTGTATGTCCGGATTGGAGTTATCCGTCCAGTTTATTTCCGGGAACTCTTCTTTTTTGCTCCTTTTTTTTTAGGAAGATTCTTTATCACAGCCGGTTTATCCGGTTGTTTAGGTTTAGGAGCTGTTTCGGAAACTAATTTCGGTTCTGGATCCGTTTCGGTGGATGAAGGTGCCGGGTCTTTTTCCTTGGGTTTTTCAGCAGGAATTTCGTCTACCTTTGTTTCCGGGACTTTAGGCTGCTCATCTGGGATTGGATTTTCAAGCGATGTTTTGGACATTTTAATAGAACCTCTTGTCAACGCAATAAGTGTTCTGATTTCTTCCTCAGTTTTTCCTACCAGATACGGGAACACATCTTCCTCAATGTGTTCCATCTCCATTTCTGATGCGAAAATTTCTTTTACACCTTCCACGGTATCAACCACTTTAGGCTGCTGTTCTGAAGTTTTATCCAGGGTTTCCATCCGGTTGGCAAGGATATCTTCGATTGAAACTTTGTCGAGCAGTTCCACCAGAATCATACCATGGATCTTTGACCGGTTGAATGAATTCAGCCGTTTCACCTCAGTATGAAGTCCGGACATGGGACAATGCATTTTGAACAGATCCAGATCCTTCTGGAAATATTCTTCCTTTTTGTTTTTGACAATAAAGTCGTTCTTTTTAACGAATTCCATACAAAATAATTTATGGATTGGGATCAGGATCAGGTTCCACATCCGGTTCAACTTCTAACGGACCGTCGTAAAAATAAAACGGTTCCGGGCATTCCTGCCCCTGGAGCTGAAGGGCAATCCCTCCAATACCTCCATCCAAAGTGCCTATATTGGTATAGGAAAGTCTTAACCCGCTTGAACAGGGATTTCCACCAATAAATTTCTGGCCATCAGCACACCGTTCCCATACTACGACGCAATCTTCACCGGCATTGTCAAAAATCCACTGCAGAGATTTCTTCGAGATACCTTCAATGGCAGGAGTTAACGTCAGCACACCGTTCAAAGGAGATTCACCGGGAGCAGCACTGGGATTGATGGAGGTGGGAGTTGAATCAAGATAGTTGAATTTTTTACCCTCTTTCAGTACATTCTCTGAAATTGTGGCATCCTCCGGTTTTGGCCAGTTTTCCACATCTACGTCGTTGAGCAATGCAAGCCAAATACGATATTTGGGCGAATTCTGTTTTGAATTCTTATTTTGTTTTTCCAAGTTGAATAACATAATATTCTTTTTTATAGAGTTATGAAAAATAGGGATGCTACTCAATTCACATCCCTACCAGACAAGAATAGATTAGCTAGTGACTTTGCGTTCCAACTCCAGGAAGTTCCCGGTATGGACCACAACTTTCTTCTGTTTTCCGTTGACAGTCTGAGTTTGCTCGGTCAATTCAGCGTAAACCTTGATATAATCTCCTACGGCATTGGGCGACCATGCTGCAGTGATCCCCGCAAATTTTCCACTTTTAGCTATAGTCGACTTGTTAGCCAGGGATCCGCAAATAATCTTGTACACGCGCTCCATGGAGGCGTTTTCAATATCAGTGATGGCAGTTGCACCGGTGTTTTCTCCGGTTTCCATCTCATAACCGGCCAGCCCGTCGATAACGGTGTCATCCGGATCCAGTGAGACAACCGGATAGTTGGTAAACAGCCATTGCATCCGCCTTCCGGATTTCTCCAGGTCTGCCAGGGTGTTGAACTGAACGCCCGGGGCCAACACGCCGGATCCTTCTTTCCACCATGATGCCAGGATCAGCTGTTCCAAGTCCTGCTGGAAATAGAAGCCATACATCTCGTTCGGCCTGTTCTCGTAGTTCTCCACGTTTCCGGGCTTGACGATCCACATCTTGTAATCGTTCATGGCCATATTGGGAACCCAAACGATGTTCGCCGGGGAAAGATCCGCGATGTTCTCTTTAGAGCCGGTGAAGTCGATGTCTTTGCCATATTTTTCACGGTAACCTTTCAGGTACCATGGTTTGTGCTTTTCGTTCGCGTGTACCAGATAGCCTTCCATGTTAGGCAGGATGCCCATCACATATTCGTAGAAAGTTTCCACGTAGTCCACGATAGTCGAACGGTCATAAGCCTTCAGATCCTTGAACGGAAGCACTTTCAATTCTTCTTCCACGCGCTGGATGGCTCTCAATGCTCCATCGGCTGCCAGCATTGCCGGTTGCGGGAAATCTCCCTGGCGGGGAACTTTCACGCCTACAACCCGGCGTCGTTGCTGTTCATTGAATAATAATGTGCCAAAATGCACGATACACCATTCGAAAAGTGTCCATTTCATCGGGTTGGAACCTTCACGGTTCATATACCCGATATATTCCTTTTCGAGCTGCTTGGGATCATCAAAGAAGAATTTGAACATCACGTCGTCCACATGGTAGATTTCTCCGTCGAAGTTGACAGCTCCCTTGAAGTGATGGCCTGATTTGTAGCTTTGCGACAATTCATCGAAGAACGCTGTGGGAGCGGTCATCTTGTTTTGCACGTTGGAGACCACTGGGAATATTCCGGCCACGGATTTCAATGTACGCAGGTAGGCTATAATCGTATCCATACGGCGTACGATGTATTCACCCAGTTTGCTGTTCATCTTGGAATAGTCCAGATAAGATTCACCACGGACCATCTTGCCGTAATCCAGCAGTCCGATCTGGTTGGTAGTGGCCAGTTCGTTACACCGGGCATTGAAATCCTTGGCAAAGTTATTGAACGCGGCCCGGAAAGCCGTCGAGTCTTCATCCCGGTAATCGTCCTTGCCCTTTCCGGAAACGACCAGCTCATTCCACCAACTGCCGCGTTTGAAATAATCGTTCTCAATACCAAAAAGATGGGTTCCAGTGTGAGGGGCATGCCCCATGACGATGGCCATTGTCTGGGGCGTCATTGCAAATCCTACACCCGTAACAATGGCAGCCGGCCGGTCATCTTCTGGATTTCTACCCAGTGTCCGGATTGTTTCAGTTGCTGAATTCAGCGCGGATATCAGAGAGCTTGTAGCTCCTTCCACGGTATTGGGAACATCCGGGGTTTCCTGGCCGGTTGCTTCCGATACCCCTTCGATTGCTCCCAAAATCTGTTCGCGGATTTCAGGACTGATGGATCCTTGCGGATCCGCACCGTCCGATTCTTTCTCTTCCGGTTTGTCCAGGTCTTCCTGGAAATCATTGCCGTACTTTTTCTTGTATTCGGCCTTGAATTTATTCCAGTCCTCGTTTGTCATCGCGTCGCGTTTTTCCTTGGTAGAAAATCCAAGCATCGCGAAGACAGCGTTGATTCGTTGTTTAGCTGTTTTGTTCATCGTAACTAAAAATTAAATTATTGATAATATTTCTTTTCTCTTTGCCACAAGTGTTTCCAGTTCTTCCACTGTTTGTGATAGGGATCTGATCCCATCGATCAGACCGAGTTCTTCCGCTTCATAGGCGTAATAGACTTTACCGGTTAGGGTATCTTCATTTATTCCTGGACGGTTTGATGTGACCGTACCCCGGAAATAAATGGCAAGCTTGGAGAGTTCCTGTTTCATCTTCTCATCGTTGCCTTCGATAGCTTCACGTTCAGGAAGGTTCTTGTCTTTCGATTCGTCGGGAATCACTTCCACCACCCGGTAATATGCATTTTCCTTATTAGGTACCAGCATACGGGCAAACACTCCAATTCCACCAACACGGGCCATCCTGTTGATGGCATATATTTTATCAAGGTATGAAAAAGCGATATAACCACACGAGGCACACATGCCATCCACAAATCCATAGGTAGGTTTGGTCTTGTTGGATAATACCTCCTGCAGGAAAAAGAGAGAGTCGGTGGATCCGCCTGGCGTGTCTCCCTTGATGATCACGCCTGATATCTTTTCAGACATGTAGGCCATGCGAATAATGGAGGCGATATCGTCCACACCATAGCTCCACCAATAACCGTACTTCATCATGATTCCTGCCAGGGGAATAATTGCGATGGATCCTTCCGTCCAGGAGTCAAATGGATTTACCGGATTGCCGGAATCATCTTTTTCAAGGTAGATCTCTCCATGGGTAGATATTATGGTTTGTTCGATAACTTCCGGAGTAAAGGTCCCGTCAATAATCGAGTTGGAAATATGATTGAGTATTTCATATCCAGAGGAATGTATCATCAGGTTAGAGGCCTGAATCTCATGTAGGAATTGTTGTCTTAACATTATTGCGCAATATATTTACGCAATATTATTCCTTATATACAAGGGAGTAAAGGACGAAAAAAACCAGACTGAATAGCCTGGCCTTTGAATTATGATTGATCCGGAAGAACCTGAATCGATACATTATTACCCGGTCACACGGATGATTTGCATTTGAATGAATAGTTGTCAAAAATTTTATCATCCGATATCTCTGTTATTACAGGATATTCCTGGGATCCCACGTAGAAGGTTGCCTTATCTGTTTTCATCCGGAGCACTATGGGGAAGCTACTGAATTGTTTCAGGATAGCATCCGGATCGGAATCAGTCACGGCTGTAACGGATACTTCTGCCACTGGGCCGGCATCTGCCTGGTTGATTTCGGAACGGTATACCGGTTTTTCTTTCACGTTCAGTTTTTTCCAGTCATACCCGGTTTTCAGGATCACGTTGTCGAGAACCTGCAGCCGGATCTCCGATAAAAACGCGAATTCGATGGAATTACAAATAATTTTTGCCATAGGTATAAATATTATATTGATAATCAGATATATAATTTAATTGGTCAGTTATTGACACTTTTTAGGACAAATCGATACACTTGCTCACTGAAATTTTTTATAAAAGTTAGTTATTTGCTTGCTTGAAATAGGATCTTTTTTCACGTTCACGGACACGATTTCTCCAACGGTAATAACTTTTTATCAACGCGTCTTCCGAGATAGAGGTGATTCCATACTTTTTCATGAAAAGATGGACCGAAATAACTATTCCACTGCCATTTCTTGAACGCTCTATTTCCATGAATTCTCGAAAATCGGCCCACATCATGATTTGTATTTTTCGTTCAATCCTTTTTTGCGATCTGGCGCCCAGATAATTGTAATATTCCGGGGGCTTTGAACCATATCTATCCGGCAAAACGATCTCCAGGTTTCCTTCGTCTATAAAATAGTCGGCAGGCCTTTTTACCAGGAGATCCCAGATGAGGATGTATATATCAGTATGGTCGGGGAAACGTACCGGTGATTTCTCATTGAACTGGTTGTATCTACCAGTCACATACTCTTTTAAGTGTGGTTTAATATTGATTTTTGTCGTGATCATAATTGGAAAAAATTGAAATTGAAATAAAAATAAATCCAGATTTTAAAAAGCCTACTACATTATACAACATGTATATACACCTGAAATATAGATATTTATATTGTAATATGCAAGAAAAGAAGTTACAACTTGTAGTAACTTTGTAGTAGGCTAAAATAATAGCCTACTACACACCTGAATGTTTACTGTAAATGGTTTCATGCAATTTGTAGTAGGTAGGTGGCTTTTTTTGCAAAAAAAATTATTTTGTGCGCAAAAAAAATATATAGATATATAACTATCTAATAATAAATATAATATAAATATAACACATGCATGCCTACCCATCTCCGTACACATTAAAAATTGAACTTCAGCCAGTATTTATATTGGGGGTTCTCTATTCCCGGGGTGCGTTTCGATTCTTTCCTAAGTCCTATCGCTGTCAGGGCGGAGCCTATCTTCTGGGGTGTGACCCTGAGGGCATCCCCGGAGAGTATCTTCCTGTTCCTTCGCAGCTTCATCAGCACCTCGCCGGCCGAACACCATTCTGCATCCTTGTCTTCTTCATCATCCGGGGGCAAGATGTAGAGGCGCACGTACTTCTCTTCATCCGAACGCACCTCATACCGGCGATTATATTCCTGCAATTCTTCCACTTCTTCTTTACTCCATTCGGCGTTGAATTCTGAATTTTCATACAACATGAGGGCCTCCGCCCACATCTGGTCGGGTTTAACCCTCTGGAAGTACCTCCTGTCGATCTTGTCGACCTCTATGGTGCCGAACCTGCTTGTTCCATGGATAGGGGTGATAAAGCCGCCCATTTCTGCCGCACGGTTCGTGGTGAACATCGTTGCGGCCACTCGTGGCCGTTCAGTGGGAAATTCGTCATTACGACGTTGCACCAGGATATTTTTCTGCCTGACGTATTTCTTGAATTCCTCGATCCTGGCCGTACCCCTATTGATGCCTACCAGTTCGTCGAAACAGACAAAAAGGTACCTGGAGAACACGTCTGCCAGGGAGAACCGGCTATCATTCTCCGGTTGCACGTAATACGATTCCAGTTCTTCCGGAACAAAAAAGCGTGTCAAGAATGTTTTGCCGATATATTCCTCCATGGAGATAAACCCGAGTACCATTTCATTGGGCTTGCCGTCTTTCCATTGCGCCACGCTCCCCACCATCCACTTCCGGATGAGTGTATTCATACGTTCACGATAATAGTCCGGTTCACGCTCGAAAACGCGCGGCGTGATATGCTCGCATAGCCTGTCGATGTGGCTTTCACCCTGGTAGGTTCCACGAATGGAATTGAAGTAATTCAGCACCGGGTTCTCCTGGTCGAAATAGTTCTGGTCCCGGAGGATGATCCTGAGATCCGTCCGGGATATCGTCTTGCCGATTCCCCTCAGGTAGAGATACAACGTGTCCGCCGTGGGTGCGTACCGGTACCGGTTCTTATCCCGGCTTTCTATACTGAACTTGGATGGATCCAGACATGAGGTCTTGATAATGAAAGCTTCATTAATCGTGTCCACAATGTCCTGGATCCGGTCATCTACGAATATTAAAGAACCTGATTTAATTTCTGGTGGTCTAAAATCTTTCTTTTTCATTTCTCTTGCCTAACGATATCCAAAATTCAGATACTTGTCTCATGACGTGATCGAGTTCCTCGACAGCATCATCTTCATCCATTTCTGCGAGGGAGAAGTAATACATTACAGATTGCGACACGCCTGCATAAAATGCCAGGCGTGTTTCTTTCTTTTGTGTTTCTCCCATCTTACTCTCATCCAGATCTGCCTTCTGAAGATAGATCCGGTATTGTTCTTCTAAGTTGAATCTCATGTTGTTTATAAAATTAGTCTTGCCGGAATTGCCTGAATATCCGCCGAAGGAGTTCGGGTCTCTTGTAATTCTTTCTCAAACTCTTCAATTCGAGTCTCATCCTTGTTCACTGCCACACGGGTAATGTAGCAGTGGATCATGATACCACTTTCGGTTTTCCCTTCCCATATTCGTGCCGGCACTCCGTTTAGTTCTACTATTTTAGTAGTGTTTTTAATCGTTATTTTCATGATTCTATTTCAATTTTAGTATACCAACTCCCTTTCTGATCAGAAAATCCTTTATTATCTATTGTAAAGGTTTTTGCTTTTTCGTAGTTCATCTTTTTCTAATTTATTATTTCCAAATATTCACATGCATAGGCTCCTGAATATCCATCTAACCAAACGACCAGATCGCCACACATTCGAGCTGGTCCATGTGTAACCGTAAAGATTTTGTCATGTGAATTTTCCATTTCAGCTTCGGCACCGGTCATCTTTACTTTTGTTCCCGGCACCATTGAAAGTTGGCGCAACTCTTCTATTTTGGCCGATCGTGAATAGATGATCTGACTGGTTTTTTTCCCGATCTTTATAAAGAGGACTTTGGCAGGTTCTGGAGAAGATCTCTCAGCCCATTTCCGGAGATTTTCCTCCGTGACAGAATTGGGGGCATGCTCCACTTTCATCTGGATTGCATCGTCCCATTTTTGTTGTGCTTGTTTTAATGTCATATTTTATATTGTTAAATCATCACATATTCATCACTCAAGTGATAGACTATATGTCTTCTCACGAACAACCGTATTCTTGCTTTTAGTCTTAATCTCATAATTATCAAATATTCAATTTGATTAATAGCTTTCCCTGCACAATCCCTCACAATTACAAGGTTTTCCCGTCTTATAACAGGTGTTTTCTAATATAATCATGTCATTAATCCGGGCCATAGAATCGCTTATTCCATCATATAGTTTGTACATCAACTCCGGTTCTTGTGGTACGGGCTGGTACACATACACTCTTTTGCCTTTTCCCTTCATCCATCCGGCCTCCGAATTAGCGGACCGGCCGCATGGAAGTACCATCACGCACACCTCCGCCCATTTCATCCCGTTAAAGTCTGAATTGAAGCCGGCTTCGGCAATCGGGTGGGAGAGGGCCTCCTTGTATTGCTCAATATCCCACTCCCTCCAATTCTGATCAATGGCCGACCAACCAAATCCTGCCTTTTCTGGGGGATTCCGGAAATCATACACCTCATGTTCCTTCTTTCTGAGAAAGTCAACCACATCCGGTTGAAACTCATTTCTCCAACTACTTGCCACGTAGATCTTTGCCATATTTTTTATTATTTATGTAAAATAAAATGTCTTTTTTGCACCACTGTATCGCTGTGGTTTAATAGTTGCCATAAAAGGAAAATCCTTTTTATCAACTCTATCAAGCGCCTCCTTAATAGGGGCGGCATTAGTGAAAAACTTCTGTTCTTTTCCTTCGTGCTTAATCTTTACAATGTACCGGTTCGGCCCATGTATGGTCGTAATATTCGTCTCGTAGTCCAATACCTCTATCTCGCAGTTGATAAGTTCTTCGATAGAGATTACCGGGACCGCGAAAACACGTTTGTTCTCAAGCGTGTCAATTCCAAAATCAGCAAACCTCTTCATATTTATCTATTACTACTTTAAGCAAATGTTTCGAGTTACAGTGTTTAGCCCATCCCGTCCAGGGGGCGATCCGCATCCTGTATTCCTTTGCTGTCAAATTCATCTTGTTAAGCCTTGCCGCTCTTCTGCAGAGGGACTTTTTGATTGTTTTACGCAACAACACATGAGTATGATAGAACCTATACCCAACAACGTCAATACCACGGGCAGCGACAGGAAATATCTGGTAATTGCCTTTTAACCGCAGGTTCAACCGGGTAGCCATGTAATCATTTATTTCAACCAGCAATGCATGTAGATACTCCTTACTTTTTGCCAGGATCACGACATCATCAGCATACCGGTAATAATACCTTACCCGGTGATCTTCCTTCAGCCAGTGGTCAAGATATGAAAGACAGAGATTGGCGAAGAACTGGGAGAGATAACTACCAATCGGCACGCCCGGTGATGAATCGATAATTTCATCAAGTAAATTGAGTAGCCTTGGGTCTTTAATCTTTTTCCGGATAATATCTTTTAGGATATCGTGATCAATACTTGGATAGAACTTTCGGGTATCAATCTTAAGGCAGTACCGGGTATTCTCCACATCCTTCAGGTCACGTTTCAAGTGTCTTAACACGCCGTGTATGCCACGTCCCTTGATACATGAATATGTATTCCTGATAAAAATGGATGTCCATATCGGCTCCAATATATTCATGATCGCATGGTGGACTACACGGTCGGAAAAAGGTAAGCAGGAAATTTCCCTTTCCTTAGGATCGTATACGGTATACGTTTTGTATTCCGGAGTCCTGTAAGTCAAGTTCAATAGTTCCTGCTGTATCTGTATCAGATTGCCATTCACATCTTTTTCAAAAAGTTTGACGCCGTATTGTTTAGCCTTGCCTTTCCTGGCTTTCTGATAAGCCAGGATAAGGTTGTCAAGGCTGCAAATTTTGTCATATAGATATCCGATCCTTTTCATCTTTGCTTGTCTACTCGGAGCGTTTTGCCGTCAGAGACGTATACTAACACCTTTCGAGTTTGTTATCTTTTGCCAAGAGGCAAGGTCCCGGGCTTTGAATTTCTTCAGCATTGGCGCGAGCCGCAACCCGCAGCCGGGTACGAAAAGTGGTAATACGTACCGTTGAACGCGAAGCCCGAAGAGGACAGCCCACAAAGCCCGGCAACCCGTTGTTTGTTATTTTTGTGTCAGGTCATCCCAAATTTGAACGAACTGCCTTCCCGCGTACTCGGCCAACGCTCTCGTTTTAAAGCAAAGGCGCGAGCCGCAACCCGCAGCCGGAAACGAAAAGTCGCAATCCGTACCGTCGAACGCGAAGCCCGAAGAGGACACATAGAACCAGGGATAATATTTAGCCTGGCTACTATCCGACCAGTCTGCTTTCCACCCCTCATTAAGAGCCTCGGTGATTACAACCATCTTGTACTGCGCTTTAAAATAATCCCGCATGTCCTCGGGAACGTCGGAGAATTCAGGAACGTCAGGACGTCCGGTTGCTGCTTGAGCATCTTCAAAAGTTTTAATCCTTTCGGTCACTTCTTTTTTTGTTTCTTTCTTATTCATTTTGTCAAGTATTTTGCCTTTCGGCGGTTATTCAATTAGAGCATAAATCCCCTGTACAGGTCGACAAACTGCCGTCCGGCATATTCAGCCAACTCCTTACTTTTAAAGCAAAGGCGCGAGCCGCAACCCGCATTCGGGTCCGAATAGTCGTAAACCGTACCGAGAAACGCGAAGCCCGAAGAGGACCCGGTGCTGAAGTATGGGAAATACTTGGGTTGGTCATCATCTTTCCAGTCCGGAACCCATCCATCATTATAGGCTTTGGTGATTGTTTTTAGTTTCCTGTAATCGATCTCATCCTGTGTAAAACCGAGCCTCCTCAATTCCTCTTCATCGATCGGAGTTTCCCCGATAAAGTGACAAACCTCTTCGTAAGTATCACAATCAGTTACTTTTCTTGAGAAATATTCTTTCCCGAAAGTATCTTCGAGAGTAACCTTGAATTCGGGAGTTGCATCCTTGTACAACTTCCGGGCATTCGCTTCTGTAATCTGTAATGTTTTCATATCCTTTTTATTATTTTCTAAAACCAACCAAATTTCCAGATATTAGAACCTTCCCCGTAAGGTCTGGCTATGGACGAATTGCGGACCATCGACTTTAGTTCATCGAATTTTTGTTTTAATTCGTCTGAAGGATTTTTTACGAAGAAAACCAAGCTTTCCCAACCGTCATCAGACTTTCTGTCAAATCCATATACTTTACATAAATGAGGGTTTTCACGCTCTCTTTCTGACCAATCAGCCATGTCTTCTGGCCATGAATTAATTCTCAGTTCCGGAAGAACTGTTTTCTTGATCTCGTTGAATACTTTGTATGCATTTTGTACGTTTGAAAAACTTAGTGCCATAAAATTTATATTTAATTGTTATTGGTGATTTGTTGGATTCATTTTGTCCAGGTACTTTCGATACTCAATTTCTGTCTTGGCCAAATTGATAAGCGTGTTCACGCCCTGAAATACCTGTTTTGCCTGGCCGATGGCGGCAGGATCCTGTTTAACTGCTTCGATCTGGTTGAGTACCGTATCCCGGAGATCTTTAATGACTGTTGGGTTAACAGTAGAAACCGCATCGAGTCGCTGATTAGATAATACGATAACGGTATTGGTAATAGGACGGAAGCGATCGAGTTTGAAAATTAGTTCACTTACATTGAAGCATAACACTTTACCGTTATTCAGGTATATTTCCACTTCATCCCCGTTTTCACCGGTACCGTCGCAATAATTGAGGACTACCACCTCTTCATTCTGATACAGGAATGCCTGGTTGACCATCCCTTTTAACCTTTCTATTGCTTTCATATGTTTTCTGATTTTTTGATTGCTTTACTCAAGGAACTTCGTAGGCGAAAAAGGTCTTTTACTTCGGATGGATAATTATGGATTGTGTTCCGTCTGGCAAGTTCTGCATTGGATATACATTCCAGGTTTTCTATCGTGCAATTGCGCCGGTTCCCGTCTTTAAAGAAAATATTATATCCTTTGGGAATCGGTCCGTTTTTTTGTTCCCACAAATAGCGGTGATATTCCATCCAGTGGCCTTCTTTGATCCGGATGTAATAGTATCCGCAATTCGGCCTCCAACGGACCTCTCCATCCCGACCAGTATTGTGAGGTTTATGACCTGATTGGAACCGGGTCGCTTTCGATTTCTCAATGGCTTCAGGCGACATGTATTCGTCCAACTTCATTCCTTTATTAAAAGGTTCATGGCCTTTTTCGAAATGATATTTACGGCCGCCATGGTTAGGATCCATGGCTTTACCCTTAAAATGATTGGCCATAAATTCTTTATCCTTTTCAAGACCAAGGCTATATGCCTTATTGTAGATAGAATAGAGCGAACAACCGAATTTGTCGGCGATATCCTGGCTGATCATTGTGGAATAATTCTTCACCAGATAATCGATATGTTTCTTGGTGAACCAGAATCTTGTTTGTCTCTTTAGCCCAAGGCGGGCGACTTTATTCTTTATCTTGGACTTTGTGCGCCCGGGAAAGAGCTGGAGCAGTTCGTTCCACGGGAGTACCGGATAATATTTCTTCAGATTATCCAACTCTTCAAGTGTCCATGGCTTGCTTTTCGCTTTCATCATTTCAAGAATTTATCAATGGCACTTCTCTTTTGTTGCATGTTGGGATGGACATATATATCCATAGTAATGCTGGTCTTGGAGTGTCCAAGAAGCACACTTGTAGTTTTCACATCGGCTCCTCCTTCTATCAGGTATGTAGCGAACGTATGGCGAAGGCCGTGGAACTTTATCCTTCGTATATTGAGTTTATCAAGTACCTTCTTATAATAATTCCTGTAAGTACGGGGCTCGATAGGCTTAGGTCCATTCGACAAGACAAAAAAGTCATCATTTACAACCTTTTTCACTGATTTCAATATAGGTAGTAGTTTTTTTGAAATTGGAATATCTCTGGTGGAATTAATTGTTTTCGCAGAGTCCATGATGACCTTGGTCCTTTTTTTACCCTCTTCTTCATCGAAAAAATATATTCTCTGAATCGTTGCATCCACATGAAAAACACCTTCAACCAAATCCACATCATACCACTTCAAGGCAGAGACCTCACCTATCCTCATGCCTGTGTATAAAGTGATAAGAAGACCAAGATTCTGGAATGTGAAATTTCCAAAGAGATAATCAGTCAACTTCTTGTAATCTGCTTTTGACAACACCTCAAGTTTTGTCTTTGCGGACAGAGAATGAGTCGGATAATTAAGTTCAAAGTCCGGGAAGTTGATCAACTTCTTCTTTGCTCCGTATTTCAAAATCATCTTGAGAGTGATAATGACATCACGAACGGATTTCCCACTAATTTTTCCATCATTGATAGCACGGTATATCCATTCCTGAATAATTTCCTCTGTAATTTCTTCCAATCCGCCAAATTCCGGAATAATATAATTGTCCACATGATTCATGTAGGTTGACAAGGAAGAAGCTTTCACCTGAAGTTTCTTTTCAGCCATCCAGAGTTTAACTATGTCCTTTATTTTCATAATTTCGCCTCTCCTTTGATTGCGTGAAAATAAATATGTAGGTACCAGTTACCTGCATGAAGAAAAAAACTGAAATCTGAATCTTTGACTAAAGAGTCTCGTCGGCTATTCGATACGCGGACGGGGGTACAACGTGGATGATGTTCGTTCAGTATCCGGACCTGTTCATTGAGATCCTTTTCAAACTGATCCGGGTCCGAATTCGTCCGATGGTCTATTTTACCGGCCATCTCTTTTACTGCTTTCTGAAGCGAATTCCCGGGGTTGATATCTGCTGTGGTGATGAAATAAGTCATATCAATCTATCTGTTTTGCTGTTAATGTTGCCGAGTAAAATCTGGTGGAGATGTCGATCACGTGAAGGCCTTTGTCTTTTTCCCAACAGATATCGAACACCGTTTCACACTTGTAATACTGGTCGAACTGCAGGATATCTTCACGGAGACACCGGAGGATTGAGTAAAATTCGGTTGATGATACTGTCTTTCCGTCTATACCTTTGAGAAGTTTATGAAGGATGTCTGCTTTGTAGCACATATCCTCCTGCCCGGTCGATATGGACAGAAAGAGTTTCATACACTTTTTTCTCTGGCCAGCGATTCTATATATTTCTCTCCGCCCTTCAGGATGCCATAGATGTTTTCGTATTTCGACAAATCCGGCGGTGTGTAGGGCTTTTCATTTTCCGCTTTCTTCTTAGCGGCTCGTTGCCTCTCTTCAATCTTCGCGAATGTCTCTTCCCGTTCCCGGTTGTACTCAAAAAAACTGGTGACAATTCTTTGGGTATCAATACTGCCATAAAAATTACCGTACCGGCTTTCAAGGATATAATCGAACAACAGCTTGAGGTCCGATAACCGGAAGTGGTTATATCTTCCATACAACATAAGATTGAGGTCCGCTATCTGTTGATTACTCAATTTATTGTTGATATTGAGAAAATCGTTCAAGGATGTGAGCCATTTCTCGAGATATGAGGCTCCTGCAGGAGTTTTTCTGCTAGGGTATGCTTCTGTGATAAGCTTCAGCGTAAAAGAAGAAGTTTCATAGACGTCCCATAAGTTATTTACACAATCATAGCTGGAAAACATAGCTCTCGGTTTCATTTTTACTTCAAAATCCGACCAGACTGGATAATCTTTCAGAAGTTTTTCTAAGTCATTCATCATTGAATAGTTTTAATTGAACGTGGATCAACTTTGGCCGTAAAGCACGGTTTTTATTGCTTTCACAATATGCCGGTAGGTGGATTTCTCTTTCAACTTCATGAGCAGGAATCCATCTCTGAAGTTGATTCTTACCACTTTCAGGTGGGCTCCATAGAGGTCGTTGATCTGATCCGCCATTTGGCCGGTAAGTTTTATTGTCGTGTAGACCTGGTACACCCCTTTGAACTTCTTTTTCGCTATACTGGTGAAGCTTCTGCCATCTTCCAGAAAAACGTGGGTTTCCTTCTCCGTTTGCTTGAACATAACGGTCAAATTAAATTGTTACAAAAAGCCTGTCCGTTTTTACGGATAGAAAAATAAAACACAGTGATAATCCGATTAGCACGGCAGCCAGCAACCCATAGATGATGACTTCAATCCAATCGTCGTCCATTTTTTTCAGTTTCATATTATCTTTTGTTTTAATGTGAAAGGGTTTTCTACTTCCGGTTCATCGCCTGGCTGGTCGTTATTCAACTGGAAATTCTTCGGAATTAAGATCGTTTTACACCGGTTGCGAATATAAAAATCAATGAGTTCGAGCGCCTCTTCTTCTTTTCTTCCTGAAATTTTGTTGAGATAATTCAACCGTCTTCGCTCTTCTCGTGGCAACAGGATAACCTGATACACTTCGTATAGGAATGCCTTGTAATCTTCCCAGTTTTCAGCGAATTCTTCACTCTCGAATGGCATTTCAATCTTTTCCGATTCCGGATCCGGAACAAATACACTGAATTCCTCAATCAGTTTACTCAACGTTTTCACGTTTCGCTCGAAGTTCTTTTTGATTTTGGCGACGTCTGGACCGCTACGTAATCCATTGATCACCGCGGCGTCATCATCGATTGTTTTCTGGATCTGTTCCACCAGGTTGTTCCAATGTTCTTTCATACTTATCAATACAGTTTAATAATGTCCTGTCGTTCACACTGAATAGGTCTTCTGCCTTACTTAGCAGATATTTGACCTGTCTCGATTTTCTACCTGTACACCAGGCAATGTCGTAGGTACTGTAATCTAACAGATATGCGAATAGTATCCAGGCTTTCCGCATCGTCTCGATTGGTTCGGATCTGATCCGGGACCTGATTTTCTCCCGTTCATCTTCAGAGAATAGTTGATTGAATATTTTCTCTATCATTTTGTTATTAGTGTCGCAGCTTGATTATGACTCCAGTATTAAACTTTCAGGGAGGTTTAATTTCAATGAAATAACCTTAATGGCTATTGCTTTCGTAAATTCACCATTCTCTTCATTCTCTTTGATGTACCGGGAAATAGAAGAATCTGACACATCTAACTGACGGGCCAATTCTCTACGAACTTCTGTGCTCTCTCTGATCATTTCTAAAATTTCTTCTCTGATTTTCATTTTTAAGGGCTATTTTTGATTATTAAATTTGCATGCAAATATCGCACATGTATGCGAAAATAGCAAATATAAATTGCGAAATAAAGTTAATGTATTGCGATTAGGGCATTAGATTCTTATTGGATAATCAATAACTTCAAAATATGGGAATGAAAGAGAATTTAAAAGAAATAAGGCTTAAAAAGGGACTTACACAGCAGTTTATAGCGGATGCTCTTAATATAGATTTATCTGCTGTAAGTAAATTAGAAAATGGAATCAGGCAGTTGAAATACAATGAACTTGAGATAATCGCACATGTGTTTGGTATGTCAGTCATTGACATAATCGCATATCCCGACACTTATGTCAAAAAGGATGGGAAATCAGACAAAGAACCAGTTGAAGCGATTCTACAAATAAAACTGCAATCTGATAAAAAAGACCAAGTACTAAAGCTCATTTTTGGAGAGCATAATTTAGAGATTTTGAATAAATAAAAATAGAATAGTATGGAAAAAGAAAATGAATTTATTAAAGTAATCACTGAAAAGTACTATGGTGAAAAGGAAATGATCTTAAACATAAAAGATATTGCTTCAGTTGAAGATCACGAAAGTTATTCTGAAATAAAATTATTAAACGGGAATTACATTACAGTATTAGCGAAATTTGAAGAACTATCAGAAGCAATAAATCCAAAAAAAATTGTAAAATCAGGTAATGGTAGGTTTTTTTCACTTCAACAAAATACAATTTAAATTCAAGTCTTCATACACTTTACAAACATCAAAATAAACCATGAATATTGATTTAATAAAAAAATGGAAAAAGGAGATTGCAGTTGTACTTCAAATGGAACAATATAAAGAGATTGAAGAAATTGACGAAGAATTGCTTGCTCAAATAATAGAAAATTTGGAAGATTCAGAAACTAAAATTGATGATTATATAGAAGAATTAAGCAAGCCTCCTAAATATGCGAATCTAGGGCCTTTTATAGTATAAAATCCAGACAGAAATATACAAAAATACAATTGCAGACAAAAATATACAAAAATAAAGTATTCAGAATGTGCGAATTACCAATAGGGCTTAGCTTCCCTTCAGCCGCACAGACGAAATATAAGGTGATTAAGTCCCTGAAAGTAAATATACTTTCGGGGATTTTTTACATTAATAAATATTTGCAACAATGTAAGGGATCATTTTTCTCATCCATATACGGTTGAGGATGTGGAGCAATTTATTAATATGGTGTTAAGTAAAGAGCCACCCTGTATTTAAATTTCACTATCTATCTCGGCACCCTTCTCGCTCTTCCAAAATCAGGCAACACAACAACAAGCCCACAATTTGCTATTATGTTAGACTTTTCAAAAGTACTATGCAGAGTAGCACCTATCAAAAGTGTTTGCTCGGTATCTTCTTTGTTCTCGATTTCGAAATATCCATCAGCGGTAGTCTCTATCTGTTTATCTCCGAGGTAAACGGAAGCACCCCAAGCTTCACCTTTGCCTATTCCGTTAGAGAATACATATCCTTTGGTCATATATCCCGATGGGCTCCTTTCATTTCCGACGGGCTCCCGATCTATAATTGCGTAATCAAAAGCTCTTAGCGTTTTTTCCCAATGTTCTGAAGTTGCATCGGAAGGTTGAATGGGCTGATTTCGCATGTCAACCTCAATACCATTTTCAAGGATAATCTCATTACATCTGACGTATGTGCTGTTATTATACAGCAGTGTGACATCATAACAACTTCCCGGCGAAAACGGGGTAAAATAGCGTTTATTCTCTTTGATA
>NZ_JAYFQD010000001.1:0-179509 GCF_034927365.1 Proteiniphilum sp. | reverse complement strand
CAATGTTTCTCTTTCCTGAAGCACTTCTAAAACGACCTTCGTTTTAAATCCTGCACTGTAACTTTTTCGCTTACTCATGACAACAAATTTAATACTTTTTTTTAATGATTACTGTTGTCTAAGTTTCGGGGGTAATTATATCCTTCCTTGGGATAATATTTTTTCGGAAGGTTCATTGATCTCCGATATTTCCGGGGTTTGTTTTTCATAGGTACGGATATGTTCTAATAAATCATCATGATTTATATCAAATGCTTCGCAAAGTTTTATCGTCAATTTTTCGGATGCACCCCTCTTGTCATTTTTTATAAGGTTAATATATTGAGGTTTAACTCCTATTGAAGCTGCTATTTCTGTGTACGGAATGCCTTTCTCTTTCAGGTATTCTATTTGTTTAATAAACCACTCTTTCCGTATATTTGCAATATTTAACATAATAATAAATCAAAAAGATGTATTTATTTTTGTTTGATAAATCTAAATGATTTATCTTTGTGGCTTTCGATTTAGAAAGCGTCGCTAAAGATACGAAATTTTTAAGAAAAAAAATATGGGGGAGATACTAATGAAACACGGGGAACGGAAGGAGATCGCTAAGATGTTCAATGTTAGCGAGGTAACCGTTCGTAATGCATTGAAAGGACGCACACAAAGCGAACTTTCAAGGAGGATAAGAAGAATGGCAATTCAGAGAGGCGGTATTGAGGTGGATGACTCGAAATCCATGTAAGAGTTAGTTGGTTACACGTTAATAAATCTATTCATAAAAAAATCTTTAGGCAACAGCCTATCTGATTTTAATTTAATTAATCTCTCAATGAAAAAAACAAGTTGGATTATTATTTATTTTTTTGTTTTTCTAATGCCGCTATCCTTGTTAGGACAAACTCAGAATCTTATAAGAGGAGTTGTGGTTGACGGAGAAACGGGAGAGACTCTCCCCGGAGTTACCATTAGGGTTGTGAATTCAACAAGAGGAGTAACAACGGATCTGGATGGCACATTCGAAATTAGAGCCTCTTCAACAGACAAACTGGAGTTTTCCTACATTGGTATGGAGTCACAGGTTATTGAAGTGAAGGGTCAGACTCGTATTGATGTTACGCTGTACCCCCTCGCCAGTGAGCTGGATGAAGTAACAGTGGTCGCATTTGGAAGGCAGAAGAAGGAGAGTGTGATCGCATCCATCGAAACGGTGAATGTGAAGGATTTGAGGATGGTTTCTTCCAACCTTACTACGGCATTTGCAGGAAGGATACCGGGTATCATCTCGTATCAGACTACCGGGGAGCCCGGTATGGACAATGCACAGTTTTTTATCCGTGGTGTGACAACATTCGGATATAAAGCCGATCCGCTGGTCCTGATCGATGGATTTGAGGCAAGTACAAGCGATCTGGCGCGTATTCAGCCTGATGACATCGAGAGTTTTTCAGTATTGAAAGATGCTTCCGCAACCGTGCTTTATGGTGCACGCGGTGCCAACGGGATCATTATCGTCAACACAAAAAGTGGTCAGGAAGGGAAGGTCAGAGTATCTGCCCGGTTAGATGTGAATGTTGCAACCCCCACTAAATTACTGAAATTACTCGATGGCGTGGAATACATGCGCTTGTATAATCAGGCGCTTGTTTCCCGCTACGATGACCAGGAACATAGAGCCGATGATATTCCTACCCCTCCATGGTATAGCGAAGAAAAAATCAGGGCAACGGAACGGGGTGATAACCCGATGATTTTTCCCAATATCAATTGGTATGATATGCTTTTCAAGAGGCAAACATATAATACCAAAGCGAATGTAAACCTGTCGGGTGGTAGTCCAATGGCTACCTATTATGTAGCTGCGGGATTCGATCATGAAACCGGGTTGCTTAAGGTGGATAACCAGGATAATCTGAATAATTTCAATAATAATATTAATATTAACCGTTTCCATTTACGTAGTAATGTCGTATTTAACTTTGGCAAAACCACAAAACTGGATACACGTATTTACGGCCGTTTCGAAAGATATAATGGCCCTTATGTGGATGCGGGCGATATATTCAGGATGGTGATGGATAGTAATCCTGTCGATTTTCCTGCTGTTTGGGAGCCTGATCAACGCAATGAGTCCACACGCTGGACGTTATTTGGAAATGCTGATCCCATGAAGGTGAATCCTTTTGCACAAATGGTGAGAGGGTATAAGGAGAGAAATGAAAATACCATTACTGTGCAAGGTACATTACAACAGGATCTGGATTTTCTACTTCCCAATCTGAGATTTCAGGGCAAGGTCTCTGCAAGTACATGGAATTCCAATACCGGATCCCGAAGTTACACGCCCTCTTATTATGCGCTTGAACAATATGATGCGTTTGTCAACGAATACACACTGTATAATCTGACGCCGAACAATGTGCCCTATCTTGGCGATACAGAAGCATCCAGGGATGGAAACACACATTTTTATTTCGAAGGCCGTTTGAACTGGGATCAGACCTGGGACAGACATTCCGTATCATTGATGACTGTGGGAATACAGGAAGAAAAAATCCTTACCAACGGCCAGGGCGGTTCAATTTACTATACGCTTCCGGAACGTAACCTCGGTAACTCCGGACGCGCTTCCTACGATTATGATAAACGCTACTTCCTGGAGTTTGCATACGGATATAATGGTTCCGAAAAGTTCTATGGAAAAAATCGCTTCGGTTTTTTCCCATCATACGGAATAGGGTGGATTACGTCGAATGAATCTTTTTGGAATGAACAGTTACAGAATCTGTTTCCGCTTCTGAAATTCAAATTCACCTACGGTAGAGTAGGGAATGATGCTATTGCAGGGCGGGAGAATCGGTTTTTTTATCTCTCCCGTATTGTTTCCGGCGGAGGACAATATCAATGGGGACGAATTTTCAGCGCAACTTACTCCGGATTTCATTTTGACCGCTATGCCAATCCCGATATATCGTGGGAAACGGCACAAAAATACAATTTGGGTCTGGAATTAGGATTCTTTAAAAATGAAGCCTTGAAGTTGCAGGTGGATGTCTTCAAGGATTTACGGGAAAATATATATATGAGGCGTGAGAATTTTCCGGAAACAACAGGATTTCAAACGGCAATCCATGGTAATGTGGGTAAGGTTTCTTCTCAGGGTATTGATGGGTCATTGGACTTTAAACATTCCTTCAACAAGAATTTTTGGTTGACTGCACGTGCCAATTTCACTTTGGCCACGAATAAGTACCTGGAAAAAGATGAAAAAAATTATCGCGATGAGTACTTGAAATCTATCGGGTATCCGATAGACCAATCCTGGGGTTTGATAGCCGAGCGGCTTTTCGTGGATCAGGAGGAGATAGATAATTCCCCCCGCCAGGAATTTGGCGCCTATATGCGTGGCGATATCAAATATAAAGATGTGAACGGTGACGGAGTGGTGAACGATAACGACCGGGTCCCCATGGGATACCCCACCAAACCAGAGATGCAATACGGTTTTGGAGCATCAACAGGCTATAAAAATGTAGATTTTTCATTTTTCTTCCAGGGTAACGGGCATGTAGCATTTTACATTGATCCGGCGGGGATGGCTCCGTTTGTCAATCGCCGCAATGCACCCGAGATCATTGCCCGTGATTCCTGGAGTGAAACCAATCCTGACGTGCATGCCTTCTGGCCACGTCTGGCCACATACCAGGTCAACAATAATATACAACGCTCTTCCTGGTGGTTACGTGAGGGAAGCTTTCTCCGGCTAAAAACAGCTGAGTTCGGGTATAATATCCCCTATGCGAAGCTGTTAAATATAAGTAGTATGAGATTTTATCTTAGTGCGGAGAATCTGTTTTCAATCAGTTCTTTCAAACTGTGGGACCCGGAAATGGGGGGAAACGGCTTGTCGTATCCGATCAATAGGCGATTTAACCTTGGGTTGCAAGTAAATTTCTAACTTTAAAAATGAAAGATAATGAATTATGATTTTAGAAAATATAGAGATAAATTAATCGCTTTGGTAATGGCATTGTTCACTCTTTCCGCATGTGCCGATTTTCTGGACATAGTGCCCGACAATACTATTACACTGGAAGATTATTTTGCCAACAAAGAGATGGCATACAATGGGTTGAGTAATGTTTATGCAGGAATCCCCAATAACCATCTTATTCATAACACAGAATGGCTACTCGGAGACGATTGGTTGGGGCAGATGAATGCCACTATAGCACAGAGTGGCCTGGTGGGAACAAGAATCATGGAAGGGTCTCAGAACTCCTCCTCTCCACTGCTGGCTTATTGGGAGGGAAGCAATTATGCAACGGATATGTATGAGACAATCCGTTCAGCCAATACTTTCCTGCAATATATCGATCTGGTGAAAGATATGTCCGATGATGAAAAAAAGCAATGGATCGCGCAGGTAAAATTCCTGAAAGCCTATTTTCATTTTATTCTGATCCAGCATTACGGGCCGATAACGATCGTAGATGAAAATCTTTCCCCCAATGCTACTGCCGAAGAACTATTTGTAAGCAGGAAGAAAGTAGATGAATGTTTCGATTATGTGATCAACCTTATAAAGGAATCCATTCCCGATTTGAATAACGATATCATGGAAGATCAGTTGGGGATGGTAGATCAAACTGCGGCAAAAGCAATACTTGCAAGAGTGATGCTGTTCAGGGCAAGCCCTTTGTTCAATGGAAATAAAGACCTGTTCGGCGATTTTTATGATCATGACGGAAGCCCGTTTTTTCCCATGGATGAGGAAGGATCGGCGCGTTGGACCCAAAAATGGAAGGAAGCCTTGGATGCGGTCAATGATGCCATTGCACACGCGGAAGGTGAAGGACGCAGGCTATATGAATTTGAGGAACAACCCTACAAATTTGACCAGGATGACTGGAATGCCAATACGGAGACTATGCGGCACCTATATTCGCTGCGTATGCTGATTGTAGACCCGTGGAATAAGGAGTATATCTGGGGGAGAACCTATTCCATGGGGCAGGGCGGAACCATACAGGATGCAAGCAATATTCGCCTCCCACGTACATTTACCAGTGGGGTACAGGAAACAACTGCCAATTCATGGAACTGGGCAGGAGCAACTTTCCAGATGATGGCCCGCTATTATACACGGAACGGATTACCCATAGAGGCGGACAGGACGTATGACCGGAATAACATGTATCGGACCGTATCTACGCCTGAAGCTGATTCTGAAGAGTATAAGCCTCTTCAGGGAATTCTTCAGCCGGGCATTATGACCATCAACATATACCTTAACAGGGAACCCCGTTTTTATGCTAATCTGGGAATAACAGGCGGATATTGGCGCGGCCATCAGTACCGTATAGAAACCCAAATGTATGGAGGAACTCCAGGTGGATATGATCCCAGCATAAGCCAAACCGATTTCTTTTGGACAGGGATTGGAGTTCAGAAATTTGTGCATCCCGAATCGAAATCGGGACACTGGATTCGTCAGGGACATTTTCCATACCCCATCATCCGTATGGCAGACCTCTACCTGATGAAAGCCGAAATCCTGAACGAGTTGAATGGTCCAAGCCAGCAAGTGTATGATGAAATTAACAAAATAAGACAACGTGCCGGGATTCCGAAAGTGGAGGACGTTTGGTCCGATCCTAACTTGTGCAGTGGTTTGTATTTGAACAGGCATTTGACCAAAGAAGGGTTACGGGAGATTATTATGCGCGAGAGAAGTATAGAATTTGCTTTCGAGGGAAGCCGGTATTGGGACGTAGTCCGTTACAAAAGAGCTACTGCCGAATTCAATACTCCGGTTACGGGCTGGAGAGGAAACTCTTTTGGTTCACAAAACTTTTTCCGGCTTGAAGTCAAGCAACGCCGCAGGTTTTTAAACAGGAACTATTTATGGCCTATATCACTGGACGAAATGAACACCAACGCAAATCTTATCCAAAGCCCGGGATGGTGATATTTAAATTTGAATAGATTTACAAAATTTGAAATTCATAATGTTATGTATAAACATAAAAATATTTATATTGGAATAACGATTATTTTCCTTTTCTTGATGAGTTGTGAGGAGAGTGAGCGTTTTGAAATAGGTTACAGTGATAATATATCTCCGGCTGCTCCGGAATTTCTGAAATATAAACCCACTTACGGTGGAGCACGTATATTTTTCAACCGGCCGGATGATAAAGATCTGTTATCAATAGACGCGACATATACAAATGAAAATGGTAAAGAAATGTGGTTTTCCGTTTCTTTCTATTCGAGTTATATTGATGTGTATGGGTTTGCAACCGAACGGCCCTATACCGTAGAGCTTTTTGCAGTTGACCGTGCAGGGAACAGATCCGATAAAATTCCGATTGTGGTGGAACCGCTGCAACCGGCCGTAGAGCAGGTGGCAAGCACGGTTTATTGTATTGCGGGATTCAGCTCTTTCTATATCAACTGGGAAAACGGATTGATGCAAAGTATGAATATCTTTTTGGATTATTCATACAAAGATGCAAATGGTAATTTAAAGGAAAGCCATTTGATCTATACTTCCCGTGAAGCAGAAGAACGTAAGCTTATACGCGACCCCGGATTCACGGCAAAAGACCCTGTTTCAGTAAGGATTCGCGTGGAAGATGAATATGGGAATAGTAGTAAAACATTGAATATGAGCATATTAAATTTACTAGAGGATGAACTGATACCTAAAGCTGCATGGCAGATCCCCGGAACAAACGATTCTACCATTGTAAACAGATATGGTGAAAGGGTCAATACTGGCATTCCGATGGGTTTCTTTAATGCGAAAGAAGGGCGCGACTATATGGCCATCGACGATATTATTAACGATGGGACCTATGTAAACTTTACACATGCTGATTACATGGGCCGAACGGGTAACCCAAAGGACGGGAGTATGCCCTGGAACTATATTATAGATTTGGGGGACTATTACGAGCTGAGCAGAATCATTACCCACCAGCGTTATACCTATACCGGCGCCACGGAATACAGCGGAAGAATGGACTATTACCGTAACGAAAACGTGGGAACCTATACGATGTGGAGGTGGGATGATGATACCCAGGCATGGGACTCGATCTCATACCATAAAATCACATTCCCTGCGGATTTGCCCGACAGGCAGTACCGGCTTTTAGGACGTCAGGGTGATATGGCGTATATGTATCCCGATAATCCGAAATTTACGAAACCCACCCGTTGGTTCCGTTATGAAGCGCTCACCGGATTCGGTGATAACTACAAGGCGCTTAACGGCAATTGTTTGTCCGAAATCACTTTATACGGACGGAAATCGGAAGATTATTAATGTTAATAAATATTGTAATCATATGAAACGAGCATGAACATCAGCACATCCAAGATGATGATTAAAAGCGAGTTCCATATGACACCTTTGTAAATAAATAATTTTAGTCATATGAAAGTAATTTTGAAGAATAATCAAAAATCGTTGCCTATTAATTGTTTTGCCGCCATTATAGTGTTATTATCTATATTAATCGTCAATTATGCATGTGAAGAAAATATGTATGATACACTTGAGAAGTTCGCTACGGAAGAAACGGTTTATCCAGCCGCTTTCGACACAATTTATGCCACAATAGGATATGAACGTGTGGAAATCGATTTGCGAAAAGACGGACGGATACCTGCCGGTAAAATAGATATGAGTAAGGCTAAGAAAACGGTTGTTGTATATGATGAAGATTCTCCTACGCCAACCGTTATAGTGATTGACAGCGTTTGTTCTTATGTCAATGTGACCGGTTTAACCGAACCTCGCCTTTATCGGATAAAAATCTATACCGAAGATGAATATGGCTCCCGCTCCATTCCCCAAGAGGTGTCGGTAGTACCATATACTTCTTACGACAAGGAGGTCTTGGTACATGGAATTTTGGATCCAACCACCTCTTTAGCCCCTAATGCTTTGGTTATGGAGTGGCCTACCGGATTAAATACTATTATGATGGAATATCACGGATTAAGTTATGAGTATGTAGATCAGGACGGAGAGAAAATTTCGGGAACACGTCTTAAGAATCCCCGGATTTACAGCAGTAATCTTCCTGCGGGAGAGGAAGTTACTTTCAATGTGAAATATAAAGTGCTTCCCATTCTGGATAATGAGGTTAAGTTGCTTGATACGATAGAGGTCGATAAGCCGTTTATAGTTCAAATGCCGACTCCTGACCAACAATTCATACCGCAAGAATTGAGTATTTTAAGAGCCAACGGTATCAACACGTTCACTGCGGAAGTCGTGTCGGACATTACGGAACTTACTTATCCGATGAATATGACTACTTTTGCCGATTTGTTTTTCTTCCCCAACATTCAGATACTTGACCTGACCGGTTATGGATTAAAAGGGATACTGGAGACTTATACATATTCCAGGAATAATGTAACCAGTATTGCGGGTGGAGGTGTATGGCAGAAGTTTATGATGCCGGTCGACAAACCGGCCCTCATAAAAGCTCCCGAAAGCCTCCAGACATTAGAGGATATGATTGAGTCGGGACAAATTACCAAAGTCCGGTATATCCCTAAATCAATGGGTTTCGATTTTGATGCATTCCTTGCACCCTATGTAGAATTGGGAATTGTAGAACTGCTTACTAACAATCATCCATTCTTCCCCGACCGGATATTTATTGAACCCCAGTTTTTTGTCAATGGTACGGTTCAGACTACCAGTTTTAATATGAATTTATCCTATTCAGGTGAATTCTTACCGCGACCCGGCCTGACTGATATTTCTAAATTTAATCCCAATAACGATATCGTAAATGGAAATCAGGTTAATTTGCATTTAGATCAGTTAATCCAAAACGACGGGAAAAATATTTACCGGGGAGTGATCGTCTCTAAAAATGCTTCCTTCTTCTTTTGTTTGCCCAGAGAGTGGCGATATGATAACGTGAAGTATCCTTATTTGAAGTTCAAGATGTTTATCGGGTGCGATAAATCATTGGTAAGCAATGTGGCCGGTAATAATCACCATATATTCCGCGCGCCATGGATCCGGCCTATGAACAAAGTATGGTCATCATTTAATGACGGTGACTATGGACAGGAAGAATGGAGTACGGGTACGCTTCCACCATTGACTGATGACGAAATTCAAAATATCTGGCGTGAATATACTGTTAATATGAGTGGCAATGACGGAGGGGATAACTCGAATCGGCGTAACCGGGTATATGTATTCAATATAGGGCATGAAGGCTCGGCAACCTGGAGTTACAATCCCAATAACCAGATTGTAGTATATTTTGCTGATATCCGATTATGTAAAACAGCGAATGATTAACTATTTAACGATTTTTATAAAACATGAATGCATTTAAAGTATACGTAACATCAATATGCCTAACGGCTATCTTATTGTCTGTTTTCTCATCCTGCAAGGATGAGGACGGTCCGGATAATCGGGGAATAACAGATGAAACATATAAACCGGTGAAACTAACACCGGTTAGCGGATTGAGGGTTGCCTGGGATTATAGTTCTTTGACGAAGTTGGCAAATAAGGGGAGTTCCCTTAAAATGGTAAGAATTTCCGAACAAACACTTGTTGGAGTATATGAATCGGATTATTCGATCTATGCGATTATAAGTAATGACAACGGAATAACCTGGGGCACGCCTATGACATTATTCGGGAAAACAACCCATCAAGGCACACATGGTGAGCAAACCATTACTTATACTGACCTGATGACCCAACCTTCGATTACTCAATTGAGCAATGGAGATCTTGTTGCCGCTTGTGGTGTGATTTATAAATACACGATAGACAATATTGCAACAGAATTTCCTGCGGCAATCCTGACAAGGCGTTTCTCTATTGACGGTAACTTGGAAACCATACAACAAGTATATTCCAACCTTGGCTGTGAAAGCCCTGCTTTATTGGAACTTCCTGACGGAGAGCTCCAACTCTATTTTGCCAACAGTACTACATCTGAAACAGTGGAAATAATAAGTTCAACGGGACTTTTTATAACTTATGGTGAACAACAAATAGAGATGATTTATTCTAGAGACGGAGGAGCAACCTGGTCCAGTTATATAGGTGGATTTGGCCCTGACGGTATCGAGAAAAGATGGACGGGATCAAAAATCATATCCTATCGATCGGGCAAAATTAATAACAGTCCTTCGGTAGCGATACTGGGAGACAATATTGTATTGGCCTATGGAGACAACAGGAATGTAACCTTTAAACCATATATTGTCAGGACATCTTTAACCGATAGCTGGCCATATCCGGTGAACGGAGATGCCCCTGAGCGTGAATATGCTTTTTATGAGATGCTACCCGAAAAGTATTTTATGGGTTACCCCGGTTTATTGACACTACCATCCGGTGAATCGTTACTGGCTTATGAAACAGATGCCGATAGAGACGAGGGTTGCGAGGCGCTCGAAGTTGCCATAAGTGACAGGAATGCACTTGATTTTACAAAGACAACACGTCCACTGGGCCTTACCAAGAGTATACGTTCCGTGATGAATTCTTTGATGTTGTTTGATGATAAGACTATAGTCGCATTGACAACTTCCAATTATCAGTCTCCTTCTGCTGATGCGCCCTGGTATATAAAGGGATATCTCATGAATGATTTGATTATCAGTGATGTGGATATTACAGACTATCCTCTGTTTGTGGGTGGTTTATCTGAAGCCAACGTGAGGGTTGGACTGGGAGTTGACGGGTCTCATTTATTTGTCGAAGCCAAAGCAATTGACGCCACTCCTGTTTCAGCGACTGCCGGTTCACTGGAGGGGGATGGCATATATTTATATATTGATGCGGCTAACCTTTCGTTGCTGGATGTTGATACCGGTATTTCCAGGTTGTGGATCTCTGCAGAAGGTGATGTCACCCGGTGGGATGGCAAGGAGGGAGAATGGCATCCCGTTTCTTCCGGAGGTATTTCTGCTGTCTCAATAAAAGATGAGTTTGGATATACCCTCTCAATTACAATACCCAAGTCATCACTCACGAATTTCAATAATAGCGGGATCCGTTTTGGAGTTGGCCTTTCAGATTACTCGGATATGACAAAAGGCACGATCGAACTCTTGTCGCAATGTAAAGATCTGCGTTCGAGCTCCTGGTTAGGCATTAAGTTCTGATACAGTTTGAATCACCTGACCAGGATATATCGGATTAATCTTGTAAAGAAGTTTAACCCTCTGAACTAATAATTTGTAAAAGCTGTCTTTGTGAAAGGACAGCTTTTTTTCATCATTGGCTGGTGGTACCTACCATGTTTCCAATTCCTGTCATATTCTAATAAATTAATTATATGGCAATTCATTATACCAGTTGGTATCGTATTTGCAAATTATGATGTAAATTTGCTGTAGGAAGGGAAAAATATAAAATTTATAATATCATACAATTAAACTTAGTCCATAATGAAAAAGTTACTATTCTTGTGTTTCGTCCTCTTTGCTCTTTTTTGTGTTGAATCCTGCCAGGTGAAAAAGTCAGGTAGAGTTGATATTGTCGGTGGGAATATTACCTTTGCAACTGGTCAGTACGGATTATTATTACAAAATATCGAAAATCCAGCAAAGTTGCAGAACCCGAAATCATTTATCGATGGAGAAATAAGATTTATTCCTCCCCAGGAATGGACATCCGGTTTTTTTCCCGGCAGTTTGTGGTATATATATGAGTTGACCGGAAAGGAAGAGTGGAAGAGTGCAGCCATAAAGTATACCGAGATGTTGGACACAATTCAATATTTCACGGGAAATCATGATATTGGATTTATGATAGGTTGTAGTTACGGCAATGGCCTGAGGCTTTCGGGGAATAAAGATTACAAAAAGGTGATCGTACAGGCAGCAAAATCATTATGTACACGTTATAATCCGGCTGTGGGGTTGATCCAGTCATGGAATGCCAACCGCTCACGGGACTGGGAGTATCCTGTGATTATCGATAATATGATGAATCTGGAATTGCTCTTCGATGCGACTGAACTTTCGGGAGATTCTACTTTCTACCATGTGGCGGTGACCCATGCCGACAATACCCTCAGGAATCATTACAGACCCGATTACAGTACATGGCATGTGATTGATTATAGTAAGCAGGACGGGTCGGTAAGGCACAGGAATACCCATCAGGGATATTCGGATGAGAGTGCCTGGTCGAGGGGACAGTCGTGGGGTATTTATGGTTATGTGATGTGTTATAGGAAAACAAAAGATCCTAAGTATCTGGCACAGGCAGAAAACGTGCTTGAGTTTATAGCGAATCATCCCAATTATCCTGCCGATGGAATTCCTTATTGGGATTTTGATTCACCGGATATTCCGGATACTTACCGTGATGCTTCTGCCGGATCGATCCTTGCTTCAGCTCTGTATGAGTTATCTACTTATTCGAAAAAGAGAAACTACAAAGAATGGGCGGACAAGATAGTGAATACCCTTTCCGGTCCTGATTTCAGGGCTTCTTTAGGTGAAAATGGAAATTTTATCCTGATGCATTCCGTAGGAAGTTTACCGCATAATTCAGAAGTGGATGTTCCGCTAAATTATGCCGATTATTATTTTCTGGAAGCTTTAAAGCGTAAAAAGGAACTGGAAAAATAACATAACCCCATTCCGGATATGATGAAAACGATTCTATTGTTTTTTTCTTTTTGGATTTCTTTCTCGATTATCTCTTATAGTAAGGATAAAGAATCGGTATACCCCGGTGAGAAAAATGGACATCCCCGTATCCTGCTTCTGGAAGGAGAAGAGGAACAGATAAAGGATTTGATTGATTCCGATGCCACCTGGAAGAAGATGCATGATGCTATCATTTCCGAATGCAATGCAATGATTACTCAACCGGAGTTGGAAAGGGTAATGGTTGGAAGAAGATTGCTGGGCACATCAAGGGAACTCCTGAGAAGAGTTTTCTTTCTCTCTTACGGATATCGTCTCACGGGTGATGTACGGTACGCCGATAAAGCCGGGGAGGAGATGTTGGCAGTTTCCCGATTTTCGGATTGGAATCCGTCTCATTTTTTGGATGTGGCAGAAATGACGATGGGAGTTGCTATTGGTTATGACTGGTTGTATGCCGTGCTTACGGATGATGCCAGGAGGGAGATACAGGACGCGATAGTCGAGAAGGGGTTGAATCCCTCGAAGGAGAGTAAACATAATGGTTGGTTACGGGTAGAGAATAATTGGAATCAGGTTTGCAATGCCGGAATGACGTTTGGAGCTTTGGCCATCATGGAAGATTATCCCGATCTTGCCAATGAGATAATTGAGAGGGCTTTCAATTCGATTCCCCTTTCTATGGAGTCATACAAGCCTGATGGCGTATATCCTGAAGGATATGGATATTGGGGATATGGCACCACCTTTAATATTTTGTTTATAAATGCTGTTGAAAAGGCTTTGGGTGATGATCGGGGCCTTTCATTGACGCCGGGGTTCTTACAGTCTGCTGATTTTTTGAAGCATATGATTGCTCCGGGTAGGAGGAACTTTAACTGGTCCGATAGCGGACTGGGAGCCAATCTTAGTCCTGCCATGTTCTGGATTGCGGAGAAAACAGGTGACCCATCGGTATTATGGTCAGAAAAACGGTTTCTGGAAGTAAGTGATTTCTCAAAATTGAAAGGAATAAGAGAGCTGCCGGCTATTATGGTATGGGCAAAGAATATACCATTGAATCATATAACAGCGCCGAAAGAGAAATTCTGGATGGGGCAGGGGATTAATCCGGTAGCCATGATGAGGACATCATGGACCGATCCCAATGCTATTTATTTGGGTTTTAAGGCCGGTTCCCCCTCAGTGAATCATGGGCATATGGATATCGGATCGTTTGTGATGGAGGCCGATGGTGTCCGTTGGGCTTCAGATCCGGGAATGCAAAGCTATGAATCGCTCGAATCCAAAGGCATGAGTATTTTCGGAAGATCCCAGGACGCACAACGATGGACAATTTACCGGATGAACAATCATTCGCATAATGTGATTACGGTAGACAATCAGTTACAGCAGGTGAAAGGTTATGGAAAAATAGATAAATATTCCGATCACACCCGGTTTGCCTATGCTGTATCGGACATCACTTCGGTCTATGAAGGCCAGATGAAAAAAGTAGAGAGAGGGGTAGGGATTAAAGATGAAAAGTATGTGGTGATACGTGATGAATTGGAAACCCTTGGCAAAATAACAAAGGTGAAATGGGCCTTTTTCACTTTTGCAGATGTTGAACTCGGCGATAAATCGGCTGTCCTGACACTCAACAATAAGAAATTACATCTGAAAGTCTCGGGGCCTGCCAATATTGTGATGAAGACATGGTGCACTGATCCGGCGAACGATTACGATGCGGCTAATCCTGGAACGGTGATGGTTGGCTTTGAATGCGACATTCCTGCAGATTCAAGAGAGTCTGTAGAAGTGCTGTTGATTCCCGAAAAGGCTGTGGATACCGCTGTCTTTCCAGGTAGGATGCTGGAAGAATGGTGATAGTGCCGGGTGGAGAGTCTGTTAAGGATACCGGAAAATAATATTAATTTCTGTAGTTCAGAATGTGAGGGTAAATTTGGCTAAGATACCTTTATGGTAAAAATGGTTTTCATTTACCTGCTTGGGGATACGAAGTTTTTCATGTAATTTTGCACCTTGTACAATTAAAGCAAAAACAGAAAAATAATATGATCACTTCCAAAGAGATTAGACAGTCGTTTAAAGATTTTTTCCAGACGAAAGAACACCGGATCGTGCCTTCGGCCCCTATGGTGATAAAAGGTGACCCCACACTGATGTTTACCAATGCGGGGATGAATCAGTTCAAGGATATCATTCTTGGAAATGCGCCGGTAAAGGATCCCCGTGTGGCCGATTCACAGAAGTGCCTTCGTGTAAGCGGCAAGCATAACGATCTCGAGGAGGTAGGACATGATACATACCATCATACCATGTTCGAGATGTTAGGCAACTGGTCGTTTGGCGACTACTTCAAAAAAGAGGCTATTGCATGGGCATGGGAATATCTGACGGAAGTACTCAAATTAGATAAGGAACGGTTATATGTCACCGTGTTTGAAGGATCTGCAGAAGAGAATCTCGAACGGGACAACGAGGCTGCGGCTTATTGGGAAGAATACCTGCCTAAACAGCGGATTATCAATGGTAATAAACATGATAATTTCTGGGAGATGGGTGATACAGGTCCTTGTGGACCCTGTTCCGAGATACATGTCGATATTCGCCCCGAAGAAGAAAGGGCCAAAATGGATGGATTACAGCTTGTAAACCAGAGCCACCCTCAGGTGATCGAAATATGGAACCTTGTATTCATGCAGTATAACCGCAAGGCGGACGGTTCGCTGGAGCCGCTTCCGGCAAAAGTAATCGACACCGGGATGGGTTTCGAGCGGCTTTGTATGGCGGTACAGGGTAAGCTGTCGAACTACGATACTGACCTGTTTCAACCGGTGATCCGCAAAATAGGGGAGATCAGTAACGCCTTATATGGTGAAGATTCCTCGAAAGATGTGGCGATGCGTGTTGTGGCCGACCATCTGCGTACCATCGCTTTCTCCATTACCGACGGCCAACTCCCGTCGAATGCCAAGGCAGGTTACGTGATCCGTCGTATCCTCAGACGTGCGGTGCGCTATGGCTATACTTTCCTGGGAATGCACGAATCGTTTATGTATAGATTGATCCCCGCCCTTATCGAGGTGATGGGAGATGCCTATCCCGAACTGATAGCACAGCAGGGGCTCATTGAGAAGGTGATGAAGGAAGAGGAAGAGTCATTCCTGCGGACACTGGAGACCGGTATCCGGTTGTTAGAGAAGAACCTGCCTGAAGAGCAGGGTGGGGTATTGAGCGGAGAGGTGGCTTTCCAGCTCTATGACACTTTCGGTTTCCCGTTGGATCTGACGGAACTGATTCTGCGTGAACACGGTATGACGGTCGACATATCCGGTTTTAATACCGAAATGGAGAAACAGAAACAACGTGCCCGTAATGCCGCTGCGGTAGAGACCGGTGATTGGACTAAAGTGCGTGATGGTGAACCGGAATTTACCGGTTATGACGAAACTGAAACCGAGACCCGTATCCTGCGTTATCGTGCAGTAAAACAAAAGAACAGGGAATTCTTTCAGATTGTACTTTCCCGTTCACCCTTTTATGCTGAGATGGGGGGACAGGTAGGTGATACCGGTTGGCTGATTCCCGAAGAAGGCGAGAAGATCGATATTTTTGATACCAAGCGCGAGAATAATCTTGCCGTGCATTTTACGCGGAAATTACCGGCTGATATAGAAGGGACTTTTACTGCCCGGATCGATACTGAAAAGAGGACGGCTACCGAATGCAATCATACGGCTACCCACCTGATGCACGAAGCACTTCGAGAGGTTTTGGGTACGCATGTAGAACAGAAAGGATCGTATGTATCCCCGGAACTGTTGCGGTTTGACTTCTCCCATTTCGGGAAGATGACTCCTGAAGAGATCCGTAAAGTAGAGAAGCTGGTAACGGCAAAGATACGGAGTAATTATCCGATTGAAGAGCATCGCCATGTACCCATTGAAGAGGCAAAAGCCCAGGGAGCAATGGCGTTGTTCGGTGAAAAATATGGAGATGATGTGCGTACGGTGCGCTTTGGCTCCTCTATCGAACTATGCGGTGGAACACATATCTCATCTACCGGACGTATCGGTACTTTCCGTATTATTACCGAGAGCGCTATCTCTGCCGGAGTGCGCCGTATTGAGGCGGTGACGGCAAAGGTCTGTGAAGAGTATCTTTATGCCAAAGAGGATGTATTGCTCGAGATAAAGAGTGTATTCAATAATGTGCCGGATGTGATGCAGGGAATCCGACGATTGCTTGCCAACAATGAGGAGATGGAGAAAGAGATACGGGAGTATGTGAAAGAGAAGACCGAGCAGTTGAAGCAACGGATTATTGATAAAAAACAGGATATCCATGGTATTACCCTATTTAAGCTGATCATGCCGATGGGACCGGTGGAGGTGGTCAAGGATATCGCTTATCAACTGAAAGGGCAGTTCCCGGAGAAGATGATGTTTGTAGCCGGGACTGCTACAGATGGAAAACCAAGCCTTACTGTTATGCTCACCGATGATCTTGTAGCCGCAGGTTTACATGCCGGAAATATGGTACGTGAAGCTGCCAAACTGATACAGGGCGGCGGCGGCGGACAACCTCACTTTGCTACCGCAGGAGGTAAGAATCCCGACGGGGTGATTGCAGCTGTGGAGCAGATCGTACAAAAGTTAAACGAATATTAGTGCTTCGCTGATAATGCCTTCGGCGTTATTCGGTAATTTTTCATTCACTTCGTTCATGTTATTCGGTAGTAACAACTGAATCACAACCAAACAACAACCGAATTACAATCGAATAAGTTCCAGCACCCGTCTCCATGTATTCGGGTGCTGCTTTTTAAACAGCTGTACTTTGTGATCGCGCCGGGTGGTTTTCCACCATTTGCGCCAGTAGAGGGCAAAATAGAAAGTGGCCGGCATCAGGATGAAATAACCGAGTGTAAGGAGCCAGTTCTTTGTTACGGCTCCGAGGATGAGCGACTGGATCAGGTCGAATATGGGGATAAAGAAGAGCCCTGATGCGTATCTTGCCGACGGGATAAACTGTCTATCCTTAAACAAACCCGATAATTTCTTATTGATGAGGATGGGGAAGATACCATTCAGAAATCCTAATAATGCTATCGGTGACGAGAGGATAAGCCCTATCAAGCAAGTAAAAATATTCCATGCGGGAAATGGTTCCCGGAGACGGTCTTTTGTATTGAGACCGTGTTTTCTCAGGATAATGAGGGCTTCCCGAAAAGCGGCTATTTTTTCATCAAAGAAGGCACGATTGCTTTCGTACATCTCATCCAACCTCCTTACGATATGGAGGGCTGCCTGTAAAAAGCCATCTTTTCTTCCAGAAAATTTCTCCTGTGCGATCCGGTCGCCATTCCAGTCAATAGCGTGGAGATACTCGTCATAAAACTCATCATTCCATATATTTACCACCATCGACTTGAGCCGTGTCTCCAGATCTTGTCTTAACTGGTTGATCGCCAGTGTGGGGTTTTCATTGTAGATATCCTTGTAATCGGATACCTCAATGGGGGTACCGAAAGTGACATAAGCATCCGACAGGAAACCAAAGATATCCCGGTAGTAGATGGAGACGGGAACGATCTGGCTTCGCAGTTGAAAGTCTACAGAGGCTTCGGTGGGCAGCACAATGCGGGGAACAGCCTTTTGTATGGGAAGCAACGACTGTTTGGGATTATGCCTTGCTTCGGGAAAGAGCGCGAGCGGATTGTTCTTCCGCAGGATGCGTGCGGCATTGTCGAAGATCTCGTTGTTCTTGTCCAGATTATCTTTCCCATCACGGATACGGAAGACCGGCATGATACGTAACCCTCTCAGTAACCATGCCACAAAGCTTTTTTTAAAAATGTCGGCACGTGCCAGGAAGACGATCTGTTTTAGGTGATAGCTGGAGAAAACCAACATCAATGCATCTATCAATGCATTGCGATGGTTGGGTGCGAAAATGACAGCCCTTTTCTTCGATACATTTTCCTTTTTGCCAATGAAAACCAACTTCCTGAAGTTCAGTCGGAGAGCAGTATTCACCGGTATCTTGGCCAGCGTATAGCGGAAATCGTAACGGTATAACATATAGGTTGCTTGTTTGGATTGAACGAAATAATGATGACTGATGTGGATTGTTCTATTGTATTACGGCGGAAGTGATCACTCGTCTTCTCCAGTAAAATGCCAGCAGTAGTCCGGCAACGATATGCCATATGCCCCACCATGCAGCAATAAAAGCCATTCCTCCCAGGTGCAGTTCCGGTGGAAATATCCTTGGGTTGAAAATCAGTGCTAGCCCTAATCCGGAGTTCTGGATACCGGTCTCGATAGAAATGGTCCTGCAATTTATTTCACTTACTTTCAGTGATTTGGGTAATAGGTATCCACTTAGGAAGGCCAAACCGTTATGAATGAGTACCAGGAAAAATATCAGATGGATATATCGGAGGAACAGGTCGAAATTCCCGGCAAGCGCCGCTACTATGAAACCCACGAAAAAGATGACAGAAGCGGCTTGTACCGATTTATCCACTTTTCTTGTGAATTTCGGGAATTTCATTCCTACGAACATGCCCAGGATTACCGGTATTCCCAGTATCAGGAAGACCGTTCGAAACATCTCCACAGGATCGATTGAAATGGGTACCAACAGGGGTGAATGTTTGGCGTAAAGTCCACCCCAGAAAGCAAAATTGAAAGGGGTCATAAAGAGGCTCATGACGGTGGTAATAGCCGTCAGGCTGACTGACAGGGTAACATTCGATTTTGATATGGAGGAGATGAGATTCGATACATTACCGCCGGGACAGGCAGCCACGAGGATCATCCCCATCGCCACGGCTGTGCTGGGACGCAGGATGATTACCAGCAGAAAAGTGAGTGCCGGTAACAGTACATACTGTGCAATGACTCCGAGCAACACCGGTTTAGGGTTGAATATTAATATTTTAAAATGCTGAGATTTAATGCTTAAAGCCACTCCGAACATGATGAAGGCAATGGCTATATTCATCAGATTGACACTCTCCTGATTAAAGTTCAGTCGGATCGTGTCGAGTTGTTCCAGATTCCCGAAAAGGGAGAGTAATGGAGTAAATTGCATTGAATGACTGATTGATTTTAAGTTGCAAAGTTAGCATTTCCTCTAAGAAATACTAACTTTGTAGTACATCTAAACAGAATTTTCTATGAGTACACCTCTTGCCGAACGGCTCCGGCCGCAACATCTTGACGAACTGATCGGACAATCACATCTGATCGGTAAGGGGGCGGTATTGCGACGGATGATTGACTCGGGGAGAATCCCCTCCATCATTCTATGGGGTCCTCCCGGCGTAGGTAAAACCACCCTTGCAAATATCATTGCCAACACATTGAAAGCTCCTTTCTACAAGTTGAGTGCCATCAATTCCGGCGTGAAGGACGTCCGTGAAGTGATTGAAAAGGCAAAAAATAACCGCTTTTTTGAATCCGCAGCCCCGATACTCTTTATCGACGAAATCCACCGTTTTAGCAAGTCACAGCAGGATTCACTGTTAAATGCTGTGGAGACGGGTGTTGTCACGTTGATTGGCGCCACCACTGAGAATCCTTCGTTTGAGGTGATCCGCCCGTTGCTTTCCCGTTGTCAGGTGTATGTGTTAAAGCCGTTAGAGAAAAAAGAACTGGAACAATTATTGAATCGGGCGCTTACGGAAGACCTTATCCTCAAAGAGAGAAAAATAGAAATTAAAGAGACTGATGCATTGTTTCGTTTCTCGGGAGGTGATGCCCGGAAGTTACTCAATATCCTGGATTTGACGGTGGCATCCGACAGTGATGAGGCAATTGAAGTCACCGATAAGATGGTGACAGAACGGTTGCAGGAGAATCCGGCCGCTTATGACAAGGGAGGGGAGATGCATTATGATATCATCTCTGCTTTTATCAAATCGATAAGGGGTAGTGATCCCGATGCGGCAATCTATTGGTTGGCCCGGATGGTGGCAGGTGGGGAAGATCCCAAGTTTATTGCCCGAAGACTGGTCATCTCGGCTGCTGAAGATATCGGTCTGGCGAATCCTAATGCGTTGCTGTTGGCCAATGCCTGTTTCGAATCGTTGCAAAAGATCGGCTGGCCGGAAGGACGTATTGTATTAGCGGAAGCAACCATCTATCTTGCCGCTTCCCCTAAGAGTAATTCCTCTTGTATGGCCATTGAAAACGCTATGGCTGTAGTAGAACAGACCGGCAACCTGCCCGTACCGTTACATCTGCGCAATGCACCTACCTCGCTTATGAAAGAGCTCAATTATGGGAAGGAATACAAATATGCACACGATTATGAGAATAATTTCGTGAAGCAGGATTATCTTCCTAAAGAGTTGAAGAATAGTCGTTTGTGGGAGCCTCAAACTAATCCTGCCGAATCGAAAATGGATGATTTAATGAAAAAACTCTGGGGGAGGAATAAATAATCACCTCTCCTCCTTATCACCTGTCCACTTTATTTAATACCAACTCGCTCCACGATCATAAGGTGAGCTACGCTGTTCCCACTTCAAATCCTGCAGTAATGAGGATTCGGCACGAATAGTGAAATTATAGGATTTATAAGGGCCGATAGGAATAAAACTGGCTGACATGTTCCAGCAATGTAGATTACGGGTGAGTGTACAGTTGATGTTGGTAAATTTCTTCTGATCGAAATTATAATCGGTATTGAAAGTGAGGTTCCAGTTTTTGGTTGGTTGCATGGAGCCACTTAGTCCAAAATTATGGGTGAGTTTACCCTCATATTCCAGACGTTCCTTGTTGAATTCTCCGTAACTGTATCGTAAAGAATAGTTAATCGAGATATTCCAGTTTATGTCGTTTTTCAAATAACCGTCACTGTCAAATTCCCCTGCAGATTCATCAGATTGACTCATCATACTTCTTCTACCCCCTTCTTCGTAGGGATTTGCTCCCATCGTACCATCGTCCGGCAAGTTGCTCTTATCAGGCTCTTCTTCCTTTTCGGTGGATTTGTCACCTCGGTTGAACAATTTTTTGAATGTATCCTTGTTCAGGGAGTAAGAGAAAGATGTGCCGGTGCTCTTCAGTTTACCGAAGCCTCTGCCATTGAAAACCCTCAGTTTATCTACCCTCTGGGGAGCTCCGTTATGATCCAGTTCATAGAGGTAAGGATCCCAGATGGCATTCAGGCTGAGCGTATAGGATTTGGATAATTTCAGACGGACATTGGTATTGATATCACTCCATTTCATGGAGTCGGCCATCATGTTGTAACCGAAGCTAATCCCGAGGTCATCGATCAGGCTGATCTTGCGGACTCCTGTCGAATCTTTATCGGAAAGGACTTTCATCTCAAGGTTATTCTTGAAATCGAAATTGATATTTCCACTTTGCCCTGTGGGGGCGGTTCCGAACATCATGGTGGAGTAGGGGGAATAGGTATATTCCACATCTTCACCGTATTCGTTTTTATAGCTGTAGGTCTCAAAGAAGTTATATCTCGGATCGCCGAAGTCGGGTCGATAACTCAGACTGACACTGGGAGAAAATACATGTCGGATTGCCTGTACCTTATCCCCGAAAACTTTCCAGGGTGTATACATCCCGTAGAGCTTTGTCTGTGCACTGATCGAGGTGCTATAGTCATATACACGCTTCAATCCGTGTATTGTATCCACTACGACATGTCTTTTTGCGATGGGGTCCCAGGCTTGTTTATGTGCACCGGTGTACCAACGTTCGTTATAATTGAACGAAGGTGATATCTGGATGAAGTCGAGTAGGGTGAAGGTTGCAGTTACCGGAATGTTATGACGCATACCGTTTGTCCAGTCTTTTATGATGTTTGCTTTCAGAAATTTATCCTCCTTGGTAGTGATGGAGTTACGGAATTCACCTGAATAACTCATCGATATTTTCTCATACCATCGTTCACTACCTACCATATTCTTTCTTTTAAAAGGACTGACACGGCTCATATTGATGGATAGGTTGGGTAGTGTAGCGGCAATGGTGGAGTCGCGTGATACCTGGTTGACACTCATCGTGGCCGACATGCTCCATGGTGAGTCGGGGAAACGTTGGGTAAGGTTCACACTCGAACTTTTGGTGTTGTTGGATGCTTCCCGTTTGTAGAGACGACTAAGATCCCTATGATTGTTCTTACTGGTAGAGAAGTTCACACTTGCCGAGAGAGTACGGTACATGTTGGCTTTCGGGTCCTGCGAATGAGTCCAGTTAATGCGCAGGTCTTTCGCCTCGGAATAGGCGTCCGGTACCACCTTCTTCAGTTCTTTCTCTCCGGTGACCGTATTGAGATAGTACATATTCAAGTTGCCGGAATATTTATACCGTTTACGGTAATTGGAGCGAATACCGGCTCCCCATGAGCCCTTCGTATAGATTTCTCCCGTAAGGGCAAGATCGATATAATCACTCAATGCGAAATAGTAACCTCCATTTTGAAGATAGAACCCACGAGTCATTTCGTCACCGTAACTCGGCATGATAATACCCGACGAATATGTTTTTGTGAAAGGGAAAAAGGCGAAAGGCAGTACAACCGGAAAAAGAGGAACATCGGCCACTACCAGCCAGGCGGGTCCGGTAACGACATCCTTTTCGGGACGTACCTTTGCTTTTGAGAGGTTCAGGTAAAAGTGCGGATGGGCATTTCCATTGGCATGATGATCGCATGTAGTATACATCGCGTTCCGCATATAGAAAGAGTTGTCGGGATTCATCTTTGCCTCGTTGGCTACGATATTCCCCTCTCCCTGTTGGGTGACCACGTTATGGATAAATGCTTTACGGGTCTCGAAATTATAACGTACTTTTTTCATCTCATATTCCATTCCCCCTTCCGAAAAGACAGGATAACCAAACTCTTTCCCTGTGGAGTCTACTCCGAAGGTAGATGAAATGATATTGCTGTCCAGATCCATGGTGATAAATTCACCTTTGATTGCTAAATTCCCATATTTGACATCCGAATCCCCGTATAGGAACCCCATATTATTACCGGTAAATACCATAGAGTCTTTAGCGGTATAAAATACGGATGTTTCCAATACCTGTTTTTTAGTGATGGTGTCGGGTTTGGCTGTGAGTGAATCTGGTTGCGAGGAGGTGGACTGAGGTCTGGGTATTTTGAGGGAGTCGGTGGATACAATTGGTAATCCAATATCTCTTCCACCGATTGTATCTCGAATTGTTTCCTTTCCGTAAGAAAATCCCTTGACCATATCGGGATAGGGGATTGATCCCAATGAAACGGTTCGTACTGCCGGACTTGCTGCTGCAACTGCCTTGAATGCAAAGAAGTTTTGCAGAAAGAGAATCAGTACAAAATATATAAGTATATATCGTAATAGTTGCCTCATGCAGAATCAGCAGTTAGCGTATGGTTTTGAACGCAAAACTACACATTAATGGATTAATTTGCAGCAAAAATAATAAAAAGAAACTTAAGACTGGCCGATTAGTTCCTTTTTAAGCAGATCAAATTCATTCGGCAACGGGATCGATTGTTTTTTGTTGTGGGTGAAAGCTGCCAGTGCATCCGGTACCTGTATGGGAATTCCGGTGCATGCTTCTACTGTCTCTCCAAATTTGGCCGGGTGTGCAGTGGCGAGGAATATGCCTGTTTCGTCTGCTCTTTTCCCTTCTTTTAGTGCCAGGTAAGCACATGCTCCGTGTGGATCGAGCAGGTAGCCCCGCTGGCGATAAACATTCCTGATAGCCGCTTTAATCTCTTCGTCATTATATCGATACGATGAAATCTCTTTGGTGATTGCTTCGTGAGAATGTCCGTAGAGGTCGAGGATACGGTCGAAATTGCTGGGAGCTCCCACATCCATGGCATTGGCAATAGTCTGTACGGATGCTCTGGGCCTGTATTGCCCTGTTTGCAGATACTCCCTGAAAACATCATTCCGGTTATTGGCTGCAATAAATCTATCCACCGGCAATCCCATTCGCCTGGAGAAAAGTCCTGCGGTGAGATTCCCCAGATTGCCGCTGGGTACCGATATCACTGTCTTTGTGAATTCAGTCTGCCGTAATAATTGCGCGTAGGCCCAAAAGTAATAAAATGATTGCGGTAGGAAACGTGCCACGTTGATGGAGTTGGCAGAAGTCAGATTCAGTCTGGCATTCAGTTCCTCATCCATAAAAGCTGATTTTACCAATGCCTGACAGTCGTCAAACGTACCGTCTACTTCCAGTGCTACTATATTTTGTCCCAGGGTAGTGAACTGTGCCTCCTGCGTTTCACTTACTTTCCCGGAAGGATATAACACAAATACCTTAATCCCTTCAACACCTAAAAAGCCGTTAGCGACCGCACTGCCGGTATCGCCTGAGGTAGCCACCAGTACTTTTACCTCTTCCCGGCGCTCCCTGACAAAATAGGAAAGTATCCTTGCCATAAAGCGGGCCCCCACATCCTTGAATGCGAAAGTGGGTCCGTGAAATAGTTCAAGCACGTAGATATGCTCTTCCACTTTTTTGAGTGGTATCTCAAAATTCAAAGTGTCGTTGACGATAGCATCCAACTGTTTCCGTGGGATATCTTCGCCGAAAAATGCGTCCGCCACAGTTCTGGCGATCTCCTGCAACCCTGAATTTTTCAACTCATCGAAAAATTCTTTAGGAAGCCGAACAATTTTTTCAGGCATATATAGCCCTCTGTCAGGTGCCAATCCTTTTACTACCGCTTCCTGCAAGGAGGCTATGGGAGCTTTTTTGTTTGTACTGTAATAGATCATAGAACTAAGACTTTTAGAACCAAGATTTTTAGAATCAAGACTTTTAGAACCAAGATTTTTAGAGTCAAGACTTTTAGAACCAAGATTTATAGAGTCAAGACATTTAGAACCAAGACATTTAGAACTAAGACTTTTAGAGTTAGGATTTTTAGAATTAAGAATGAATTCAACTTCTTCACTTCTCAATCATCAAATCACCTTTCCACTAACCACCTATCCACCTTGAAAGGACTGCTTTCATAAACTGGTCGCCATAGAGTAGGCCATAACTACCTTCCTTCGCCGCAAACTCATCGTATACCTGCACGCAGTCGGGTTCAATATCCCGATGATAGATCAGGAACGGAATAGGCTCACGGGTATGTGTCCGTATGTCGCAAGGAGTGGGATGGTCTGGCAGGATAGCGATGGTGACCGGCTCGTCCCATTGTGACGTCTCTTCATAGATGGTCTTGACAATGCGTGCATCGAGATACTCGATGGTTTTCACTTTCAATGCAGCATCCCCTTCATGTCCTGCTTCATCACTCGCCTCGATGTGGAGATAGACGAAATCTTTTTCTTTCAACGCTTTGAGCGCCGCCGCCGCTTTTCCTTCGTAATTGGTATCGTAAAGGCCTGTAGCACCTTCCACCATAATCACTTCCAACCCCGCATAGACGCCAATCCCTCTGATCAGGTCTACTGCCGAGATTACAGCACCGCTTCCGATCGGGAACATTTCGTTGAGAGGTCTCATCTTAGGTCGCGATCCGGGCGACCAGGGCCAGATGCTGTTAGCCGGTGCTTTCCCTTCGGCTATCCTTTTTGCGTTGATGGGATGGCCTGCCAGTATTTCCTGGGAAGTAAAGATCAGATTGTTTAAAGCTTCAGCAGTGGGTACAGCTTCTTCACAATCGGGCTGGATAAGGTGAGGCCGGTATGGCTGTTCCGGAATATCGTGGGGAGGAGTACAGCGAAGCCTTTTGTCCCCGCCTTTCATTTTCAACAGATGGCGATAAGAGACGCCCGGGTAGAAACTGAATATGTCGTTTCCCAATTTACTGTCAAGGAAACGGATCAGTTCGGCAGCTTCAGGGGTAGAGATATGTCCGGCTGAATGATTGATCAGCAGGTCGTCATCGAGACAGACCAGATTGCAACGCATTCCGATCTCTCCCGGCAGGATATTAACACCCATACTGGCCGCTTCCAGCACACCCCGCCCCTCATATACGGATGGGACATCGTATCCCATCACCGAGAGATTGGCGATCTCACTCCCCGGTGCAAACCCATCAGGAACAGTATGTAGTAGGCCGTTCCTTCCTTTTTTTGCCAGCAGGTCCATATAGGGTGTGGCTGCTGCCTGAATGGTTGTTCTGTTTCCCAGTGCCGCAATCGGTTCGTCGGCCATGCCGTCGCCGAGGATTATTATATATTTCATTGTAATTCGGTTGTAATTCGATTGTTATTCAGTTGTTATTCAGTTGTTATTCAGTTGTTATTCAGTTGTTATTCGATTGTTGTTCGGTAGTTGTTCGGTTGTATTTATCCCGCAAGACGGGAAATAACATGAATGAAGTGAATGAATAACTACCGAATCATCCCGCAAAGCGGGGAATAACTACTGAATAACGGCGCAGCCGAATAACTATCGAATATTTGCAATTGAGATGATATCTGAAAATACGCCAGCAGCCGTTACACCGGCGCCGGCGCCGTAACCTTTGATCACCATCGGATATTCGTTATACCGTTCGGTCGTGATCATGATGATGTTATTACTCCCTTCGAGATCGTAGAAAGGATGTCCTTGTTCCACCTCCCTCAGTCCTACTTCACAGTTCCCGTTGTCATACGATGCCACGAAACGCAAGCGTTTGCCTTCTTTCGCCAGTTCTTGCCGGCGGGCTTCGAACGATGCATCCATCTCCGGGATGGTCTGCCAGAACTCATCCAGCGATCCGTTAAAATATTTCTGGGGTACGAAGAGGTTTTTCTTTACGTCCGACTGGTTTATGCCGGCGCCTGCTTCACGGGAAAGGATCACTAACTTACGTGTCACGTCCAGGCCACTTAGGTCAATCCGCGGATCGGGTTCGGCAAACCTGGCATCGACAGCCATTCGGATCGCTTTGCTGAATGGAATATCTCTACTTAACGTGTTGAAGATAAAGTTCAGTGTGCCGGAGAGCACTGCTTCCAGTTTTACGATCTTATCTCCCGAGTTGGTCAGTGAGTTCATCGTGTTGATAATAGGAAGACCCGCTCCCACATTGGTTTCGAAGAGGAACTTCACGCCTGCTTTGCGAGCGGTTTCTTTCAGATGGCGGTAACTCTCGTAGTCGGAGGAGGCAGCAATCTTGTTGGCAGTAACCACTGAGATGTTTTTAGCCATCAGTTCTCCGTATAGCTTTGCGATATCCGTACTGGCCGTACAATCGATAAACACGGAATTGAAAATATTCATTTTGAGAATCTCATCACGGATTCGCTCGGGAGAGCTCTGGATACCGTTAGTCATCAGGTTCTCGAAATAGCCGTCCAACGGAATTCCTTCACGGGTAAACAAGGCCTTACGACCGTTGGCAATACCTACTATATTGATTCGTAGTTTGTTTTGCTCCTTGAGAGTAGTTTGTTGTCGCCTTATTTGCTCTAACAGGTTGCCACCCACCGTGCCGGTACCGACGACAAACAGGTTCAATTCCTGGTATTGAGAGAGGAAGAAGGAGTCGTGGATCACGTTGAGAGACTTTTTCAGATCGGATTTGGCAATCACACAGGAGATATTGGTCTCACCTCCTCCCTGTGCCAATGCCACAATGCTGATACCATTCCGTCCTAGAGCGCCGAAGAATTTTGCAGCAATACCGGGTACATGCTTCATGTTCTGACCGACAATAGCAATAGTTGCCAAATCATATTCGACGATAATATCGTTGATACTTCCCATTTTAATCTCATGGGCAAATTCTTTTCGGAGTACCTGTTGTGAAAGGAGTGCATCCTGTGAACGCACGCCAATAGAAGAGCTATTCTCCGATGATGCCTGGGAAACGATGAAGACGCTGATCCCGTTGTCGGCCAGCGAAGAGAAGATACGTTTGTTTACACCGATAACACCTACCATTCCTAATCCCTGGATGGTAATCAGGGCAGTATCGTTGATCGATGAAATGCCTTTGATAATCTTTCCGTTGCGGGAGGATTGGATATTCCGGATAAGAGTACCTTCAGCCTCCGGGTGAAAGGTATTTTTAACCCGTATGGGAATATTCTTGTGATAAACCGGGAAGATGGTAGGAGGATAGATCACTTTTGCACCGAAATTGGTCAACTCGATTGCTTCGGTGAACGATAACTCGTCGATGACATAGGCTGAGTTGATGATCTTCGGATCGGCCGTCATAAATCCGTCCACATCCGTCCATATCTCCAGGACCGATGCATCCATTGCGGCTGCAATGATGGCAGCCGTATAATCGGAGCCACCCCTTCCCAGATTGGTGATATCGTTATTGTCGTTGCTCGAAGAGATGAATCCGGGTACGACCGCTACATGGGGAGGCGGCATTTCGGAAAAGGTTTTTCTGATCAGTTCGTTTGATCGTGTCAGGTCGGGGATATGATTATGAAATTGCTTGTCTGTCTTGATGAATTGGGTGGCATCATATAGCTGAGCCTTGTCGATCACCTTGCTGATAATCAATGAAGAGAGGCGTTCACCGTAACTGACGATCTTGTCGGAGGTCTTCTGCGACAGGTCGCCGATAAGGAATACCCCTTGCAGGATATTACGCAACTCTTCGAATAACCGGCCGGTCTTCTGTTTTAGTTCTTTACTGTCTTCCGGGGAGTCTACCATCTTTTCAATCAACTCCGTATGTCTCAGGATTATTTCTTCGACCAGTGGTTTATAGCCGGAGTTGCCTTTCAATGCGAAATCGGCAGCCAGTAACAGACGGTCTGTCACACCTCCCAGCGCCGAAACGATCACAATGACCGGCTCTCTCTCTTGTTCTATGATCTCCTTGACTTTTTGTAAGCTATCGGGATCCCCTACGGATGTTCCCCCGAATTTCATCACCTTCATATAATTATATTTTTTTAAGAAACCTGAAGTAAAGAAACGGTAGTCTGAAGACTTCCTCTTTTCTTTATATTCTTTGAGCTATTTTTTTGTGTGGAAATAGACCGGTTCGGTCGTTGGATAAATTCGACTCCTGCCTGGTTATCTGACGTTGTTTGACTCCCATTCGGTCGTTAAATACTATATTGACTCCTAATGTTGTCTCTCGTCAAAGAACGGACGAGTCCGGGTGTGAAGAATTACATGACCCCCTAAGGGGTCATGGTCATTGTAGAAGTAGTGTAGAGGTATGTTGAATACAATTTCTGCATTGAGCACTTGTGAATTTGTTGCAAAGATAAGGGAATAATTGATAAAATGAAACAGGCATAGAGAAATAATAGTTATTTTTGTCTGTTGTAATCGGAAGCATCTTGGAAAATTTGTTATTTATTCGATCTATTTTAGATGCTGTCAGAAAAATAGTTATATGAAACAATCAATTCTTTTCGTCATTTTCGTCTTTATAACATTACATTTATTTTCACAGGAGAAAGCTTTTTTTGAAAATCCGGTTATTCATGGAGATATGGCCGATCCTTCCGTGATCAGGGTGGGGGATACCTACTATACGGTAGCCACATCGTCTGAGTGGGCTCCCATTTACCCGGTATTCACATCGAAAGATCTGATCAACTGGGAACAAAAGGGGCATATTTTCGAGGAGAAACCGGGATGGACATCCCAATCGTTCTGGGCACCTGAATTTTATTATCATAATGGCAGGATGTTCTGTTATTATACCGGCCGGCGAAAATCGGACAATATCTCTTATATCGGAGTGGCCTCTGCCGAAGGGACTTCTCTCCGTTTCCAGGATCATGGGCCTATTATAGAACTCGGTACTGAAGCTATCGATGCATTTATATTCGATGATAACGGTCAGTTATATATCTCCTGGAAGGCTTACGGTCTCGACCAACGCCCCATAGAACTGTTAGGCAGCCGGCTGTCGGATGACGGACTCCGGCTGGAAGGCGAACCCTTTTCATTGTTGAAAGATGATGAAGGGATTGGGATGGAAGGCCAACATCACTTCAAGCATGGAGATTACTATTATATTATCTATTCGGCAAAGAGTTGTTGTGGTCCTTCGAGTGATTATGACGTGCGGGTGGCACGTTCCAGAAGCTTTAAAGGGCCCTATGAAAAATATGATAAAAATCCCATTCTCTCCGGTGGAGGAGGAGATTATATCTCCGTGGGGCATGGCACCCTGGTGGATACCCCCGATGGACGGTATTTCTATTTGAGTCACGGTTACCAGTCGGGTGCTGCTTTTTTCATGGGACGTCAACCCGTGCTGCATGAACTGGTGATGACTGATGATGGTTGGGTTCGGTTCACCACCGGTAATAAGGCTGTGAACAGGCAGCCGGTGCCGTTTGAGGGCACCGTTCAGAAGAAACAGGGCGATTTCAGGGATGATTTTTCCGGCAAAATACTGAAGGTAGAGTGGACATGGAACTATCCTTTCTCAGATATAGATGTCTCACTGAAGAAACGGGAACTGGTATTGACCGGTAATCCCAAAGCCGATAATGACTATGGAACGGTACTTTGCCTACGTCCGCAGGCATCCCGGTATAGTTATCAGACCAAGGTCAGCAATGTGAATAAAAGTTTCAAGGGGCTAACGATGTATGGCGACGATAAGAATCTGGTTACCATAGGGATCAAGGATGACCGTATCGAGATGAAATCGGTGAGGGAGGGTACTGAATCCGTACTCTTCGAGACTGTCATGGCAAAAGGAAAGCCTCACTTTAAGATTGATGTGGAGGGAGGGTGCTTCCTTACCTTCTCTTATAGCAGGGATGGAAAATCGTGGACCACTGTGAATGAAACACCGTTGGATATGGCTTTCCTGGTCCGTTGGGACAGGGTCGCACGGCCCGGACTGATCCATATCGGAGAGTATGGCGCACCGGCCCGGTTCGATTCATTTGTAATGAAGAACGAAAGAAAATGATATTGTTTGTCATTTAACAACAAAAATAACAGAACCATTATTTATATTGATTATGAGTAATTCATTAACCGTTATCCGGACAATAATGTGCATGCTGATAGGGCTTCCCGTTTTGAGCCTTTTCTCATGCGAAGAGAAGCGACCTCAAAAAGAGTGTATTACTTTCGAAGAGATGAAAGACCCGACAAAAGATACCTTGTCCAACTGGTCAGCTGTACCTAAGGGTTTGCAATCGTCGTTTATCACCACCGACGAAAGAATGCCGAAATCTGCGGCACCCCGGGTGGCGGTGAATAAAAGTGTGACCGTTGCCGGTTGGAAAGGCGAGAAAGTATCGGCACAACTGCTTCTGTGGTCTGCCTCCGATATCAATCAAGTGGAATTGGAGTTCACTGATTTTGAGGGAGGAGAAGATGTATTACCCGCATCCGTAGGACAGGCACGGTTTGTCCGTTATGTGATGACCGACGAATTCGGACCCGGTTGCGGTTACCGTAAACCCCAGGATTTTGCAGCCTCTCTCTCGCCGGATATCCTGGATAACCTGGAGTGTTTTGATGTGGAAGCCAAAACGGTAAGGCCGGTATGGCTTACTTTCTCGATCCCTTCCGATGCAACAGCAGGGAGCTATAAAGCCAAACTGAAGTTATATGCCGGAGGGCGTTCGGTAGAGAGTTTTGAAATTGGACTGGATGTGGTCGACCAGGTACTGCCCGCACCATCGGAATGGCTCTACCATCTCGATTTGTGGCAGCATCCTACGGCAGTGGCAAGGGTGCATAACCTGGAGGTGTGGAGTGATGCCCACTTCGAAAAGATGAAACCGTTGATGAAGATGTTGGCCGATGGAGGTCAGAAGGTGATTACCGCCACCCTCAACAAAGATCCGTGGAGCAACCAATGTTATGATGCGTACGCCGATATGATCATCTGGACAAAGAAAAAAGACCAGAGCTGGAGTTTCGATTATACCATCTTCGACAAGTGGGTACAGTTTATGATGGACCTGGGGATTAATAAGATGATCAACTGCTATTCATTGCTTACCTGGAACAACCAGTTGCATTACAATGATGAGGCAAAGGGTGAGGTGGTCACCGTGGAGCTGAAAGCCCAATCAAAACAATATGTGGAGATGTGGAGTGTGTTCCTGAAGGATTTCACCAGGCATCTTGGAGAGAAGGGATGGCTTGAAAAGACCAATATCGCCATGGATGAGCGTGCACCGGCAGATATGAAGGCGGCACTGAAAGTATTGGAGAGTGCTGCACCTGCGTTGGGAGTCTCTCTGGCAGATAATCATAAAAGTTACCAGAACTACCCATGGATAAAGGATATTTGTGTGGGAGCCGGTAGCAAGGTGGCTAAGGAAGATATTCTCGCACGTAGGGCCAAAGGATTGATCACTACCTATTACGTATGCTGTGGAGATAAATTCCCCAATATGTTTACCTTCTCACCCCCTGCTGAATCGGTGTATGCTGCATGGTACGCCGTAGCTGCCGATTTCGATGGATTCCTGCGCTGGGCCTATAACTCATGGGTTGAGAACCCGTTGACCGATTCGCGTTTCAGGACCTGGCCTGCCGGAGATACCTATATGGTATATCCCGATGCACGTAGCTCTATCCGTTTCGAGAAGCTGGTGGAAGGTATTCAGGATGTGGAAAAGATACGTGTGTTGCGCAAGAAATACACCGAGGAAAATAGTCCCGAATCATCGGCTAAGTTAGCCCAACTGGAAAAGACAATAGAATCTTTCAATACGCTCAATCCGTCTGCCGACTGGCAGGGTAGATTGAATGAAGCCAGGAAGTTACTCAACTGAAAGATCAAATATATTGCTGTATCTGGTGGTAGAATTGGATATTTATGACTCAATGCATACCTTCCCGTTCTTTCATGGAGACTAATTTCCCCTTCTGGAAAACAAGTTCTATGCATGGTGTTTTATGCCATTCTTCAATACTGGTGACAGGATAAAACTTTGGTTTTGGAACACCTGCTTTTCTATAATAGTCTATATGTTCTTGTCTGCTATTAAAGTAAGGCCCCCGTCCTCTTTTAACCAGGAGTGTATCATTTACCCAAATGGCAGGCATTAAGCCATACTCTATTTCTTTTGAATTCTGTAGCGCGTATTTCTGGCCTAATTTCTTATCAAATTTTACCTGCGTCAGTTCTTCCATAATCCGGTATTGTTTATTATCCGGAAAAGCAGACTCAATGGCACCCTTATCGAAGAACGTTATATTGCCAAGATACAACGTGCTATCTATTAAAAACCAACTTACATAATAGGGAGTATTTAACCCTTGGCGGGAAGAACTGGGAGGTATAAAACTGGTTACATCTACATCAAGCTCCACGATAGAGAATTTGTAATATGAGTCATAAATGTCCCGGTAATTTTGAAAGACCTTTAAAGGGGATTTTTCCATTAAATATAATGAAGTCAGGGTTTCATTTAAATCGAGCATATCCGATGTTTCAGCTGACATCAAAAAGGTGGAACCAGCTATTCTGTTTGTTCCCGATTGATTTCCAGTTTCCTTTCCATTCTCACTTTTTTTACCGCTATTTTTGGCGTTTTGACCGCTTAGTGTAAAACAGAGGATAATCAACACTAAAGAAAACAACATTTTTATATTTTTCATCTGGTCAAAACTTAAAATATTACTAATAATTCCGCTATAATCTCCAGCCATAAAATTACTGAAATTTATTTCATAATCGACGAATTTGTCAAAGAATTTGAGGGCGAGATCAAGTTACAGCGCAAAGTCAGTGTACTTCTGGCAATCTAGATCAAACTCGCGTTAAACCCTAACTTTGCTCCGTTAGGATTAGTACCGGATCACCTGATTCTTTTGGATAAAGAACTATAGCTCCTTCTTGAATCCCGCATGCTCCAGCGGGGTGAAATCAATAAGGGAGTTGTTCATGTAAAGCGGGATGATATATTTTAACTTATTGTCATTTAGTCCTCATGTCTAATTTCGGAATAACCACCATATCGTCTGTTAGGATCCAAATCAGGATTTCTCGATAACACAACAAGAATTCCACAATCAACCGTTACAGTCATTTCACATGGAATATACATCTGACCATGCGGAATATGTAATGATTGACTTGTATTATTCGATTTTATCAAAAAATATCCATCATCTTCGCTTACTGTTAGTAAATTACCATTAGAATAATTAGAATTAGAGAAAATGAAAAGCCACGGAAGAGAATCTCCTTCTTCACCAAACACATAGCCTCGTATTTCTATTCCAGAGTCAGAAACTGTTGTATCCCCCTTCATTTTTATTTTCCTTTTTGCATTACCAATAGCGTCATTAAATGCTCTCATTGTAAGCCATTCTTCAGATTCAGAACTGGTAGGTTGAATATCTGATTGTGTCATATTAATTTCCATACAGCCGCCATTTTCAAAAGTTACATCATTATACCTAATATACATTCCATTTTTATATAGGAGTATAACATCATACTTTTCTATACCAAACTTTACTAAATTACGGTATTCATAGAGAGGTCGTTCCTCATCAAATAAACAAATTTCACATGTTTCCTTATTCAGAAACAACAGATTTCTGACACCTGATTGCTCTTTTTCGTATGGAAATCTAAAGGTTATTCTCTTATCAGTATAGATAACATAGAATTCTTTGGGGTGCCATTTGCTTGTATCACTATCAACAACATTCCAACCATGCACATATGCCCGATATCTTTCTATATCCGGTTTTATCAATCTCTCCGAGTTTTTTTCTTGGCTAATTACCAGTGTTGTAAGGCAAGCAAAGATTACAGTAAGAAGTACTGAGGAGTATCTATAAAAAAATAATCTTGTCAGTTTTTCCAGGCCCGTTTTTGTTAACTTTTTCATTGCTATAATGATTTAAATGGAATGTATATTAAAACTTTGCAATAGTAATAAAAAGAATTAAATACGCCAAGTTTCTAATAACTATTATCTTTCCATATCTTCCACATCATTATATTTTAGCCGTTAAGCCATGTTTACTGAGTTTTCCATAAAATATCCCTCAACTATTTGTTTTTAAATAGTTGAGGGATATTTTATTAGAGAAATTGCTTATTGAACAGCTTCCCGGGGAAAATTTTTATGGTACAGTGATCGTTCTTATTTCACTTCTCCTGCTTCCCATATTCTGTATTGCACTGAGAAGTTATCTTTTTTAGGGATGAATACCACTATCGGTAGGCGGCTGTTGTAATTCAATAGTTGGGTTGCACCGGTAACCACTTCAGTACGGCGGGTATCATCGGGGCAAGCCATTCGAGTAGAGCGTACACTTCCGTCCGATTCGAAGATCAGGTAAGAGTAACCCCATCCTTCCACATCTTTCTCAACGAATCGTCCACCCAATCCATGCTTATTGCAATCCACCTCGGTTGTTACACCGGGAATAATTTCCACTTTACGTTCTTTCTGCGAATTCTTTATCTCGGGAAGAATCAGCACGTAGCGGTCATATCCTTCCAGTGATTTAGGATATGCCTTTAGCGCTTCGGTAGCTTCCGTTTCAATGATGTTATTGAGTTCTTTTCCCATCTCATAGGCAGATGAAGGGGTCCAGACACGTCGCCTGATTTCTATTCCTTCAGAAGCAAATACCATCGAAGAGGCGGCATTGTCGGCATCGATAAATAGGGTTTGCCCTTGTACGAAATCCATTCGTTTGGTATTGTCAGGACAACCCATTAATGTGGATATGGCTTCACCTTTCGATTCATATACATTGTAGTAATTGCCGTCGCTCAGCTGTTTTTGTACAAATTCGCCAATGAGGGAGTGATTGTTACAATCTACCTCCATCATTTTTCCGGGGATGATTTCAATCTTTGCCGGAACGTCACTCGATCCCTTTTGCGCAGAGGTAACGGATAAAGCATAACCCCGATATCCGTCTAAAGTTTGTGAGGGTAATACATTACTCATCGATCCTGTTTTTTTGCTACCGCAAGCTGCGGAAAAGAGTGCGATTAATAATAAAACAGGTAGCTGTTTTGTTATAAAAGTAATCTTCATAATTATTTTTTGTTTTGGTTGATATTGTAAGTCGATGAACTCACAGTGCAAAACCCTCTTGGCAAGGAGATGCTTTAATTGTTCCATCGACTTTTGGTTTGCCATTAGAACAAATACAGGGATAAAAGGTTTAAAAGGCTGAAATTCTTCTAAGAAGGGGTCGTGTTTTAGGAGTATTACGAAAATAACCCCGAGAGGGAATCATATTCACATCCCGGGGTTGACTGGGTTTTCCAGTTGACAGAAATGACTTTTTGATATTCGGTTAATATAGTATGCTTATTTCTTTTTAAACACTACAGGAATTCCGTCGGGTGGAAGTAATGGCAAATCGACTTTCATCTGGCATTCCATTACCGATTCCGTCATTTGTTTGATTTCGAAAGAGAGTTTTGCCGACATGTCCGGAATAAGATCCCCTTCAATAGTAAAGGTTTCACCACTCAGACTCCAGGTCCCATCAATTCTTGTTACTGTCCCCATATCGTCAGGAAGTACCAGGTTCATTTTGGCAACTGCCTTTTTATCGGCTTTGAATTCGATCTCTGTCCCCACTAAGTCGTTATAATTGGGGTCGCCACTTCCCTGACTGGTCATTTCCCATGTAGAACCCGTAAGTAACTGTTCCTTTGAAGCCGGATCCTGGCTAACGGTGATTTCTTTCACAAGATTTTCAGCTTTGACCGTGATCTTGGTTTCGCGGGCGTTGAGCGTAGTATTGGGCTTCACTGTCACCTTAAAGCTGCCATTATTTGATCCTGATGCGGGAGTTACGGTACACCAGTTACTTCCGGATGAAACCGTCCAGTTAATGTTGGCTGTAACATTTACATCTTTATCTCCTCCTGTGGATTCCATCTCTATCTGGCCGGGAGATACCTGAAGCGCCGGTGTGGGCGATTCATCCTTACTACAAGCTGCCAGTATAACCAGCAGCGACGCTCTTAAAAATTTAAAAATTTGTTCGCTTGGAGCAAAATTAAGGATAGCTACGAATAAAAACAGTTTTCAGTGGTATAAAGACTTATACGGGGATAAATGAGACGAGTGGGTAAACGGTCAGGGGGTGAGAAGATCGCTAATTACCTTTACGTAGCCTCTTGAGATAGGAATGGGCGTGTCAATACCATCCAGTTCAATGATGTAGGAGCGCCCTTTTTTCTTGATGGCTGTCACATTGACAATGTTGACAATAAAAGATCGGTGGCATCTTACACAATTATGCACATTCAGGTCATTTTCGATGTTTTTCAACGAGTTCCGCACTACTTCACGGCTGATACGCTGGGTTTTCCTGAAAAAGACAATCACATAATTGTCGGCAGATTCAAAATAGATCAGATCTTCAGGACGCAGCGATAAACGCAACTGTCCGTTTCCATCTTTGATATTGATACGTTCTGCTTGTATGGTTTGTTTTGGGGTTTCCTGCTGAAACAGGGAGGTCTCTTTGTTGTAATAATTGTCCCATAAAGCCATCAGGCTTATTCCGAGTATATACCATAGGATAGCCAGTGGAATGGCGATGTCTAATGTCTGTTTAAATTCGATCCAGAAACTGTTTGCAGGTATGGAATACAATAAACTTAACGGGATACTTATCAGGATTATATCGATGCAAAATCCAATAAGTAGATGATATACCTTGATTGAATTATTGCGGAATAAAAAATATTGCAGGAGTTGAGAGATATAGATAAGAATACCGATGATGACTCCTAATCCAGGTAGTTGCAATACTTTAAAGGGAGAGGTATAGACAATCCATTCGGTGATATTAAACGGAATAAACAGGAGCAGGAAGAGGAGGCTGAATACAAACATGCCGCTTGCGAACACCATACGCTGCTTGAGTGTTGCAAACAACCTGAAAGGTTGACAAATCAGCTTTGCTATACTCCGAAGTGCTTTCACCTGATTATTTTTATTTTTCTTTTCTCACAAAAATAAGCATTTCTTTTGAAAGGCAAAATAAAAATAGTAAAGTATATAAATCAAAGAAAGGGGAGTAAATATATCTTGACTGTATCACTATGAAATATCTCTGATAATGAGCGAGATCAATAATTAATAACCAGCTTTCTAACTTCTCCCGTTGGCTCAATATCCATATATCCGGCAGGAGTTCCTTCAAATGGATGGAAAGTAAAGTCAGAAACCGGATTAAGTTTGATTTTCTCTTTCACTTTTGCCAGGTCGGGAATAAAAATACGGGTTGGTATATTCAGATCATCCCCTTCTTCCCACTCACATTCGAAATAGTTTTCATTGAACTGGTTCCTGTAATGAATCAACCGACCGTTTACCCGCATCGGGTAGTGGCGGGAAAGGGTGTGGAAATAATCCTGTGTGTCGATATGGTTCCAGTAAGTCCAGTAGGTTTGTCCTGCCTGTGCCTGTTCGAAGATGCCCGTAAGATGTTCGGCTGGTTGACGGTAATTTCTTCCCATATAGAATGCGCCCCATTCGCCCACAATTACCGGTATCTGTTTTTCTTTTCCTGCTTCGACGATTTGTTCAAAGATGTGTTCTACACGTTGGTATCCGGGTGAGTCGGCAGCGTCGGTATCGGTGACAAGGTCATAGCCATGCGGGGCGTAAGCGACCAGTGAATCAGGGTTACCCTGTTTATCGGTCGGAACAAGAAAGCTGCTCTTTACACCCAGATTGGAAAAATAGGAATGCTCGAGGAAGATGATATGACGTTTGTTCACCTCGCGGATGGTATCGCGCACTCTCTGGTAAAATTGGCTCAAAACTTTTTGTTCAAATGATTTAACTTCTTCATAGGCGCTCTCGGTGATCCGGCGGTAGTGTTCCTTGTTGTCGAATGTTTTGAGTGTTTCGGTTCTCGACTCCTCATCACCCCACATATCCAGCATGTCGTTCAGCTCAACTGTTTGCCCGCTTTGTTCTGCCACAATCTCACCATATGTACCCAACAATTTCTCGAGGATACCAATACTCTCAGCCCCGGTAAAGGGTTCGTTCATGATATCGAACCCTGCCACGGCCGGTGAGTTGGCATAGCGTTTGGCCAGCGTCTTCCAGACAAAAATATAGTGATCCTGAATGCCTATGCCGTCGGGTGCCGGCTTGTTTTTCCAGAAGTTATCAAACACCCGGTGGATGGCGGGACTTACCAGATAAGCATCGCTCCATACATCACCACTATCGTGTGGAAGACCGTCATCTATCGTAGCCCAATCCGGAGCACCATTTCCGTATTTACCGCCATAGAGATCCTGATGCATATCGAGGATCAACCATATCCCGTTCTCTTCGGCCAATCTGACCCGTTTGTCGATCTCTTTCAGGTAAGATTCGTTTATTTTTCCCGGTTCCGGTTCTATACCGCGCCACGACATGCCAAAGCGAACACAGTTGAATCCCCAGTTGCGAAATTGTCGAAATATCTCATCATCATTCTCATTTTTAAAATATTGTTTAGGATCTTTGGTGACATAATTGATGCCGTTTAATATGACGGTACGCCCTTGGCTGTCCACAAAACGTTCTTTGTCGATGGAAAGATATTCCTTCAGAGAACTGTTTTGTCTGCAGCCAATAAAACTGGTTAGTATGGCAAGTAAGACGATGAATTTGAATGATGAATGCATATCTGTTTGTCTGAAATTTTTTGCGATTCTTTTGATTTTCCCGATCCTTATTCCGTGTTAACTACTCCTTGTCCCACCATATCCGTGTGGATACCGCATCAGCTCCCTGTCGCTCTACTGCTTCTTTCACATTTCCGGGATTCACGCTGTACTCCTCGGTAGGGTAGGTGAAACGGCGGGGGATGCTACCTTTATTGGGGCTGCCGCTGAAAGAAACCGGAAAAAGTACCGGATATCCTGTACGTCTCCAGTTGGCATAACTCTCATAGCCATTCAGGAAAGTGGCTACCCAAAATTCATTACCCAATACATTGAGTTTTGACTCAAGAGTAGGTGCTTTCCCAAAGAGATCCTGCATCAGGTAAGCCTCTATATCTGTTTCTTCTATAATTCCTTCTGTTCCATAATAGGCCTGTTGTTCCATTGATGAACGTACGGCTTTTTGGTAACTCTCTCCTGCATCTCCGCTGATCCATCCTTTCAGGATTGCTTCCGCTTTAAGTAGTTCTACTTCGGCGTAAGTCATGTGAATAGTCGGTGCGTCGAGTTGAAGAAGAGTTGCCGGATTGAGTGTTGAATAGTCGGCGAGTGATCTGTAATCCGGTTCACCCTCGTAAATGCTCAGGATGTCATAACCGTTGGGTAATCCTTTCTGTTCCATCGGATTGTTATTGCCGTTTGGAAGAGCACAATATACTCTGATACGGGGATCATTTGTCTGCAGCAAATGATTCATGAATGTTCTGCTGATCTTTACTGCCCCGCTGTTGACCAATCCGTGGCTTTTGAATACGGATCCCACCGGATTTTCGGTCGATGGTTTAGCCGATGAATGTTGTACCATGCAGATATCTCCGGTTTTTTGCATCACACCGTTCCGGATCGCTTTTGTAACTACAGAACGGGCAAAATCCGGATCCGCTTTCTCCATTCTCATACCCAGACGTAGCAATAATGAATTGCCGAACTGCTTCCATTTGTCGATATCACCCTGGTAAATAATATCTCCCGGTACTATAGGCGCATTCTGGTGATCCAGGATAGAAATCCCTTTCTCAATGTCGGAAACCAGACCAGCATAGATATCTTTTTGTGCATCATACCCGGGATAAAAATTCTGTGTGACAAACCCATTTCCCGCTTCGGAATAGGGAATATCCCCATAGAGATCGGTGATACGGTGGAAGAGGTAGGATTTCCAGATCAATGCGACCGCATAGCTGTTTGCCAGCGATTCATCGTCTTTTGTCTTGTTAATCAGTTCCTGTATATGTTTGATGCTCGAAGAGAAGATTTCCGTGAAGAATACCCCCAGCATCTCCGTTTCAAGATATTTATCCCCCGCCATTTCATCGCGCTCCAGTGAAGCGGTCTGCTGGACCATCATCATACAGTAACCTATCTGTGCTCTTTTGGCAAGTCCTTCGTTGCTGGTGTAAAACTGACTGTAAGTAAGCAGCGGTCCCGGTTCAATCGTACTGCTGTTATTGGGATTGATGTTCTTCTCTTCGAAGTCGCAAGAGACGAAAAACAGGGCTGATAATGCAATGAAAAAAGTTATATATAGTTTCATATGTTTTTTCAGATTAAAATTTCACATTCAGATTAAATCCCCAACTGCGGGTAGCCGGTAATCCCCATTGTTCCAATCCCTGTGCATTGCCGCTCGAGTATCCCGATTCAGGATCTACCATCGGAACTTTATCGTAAAGTGTAGCGAGATTTCTTCCTACAATCGACAAAGTGAGTTGAGAAAGTCCGAGTTTCCCGGTGACCGTTTCGGGAAATGAATATCCCAGCGACAGTTCCCTAAGTTTGACGAAGGAGGCGTCATATACAAATGCTTCAGAAATATTGTTGGCCAGATACATATAGTATTCCATTGCCGGTACACTCTTATCGTTTGGCGATCCATCCAACTTGACGCCTTTGCCAACAACGCCTTCATCCCTTCCGGGAAGAGTGCCTTTGTGGGTTCCCAGAAAATAGGCCATGTCATTGGTCCCCGAGAACATACTTCCTCCGAATTTGCCGTCGATCAGCAGATTCAGATGAAATTTCCGGTAAGTGAAACTATTGGTGAAACCGGCTGTGTAAGGATGAACACCTACACCTAATTTCTTGATCTCTCCCTTGCGGGGAAAACCATTTCGATCGAAAATGATTTCGCCGTTCTCATCACGTTGGAAGGAATATCCCTTAATGATCCCGTAAGGTTCGCCTACTTCCTGGTAAATAAAAGCGGGGCTTCCTTCGTCACCAGCCGCACCGGTACGGCTGGTTGCCACAATAAAGCTTTTTACATTATCGGTAATATGTGCGATTCTACTTTTGTTGTAGGAGAAATTGAATGATGCATCCCAACTGAATGTTTTGGCTTTGACCGGTGTACCCGTCAGCAACAATTCAATACCCTTATTCTCGATCTTCCCGGCATTGATCAGTACGTTGTTATATCCTGATCCCGAAGAGATTTGTGCTGACACAATATCGTCACGCGTATTCCGGATATAGTAGGTGACATCGAGGCCGAGGCGGTAGTTGAAGAACCGGATATCGGTCCCCACTTCATAGGAGATGGAAGTCAACGGTTTCAGGTTGAGGTTGGGAATGGTGGAACTGTTGATATGTCCCGTTGGATAGCCGTTGATCGCTTCGCCATATCCATAGGTAAGAGCCAGATTGTAAGGTCCCACTGCACCGCCCGATTGCGACCAGGCTCCCCGAATTTTCCAGAACGGGATAAAGGAAGGCAGGCTGATAGCTTCACTGGCGATAAAACCCAGACCGGTGGAAGGATAGAAGATATTATTGGGCGTAGTCTTACCTTTCATTGATAGGGCAGAAAACCAGTCATTCCTTCCCGAGAGGGTAAGGTATAACATGCTCCGGTAGGATAGCTCGGCTTGTCCGAACAGGGAATTGATATAGTTCTCGGAACGCCCTTGCCCTCCGCTGGTCGTCTGGGTATTACCCAATACATGGAAATCGGGTTGGATAAAACGGCTTCCACTGGCGCTTACCGACTCGCTCCAGGTAATCATGCTGTTCCATCCGGCAAAGGCATCCAACGACCACTCTTCGTCAAAGTTATTATTGTATCCGAGTAGTCCTTCGATATTCGTTTCTCCCCCGAATGAAGAACCGGCACCCATATATCCCTCTTTATCATAACCGGTTCCTTTGGGTGTGACCGATTCGCTACGGCGATAGATCATATCTCCTCCCGCACGGCCACGCAGGTACCAGTGGCTGTTGATATCGTATTGCAGTGAAAAAGTGCCGAAGAGACGGTCTTTCGCGTCTTTCTGGCGACGATGGTAGGCAACGAAATAGGGATTGGCAAAATAGACGTAAATGTCTGAAAGCAGTAGTTCGTTTCCGTTGGCATCCACTGCAGGAGAGAGGGTGCGTACGTCGATGCTTGGGGGGAGTGTCCAAAGCAGTACGTTTCCGTTGCTGGAATAATCATTCACGTTCTGACGGTTCAACACCCGTTCGCGCAGATACATCATATGTGCCTGCATGGTGATTTTGGGGCTGAGTTGCGCAGATAAATTGATGGAGCCATTGTTCCGTTCCATCTTTGAATTTGGGAAAAGGTCGTTGTAACGCTGGTCGCCAAAAGCGACGCGGTATTGAATATTTTCACTGCCACCCGATATGGAGAGCGAGTTGTTCAATGCCCAGGCGTTGTTATAGAAATTGCGGATATTGTTTTTACCTACGTTGGTATAAGGACGTTCCGCGCCATCGAATTGAATCACATTGGAGCCGTCGAGACGGCCGCCCCAACTGCTGGGCCCGCTGAGTTTGGCCATTTCGACGCTTGTGGGTACTGTACCCGAGAGACCGTGCCCGTATTCCTGCTGGAAATCAGAGTAACTAACGATGGGAGTATCCAAGGTGTAAGAACTGTTTAATTCGACAGAAGTTTTTCCTCTCTTTCCCTTTTTCGTGGTGATGACGATAGCTCCATTCGCAGTGCGGGAACCATACAGCGCTGCAGCCGTACCTCCTTTCAGTACGGTCATGCTTTCGATCTCATCGCTGTTGAGTGAAGAGATGCCGTCTCCTCCATCTACACCGCCCCATAGTCCCGGTTGGCCATAGTTGCTGTTATCGATCGGCATACCGTCCACGATATAGATAGGCTGATTATTCCCGAATGACCCATTACCACGGATCACGATACGGGTCGAACCCATGGCTCCGGTAGTAGGTTTCACCACATTGATTCCTGCCACTTTTCCTGCCAGCCCATCCGCCAGACCCGGGCTTTTAACCCGGAAAGCATCTTCTTTCAGTTCGGTGACGGAATAGGCCAGCGCTTTCTTTTCTTTCCTCATGCCCAGTGCAGTGACCACCACCTCATCCATCATGATAAGGTCTTCTTTCAGCATCACCTGCATAAACTCCCTACTCACAGGTTTTTCCGCAGAGATAAAACCGATATAAGAAAATTGTATGATGCCGTCGGCAGGAGCCGATAGTGAAAAGCCACCGTCGGCACCGGTTACAGTGCCGGATAGACTTCCCTTTATCAGTACGGTTACGCCTACGAGTGGTTCTCCCCTTTGATCCGAGACAGATCCTGTAACCGTGATATGCTGTGCTTTTACCAAAAGGGGTAAGAGTAACAGCATTAAAAACATCAATGTGCGATGCAGATAAATCATAATGTCTGACGTTTTTAGTATGATGATTATCTGCAAATATAGATCGTACCCGATGAGTATGCAACGCCTTAGGGGTGAACATAACTCATCGGGTACGAATGGTACCGGTTAGCAGGCTTTGGGGTGAGCCGGCAGGGTAGGAATCAGAGCGGATTGGCTGCTACCCCTTCAAAAGTCATTTTTACCGGCTTAATATAACCGTTTTCATCAAACTCCATTTTGTCAATACAGGTCACTCTATGGTCCCGATGCTTATTGGGTTCCGGTCGACGGTGATAGATGATATACCAGTCGTCACTTCTCCGGTTGTGGATTATCGAGTGGTGGCCGGCACCTGTCGCAATTTCAGGATCCTGCTCCAGAATAGTACCGATCCGTTCAAAGGGTCCTAACGGATGATCGGCAATGGCATAGGCTACCTTGTAATCGGGACCACCCCAACCGCCTTCCGACCACATGAAATAGTATTTACCTTCCTTTTTGAACATGAAAGGTCCTTCCACATAATTTTTAGGAGTTACCTCCTTATAGAGTTCCCCGTCGGGGAAAGGCCTGATTCCGGTAAAATCATTCTTGAGCAGTACTACATTGCAATGTCTCCAACCGCCGTAAAACATATAGTAGGTGCTGTCGTTTTCTTTGTAAACGAACTGGTCGATGGGTTGTGCACCGTTTACAATTTCATTGATCATCGGTTTGCCGAGCAAGTCTTTATAGGGTCCCTCCGGCTTGTCGCTTACCGCTACGCCGATACCCCCAATTTCACTCTCTTTCTGGATATCATTGGCCGCGAAAAAGAAATAGTATTTTCCATCTTTCTCGATCACTCCCGGTGCCCACATGGCTATCCTGGCCCATTTTACCTCAGCCGTGTCAAGGATATTCTCATGTTTGGTCCAGTTCACCAGGTCCGGAGACGAAAAGCAGTTGAATAAGACCTGTTTTTCATACAGATCGGAGTAGGTGGGGAATATCCAGTATTGATTATCGTATACAATAGCCTCCGGATCGGCATACCACCCTTCAAAAATGGGATTTCCCGAGTATTGAACTGTCTTCTCTTTGGCTTTGTTGCTTGCACATGTTGATAAGAAAATGGCTCCCGCCAGCATTAATAGTACTTTTTTCATTTTCGAACAATCAAATTTTATGTAGTTATATTAGTTATATCAGGAGTACATCCGGTAAGATATTCACAGAAAAATTAGCCTGCTACTTACATATCTTAATAAAAGCAGCCATATTTGTGATGAGTGGAAAAGGCTACTACCGGTAAACAGAGCACAAAAATATAAATATTTGTTGTAACTTCCGCCCTGTTTGCGGACTAAAATCTGTATAGAGGGTTTTACCACAATCAATAATCTTCTATATATCCATATCTAAATGAAATGTTTACTTTGTGATGAGTGAAAATACAAGGATATCCACACAACTCCTACCTCCGTCCAGAGACTCGTATTCAACATCTTCGGCATACCCTACACATTCAAGGGAACGGATAATGTCCTCGAAACCGACGGGCAATAAAGATGGTTACAAAATTGTGGGAGTTTCGGTCACGTAATTACAACGTGTTGTATAACATAATATAACATCGGGGAGTTTTATTTTTAAATTTATACATTTGCATTTTTACACAATGAACTACCCCACCACAAGAAGAGGGGGTACTTATAAGGACAAATTAATTGTTTTCTTGCCACAAGTGGGGGAATTAAACCCCAAGAGATTAAAAATTGAAGCACTCAGTTATGAAACCTGAAAGAGGAAGAACCATCTCAAGTAAAATGAATACCATGAAAAGGAATATATGTCTATTTTTAATGTTGAGTTTCTTGGTTGTGAATTTAACGGCTAAGGAAAAAGATACCCTATCTATTCAAGAAATGCACGAGGATATTGAATTTTATTATTCAACCATAAAACAGGTGCATCCCAGGTTATTTGCCCGTTATTCAGCATCTGAGTTTGACAGTCTGTATAATGAGATAAAGAATAAATGCAATAGGGCTCTATCAACAGCCGAATTCAGATATATTCTCGATGAATTCAATGGCTTCACTGATGGGCATACACAAGTTATAATGGGATGGCGCTTCTCTGATCAAATCTTCCCGTGGGTTAATTGCATAGATGATAAAGTTTTTTTGAAAAATGATGTGCTGATTTCTATTGAAGGAATTGATGCCATGGATTTGCAACGTAAGATTTCCTCGACTATATCATGGGAGGAGAATCCTCAAGGAAGAATGCATAAATTCAATTTTACCCTTAACGGAATCCTGGCAGATTACTATAAACTGAAAGCTCCGTTTAAATGCCAATTAATGGATGGTGAAAAAGGAGAAGTTAAAGACACATTGATCCATGCAATATCGGGAGAAGAATGGTCGCTAAACAATAATCCGAGCCGGCATCCGACTTATCACAAAGCGATATTACAACCTATAATCTATGAAGAGGAATCCATTGCTGTCCTCTATTACAATACATCAGATATTCGTGAAATACCACAAAAAATTTTTATCAAGGCGATTGATGATTTCTTTAATGAGGTAAATCAAAAAGGGATAACCAGCCTGTTTATAGATGTTTCTCAAAACGGGGGAGGATCTGATTTGATACATCATTATATATTAAAACATCTGAAGTATGAAGCTTATCAGTCGAAGACGATCCGGTATTCAACGAAAGAAGGAGCCTCCAAGCTTTATTCTTTTGTGGAGACCCTGCTCTCACATTACGACAAGGATGACAAGAACCAGAAGGACTCCTATATTCGCATGAAGAAGGCATTGAAAAATGTGAAAAAGATGATCAAGAGAGGAAAAGTAGAGCGTGCACACAAAACAAAAAGAAAGAAAGATGGGTTCGAAGGAGAGGTATTTGTCATTATGGGGCCGGGAACTTATTCAGCAGGCAATGATTTCTGTGAAACCATCAAATTAAGCAAAGCGGGAGTGCTCGTGGGAGAGCCTTCCGGACAGTATTCACCATACTCGGCCGATTGCATTTTGGGAGCCTTGCCTAATTCAAAGTTTGAATATGCTTGTGCTACAAAATATACTGAATCTTTTCCACCTGTTTCTCCCGAAAGCGGTTTTCTACAACCGGATATACCTTATCCCCTGACTAAACCTTTGGAGTTGGAAGACTTTAAAGAGATTATTCGCATTTCCCGTCATCGTTAATTATGCTCAAAAGACCTTTTCCTTATTATAGCCAGTTGGATGCGATGGATTGCGGTCCTTCCTGCTTACGCATGATTGCCGAATATTATGGACGTACTTATTCGTTACAAAACTTACGCGAGAAGAGTTTTATTACTCGTGAAGGAGTAAGTATGTTAGGGGTTAGTGATGCGGCAGAGAATATTGGGTTTCGTTCAACCGGAATAAGAACCACAATTGACAAATTGATAACTCAAATACCTTTACCTTGTATTTTACATTGGAATCCCATCTGTAAGTCATATATTTCTCCTGGCTTTGCAGGTATTTGAGCCTGAAAACTTCAGGCACACCATATATTTTCCGTATCATGTCTTCAAAACTTTGATAATCACCCCTTCCTCTCGAGTCGCGAAAAGAATATTTCCCGCCCGATTTTCTACCCAATATCTCGAATTTAGATCCGCGCCGATAAAACGGCTCAATGATAACGAGAAATAGGCTGTCAGGCGTATTTAAAAGGTCGAGGTTTATTCCTTTTTGTGCCAGATAGGAACTGGATATTTCTTCTGCCCTATTGGGAGACTCGTCCAATTTCAGGAAGTAATTGACGTTCCCTCCTTCGGTATCTATTCCGATATACTGGCTTTTCAACATAAAAGCCTCTTCTATCCCAATCGTAAAACGGGCGGGATTATATAGCACCAGCGGTATAATCTTCCCGTGGTTTTGGGCGGAAAGTGAAAATGAAAAAAAACAGGCTCCAATAAACAGAATGGAGGCGATATAAAATACTTTTTTTGTTTCCATTGTTCCTTTTGTTTAATCTATTCGGGTTTAATTAATTATTATTTGTAGCATTCATCTTTAATGTGCAATACCAAATTTTAAAATCTATTTCGTTCCGATCTTTTTCCGAAAGGTGATTGTAGATCAGTTGCTTTACTTTTGTATTGGCATTGACCTTATTCCAGTAATAATTAGGGTCATCTAATGTATTACGATATCAAAAATCGTTATTGAACCACGTTTGAAATTCAGAATCCTTGTCAATATAAAATGTAGCCATTCAATGTTTTTAGGTGGCTGTGGTAATATAGTTTAAAATTCTTTTGCACAAGTATACTATCCTAAATACTAAAAATATCAGCTAAAATTCTATTGTTTATTTTTCCAGTAGGTTATTTTCTGACGGAAAACACTGTCGCGTTTTTCTCGTAAACCGTATAATAGAAAGTTCTTTTTTTTCGTCAAAAATCTCCTTGGAATCTTTTCCGATTCTATTTTCATGGGAAAAAAGATTCAATCCCAGAAACAAGGCGAATAAGCACAGCAATTGATTTTTCATAGAGTTTCCTTTGTTTTATATAAAAGGATGAGGTAGTCCATCTATATTCTTCAGAAATCTTTTTAATTCTCTTTCAAATTTTTTATTTCTACTCATTTTGACCAATATGCCATTTTTAAACTCCAAGGTATAGATCCTTTGTCGATTCAAGATATCTTTCTTATATTGGTTTTGTTCGTCGATGGAATATTTGGACCAACCTTCACCGCAAGCACATAACGACAAAGCATATTTATAGACAACAAACTTTCCGGTGGCAAAATCGGCAAAGAGCCTGTCTCCTTCAAAATTCCTCCCTAAAAAAACCTCCAGTTTCTTTAATGCTTCATCTTCGGTTGGTTTTATATCCGTAGTATAGTCGGTTCGGCAGATATATATCGATTTGATAAATAATTTTCCATCTTCTATTGACCATAGTAAAGTATATCCGGTATCTATCTGGGGTATTACAAGTATATCGTCATACACTACATTCAATGCTCCTTCAAGAAAAAAGAGAGGGCTTCCGTTAAAATAATAAACTTTATCGTTTATCAGTAAAGAATCTACCCTTTCGTCTTTATGAGGGTAATAATTAAAGTATTGCTTGATTCTCTCTCTGCTTTCTTCGTTATAATACCTCTTCTCTTGCGAAAAAATACCAGTGCTTAGGAAAAGTATGATAAGTATAAATGCTGATATTTTCATAGCGTCTCCTTTGTTAAAGAAATCATCTAATAATTCTTCTGCAAAAAGTTCAATAATGGGATCACGTTTATACCTGTAATACTTATAAAAGAAAACGACAAAGCCCGTTTTTCCTTATCCATTGTAATGATTCTTGCTTGCGGTATTTCGATCCTATTTTTGTTTTGTAAACTCAATGCTTGTTCTCTCTTACATCTACACGGACGTATATGGATTTCCCTTTGTCGAAAATTATAAAAAAACCATTATTATATGATTCCGAATATTCTAAAGAATTACGATATCTTTCCCTCGGAATTCGGGTATGTCTCGTGACTAAGCCGAAATCGCTTGAAATCCAGTCAATAAACATCAATCCGTTTTCAAATTTGCATTGGGTGAATTCTTCAATTCGCGATATTATCTCGTCACGCGGCAATCCTTGCTGTTCTCCATGTAATCGTAGTGTAACATCCTTGAGATAGAGGGAATCATTTCTATACAACCATGTCAGGGTATAGCCTTTCTTCCCATTGTTGTTTGTGGGGGGGAAAGATATAAAACCCGAAAAGTCTACTTCATCATCGGAGAAAATATTAGTCCATCCTTTTTTCAGGGACAACGGCGTGCGGCGAAAAAAATGATACCTGCCATCACTCACAAATTCTGATTTAAAAAAATACAAGGTGTCCGGATCCCCGTCTACATAAGCTGGGTCCCGGAGCCAGGCTTCTTCATACTCTTTTTCCCGGATTATATATTTTTTCTCCGATTCTCCGGGATCGACATTTTCAGTTTCCTGCCCATAGAAATTATTACATATTCCAAAAGCAATGATCAAAAGAATAAAACGAAGTATCCTATTTGTTTTCATAAATTTGAGTATTTAGTCATTGATAGTGTCTCGAGTTGCTTTAATATGTTGAAAATAAAACTTTCCCACCTTCACACTTGTCCACTAATCACCTATCCACTCTATAGATACAATTTCCCTCAGGATTCCATAAATGTTTATAATATTTTTTCCAATAATTTTTCTCCTGCCGCATTGATTACCTCGAGGGTGAGTTTATTTCCTTTCTTTTCGAGTATCATTACCGTACCGTTGGGTTCCTGATTGCCTCCTCCGATGATGACCGGGAAGTTGTTTCCATCTTCTCCCTTTTCTATTACCCTATACTGGTGCATATGGGCATTGAGCGATACATTGAACGGTGCTTTTTTCAATACCGGTATCCATAAATCGGAGCAGGGGGAGAAGGAATCGGGTTTGAATCCGAAAATAGGGATATGATGAATCAGAATCCGTTTGTTCGCCTTCTTGAACGCAGTGGATTGCAGTTCTTCTTTCAGGAATTCGGCCTGATCGATCCGGTGTTGGGTATAATCGTTCATATCGTAATATACCCAGTGGTCGTCAGGCTTGTCTTCACCGCAGTCGAGAAGCACAAAACGGGTGTCACCCAGTGAAAAGGCGCTGTAGGAGCGGCCATGCATTCTTCCCAGGTAATTCCAGAGATAGAGGGAATATTCACCCCGGGTCTCGTGGTTTCCCCTGATAAATATGGAAGGAATTTCGTCACTTTTGATCCGTGGGGTATAGGTGACCAACCTGTCGATGATGTCGCTCTCTTTTTCCACATCATCGAAGCAGTCGCCGTTGAAGATGACGAGGTCATAGGGTTTGTCCTCCACCAATGAGTGGAGTTTATTGAACATCTGCATATTGCTGTGGATATCGTTGTATACAATCACTCGGAAGTCTTTTATATTATCACTCCAGGTGGTGAAAGACTTGATGTCGGATCTGACGGTATCTCCAAACTCCTTGTAATAACTGGAATAGCGGGTGATTTCCTGTGAGACGACCCTATAGTAATATTTTGTACCCGGCTGTAGGCCGGTGAGGCGTACCTGGTTGATCGTGTTGTTTGCCACCATCACTCCTTCAATGAAAGCGCGTGCCCGTTCCATCTTGTCCGGATCGGGATCGATGCCGTATTCTACCCAACTGCGGGCGGGTACATTGGTTAGCCACATCACGGTCATCTCGTCGGTGCCGGGGTTTTGGAGGTATGGAATGGTGCGCATCACCTTCGATGCGGGTGCTTTCAGGCGGATATCCACGAAAAGAGGCCTGTGGTCCGATGCCACCCGCTCATCAATTACCCGGGCATTGTATTTTGCATAGCTCTGCCCTTTGGCAGTGTATCCCATGATATAGTCAATCGTAGATCTCGGGGTGACCGAGGGGGAGGTAGGTTGCTTGGGATTGGAAAGGATCTGCCATTTATCCTGAAGGAATGTGATAGGTTTGGAATCGGGAGTGGCATTGAGGTCGCCCATCAGGAATACCGGCTTATCATATTTTTCTACAGCATCGGTAATGATTTTGACCGATTCGAGCCGTTCTTCGTCGGTAAGTGAGAGGTGGGTATTGACTACCACGTAGTGATCGAGTTCCACGATCAGTGCGGTACGGGCTTCACGGGCTCCGGGCAGTGATATCTTCCTTACGGTTAGGGGTTTTTCGCGGGTCAGTACTCCATTGCCATATTTACCGCCGTCGTGCAGGATGGAATAGCCGAAGGTAGAGTACATACCGGTCTGTTTTGCAAGCAATTGCAGGATATCTATATTGCCGCTTCTGTTTACGACGCTGTCCACTTCCTGTAATCCTACAACTTCCGGATTGATGCCGGTAATCAGCTTGCCGATCCGTTCAATATCTATTTTTCCATCCATCCCTTCCCCGTGATGGATATTGTAACTCATTAAGCGGTGTGTATTCTCCCGCTGCGGGAAAGTTTGCGCCCCGGCATGGAACAGCATGAGGCAGAAAATCGTTAAAATCGTTATCTTATTCATATTCTTTATATTATCACATTGGCACATTGGCATATTGGCACATTATTCAAGGTATTCCTTAAGGAATTTCCCGTTGAGTTCATCGCTGTCACCGTATTGTTGGCGTAACTCTTCGAGTCTCTTGTGAAGCATTTCCCTCACGTCAGCATATTCCGGATCATCGTATATATTCTTCATCTCATTGGGATCCGTTTTCAGGTCATACATCTCCCATTCATCTATGTCGTAATAAAAATGGATCAACTTGTACCGGTCGGTGGCTACGCCATAATGACGTTTCACCATATGCACCGAGGGGTACTCGTAATAGGTGTAGTAGACCGCATCGCGCCATTGGTCGGTTTTGCCCGCTACCAACTGACGGAATGATTCGCCCTGCATCTCTTCCGGCGCTTCAATACCTGCATAGTCGAGGAAGGTAGGAGCAAAATCGAGGTTTTGTACCAAAGCATCTATTACGGTGCCTGCCTTTATCTCTTTGGGATAGCGCATCAAGAGGGGAGTCCTGAATGATTCTTCATACATGAACCGCTTGTCGAACCAGCCGTGCTCGCCAAGGTAGAAACCCTGGTCGGAGGTGTAGACCACGATGGTATTTTCTGCCAGCCCCGCTTCTTCCAGATAATCAAGCAGTTCACCTACGCCATCATCAATCGATTGAATGGTACGCAGGTAATCCTTGATATAGCGGTTGTATTTCCATATAGCGATCTCTTTGTCAGTGAGTTGGTCGTATTTCGCCTTGAATGCCTCGTTTTCGGGTGTATAGGCGGCCAGCCAGTCTTCCCGCTGTTTATCATTGAAGCGCCGGAATTCGTGATGGAATCCGGTGCTGTCCCCGTCGGGGTTGACGATCATCTTGAAGTCGTGTCCCCACATGGCATGGCCATGGACCTGCATCTCCTGTTCCTTTGCCGCCCTTCCGCGTCCTTCATAGTTATCGAAGAAGGTTGAAGGGGGTTCGAAAGTGACGTCGTCATAGAGATTGAGGTATTTGGGGGCGGGCTGCCAGTTGCGGTGGGGTGCCTTCTGGTGGTAAAGCACACAGAATGGTTTATCAAGGTCACGTTTATTTTTCAGCCAATCGAGTGTTGTTTCGGTGATGATCTCGGTACAGTAACCCTCTTTACGCACCTTCTCTCCGTTAATCAGGAAATCGGGATTGTAGTAGTGTCCCTGTCCCGGAAGCACCATCGAGAAATCAAATCCCTGCGGAATACCGTCGAGGTGGATCTTGCCGATCATAGCGGTCTGGTAGCCGTTCGCCTGCATCAGTTTGGGGAAATTGGGTTGATTCCAGTCGAAAGGATGTTCATTATCGACTTTTCCATTCACAAAACTGTGCTTGCCGGTAAGCAAGACTGCACGACTGGGTGCACTGATGGAGTTGGTGACTGTCGACCGGGTAAACAGGGCGCCCTCTTTTGCCAGCCGGTCCATATTCGGTGTTTCGTTTAGGCCGTAACCATAAGCGCTGATAGCCTGGTAGGCATGATCGTCGCTCATGATAAAAATGATGTTGGGGCGCTGCGTCTCTTTCTCCTGTTGCTGGCATGCACCCAGTAACGCCAATGAACCGATGCCTACCCATTTCACCGGGATCGTCAAGTTATATTGTTTCATTGTTTAACTGTTTAATCATTAAATTGTTAATTTCATACATCCTACATCTTACCGGGTTGCCTCCGGTTTGTACCCTCATTTCCCGTGAGGTCGTCACCCAGGTCGTGACGGGCTTTTTCTGCAATCTGTGTCAGTTGTGCTACGATGTCGGGATTACTCTCACTCACATCGTATCGTTCGCCCGGATCGCGACGGAGATCATAGAGGGCGCCGGGAAACTGAAACCCTTCGTTGACTTTGCCCGGAGAACCGTCATTTCCCGGTTGAAATTCTCCGTAGGTCCTTCCCTGGTGTGGGAAGATCAGCTTCCAATGACCATGCCTGACGGCTTGCAGGTTATTCCGCCGGTAATAATAGTAAAAGCTTTCCCGCGGTTGGGCTTCTACATCTCCCCTGAGTATCGGCAGTAGGCTCACCCCGTCGATGATATGTTCCGGGAGGGCTGCATCTGTTATCTCTGCCAGGGTGGGGAGGATATCGATTCCGGATACAAGGCTGTTGGAGATACTTCCTTCGGGGATCACACCTCTCCACATCATGATACAGGGTACACGCTGACCACCTTCAAAAGTAGTCCCTTTTCCTTCACGGTAACCGGCGGTGTTTCCCGCATGATTACCGTAGTTGAGCCAGGGACCGTTATCGGAAGTGAAGATCACCAGTGTACTTTTATCCAGTCCCATCTCTTCCAGTGTCTTTATAATCTCTCCTACGCTCCAGTCGATTTCCATCATCACGTCGCCGAAACGCCCCTGTTGTGATTTTCCTTTGAATTTGTCGGAGACATAGAGTGGTACGTGGGGCATTGGGTGTGCCAGGTAGATAAAGAAGGGATTCTTCTTGTTTTTCCTGATAAAATCGACTGTCCGGGAGGTGAAACCGGTGGTGAACTGAGCCTGGTCATCGGGTGATACTGCCGGGTTCACGATCTTCAGATTGTCGAACAGTGGCAGATTGGGATAGGTGCCTGTCGGATGCAACGGCCACATATCGTTAGAATAAGGGATACCGTAGAACTCGTCGAATCCATGGTTGGTCGGCAGGAACTGAGGTTGTACGCCCAGGTGCCATTTCCCATAGGCCGCAGTAGCATATCCTTTTGTCTTAAGCAGTTCGGCGATGGTCACTTCTTCATTCGAGATGCCTACCTCAGAAGTGGGACCTAAAGCTCCGGCGAATCCTATACGGTTAGGGTAGCACCCTGTAAGCAGGCCGGCGCGTGAGGCGCTTGATACCGCCTGGGGTGAATAATAGTGGGTGAAGAAAAGCCCCTCATTGGCCATCTTGTCGATATGAGGTGTCTTATATCCGGTAGCTCCGGTCAGCGACAGGTCACCGTATCCCATGTCATCGAGATGAATCAGGATTATGTTGGGTAACTCTGTTCCGGCTTTCCCTGCTTGTTGAGAAGAGGAACAGGAAACAGCAGCCGAAAGAGCTACCGTACTCCAGATTCCCACTCTCATCTTTCGTTTATGCATCTGATTGATTGTTATCGACAAATAATGAATTAACTTGCTGTCGAGTTAGCTTACGGGTACCTACCCTTATTCCTGTAATTTTTTATACATCCAGTCGTATCCTGCCCAATGTTGCTCGGGGAACGTCCAGTGTTGCGTTTCGGGGAAGATTTTCAGCTCTTTGGGCGCAGTGATGACATTATAGGCTGCATACATTGATGTGGGTGGACATACATCGTCATTATATCCCCAGCTATACCATCCGGGCACTTTTACGAACCGTGCGAAATTCACCACATCGTAATATTTGGAGGTCTCTACTTTTTCGGGTTTATTGGTGAAACCGTCCCTGAACATGTGAGGCCATCCTCCGGCACGGCCGTGCAGATAACCCGTGAGATCGCACAAAGCAGGATAGAAGGCAATCAGGTAATCGATACGGCTGTCGAGTCCGGCGGTGATGATCGAGAGAGCGCCACCCTGACTTCCACCGGTTACCGCGATATCTTCTCCGTTGAAACAATCCAGTGATTCGATAAAGTCGACAGCCCTGACGCAACCCAGGTAAACCCGCTTGAAGTAATAATAGTTCTTGTCGTCCATGTTGGTGGCCCAGTAGCTGCCGAGTGCGCCGCTGCTCAGGTTATCATACACTTTTTGATCGAGATTCACCGGGATACCATGGATGCCGATCTGGAAGGTGATGATCCCTCTTTCAGCACTCCATACATCTCCGTAATAGGGGCGGATACCGGCACCCGGGACATGCAGTATGGCAGGGTATTTCCCTTCGGCCTTGGGTTTGCATAAGATACCATAGACCTTCCCCCTGAAATTGTCGATGCTCACGTGGTACACATCCACTTTGTCGGTACACCGCTCAGGCATCAGCGTCATTACGGGTTTCATCGGAATATTGGCCAATTCGCCTTTGGCATTTTCCCAGAACTGTTCGAAATCGGATGGAAGGGTTGTGGTCGGTTTAATCTGGTCGGGGGTAAATCCCGCAGTAGCATAAGAGGAATAGGTTTTTCCATCAATTTCCACCGATGCGTAGCACCGCAAAAATCCGGCCTCATTGAATTGTTTTGCTTTTACCGTGGCGACTCCTTTTTTAAGAGTGATGGTTTTCTCTTCCCATGCATCCATCTTTTCGGGACCGATGCTGTACTTCACATCGATCCCGTCGAGTGCTACATTGTCTTTCAGCACCATGATCCGGAACTGGGCCTGCTCTCCTTTTTGGTAGGTCCAGTCGGCTTTGTCGGGAGTCACGATCACCTGCACTAACTGTCGGGGTGGCTGGGCAATAGTTTCCAGACAAAGGGACAAGAGAAAGAACGAAAGCAAAAAAAATCGATTTTTCATTGTAAATATTTTTTAGTTGTTGATATATTTAATTGGAACGTTTTTGTTAAGTAGTATGAGCAGAAGACAAGCTAGCTTGGATTATGCCATTGCGAGAAAACGCCTAATGTAATTGAACGTTTTACTGTTGGGCAAGGTAAGCAAAATAATTGAAATCAAAGATCCATTCTTACTCCTTTACTTTTTTCTTCATCCAATATCTGTTTCAGGAATCGTACCATCAAAGGGTTCTTCCCCGCTACGTTATCATACTCACTCCGGTCGTAGAGGAGATGGTAGAGTTGCTCCTTCGGGCTGTTTCCTGTCTCAATATCGGTCAGTTTCTGGTAAGCACCGCCGTTATTGGGCTCAATGTATTTCCATTCTTTGGTCTGGATCATCAGTGAATTCCCAGCACCGATCAGGTATTCCTTCCCTTCGTTGTCCTCACCCAGCCATGCAGAGAGCTGATTTTTGCTATCGCTCAGTTTCTCCTCCTCCAGCGTTACACCGGTCAAGGCTGCCAGTGTAGCTAACAGATCGATCTGGGAGACCAGTGCCTCTGAAACTCCCGGGCGTACTACGGCAGGCCAGTGCACGATAAAAGGTACGCGTGTACCTGCTTCAAACATACTGTATTTACCGCCTCTGTAGGGTCCCCATGGTTTGTGATCCATCAACCGTTCCACGGCTTCATCTGCATAACCGTCATCTATCACCGGTCCATTATCACTCGACAAGATAATCAGTGTATTCTCGTATATCCCCGCCTCTTTCAAGGCACGGATCACCTCGCTGACCGCCCAGTCGAACTGGACGATGGCATCACCCCGATGACCCATATCGGTTTTACCGCGGAACCGTTCGTGCGGATAGCGAGGAACATGGATATCGTTGGTGCCGAAGTAGAGGAAGAAAGATTTATCCTTGTTTTGGGTGATAAAACGGACTGCCCGGGAGGTGATGCTGTCGGCGATCGTTTCATCTTGCCATAGCGCCGCCTTGCCCCCTTTCATATAACCGATACGGGAGATGCCGTTGATGATACTCTGGTCGTGCCCGTGGTTGGGGCTGGGTTTCAGCTTTGTGAGCAGTTCGGGGTTATCCTTGCCGGTAGGCTCTCCATCGAAATTCTTCGTATAGCTCACGCTGATAGGGTCTCTGGGATCGAGATTGGCGACTTGCTGATTTTCAAGATATACACACGGCGTCCTATCGCCGGTGGCAGCCATCAGGTAGGAGTAATCGAACCCCATCTCGTGGGGGCCGGGAGCAATTCTTCCATTCCAATCCTGAGTACCGGTTTCCTCTCCCATGCCAAGATGCCATTTTCCTACGGCTCCGGTAGTGTAGCCTGCTTCCTTCATCAGCTTTGCGATATTGTAGCGATGGGGTTTGATAATCAATCCCGCATCACCACGGGCAATTCCCGTACCATTCCTCCGCCATGGATATTCACCTGTAAGCAGTCCGTAACGGGAGGGTGTACTGGTGGCTGCTGCCGAGTGGGCATTGAGAAAACGGACACCATTCTCCGCCAGGGCATCCACATGGGGAGTGGTCACACGGTGGGCTCCATAACAGGAGAGGTCTCCCCAGCCGATGTCATCCGCATAAATCAATACAATATTGGGTTTCTCTGCTTTCCTTTCATCTGCCATTTTTTGTGCCTGCAGGGGAAAAGCAATTAAGGTGCCCACAGATAAGATGGAATGGGTAAAAATATGTCTCATAATCGGAATGGTTGTTATATGGCCTGAATCGATTGTCTGCATAGGATTGAATCAACTCCTTAGAAGAGCGGCCAGTTGGGATCGTCTGTCCTGGCTTTCTTCATTATCTCCTTCAACGTGGTTGCCTTTCGGGGGTAGAGGTCGATCAGGTTATGATTCTCCGAGGGGTCCGAGGCGAGGTTATAGAGTTCATACTTTCCTCCGTTCCGGATATCGAGATGCAACAGTTTCCAGTCCCCTTGTATGACTGCTTGTCGACCACCCAACTCCTGAAACTCGAAGTAGAAATAATCGTGTTTCTTCTGTTTACCTTTATCGAGCAGAGTAGGCAGGATACTAATTCCATCACTGTCTTTCGGTGAACCCACTTTCAGCAGTTCCGCAAACGTGGGCATATAATCCCAGAATGCAAAGGTGAAGTTGCTCTCCTTACCGGAAGCGATTTTCCCGTGCCATGAAATGATTGTCGGCACGCGGATACCGCCTTCATACAGGTCACGTTTGTATCCTCGGTAAACGCCGTTGCTATTGAAGAAGTCTGGATCAGCGCCTCCTTCCCGGTGGGGACCGTTGTCGCTGGTAAATATGATCAGTGTATTGTCATATACCCCTTTCTCTTTCAGTTTCCCGATGATTTGTCCCACATACGCATCAATACGCTTTACCATGGCAGCATGGGTTGCCCGGGGGTATTCCTGCGACATATAACCTCCCTTTCGGAAAGCAGGTCCCGAGTCAGTACCTTTATAGGGTTTTTCATCGAACTTTCCTCTCAGGTTCCGGATGATAGAGTCTTCCGGTACCACCAGTTCCGCGTGGGGAAGCACTATGGGAACAAAAAGGAAGAAGGGGTCCTTGCCGTGGTTATCGATAAACTCCAGCGTCTTTGCCTGGATAAGGTCTTGCGAATAAGCCCCGAATTGTCCGTTTTCATTTTCGGGGAATACTATTTTTGTCTGGTTGTGCCATAGATGATCCGGATAATAATTATGTGCCAGGAGCTGGCAGTTGTATCCGTAAAACTCGTCCACTCCCTGCCGGTTAGGATCGCCTTCGGAACCGGGTTGTCCCAGTCCCCATTTGCCAAAAGCGCCGGTGGCGTATCCTGCCTTCTTGAAGAGATGAAATAGGGTGACAGTTCCTTCCGGTAGTGGGAACTGACCTTCGGGCTTTACCTCTTTGTTTCCCCGGATGGGGGTATGTCCGGTATGTAAGCCGGTCATCAGGCTGGCACGCGAGGGAGCGCTCACGGTGGTACCCGAATAGGAGTGTGTAAACCGGATACCATCAAGCGCCAACCGGTCGATATTGGGTGTCTGAAATTTCTCCTGACCATAACAACTCAGGTCGCCATAACCCAAATCATCGGTAACGATAAACACCACATTCGGCTTTTGTTGGGCTGTGAGCGGGGTTAATGTCGCCAGAGAGATCCCGGCAGCAAAGATTGTTCCTTTCATATTATCACTCCTTTGCCATCGTTATATCAGTATCTGGCGGCAGAATTCCTTACAGGTCTTTACTTCTTTTACGGGAGTGGACCAGGGAGCTACCGCATATTCGAGTTCAATATCACAATAGATCGGCAATTTCTGATCCCGTATGAGGTGAAGGACTTCGGCGAGTGGTGTTTCCCCCTGTCCCCATACCTGGTTGGCATCCCTTTGTGTGGCGTTGGTGGAACCGGTTTTGTCTTTGAGGTGGAGGCTCGCGATTCGGGTATGGTATTTACGGATGAAATCAGCAGGATTCAACCCCGTGGAACCGAAATAATGGCCTACATCAAAATTCAACCGGTTTGCGGAGGAGTAGGAAAGAAGCTTATCCACATCAAAGCCCCGTTCTGCATATTGGGAGTGATTATGAAGTATGGCGAACATGCCGTTCTTTTCTGCCGCCGGTCCTAACAATCTGGCATTTTTTTCGTTCAGTTCAGCCGTGATACCGATAGCCCCGAGCGCCTTGGCCACCTTGAATGAATAGTCGAGCTCCTCTTCGGTTTCTCCGGCAGTCCATTTATAGATGTGGATATTCACTCCGGCATCGTTGAATTTCTTACGGAGTTGAGTATATGCTTCTATGGTACCGTGTGTTTTCCTCCATTCTTTCAATTCATTGTTGTATTGAGTGATGGCACGCTTTTCCTGGTCGGTGATCGGGTTTTCCTGGGTGGGACGGCGTTGTACGGGATACTTCGGTGCACCGAGATAGTCCTCCACACCTGTACCCATTAATTCTACAGAACTTAAGCCGGCTTCAATACAAGCGTTAAGCGTTGCTTCCAATCCTCCTCGCAGGTCCCTGAAACTGTAAGTGATCGCACCAATCTGTACACCGGCGAATTGAGAGTCGGGAAGCTGGTCAGATATATTACCGGTATTTACCCGATTGGAGTTGCTTCCGTAAGTAAGAACGGAAGGAAATAGTGCTCCTGTGCCAATCACAGCAGTAGTACCAAGAAATTGTCTTCTTGATAATTTGTGGGAAGTCTCTTTTTCGTTTTTCATACGACTAAAATTATTTATATTCAATGGTGTCGTATGGAACTCGCTTTTAGTCATGTTCTTGAGTGAGAACAGTTGTCATGCTCGTTTCATACGATTATTTTTTTATTTTATCATTTTGAGATTAATTCTGTAGGATCTGATTTTTAGCGAGTAATATCTGTTTCAGTTGATCATAGGGGATATCCTGTATATTGACCTTCTGGTCAATGGCTAATACCGCTGCCGCCGCTGCCGATTGCCCGAGGATCATGAATACCGGTTCCATCCTGATCGAGCCGAAAGCGATATGACTGGATGAAAGGCAAACCGGTACGAGCAGGTTTGTACATTCTTCTTTCCGGGGAACGATTGAACCATAAGATATCTTATAAGGTTTATCGGGATGTACGCCGATATCTCCTTCATTCTGTACATATCTCTCTGCAGTGACATGACGTTGCACATTATGGGAGTCCATGGTATAGGATCCCATTCCCACCGGATCCGCTACCTGAACCTTTCCGAGGACTTCGTTTTCGGTAGTGACATAGCTGCCGATCATCCTTCGTGCTTCACGGATATACAACTGATGGGGCCAGTTGCCATTATCGGCAAATTCATCCTTCGCAAGTCCCCAGGTTCGCATCCTGTTCCTCACCTCTTCAGGTACTCGTTCATCGCTCGAAACAAAGTAAAGTAACCCTTTTTGGTAGTTTGTATGCTCTTCAATTATCTCTTTGCGCCGTGCGTAGGATGCTTGTGGATAGTCATAATTCATTCCTATATAATCGGTACTGAAAGGGCCGTGATTGTTCGTATCTGTCTTTTTATTGGGGATAATATCATATTTTGAAAACCATTCGTTCCAGCCTGATTCAAAAACCCGGGCAAGAAGCTCATAATCGGCAGGGTCATATCCTTCCGGTTTTTCGAAAGGGACCCTGTTCTCGGGATGATTGCTCATGCATAACCTGAAGCAATAGGCCTGTATCTTATTGTCACCTGTGCAATTGGGTTCTATCGGTTCGTTGGATATAAAAGGAAGAAGGCCGCTGGAAGAATCCCCAGGAATCGTATAGGGATCGATAGGGGTTTTGAAATAGTGTCCGTGATGGAATATGCCAGCCTGTACACCGTTCCACTTCTCATTATATTGTGAACAAGGTTCCCTTCCTACCGTGTAGGTGACACCGGCAGACGCCATCAGGTCACCTTCATAAGTAGCATCGATAAACATCTTTCCCTTGTATTTCTTACCGGAAAGGGTGGTAATAGACATGATCTTATGATTGTCAACCTCAACTCCCGACTCCCTGTCGAGCCATTCATCCCTGTAAACCGGAATTTTATTCTCACGGATAAGATCTTCAAATATTTTTTCAGCCACATGGGGTTCGAAAACCCACATTGTCCTGTTTTCACCGTCCATCGCCACAGTACCTTGTCCCTTATTACCGTACTCTGATTTCTTTTGCCATTTCCATGAAGTGGAGTCGTTATAGTGGAGCCATACCCGATGATAAAAATCACGTGCGAGCCCACCGATGGCGGAGGTATTGCCTGAATCGGTAAATCCCAATCCTCCGGAGGTCAGTCCTCCCAAATGTTTATCAGGACAAACAATGATCACACTTTTTCCGGATCGGGCTATCTCTACCGCTGAAATTACGGCTGCCGAAGTGCCCCCGTAAATAACTACGTCAGCGTTTACTCCATCTCTATGGCAGGATACAAAAGAAAAAGAGGCAGAGAGCAGGAGTAAGACTAACTTAGCTGTCATTCTTAGGGTTGATTGACATGCAGTGTGTTTTATTCCTGAATGGAAGGGATGATATACCTTTTTCAGTGAGGGCTTGTATGTAAAGGGAGCATACATGGAATAAATCTTTTGGTGTTTTTTGATTTATTAAAAATCAAAAATACAAAAAAAAATAATAACCAGGTAAATTGGTTATTATTTAACAGCCGATTATCTTTTTATAAAGATGGCTATAGGTCTGGAATATTATTCTGCTCCCCCTCCCAATGCACGGTATAAATTGACTGAATACTGCAATTGCTCGAGTTTGTCGCTGACTTCGCTGAGTTGTGCTGAGAGATAGTTCTGTTCTGCCATAAGCACTTCGGTATAATTGGCTTCATTGGCGATCAGTAACTCTTTCGTATATTCTACCGCTTTTTGTGTGGAGATAATTTGTTCCTGGCGTATACTGTTCTTCCTGATGGATGATTCATAAGAGAAGAGGATATCCGAGATTTCCTGCCCCGCCCTTAGGACACTGTTCCTGAAAGAGATCAGGGCTGCCTCCTGTTGAGCCTTTGCAATTTTCAGGTTTCCTTTCAATTGCCCTCTGTTGAAGATGGGTTGGGTTAATCCCCCGATCACATTGGCCAGTAGATTCTCCCTGCTGAAAAAACCGGTGAAGCCCGGTGCTGCGAGACCTATCATCGAACCTGCATTCAACGTGACGGAGGGGTAAAAACTGGCCTGTGCCGCATTCGTCAATTCGAAAGCAGAACGGAAGTCCATTTCTGCCTGCATCACATCGGGACGTCTTGCCAGTAACTGTGCGGGGACACCTGTTTCCAACTTCACGGGGACAGTCTGTGCATTGAATGACGACCGTTCGATGGTCCCCGGTTTGCGTCCAAGCATCACGGAAATTCCGTTTTCCAACTGACGGATGGCACTTTCAAGATCATAAGTGCTCAGTTTTGTCCTTAACATCAAGGCACGGCTTTGTTCTACGGCGGCCTCATTTACATTTTGTATCCACGCTTCCTTTAACGACATCATCGTCTCCACGTTTTTCTCCAGTATCTTGACCGTTTCCGTAGTGATGCGCAGTTGTTCGTCGAGTGCCAGTAAAGAGTAATAAGAAGTGGCGATATTGGCGATGAGAGAACTCTGGATGAGATTCCTGTAAGAATGGCTTTTCAGGAACAGTGCATATTTCGATTTTGATTGCCGGTTGAGTTTTCCCCACAGGTCCAGTTCCCATGATGCGGCAATTCCTAATGTGACGTTGTTTGAGTTATAACCCAATGTTTTATTGGCGTCGCTCCTTGTCGTATTCGTCACCTGTCCTGTGAGTGATACCGTGGGGAAATAGGCTGCACGTGCCATGTTCAGAATTGCTTCAGCCTGACGGATGCCGGTTACCGCCACCTGTAAATCAGCATTGTTCTGTAGACCCTCTTCGATCAATCCAATCAGATATTCGTCCGTAAAATACTCTCTCCAGGGGATATCGGCAATGGTGGTTGTGTCGTCGGAATGACTCTCTCTGTATAGGCCCGACGTATCTATTTCCGGTGTTTGGTATCGGTTCAGCACCTGACAGGAGGATAATCCCAAAAATAGAAAGATGATCCCGGTGAAAATTGGCAGTAATATATTTTTATTTCTGTTCATCGATTGATTTGTTTATAGTGTCATCACTTATGTTCACTATGCCCGATTTTGCGAATTTGTCATGCATTGTCTGGAAGATGATGTAAAGTGAAGGAATAATCAATACCCCCAGTACTGTTCCGATCAACATACCTCCAATAGCGCTGATACCGATGGATCGGTTTCCGATAGAACCGGCTCCGGTAGCGAAAAACAGCGGTGTCAGACCGGCAATGAATGCGAACGAGGTCATCAGGATGGGACGCAAACGGGCGACAGCACCCTTGACGGCAGCCTCCACGATGTTCATACCCTGTTTTCGCCGCTGGATGGCAAATTCCACAATCAGGATGGCGTTTTTAGCCAGCAAACCGATCAGCATGATAAGCGAGATTTGGACGTATATATTGTTTGTAATACCTTGTGTCACGCCGAATAGTTTCAGGAAGATAAATACGCCTGCCAGACCTACCGGGAGCGAGAAGATAACGGCAAGGGGTATGATATAGCTTTCATAAAGGGCACAAAGGAGGAGATAAACGAATATCAAGCATATCAGGAAGATAAGCAATGTCTGGTTACCGCTGCTGACCTCCTCACGGGTCATCCCGGTATATTCGAATCCATATCCTACCGGTAGCTCATCCGTTCCCATCCGGTCGACAAGATTGATCACATCCCCGGTGCTGTATCCTTCACTGAAGTTGGGAATAATAGTTACGTCCATCGAGGTGTACATATTATAGCGGGTATAGGACTGTGGTCCGGAAAAGTCGGTTATTGTCAGATATTCAGTGATAGGTGACATTTCGCCTGACGCCGTCCTTACAAAGAGAGCATTCAGGTTATCCATGTTCTTGCGATATTCCGGTGAAGCCTGTATAATCACACGGTAGGGTTTTCCGTACAACGTGAAGTTGGAGGTGTACATACTACCGATATACATTTGCAAGGTGGATAAGATATCGCTCATTTGTAAGCCCGATTCCTTCACTTTGGCCACATCCACATCGATTTGTTTTTGCGGGAAATTGGGGTTGAACGTAGTATAAGCGGTCAGGATCTGATCCGTAGCCTGTAACTTGCCCAAGAAATCCTGTGTGACATGGAAGAAATCGTAGATATTCCCCCCTGTCCTGTCCTGCATCTTTAACTCTACACCGCTACTCAAGCCAAATCCTCTCAGGGTAGGAGAACTAAAGACCGTAAACGAAGCCCCGATAATAGAACTTGTTTTTTGTGTTAAGACAGTGACGATATCGGACGCGGTTCGCTTGCGTTCTTCCCAGGGCGTCAGCTTGATGATGAGTGTGCCGTAAGGACTGCCCAGACCACTCATAAAGTTGACACCGCTGATACTTGAAATATGTGCCACTTCCGGAATCTCTTTTGCAATTTCATATGCATGATGTACCATCGAGTCGGTCCTCTCCAGCGATGATCCCGGCGGCAGGGTGATCATACAAAGCACCGATCCGCTATCCTCCTGGGGTACAAACCCTGTGGGGGTAGTCTTCATCAATAGGAAAAGCGCCAAACTGAATACCCCGATCATTACTGCGGTTATCCAGCGATGATTTTTCTTCCCCAGGAAATGCAGCGTTTTCTCATACTGATCGGTCAGTTTCTGGAACCACTTGTTGAACCATGCCGTAAAACGCTTGAATATATTTTTCTTTTCTTCTGCCTCTTCCGTGTGGGGTGAGGTAAGCAACAGGGCGCTCAACGAGGGGCTTAATGTAAGTGCGTTGATTGCCGAAATAAAAATGGCGACTGCTAGCGTCAAACCGAATTGTTTGTAAAAGACACCGCTCGTCCCGCCGATAAAGCTGACCGGAATGAATACCGATGCCATCACCAACGTAATGGATATAATGGCCGGGGCTATCTCTTTCAGTGTCAGCAAAGTTGCTTCTTTCGCATTTTTGGCTCCCTTCTCCAATTGCGCATGTACCGCCTCTACCACTACTATGGCGTCGTCCACCACAATACCGATGGCAAGGATAAGGGCGAACAGCGTCAACAGGTTGATGGAAAAGCCCATCATCCATAACACGAAGAAAGTACCTATAATGGCTACCGGGACAGCTATGGCAGGTATCAAAGTAGACCGGAAACTTTGCAGAAAGACAAAGACAACCAGGAATACAAGGATGAAAGCCTCAAAGAAAGTCGAGACGACCTTGGAGATGGAAGCATCCAAAAATTCGCTGGCGTCCGACATATAGACGAACTTAAAGCCCGGAGGGAACGTCTTTGAAGCTTCGTCGAGCGTCGCTTTTATATTATTGATCAGTTCGGTGGCATTGGAGCCAGCGATCTGGCTTACCTGCATCACCACCGAAGGGGTGCCGTCGGTTGCCGACATTACCGCGTAAAACAGGGCACCCAATTCAACATCTGCCACATCACCCAAACGGAGTATGTGCCCGTCCTGGGAGCGGATAATGATATCCTTGAATTCTTCTACCGATTTTAATCTTCCCGTATATTGCAGTGAATATTCAAATGACTGGTCGCTGTTTTGCCCGATTGAACCCGGGGCTGCTTCCACATTCTGGTCGTTTAAGGCTGCCTGCACTTCAGAAGGAGTAAGATTGTAGGAAGCCATAAGGTTAGGATTGAGCCAGATACGCATCGAGTATGTTTTTGCACCCATTACGCTGGCATCTCCCACACCCATCACGCGCTTTACCTGCGGAAGGATATTGATATCGGTATAGTTCTGGATAAACGCCTGGTCGTGATCCGGATTGGTCGACGACAAGGAGATGGTCAACACGTTGCCGCTCTGCTGCTTCGCAACACTCACTCCTGACCGGGTAACTTCCGCCGGAAGAAGGGATGTTGCCTGGCTTACCCTGTTCTGTACCATTACGGCGGCGATATCCTGATTAACCCCCGGCTCAAAATATACGGTGATACTTCCGGAACCACTGTTCGTGGCAGTAGAAGTCATATAGGTCATTCCTTCCACACCGTTGATCTGCTCTTCCAACGGTATGATCACGCTGTTCATCACCACTTCCGCGCTTGCCCCGCTGTAATTGGCCGACACGCGTATGGTGGGAGGGGAAATGTTGGGATATTGTTCTACCGGAAGTGTGACCAGGCCTATTATCCCCAGCACGACTATAAGAATCGAAATGACGGTGGCAAGCACCGGTCTTTCTACAAATATTTTCAGCATATTATTGTTGTTCAATTACTATTTTTCGCGCATTGCCCAATGTGGCTATTCCGTCCACTACAATCCTGTCTCCTCCCGACAAACCTGAGGTTACGGCGTAATGTTTACCATCGGGTAACGGAAGCACCGAGATGATGGTCTGCACGGTGGAATCGTTTTGATTGGCCGCATCTCTGACCACTTTGTAGAGTACCACCTTATCCTGTTGGGAAAAAGTGGCCTTTTGTGGTATGACGAAAACATCATTCAACTCTCTGGGGATAGATATTCTTCCGCTGGCACCGCTTCTCAGCATACCATCCTTATTGGGAAAATTCGCGCGGAGGGTCACCGAACCTGTGCGGGAATTTACAATACCGGAGATGGCTGTTATCTTCCCTTTTTCGGGATAGACGCTGCCATTTGCCAAAAGGAGAGTGGCCTCGGGGATATTGTTTATTTTTTCAGCCTGGGTTTCTCCTTCAAGAGTCTCCAATAATGATGCCAGTGCCTTTTCGTTCAGCGAAAAATAAGCATATGCCGTGTGGGTCTTTGAAATGGTGGTTAATGTGGTTGCATTGGTCACCATATTTCCGCTGCGGTAGGGAATGGAGCCGACTATACCGTCGATCGGGCTGGTAACAGTGGTCCAGCCGGAAGTGGCCCTTGACGCTTTTAACGCTACCTCCGCTTCATTGTGTGCTGCCTCTGCCGCAGTATAGGCATTCTCGTAGGTTTGGAGTTGTACACTGCTGACGATATTCTTTTCGGCAAGAGGACGGATGCGCTCCACATTTAACCGGGCCGTGTTGAGGTTGGCGTTTGCTCTCTCCAACGCTGATTTTGCTGAAGCCAGATCTTGTTCAGACGTAGGGGAATTAATCGAAAACAGTGCCTGCCCCTTTTTTACGACAGTACCCTCTTCGATATAGACCTTGTCGATATATCCATTCACACGGGGTTTAATCTCAGCATCTTCTTCCCCTTTCAATGTAACGGGAAATACCGATTCCAGTACCGCTGTTTGCCGTGTGAGCTCCTGTACGGGATAAACCCGTGCGGGAGGCATGTTACCTTCATTTTTTGATTTGTTTCCACAGGCAGTGGTGAATAGTATTGCCAGAAATGCCGATGAAAGGAGATAGGTGTTTTTTTTAATTTTACAATTCATAAATAAGTAACGATTTCACATCGCATGAAGTGATGAATAACCTAAATTCTAAAAAAGATGAATAGGGGAATAGATCTCCTAATCCCTTTTAGCAGCACAAAAAAAGGTATAATTTTTTGGTTTAGCAAAAAAAATCGACGAATCGCCTATAATATTCGATGAATAATTGGTTTTAATATGTAGGTTACGCCAAAAATTGGGCTGCCTGCGAAAAAACGTTTGTAAATGCGCTGTTCAGAGATCCAATATCCTTTGTATTGTGAGGAAAAGGATTTTCATGTGTATAATCGAACGGGAAATCGAGTAACCGGATAGTCGATTCCGCATTCTTTTCACCCAATGCCTCCAATACGCCGTGATAAGGAATCACCATATCATTGGACAAGGCGATCCCCCTGATCCTTTCTTTGAGACTGCCGAATAGTTTCTCACGTTCGGGCCGGAACCTCTCGGGAGTGATCATCTGAAGGAAAGCATTGAAAGCGTTATCCCGTTCCCATACTGGAGTAGCCTCATATCCAAAATGATGGATGTAATATTGCTGTAGCTTCTCGAAGGCCGGTTTGTCCAGGATGCTTCTGGAAATGCCGAACATCGAACGGAAAATGCTTCCTCCGCAGAACATAAATAGCCTGGAATCCGAATAAAGTCCTTTTTGATTAGCCATTAGTGCGACCTGTGACAGAAAAGCACCGATAGAGTAGGCAAAGATATCAATCTTTGTGGCATCTTTGAAAAGAGGATGGATTCCGTTTTTTATCTCTTCGAACAGTACCGTCAAGTCTGCCCAGGTCTGTCTTCCGGACAGGTAAAACCGTTCTGGGCTTTGGCTGATACGGTCGCTCAGTGCTACGTTGGCGTAACTGATAGTACGATCGTCGGTATATTTTTCTTTGCGGAAATTCAGCAGGTTGACCAGACTGCGGGGATTCGACCATGTCACCGGTGCACGGTTTATATGAAAGGCGATAGGGAAAAGAATGATCGGCTTGCCGGTATGGAGACATAAAAATTCTGCCCAGGGGAGGTATTTATTCCAATTCCGTTCGTTTAACCCATGTAAGAGCAGGATCGCTTCCCCCTGTTTAGATTTACCCGAAGGCGTGAAAACCGGGTATTCAAATGTGAAATTCTCGGATATGTTGCTATCCCTATCTTGTAATGTACCACCCTTCTCATCACCCGAAAGACTGTGGAAACGGAAGAAACGTATGTCAATGTTCGTCTCTTCCAGCCGGCTGTCTATTCCCTGCCTGAAGCTGTTGTTCAGTGCAGTATAGCGTTCGTCGTATTTTGTCATAATGCACTTTTTTCAGCAAAAAAAGAGGCTTTTCATCTTGTTTGCAAATCGAAGGGAAAAGTGCAACGAAAATGGGACGGAATCGCATATATGGGGTGAAATCGTCTATTCAGGGGTGAAAAAAAGAGTGGAAAATCGGATTATTTTGGTTAATCCTCAATAAAAATTTACTTTTGTACCGGATGGAAATTTAAATTCATGGTACGATGGACGAAAAGATTCCTGCATATTTGTATGAAAAGAAAAACAGTATAAAGACGATTGTTTTTACCGCTCTTTTTGCCTTGCTGTTTATCAATCTTTTTCAACCGTTCGGATCCCGTGACTGGTATCCCGATGTATCCGACATCAAGTATTTTGCTTTTTCCAGCCTGATTATCCTGACCGGTATGCTGGTAGTGGTAATCAGCCGGGTGATTCTCACGGCTTACTCTAAAAGGAGAGATATTTTATATTGGCAATATGCTTTGTGGATAGTGTGCGAGATCATAGCGATGGCTATCTTCTACACCCTCTTCGCAAAATTCTTCCCCAAAGACGGGATCGAGAGGGATATCTCCGAAATTTTCCGGCAGAGCCTTATCAATACGGCATTGGTATTGCTTTTACCTTACGCCATCACCTGGCTCTATTTCTCCTGGAAGGAGAAAAGCACGCTTCTGGAGCATATCGAGCAGGAAAAATCTGCCGAAGTCCGTGCCAAAATATTAATCGCCTTCCCCGATGAGAAGGGTGATCTGAAAATATCGGTGATGTTGGAAAATCTGCTCTTTATCGAATCTGCCGATAATTATGCCACCATCTACTACCTGAATAAATCGGGTGTGTCGCAATTCCTTTTACGTAACTCGCTGAAATGGATGGAGGAACATCTTACAAAAGATACTCCTTTAGTCCGTTGTCACCGCTCTTATATCGTCAATATGGACAAGGTGAAGATATTGAAAAAGATAAAAGGGGGTATCGTCCTGGAACTGGATGAGGAGCGTACTCCCGATATCCCTGTCTCCAGGACCTATTACGAATCATTTATGCATAAATTCTCGCATTATTCGATGTGAATGGGGTTTGCAGCCCAATTCTTATTGGGATATTTTCCCATCGTAAACTCAATCAGATCCGCATTGATCAGCTCCTGATGGCCTATCCATGAGTTATTCCATGCTTTACCATCGATTTTCATCGACTGGATGTATTTATTTTCAATGGAATAGTTCCTGCAAGTCAATTTTACTTTCTTATTTCCCAAATCGATGATGGTTGTTTCAAACATCGGACTACCGATAACATATATTGGTGATCCCGGTGTTACAGGGTAGAATCCCATCATGGAAAAGACAACAAAGCCCGACAATCCGCCTCCGTCTTCATCTCCGGGGACACCCATCAAATCGTTCCGGAACCATTGATCGATAAGTGTATGGATCCTTTTCTGCGTTTTCCACGGATGACCGGCATAATTGTACAGGTAGGGAATATGAAGGGATGGCTCGTTGGCCATGGAGAATTGACCGACATTTCCAGTATGATCAGGGATTTGGGAATAAAAATCATACTTCGATTTGCCTAACGAAGTATTATACATATCGTCCAGCGCATTGGAGAAAGCGTCCTCTCCTCCCATCAGTTCGACGAGATCGGGCACATTATGGGGCACATCCCAACGGTAGACCCATCCGTTGTTCTCTGAGTATGCGTTTCTTGCTCCTATCCCTCCGGAATACCTGTAATCGAAAGGGTGTATGAAATTACCACTACTGTCTTTGGGATGGAAGAATTTGGTTTCAGGATTGAATATTTTCCTGTAATTTTTACTACGCGCTAAAAAGTAGTCTGCCTCCTCTTTTTTGTTCAGTGCTTTTGCCAATTGGCCTAGGCACCATTCATCATATACGGTGCCCAAAGTAACCGCTACCGGTTGCCGTCTCTCGAACGAATGTACTTCAGGTACGGTCTCTTCTTCTTCCACACCCAATGCCGGGAAGTATCCTTCCCTTTTATAAAATTGGTCCAATATCCCGGCTTTCTTGGAGGACCAGGGAGCCAGTGTTTTTTCAGTAATTGCTTTCTTGCTTGCGAGATATCCTTTCTCCAAATCGAATCCTTTCAGTCCTTTGACATGGGCGTCAAGAATAGTTGCCACGCCATGGTTGGAATTCATTCTCCTGCTGTCTCCCGTGATTTCGGGGAAGGTAGGCAGCCACATGTTCTCCATCTGCTCCGCCATTCTGATGAAAGAGAGCACCATATCGCTTTCCATCCGGGGTTCTATCAGGATCCGCAATGGGTGAACGGCCCTGTAGGTATCCCATATCCAGTCGTCATTATAAAAGGCACGTCCCTCATCACTATGTACTTTCCCATCGAAAGGGCTAAAATAGTTGCCATCTTCCGATATATTTACCATCCTCTCATAAGTACGGTAGAGCGAGGTGTAGAAGATTACTTTTCTCTCTTCATCACCTGTAACGGACAATTTACTTAACTTTTCATTCCATATATTCCTGCCTGCTTCAGCTATCTGATCCACATTGAACGTTTTTATTTCTCTTCTCAGATTTTTCTCTGCTTGTTCCCGGCTGATCAGGGATATGCCATACCTCACCACCACCTTACTCTTGGCAGGAAACCTGAATGCGATCGTTTTTTCTCTTTCACGTTCAGAGGGTATTACTTCACTTTTCAGTGGCTTGGCATCGGTTTCCAGATAGATATAAATTTTGGTAGGAGAACCCCCCAATTCCTGATAACCGGAGATATTTCCCCCATCTGCGGACAGTTCGCCATTAGAAGAGCTCAGTACCAGATAGAAATCTTTGTCCGCATTGGGTGCTATTTCATAAATTGCCGATTGATGGGAAGGTGCGAAACGCACATGTACATTGGCTTCATCCAGGTCTACCTCGTAATAATAGGGTTTGATGATCTCATTGTCGTAGGTGTAATACTTGTTTGATTTTAAGCTTTCACCTTCGTATTGGATACTTAATCCGAATACCGACCGGCCCCTGTGGCTCGATATCATGACAGGTAACCCCAATATCCTGTTGGAGGTATAGTCGCCTCTTTCGGGATATACCCTTAAGAGACTGTTGGGAAGATGTACCGTCGGATAGGTCGGTACCAGCAGGTGACTGATATTGCCCATATAAGGATTCACATAGTCGACAGGTTGTTTGTGGGTTGACTGGGCAAAAGAGGACAAACCGGCAAGAAGGAGAATGGAAAGCAATAAATATTTTATATTACACATAAAACTTATTTTTATATTGACTAAACCAATAAAAAGGATTCTATCACAAAGGAAAGCAATCTCTTCTGTTTTATCAATAGTATAGAGTGATTTTTTCCGGATACCAGACAAGGAAAATGGAATGATTGTATGATAACCCAGGTGCTAAAAAAACGGCGAATCTATTATTAAATCATTAATTTAGTATTACTTTTGCAGTAGCAGCAGGTCGGTTTGTCGCTACGACATTCTTGTCGTGGAGGAAAGTCCGGGCAACACAGAGCGCCATACTTCCTAACGGGAAGCTGTCTGTGAGGGCAGATAAGCGTAACAGAAAATGACCGCCACGGCCGGAGCCGGGGTAAGGGTGAAAAGGTGAGGTAAGAGCTCACCGGGTGCTGCAGTAATGTGGTGCGCCGTACGCATTATGGGTTGCAAGGCCATGTATATCGGATTTTTAGGGTTGCTCGCCCGATGCCGAGGGGTAGGCCGCTAAAGGTGAGTGGTGACACTTTGCCGTAGATAAATGACAAACATTCCGATTTATCGGAATACAGAACCCGGCTTACAGACCGGCTGCTTTTTTATAAAAAAAGATCATGGCGAGAAAAAGGAAAAGATACGAACCGGAAGAAGAACGGCCCGGGAGGCTTGAGCAGTTAAGGATCAGAATCAAGGATCTGATCCATTTCCTCTCATATGATATCTGGCGCCAAAATCCGGAGACGCTCTCCGGCAAGAAGAATATTCTTTATGATGCCATAAAGACGATCATCCTCACCGTCAGGAATGTGCAGGAACTGGATATTGCGGCTAGCGCCCGTTCACTTACCTATCGAACTCTTCTCTCCATTGTACCGTTAATGGCTATCATCTTTGCCATTGCCCGCGGGTTTGGCATTGAGAATATCATGGAAAGCAGTATCTTCAACTTCATGTTGGGCAACAGGCCCGCCGAAGAGGTTGTGGTTGCCGCTCCGGGTCCCGGATCCGATATTACCCCAACCATCGTTCCGGAAATAAGGAATGTGGATACAATCTACAGGGCGGATGAGACTATAGTAACATCGATGCCTCCTTCTCCTGAAATATCTGCCGAAGAAGTGTCGGCAGAGGGTCGGACACGAGAATTTCTCGACCTTTTATTCGGTATCATCGACAATTCTCTTGAAGAGGCGAAAGGAGGAGGTGTCTTTGCGGGGATAGGTATCCTGCTGTTCCTCTATACTATCCTTGTCCTTTTTAACGATATCGAAGGGAATCTGAATAAGATATGGCAAATCCGCAAAGGAAGAGCTATCGGGCGCAAAATGACCGATTATACGGCCATGGTGCTCTTTATGCCTATATTCTTTATCTTGGTCAATGCGTTGAACATTTTAAGCTATCCGCAAAACGATACGCTTAAGATTATTTATATACTCTATCCCTTTATCCCGCGCTTGCTTGATATTGTACCCTTTGTGGTGATGATACTCCTATTCACGTCGCTTTATAAGTTCCTGCCCAATACAAAAGTGAAGTTCCTGAATGCTTTGATAGCAGGAATTGTTGCAGGAACAGCATTTCAGTTTTTCCAGATGCTCTACCTGAGCGGACAGATGTGGATTACCCGCTATAACGCCATCTATGGTACTTTTGCAGCTATTCCTCTCATGTTATTGTGGATCCAGATGTCATGGTTTATCGTGCTGATCGGCGCAGAGGTCTCCTATGCGGCGCAGAACGTACGAAAGTTCTCATTTGAAAAGGAGACACGAAATATCAGCCGCCGTTACAGGGATTTCTTCACATTGATGATCGCATCGGAAATCGTACAACGTTTTGCAGATGAAAAGCCACCGCTCACAGCAGATCAGGTATCTGTCAGATGTAAGGTGCCCGGACGGCTTACCAATGACATCCTCGATCAGTTGGTTGAATTGAAAATTATTTCGGTGACCCCTTCTGATGTGGATGAGCGTGTACCGGCTTTTCAACCCGCGATTGATATCAACGTGATAACCGTAGGCCGTCTGGTTTCCGAATTGGACAAGCAGGGATCCGAAGACTTCATGATTGATATCGACGGGGATTTCCAGGAGCATTGGGAAGCGTTAATGAATACGCGTGAGGGGTTGCTCAATGGAAACAGCACTCTCCTGCTGAAAGATCTATAAACTGTCTTAACCGGAAGAAAAATAAAATGATTATCTTTGCATGTTATAGCAATATAATACTTTTCCAGTAGACCACATGAGTTTTATCAGTTCCATAGAAAGTGTCGGAGAATATGCACTGTTGTTGAAGAAAGTGCTTACTATCCCGGATAAGATGAGTGAATTCATGAAGGAATTCATGAAAGGTGTCTTCTTCTTAGGTGTGAATTCCATCTGGATCGTGGTAATTATCTCTTTCTTCATAGGAGCCGTTATCGTATTGCAGATCGGGTTGAACATCGATTCGCCGATGTTGCCGCGGTTCACGGTTGGTGCGGTTTCGCGAGAGATCATCCTGCTGGAGTTTTCATCTACCATCATGTGTCTTATCCTGGCCGGTAAGGTTGGCTCTAACATAGCTTCGGAAATAGGTACGATGCGTATTACCGAGCAGATTGACGCGTTGGATATTATGGGTGTCAATTCGGCCAATTATTTGATACTCCCCAAGATTGCATCATTCGTGGCTTTTATGCCGGTATTGGTAGTCTTTAGTATGTTCATGGGCCTGGTAGGCGGTTACATCATCTGTCAGGTGCTGGGAATTCCATCGGTGGATACTTATGTGTATGGTATCCAGGCTTTTTTCAGGGAGTCGCTTATATGGTATTCTATTGTGAAATCGATGATGTTTGGTTTTATTATCGCGTCGGTGGCCGCTTATTTTGGCTATAATGCGAAAGGAGGAGCATTGGAAGTAGGACAGGCCAGCACCAACTCGGTGGTGATCAATAGCGTGTTGATACTGGTATGGGATTTGGTTTTCACACAGTTGGCCCTGGGATAAAAGAAATGCCGTTATGATAGAAGTGAAGAATCTGAGGAAGGAATTTGACGGTGAAGTTGTCCTTGATAATATCAATGCTGCTTTCCAAACCGGGATGGTCAATATGATCATCGGTAAGAGCGGTTCGGGAAAGACTGTCATGTTGAAATGTCTGGTTGGTTTGATCTCACCTACTTCTGGTGAGATACGTTATGACGGGAGAAATTTTATCGGACTAAAATCAAGAGAGTTAAGACGTCTTCGCCGCGATATAGGAATGCTCTTTCAGGGAGCAGCACTCTTTGATTCAAGGACAGTACTTGAGAATGTGATGTTTCCTCTTGATATGTTTTCAAGGAAGAACAAGAGGGAACGTAAAAAACGGGCTGAGTTCTGTCTGGAGAGAGTGGAGTTGTTGGATGCAGCCCACCTTTATCCTTCGGAAATCAGTGGTGGCATGAAGAAGCGTGCGGCCATCGCGAGAGCCATCTCTTTGAATCCGAAATATCTTTTTTGTGACGAGCCTAATTCCGGCCTTGATCCGAAGACCTCGCAACTTATCGATGAGTTGATCTATGACCTGACAAAAGATTTCTCGATGACTACCATCGTGGTCTCACACGATATGAATTCGGTGATCAATATAGGTGATAAAGTGATCTTCATCAATGAAGGAGTCAAGGAGTGGGAGGGGAATAAATCGGAAGTGATGGGCACGGATAATGAAAAACTGAACGATTTTGTCTTTGCTTCCGACCTTTTCAAAAAGATCAAAGAGGCCGAAGAGGAGAAGGGGTAAGAACAATTTCACGGACAACGTTGTTACTGTTCAGTAGTTATTCAGTGGTAATTCGATAGTAATTTGGTAGTTATTGAGTGGTAATTCGGTTGTGATTCAGTTGCATTACGTGCGAAGCACGAATAACAGCGAAGCTGAATAACACGAGTGGAGCGAGTGAATAACAATAGAATAACGTGATCGAAACGAGCAAATAATAATAAACAATATACAATATGTTAAAGATAAAGAACCTGCATGCAGTAGTCGAAGAGCAGGAGATACTGAAAGGGATCGATCTGGAAGTGAATGCCGGAGAAGTACATGCGGTCATGGGACCGAACGGATCCGGGAAGAGCACTCTGGCTTCTGTGTTAGCAGGTAACCCGAAATTTGAAGTTACACGAGGAAGTATTCTCTTTAAAGGGAATGAATTGCTGGAGATGGAACCCGAAGACCGGGCCCGCGAGGGAATATTTTTAAGCTTTCAATATCCGGTGGAGATCCCCGGGGTGAGTATGGTTAATTTCATGCGAGCTGCGGTCAATGAGCAACGAAAATACAGGAATGAGGAACCGATTTCAGCCACTGACTTTTTGAAGTTGATGCGCGATAAACGTGAACTGTTGGGTATAGATAGCCAGTTAGTGAGCCGTTCTGTGAATGAGGGTTTCTCCGGAGGTGAAAAGAAAAAGAACGAGATATTTCAGATGGCGATGCTTAATCCACTGTTATCCATCCTCGATGAAACAGACTCCGGACTGGATATCGATGCACTGAGAGTGGTCGCTGCCGGAGTGAATAAGTTGCAGACCAGAGAGAATGCAACGATCCTTATCACTCACTATCAACGTCTGTTGGAATATATAAGACCCGATTTCGTGCATGTCCTCTATGCCGGTAAAATTATCAAATCGGGTGGACCGGAACTCGCTCTGGAACTCGAAAAGAAAGGATACGACTGGCTGATAAGGCCGTAACCCCTGAATAAAATGATTGAACAACAATATATAGATCTGTTTGAGCAGTATCGCGGTGAACTGGATGTTAATTCCTCGGAAGAAATGAACAGGTACCGTGATGCAGCTTTCGACATATTTAAACAGAAAGGATTTCCTTCTTCCAAGCTGGAAGAATATAAACATTCAAATATCGTACGTGCTTTTGATGCTGACCTGGGGTTGAACCTGCGGAATATTCCCGTTCCGGTCAATCCTTATGATACTTTCAAGTGTGATGTTCCCAACCTTTCTACGCATACCTACTTTCTGATCAATGACAGGTATTACGATAAAGTAGAACAAACGGAGGGATTGCCCGCCGATGTTTTCGTAGGTAGTCTGCAGCAGTTTTCCAAAGAGTATCCTGCTCAGTTCGATGCCAATTACGCCAGGATTGCCGATATGGCTGATAACGGGGTGGTGGCTTATAATACCATGTTCGCCCCGGACGGTTTTGTGGTGTATGTGCCGGAAAATGTGGTGGTAGAAAAACCGTTGCAGTTAATCAATATTTTGCGTGGGGGTGTAGACCTGAACGTAAACAGGCGGATACTGATTATCGCGGAAGAAAATGCGCAGGTGAAGGTGCTGGTCTGTGATCATGCCGTCGACGATGTACATTTTGTAGTGACACAAGTGACCGAAATCTCTGCTGCCGCATCGGCTCAGGTGGATTTCTACGAACTTGAGGAAAATTCGGAGAAGGTGACACGGTTGAGCAACTTCTTCAGTGAGCAAAAGGAGAAATCCAAGGTGATTGCCTGCGGAATCACGCTTCACAACGGATATACACGTAATAACTACCGCTTCCGGCTTTTGGGCGAACATGCCGAGGCCCATGCCGGGGGCTTGGCTATCTGCGATAAAACGCAACATATCGATAACTTTGCTTTTCTCGATCATGCAGTACCCAACTGTACCAGCAATGAGCTCTTTAAGAATGTATTGAAAGATAAGTCAACCGGCGTATTCTGCGGGAAAATATTAGTGGAGAAAGATGCGCAGAAAACCCAGGCATACCAAACCAATCGTAACCTGGTATCGTCGGACAAAGCGCAGATGTTTTCCAAACCGCAGCTTGAAATTTATGCTGATGATGTAAAATGTTCCCATGGTCTTACTACCGGACAACTCGATGAAGATGCCCTGTTCTATATGCGTGCAAGAGGTATCGACAAGGAAGAAGCCCGTCTGTTACTTATGGTGGCATTCACTCGGGACGTGGTGGATATGATTCGTATTCCGGTCTTACAGGATCGGATGGTTTCCCTCATCGACAAGCGTTTCCGTGGACAATTGATGCGTTGTGGAAATTGTGAAGGATGTAAATAATTCGGCTTTGCCGTTATTCAGTGGTTATTCAGCTTCGCTGTTGTTCGCTTCGCGTTATTCAATAGTTATTCATTCACTTCGTTCATGTTATTCGATAGTAACTACCGGACAACAATCGAATAACAACTGAACAACAACCGAATAATTACTGAACAACAATCGAATAACAACCGAATAATTACTGAAATCCAACTGGAACTCAATTGAAAAATCTCGAAATAAGTAAAATACGTGCCGATTTCCCGATACTTTCGCGAGAGGTATACGGGAAACCGTTGGTCTATTTCGATAATGCTGCTACTACACAGAAGCCGCAGTGCGTAATGGATAAGATCAACGAGATGTATACCACTGTGAATGCCAACGTGCACAGGGGAGTACATTTTCTTAGCCAGGCGGCGACCGATGAACATGAAGCTTCACGTAGGAGGGTGCAGGAATTTATCAATGCGGCTTCTCCTAATGAGATCGTTTTTACCCGTGGTGCCACGGAGTCGATCAATTTAGTAGCATCATCGTTCTGTCGGAAATTCTGTAGCGAAGGTGACGAGTTGTTGATCACTGCCATGGAACACCATTCCAATATTGTTCCCTGGCAATTGCAATGCGACTATTGGGGCCTGAAGCTGGTTGTGGTGCCAATCAATATGGAAGGTGAATTGCTCCTGGATGAACTGGAGAAAAAAATTACTTCCCGCACTAAAATGATAGCCGTCGCCCATATCTCGAATGTACTGGGAACGGTCAACCCGATCGATCAAATCGTGGAGATAGCGCATCGACATAATATCCCCGTACTGATCGATGCTGCACAAAGTGTACAACATCGCAAAGTGGATGTGCAAGCAATCGATTGCGATTTTCTGGTTTTCTCCTCGCATAAGGTATATGGCCCGACCGGCGTGGGTGTATTGTATGGTAAGGAAAAATGGCTTGACGCCCTTCCTCCATACCAGGGAGGCGGGGAAATGATCTCTTCGGTCTCATTTCAAAAAACGACTTTCAACAGTCTGCCGTTCAAGTTTGAAGCAGGTACTCCCGATTTTGTGGGAACAGCGGCATTGGCCACTGCAATCGACTATGTCTCTTCTCTCGGATTGGAGAATATCGATCGTTATGAACATGAATTGTTGGTCTATGCTACCGATAAACTGCTCACCGTGCCGGGGTTGCGCATCTTGGGGAATGCAGGAAATAAAAGCAGTGTTATCTCTTTTCTGGTAGACGGTATTCACCCCTACGATATGGGTACCCTGCTCGATAAGATGGGGATCGCCGTACGTACCGGGCACCACTGTGCCGAGCCTCTGATGCGCGAACTGGGTGTGGAGGGTACTGTTCGGGCTTCTTTCGCTTTTTATAATACCGGGGAGGAAATCGATCTCCTGTTGAAAGGTATAAAGCGGATTGTGAAAATGTTTGGGATTTGAGATTTAGGATTTGAGATGTGTGAATGTAACAATTCAACCGTTCAATAATTTGATAAGAAACAGATAATCAAATAATCGTGCATAAATAGTATGCAGAAAGACCTTCGAAGCCAGGAAAGAAACGAAGACCATGCTTTATTTATTCTCTTAAAAAAGAGGGATAAAGAGGCTTTCTCCATGATATACCAGAAATATCATCGGTACCTCTATTCATTGGCACTGAAGTATCTTAAAAGCGTACAAATGGCGGAAGATACCGTACAACATGTATTCGTGAAACTGTGGGAGTCCACCTCGGATATCCAGATAGAGATTAACCTGAAAAATTATCTCTATACGATGACGAAGAACTATATCCTGAATATGATTCGGGATCACAAGGAGGCCGTCTCACTGAACTATGTCAATGCACAAATAGATCTTCCCGCGAATGAGGATATTGTAAGGGAGGTGGAAGAAAAGCAAATGTATGAAATGCTTTATAAATGTATAGAACAACTTCCGCCACAAAAAAAGGAGATCTGTATCCGAAAGCTGAAAACATCTGATAGCAACCAGGAGATAGCCGATAAGATGGGTATATCGGTACATACTGTGAAATCTCACTATCAGGAATCTTTACGGATATTACGATCCTATTTCCAGCAAATAAAAATATTATTATTGTAAAAAGAATGAATTGAACTCATTTCTTTTATCGGGATATGTGTCTATATAGAAAAGTGGGAGAGTGGGAAAGTGATAAAGTGGTAAGGAATGAGTTTTCAAAGTCTTGAATCTTGGTTCTTGACTCTAACGTCTTTATTTAATGCAATTATCGGATAAAAATATTATTCATAGGGTCATTGCCGAATCAGCATCGAAAGAGGAGGCGGCTGAAGTAGTCGATTGGTTCTCTTCTTCGATTGAGGGGCAACAATGCCTGTCTGATCTGCTCGATAAGGATGCTTATCTGATGGAGGGTGAGCCAAATATTGGCAGGTCATTCACTCCATTACAATCCGAAAAACTGTACAGAAAGATCGAGAGGATCATATCCCAAAGTCGGTTTAGGAGGGTTTTACTCAGAGTAGCAACTGTTCTTTTACCGTTACTGCTTATTTCAGGACTGGGCATCTACCTGAACAACCAAACCGATATTTTTTCTGAGACCACCTATTCAGAAGTATATGTTCCTAAAGGTGAAGATGCGCGGCTTTTTTTTCAGGATGGCACCGAAGTATACCTCAATGCCGACACTCGGATCCGTTATCCCAACAGGTTTGGTTTGAAGAAAAGGGAGGTCTATCTCGACGGGGAGGCTTATTTTAATGTGGTCTCCAATTCAAAACGTCCATTTATTGTACATGTACAGCATACCGAAACAGAAGTGGTTGGCACCTCTTTCAATGTGAGGGCCTATGGTAGCAGCAATACTATCGAGATAGTACTGGACAAAGGAAAGACCTTCTTTCATGTGCATCAAAGCAGTTATCCTATGTTGCCCGGACAGAAAATAGAATACGATAAATCAACCGGACGTACAACATTACGCAATCTGATTAACCCCTCTAATGCCTCATTGTGGAAGAAAAATATACTTCATTTCTATGACACTCCCCTTGCTGATGTGATAAAAGAACTGGAAAGAAGATATGATGTGAAATTTCAGGTACAAATGCCGGAAGCGTTGAATTATAGTTATACGCTTACTACAAAACAACCCGGGATTGAATATGTACTCAAGGAACTTCAAAAAATATCTCCGGTAAAATTTAAGATTGAAGGGGATAATATCTTCGTCTTCATTTGATTTTTTGAGATAAATCCTGTTGGCAACTGATTTATTTCGAGCCGTTCTACCCTTTTTATTCTTTGTTTTCATAATGTTTTGAGCCTTATGAGTTTTAATATATAACTTCCTTGTTATTCGGTAGAATTTTTTTATAAAAAAAGGACACCCTATATGTTGATTTATTATATAATTTGTTAATGATAGCGGCTAACTTTTTTTATGTAATCCATATATCTGTTTTATTTTAAGCCTAATTAATGATGATACACTTAGTTAAACGCATGAAATAAATATTGTCTATCTCAAATAAATAAAAAAAAATTGTCGTTTTTTTGACATTTCGAAAACAAATAGTACCTTTGCTGCACTTTTATAAGTAGTTATGGTTTTAAAGAATAGGCCATACTGTTATGTACACGAGTTGATAGATTGCGGTAGTCTTATGGTGAAAGATGTATATCTGTACCTTCGATTATTTGGGGTGGAGTCAGGTGTCGGAAAAATGAAATAAAAGTGCTCTTTTTGTGCAATTGGTATAGAGAGAGAATAGATATTGAATAAAAAATAAACACTAAATTAATGTGATAGCAATGAAAAAAATCCTTTCCTTCTTTTTTATGATGGCATTCATTGGAGGTAGTTTGCTATTGCCGGGGTGTGAAGTAGATTATTATGAACCTTCTGAAGATGATCAGGGAACCGGGTCGTCTCTGTTTGGAGAAGATGTTACTGTACCTTCCGGATTCGACTGGGCTACAACACATACAGTAAATGTAAGTGTGAAGGTAGATGATCAATATAATGGTAACTATTATTACACCGTTGAGTTATTTGACGCCAACCCTCTTTTTGATGAGAACGCCACTTTATTAAGCAAGGGGGTAGCCAAAAAGAACAACGATTTTTCTGTTGCCGTGGCGCTACCTCAAGCGATTGAAACGGTGTATGTGCAACAAACCAGTCCGACAGGAAAACAGGCGGTAAAAGTATTTCAGGTGTCCGACCATACTTCAATAGTTAATTTTGGGGGAATGTCTTCTTCCGCCTTAAAGAGTGCTACGGCCGATAGCCCATCCATGGTTTCTAATAACACACGGGCAACTACTTCTGGTTATGATATCCCTACGAGAGTATATTTAACCCCGGCAAATGCGATAGATATAACAGTCGTAACTGTTAATGAACTATCATCGGGTCAGTCTTACAAAATTCCTGCAGGAAAAACTTATGACAAAAATATTAATTTTGCATGGGGTGATGGAGCCGATCTTTATATTGAAGGTATATGGAATGCACCATCCGGTACAGATCTTAGACATTCCCGGCTGGTCATTCAGGATGGGGGTGAATTTAATCCTGGGGGTAATGTTTCCGGGAATAACTCCAGAATTGTAGTCGCATCTTCAGGTAAGTTTAACAAAGATGGTAAGGTTATTGATATTCTGAATAATAACATTTTTCAGATTGTCAATAATGGATTGTTTAAGGTCCGGGATATAAGTAATATACGGGGCTTTTATAACTACGGCGAAATGAATGTTACTCGTAATCTTTTCACTAACACAACAAATATCGTATTTGTGAATGAAAAAACCTTGACAGTAGGGGGGGATATTACATTAAAAGGTTCCAATAAATTACTCAACTATGATATATTAAATATAACAGGTGATCTGCTTTCTGATTCTGAGAATACGGAGATTCTGAATGAAAAGACCTTGACAGTGGGTGGGAAGGTTACATTAAATAAATACAACAAATTGTACAATCATCAAACAATGAGTGTTGGTAGTTTAGAGGTGAATACGAATAATGTTACTGTTGAAAGTAAAAGGTTAACCGTAGGGACTATTAAAGTGAACGGTTCCAACCATACCATAAACAATTCATGTCAGATTATTGCGAATGATATAATCCTGACAGGTGGTGAAAGCCATATATCAATTAACATAAGCCAGGGTTCTTTATTAAGGGCACAAACGGTTAGTACTGCAAATAGTAAAATTAATCTGGAATCTCATGCTATACTGGAAGTAAATCAGGAGTTGACGTTTACGAATAATGGTAGTTCTATTAACGGGCCTTCTACCGGAAATGAAGCGTTGGCAAGATTGAATAAAGTGACTGTAAGAAATTGGACACGCCCCTCTTATGGAGGATATATGGTGGTGGAATGTGCCAATCATTCTCCAAACGAAGATCCCACTCCTTATACTGTAGGAACAAATGTTACATTTGTGAGAGACGCTGCTAATTCCTCTCTTGACATTCCAGAAACCGATTGTAACGATGGAGGATATAGCACGCCGTCGGGATCTCCCTCCAATCCTGTTTTCCCGGTTTTCTTCGACGGAGTTTCGCTTACTTATCTGTTCGAGGACAATTGGCCTTATCTGGGCGATTATGATATGAACGACATGGTACTGGATGTGAAACCGGCATACAGCCAGAACTCATCCAATAAGGTGACTGAACTCAAATTGGACGTTACCTTACGGGCGGTTGGAGCTTCTAAAAGGTTGGCGGCAGGCGTGCAATTAGAAGGAATCGACCGGGGGATGATAAGCAGCGTTTCGAGAACCGGCAATGCTGGTGTGGATGGTGCTGTTTTCATCCAAAGTGGCGGACTCGAATCAGGGCAGACATACGCAGTAATTCCTTTTTTCGATGATGTGCATGCAGCATTGGGACATTCTTCACCTGTAATGACCAATACGATAAAAGGATCGAAAGATAATGTTCCTTCGACTCAGGTAAAATTTACCATTGTCTTTAATAGTCCCTTAGATCTGGCGAGCATCACTGTGGATAAATTCAATGTGTTTATCATCAATGCTGGCTATAAAGGTAAAAGGCAGGAAGTCCATATGCCCGGATTCCAACCTACCGATAAGGTGGATAAGAGTAAGTTTGGAAAGGCAGACGACAATTCGAACGTAAAACTGTACACTTCAAAAGAAAACATGATATGGGGATTGGCTATACCTGGTCCCGCCAAATATCCTGTGGAGTTTAAGTCCATCCTTCTTGCCTATCCCGACTTAGAGAGTTGGGCAACCAGTGGAGGAACTAATGCAAAAGACTGGTATAAAAATTTCAACGAAAATGTTTACAATTAATGATAGGATATAGAGATACTGTTGCAGAAGTTATAAACGGGAGATATCCCTATGCAAAAGAAGGAATGAAAAAGCAAATTTTAATACTGGACGATAAAATTGCCATTGCTAAAATCATTTCCGTCTATTTATCCAATGATTTTGATATCACCTATTTCGATACGCCGGTTAAAGGTATAGAATGGTTATATGAGGGGAATACGCCTGATTTGATCATCCTGGATATCCGTATGCCGGAGATGAATGGGGATGAATTTCTTTCCTACATCAAGAAAAATGGTTTATTTAAAGATATACCGGTCATCATTCTCTCCGGGGAAGAAAGCAGCGCCACCCGGATACGGATGTTGGAAGAAGGGGCGGACGACTATATTCTGAAACCATTTAATCCGATGGAGCTAAAGATCAGGATCAGAAAAGTACTAAAGTGAACCCTACTGTTATTTATATAGGGAAAAATGAAGAATTGACGGTCTACTTTTCCTGTGAAGTGGAAAAGGTGCTTTCGGAAATTCCTTTTGTCTTTAAAAATTATAAACAGGCAGTACATTGGCTGATCTCCCATCCTAAGGAAAGATCCACGATTATTTTTTTTGAACGGGACAGGTTGGATATGGATATTGAAAATATACGATATTTTCGAAAAAATTTCCCGTATGCATATATTTTGCTGGTAACCGAAGAATTAGATCCGGAAGAACGGTTGCAATATATCCGTAGCGGAGTGATCGATACATGCCCGCCCACGGTTCAATCTGAAGCACTACGCCAGTTCTTTCATTTTATCAGCAAATACCAGCCGGATCTGCAGAGAAAAAAAGAAGGACAAGAAAAAACGCCTGTAGCCTCTTATAAAATACCGGTGACAAAAAGAATTTTTGATGTGGTTGTGTCTTTTTTTGCGCTGATTATCCTTTTGCCATTACTGATTATCATCTCTGCAGCTATCTGGATAGAGAATAAAGGCCCGGTGTTATATAGATCAAAGAGGGTCGGCAGTAATTACCATATCTTTGATTTCTGGAAATTCAGGTCAATGTATACTGATGCTGATAAAAGACTGAAAGAGATGGAAAAGTTTAACCAGTATGGAGTAGAATCACCTGAAACGGAGCAGTCTGGGCACATCTTTGAAATACCGGATAGCAACTTTATAGGACAGTCAGATCAGACCTTTTTAGTTGATGATGATGTTATCATACCGGAGAAAGAGTATATTTCCAAAAACAGGCAGAAAAAGGGGAATGCCTTTATTAAAATTGAGAAGGATCCGAGAATTACCAAAGTCGGCCATTTTATTCGCAAATATAGTTTGGATGAATTACCGCAATTATTGAACGTGCTCAAAGGTGATATGTCCATTGTAGGCAATCGCCCCTTGCCTTTGTATGAAGCTGAATTGTTGACGCAGGACCAAAGCATAGAACGGTTTATCGCTCCGGCAGGATTGACCGGATTGTGGCAGGTAGAGAAAAGGGGTAGTTCGGGAAAACTCTCTGCCGAAGAACGCAAACAACTGGATATTTATTATGCACAACACTATTCGGTATGGTTGGATATTAAGATAATATTCCGTACATTTACAGCGTTTATTCAGAAGGAAGATGTTTAATAACACAAGCAATAACACGCGATGAACAAGCTCTCCGGATATCTCTTTTGGTTGTGGATTTTTCTTCCCGCCTTTTCCGGAATGGCACAGGCAGGGATTGAGTCGTTAAGCCCCAATGACTATTTAAATTTACGGTTACCTTCATTGGAGGTCTTATTTGAAAATGCCAAAAACAGTGCTGCAGTGGATCTGTATAAGGTAAAGATGGAAGAAGAAGCCAGTGCCTTGAAAACCGAAAGAAGAAGCTGGTTGAAGTATTTTAAATTTAATTCTTCTTATCAATGGGGTGTAATGGGCATTAACTCCGCTTTTTCCGATACCGACACACCCCTGTTCTATCAATATTCCGGCGCCAGGCAAAACTGGTACAATATCGGTGCATCACTGAGTATCCCTTTCGATGATTTTTTTGACCGGAAAAACCGGATCACGCGCCAGCAACTGAAGACTAAAGCTACACAGGTAGAGATGGAAAAATGGCATGACGAACAGAAACTCAGGATTATCGAAATGTACACCAAAGCCGTGAAAGAGTTATCCGTGTTAAAGTTAAAAGCGGAATCACTCTCTTTTGCCAATACCCAATTCGAATTGGCGCAACAGGATTTCCTGAACGGAAATATACGGGCCGGAGAATTGAGTCAAATCAAAAGTATCCAAACAGATGCCCTAGAAACGTATGAAAATACGCGGGCAGAATTAAATAAGGCTTTATTACAACTGGAAATTTTGTCTAAAACGAAAATTCTCAACCGATAGGTCCTATGGAATTTTTACACTATATCTTTCGTTTTTTGTACCGGATACGGTGGTGGCTGATCATTGCCCCTTTATTGGTTACATTGGCGGTTATTCTCCGGACACGCGATATGGAACGTTCTTATCCGGTGGATATGACCATTTATACTGGTATCGTATCGGGATATGCCATGGAAACGGGAGAGACCAACGTGCAGAGTTCCACAGTTGTCAATAATACGATCGATAACATTATTAATATTATCCTTTCCAAGGAAACTCTGCGTGAAGTTTGCCTGCATTTATACGCCCGTCACATGATTTATGGGAACCCGGATGAAGACAATGAATATATCCGGGCAGCCAATTACCGGCATTTGCAACGGATCACCCCCCCGGATGTAAAAGAGTTGATAGATACAACATCGGAAGAGAAAACCGTAGAAAATTTAAAGGGATATGAAAAAGCATCTCCTGAAAATTTCGTATATGGCTTATTCAATTGGAATCACCCGCACTATTGCTATGCAGCCTTAAGTAAGATCAAAGTTGTTCGTTTGGGCAACAGCGATATGCTCCAGGTTTTTTATGCGGCCAACGATCCGGGGGTGGCCTATCAGACCCTGCTTTTATTGAATAAACTCTACACAAGAGAATACAAAACCCTGCAATTTGGGTCTACTAGTAATGCCATCCGTTATTTTGAAGAGGAACTGGAACGGGTAGGGAAAGAATTAAGGGAGAATGAAGATTCCCTGACAAATTATAATATCCGGAACCGGATCATTAACTATGATGAACAGACCAAGCAGGTTGCGGCTCTGGATAGGGAATACGATGTACGGTACCAGGATATCCTGCTGAACTATAATAGCGCCAATGCTGCTATTCGTCATCTGGAAACACAATTGGATGAGAATGTACAACATCTTAAAGGGAATGCCGAATTTTTAACAAAATTGAACCGGGTATCCGACCTGAATACTAAAGTGGCGGAGATAGAAGCTTTTTATACCGATTCCACCTCTTCCGTTTATATCCAACAACAGTTGAATAGCTATAAGCAACAACTGGGACAGGCGGAAAAAGAGTTGATAGATTTCTCTCAAAGTTTCAGTAACCGAAAATATACCCGTGAAGGGTACCCGACCTCTAATTTTGTAACCCAATGGTTAGAGGAATTGTTGAAGCTGGAGAAAGCCAAAGCGGAAATCCAAGTGATAGAAACCCATAAACAGGAGTTGGACAAGCAATACTCCCATTTTTCACCCATCGGTTCCACCATCAAGAGGCAGGAAAGAAATATCGATTTTATCGAACGAAATTATTTATCTATTCTAGGTAGTTTAAATGCTGCCCGACTCAGGCTTAAAAGTCTGGAAATGAACTCTGCTTCACTGAAGTTGATCAACCCACCTGTTTTTCCGTTAAACGCGGAACCGTCCAAAAGGAAAAAACTGGTAATGGTCGCTTATGCCGGAAGCCTGATCTTCCTGCTTGGGTTCTTTTTATTGGTCGATCTGTTGGACCGAACCCTTAGGGACCGGATCCGGACGGAATACCTTACAGGGGGAAAAGTACTGGGGGCCTTGCCGGGAAAAGGGAAACTGCGGCAACGAATATATACGAAAACGTATCGGGAAAAAGCCGGTCAATATATGGCCAATGCATTGCAGGACTATTTCAAACCCGGAGTTTTTTGCCCTGTTGTGAATATTGTCAGCACGGAAGCCGGCACGGGTAAAAGTTTCCTGATCGACTTGCTGAATGACTATTGGGGTAGTCAGGGAATTGGGGTTCAATCTATCCGTTACGGAAGGGATTTTGATCCTGCCTCGCCAGATTTTCTGTTTGCCGGAAGTATCAGCAAACTGACCGGACAGGAGTTAGAAGCAGGACGTACTATTATTCTCGTAGAACATGCACCGATAGGCGTTTATTCCATTCCAAAAGCCTTGTTACAGGAAGCGTCCGTTAATCTAATGGTCGTCCGGGCCGATCGGGGATGGAAAGACAATGACAAGCAGTTATTCGCCCGTTTGCAGGAACAATCAGGCACAACACCGGTACTTATCTGCCTCAATCAGGCAGAAAAAGAAGTAGTGGAAAGTTTTACCGGTATGTTGCCCCCTTATACTTATTGGCAACGTCTTTTTTACCGTTATACGCAATTCGGTTTTACGGCATCCGGTAAATCATAGTGTATGGGAGTCCGGCCTGACATATCGGCTTTCTGGGGAAAACCCTTGTTGTATACCCTGATCGGATTTTCTCTTTGGGTATTGTCGGTGCTTGTCCTGAAGACAGGGTTGGTACCGGCAATGGTTTTAGCAATCATTCCTCTGGCTGTTTACTTGCTGATCCGACTGTTGGAACGGCCGATACTTGCTTTTTTCGTCGTAATTGGGATCAATTATTTCATTATGGGTTCAATCCGTTATATCCCCGGACTCTCGGCCGGAATTATAATGGACGGATTGTTACTACTTACGTTTATTTTTTCCCTGTTCCGCGGCCGGGAAAGGGCTATTGACTGGACAGGTGTACGCAATCTATTGACCTTGTTAAGTGGAATATGGCTGATATACTGTATCCTTCTGGTTTTCAACCCAGTCACCACACTGGCCCATTGGGCTGCCGGCGTACGGGGGCTGGCCGTTTATCTCTTTATCTTCCCTTTGTTGACCGCTGTTTTATTAAACCGGTATAAATACCTGAAAACCTTTTTATTTATATGGTCGGTTTTAACGTTATTGGCTGTATTCAAAGCATTGATACAGAAATATATCGGATTTGATCCGGCCGAAAAATACTGGCTGTATGTAACAGGAGGTAGCAGTACCCATATTATCTCTTCTGGTATCCGTTATTTCTCTTTTTTTACCGATGCGGCCAGTTTCGGATGTGGTATGGGGATGTCTATGGTGGTTTTTTCCATTACGGCACTGTATATCCGTTCAAAATCGCTTCGATTTTACTTTATAGCCGTAGCTTTGCTGGCCGGGTACGGCATGATGATTTCCGGTACCCGCGCCGCTATCGCTGTTCCTTTTGTCGGCTATGCTTTTTTTGTTCTACTGTCCAAACAATGGAAAATCATTATTCCCGGTATTGTCGTGATCGCATGTGCTTTTGTATTTTTTAAATATACCTATATTGGCCATGGGAATACCGAGATCCGCCGGATGCGATCGGCTTTTAATGTTACGCAGGACGCTTCTTTTCAGGTACGTCAGGCCAATCAGGCAAAGATGCGTGTCTTTATGAAAGACCAACCTTTCGGTATAGGTATCGGGAAAGCCAAACGGGTCGAGCCGGGCGATTATATGTATCAATTGCCGACCGACACTTCGTTGGTCTATGTCTGGGTAGAAACCGGAATGGTAGGTTTGACGCTTTTTTTACTTATTTTTTTGATTACTTTTGTCAAAGGTATATATGAAGTTTGGTTTCAAATACACAATAAGCAATTAAGGGGAATCCTGTGTGCTTTACTGGCTGGCTTGGCCGGTATGCTGGCTTGTGCTTACGGCAATGAAATGTTGCAACAGTTCCCTAACGGGCCGATTGTGTATATATGTATGGCGTTTATTTTTATGGGGCGGAAACTTGATAAAGCAATCAGTGATGAAGAGATCAGTTGAGGTATCCATTATTACGGTTAATTACAACGGAATCAAAGATACGGCGAAAATGATTGAATCTGTCCAATCCAATCTTTCCATTCCTTATGAGATCATTGTTGTAGATAATGGGTCTGAAAGAGATGAATCCTTATTGCTACAGAAAGAATATCCCTTTATCAAGACGATCCGCTCTGAAAAGAACCTGGGATTTGCAGGAGGGAATAATTTAGGTATCCGGCAAGCCGTCGGAAACTATCTTTTCTTATTGAACAACGATACCATTATAAAAGACAATTCCCTTCATTACCTGATAGAAACCCTCCAAATGGATCCTAAGATTGGCGGTGCCTCACCTAAGATACTCTTTAATGATGCTCACGGCTATATCCAGTTTGCCGGATACACCCCTCTTAGTGAAATTACCATCCGCAACCAAACAATAGGATTTGACGAGCCGGACAACGGACAATACGATACCCTTTCCCGCACCCTTTATTTACACGGAGCGGCTATGCTCGTTAAAAGAGAGGTAATTGAAAAAGTCGGACTAATGCCGGAATGTTATTTTTTGTATTATGAAGAATTGGATTGGAGTACGCAAATCACGAAAGCCGGTTATGAACTGGTTTATGAACCGCGAGCCTGCATCTATCATAATGAAAGCAGCAGTACGGGCAAAGAGAGTCCGCTTAAAATCTATTATCTGACCCGTAACCGGTTATTGTATACCCAAAGAAACAGAACCGGAAAAAATCGTATATTATCTATTGCTTATCAGGTGCTGATTGCATATCCCAAAGATGTACTCAAATTTGTAATTAGATTAAAGATCTCTTTAGCAAAAGCTTGCATAAAAGGGTGTATAGATTTTTTCAGGATACAGAATGTAAAACCGAATTAACATGAAAGAAAGTATTATTATTCTGGACTGGGTTCTATTTACGTATACAGCTTTGTCTGTTGTTTATCTTTGTTTTTTTGCATTCTTGTCTTTACTCAAACGGTCAGAACCCTATCCGCAATCAGATAAAAAAAACCGTATTTTAGTATTATTTCCAGCCTATAAAGAAGATAAAGTGATAGAATCTTCCGTTCAATCAATTCTTACACAAGATTACCCTCAGGAATATTTTCATATAATGGTTATTTCCGATCAGATGCAAGATACTACTATCAGACGGCTTTCGGAACTTCCAATCCAGATATTACCTATCGTCAATGAACGCGAAACCAAAGCCAATGCACTTCAATTAGCAGTACACGATATTGATAATAACGCTTATGAAATTGTCGTTATTTTAGATGCCGACAATACGGTAGAGCCCGATTTCCTATGCCGGATAAACGATACTTATCAATCCGGTATTTATGCGATGCAGGTACAGCGGATTGCCAAAAATCCACAAACAGATACCGCTTTATTAGACGCGGCCAGTGAAGGCATGAATAATTCCTTTTTCCGGAAAGGGCAAACACGGATCGGATTATCGGCGGCGCTCAGCGGTTCCGGCATGGCTTTTGACTTTAGCTGGTTTAAAGGCCATATTCCTGAAGTTTCATCTGCCGGTGAAGATAAAGAATTGGAGGTTTTATTATTGAAAGAAGGAGTGTATATTGAATATTTAGAAGATGTAGTTGTCTATGACGAAAAAATAGTTGATCCTGAGAGTTTTTCCCGTCAACGCCGGCGTTGGCTGGCTGCTCAATACGGTACGTTGAAGCAGGCCATTAAAGAACTACCCGGTGCAATTATTACACGAAACTGGGATTATTGCAATAAACTCTTTCAATGGATGATGCTGCCCCGTGTCTTGTTATTAGGAACTATTAGCTTTTTAGCTTTTGTTTTTACCCTCTTTCGTTGGCAATGGTCTTTGAAATGGTGGGGGCTTTTATTTTGTTTAGTGGTAGCGTTCAGTATGGCGCTTCCTGACGAATTATTTGATAAACGCTTAAAAAAGGCATTGAGGAAAATCCCCTTGTTATTTTTTCTCATGTTTGTAAACCTGTTCAGGTTGAAAGGAGTCAACCGGAAATTTATTCATACCCGCCACGGAGATTAAAGAAAAAATAATATGGCAAAACTTACTGAAAGGATCAGGCAAACACCCCGGTTGAAAAAGTTTGTGTTACATTTAATGATGCATCCGGTAAAGACCCGTCCACGGTGTTGGTTACGTTGTTTACGGTTCCTGTATATGAAAAAAGGAAAAAAATCCGTTATTTACCGGAGCGTCAGAAAAGATATTGTTCCGTTCAATACTTTTGCGATGGGCAACTATTCCGTAATAGAAGATTATGCAATTATCAATAATGCTGTGGGGGATATCGTGATTGGAAGCCATACTCGGATCGGTTTGGGAAATACGGTTATCGGTCCGATAACGATCGGGGATAAAGTCAATCTGGCGCAAAATGTGATTATATCGGGATTAAATCATCACTTTGAGAATATAGATAAAGCAATCTCAGAGCAGGGAGTGAGTACGAAACCGATTGTTATTGAAGACGATGTGTGGATAGGGGCTAACAGTGTTGTATTGGCGGGAATCCGGATCGGAAAGCATGTTGTGATCGGTGCAGGGAGTGTCATTACAAAAGATGTTCCTTCCTATAGTGTTGCATTGGGAAATCCGGCAAGAATTGTAAAGCAATATGATGTTGAGAAAAAACAATGGATCAAAGTAAGCCAATAAACAAACCCAAAGTCAGCGTTATTATTCCGGTTTATAATACGGAAGCTTACGTGGAGGAAGCCATACGGTCTGTTATGAACCAAACGTTAAGGGATATTGAAATCATCATTATCGACGACGGATCGACTGATCACAGTTTATCCGTTATAAAAAAACTGGCGCGTGAAGATGATCGGATACAATATTTCTCACAAATCAACCAAGGCCAATCAGTAGCCCGGAATGCAGGAATAAAGAAAGCCACCGGAGAATACATCTATTTTATGGATAGTGATGATTTTTTAGAAGAAAATGCTTTTGAATCATGTTATAGTAGATGTACTTCTGAAAATTTGGATTTTGTGTTTTTTGATGCTGTGAATTTTGGGGAAATAAATAAGTTAATACTTGAATATAACAGAAAGAATCAGCTTGATACTAAAGTATATACAGGTATTGAAATATTAAATCTTTTATTGGATATTCGGGGTTATCGTGTTCCACCTTGGCTCCATTTTATTAATTTATCTTTTTTGCAGGAAAAAAATATATTCTTTGACCCAAATTTAAAAAAATACGAAGATCAAATTTTCAGTGTTAAACTTTATCTTTCAGCTCATAGGGTGGCATATATTCCCGCCTCACTATTCCATAGAAGATTACGCCACGCCTCCCTTATGACTAATTTATATTCCCTTCATAACGTTAAAACTTATTTTAAGGTCACTGATGAATTAGTAAAGTTAGGCAAAAATAAAAGTAAAAAAGAACTACGAACTATAGACCGAGTAATAAAAGAAATGTTAAATGCATCTATTTATATGGCTAACAAGCTAATTTTTAGAGAAAGATTGATTATTGGAACAAGAGCATTTAAAAATTATCGGCGTTATATTTCTCCAAAAACTTGGATTGTCTTATTTTTTCCTTTATCAATTAAAATCAAATCTTCTCTGACAAAATAAATATTCTTAATTTATCGCAATGAAAATAGCCGTACTTACTTCTGGAATATTACCCATTCCTGCATTTGAAGGAGGAGCAGTGGAAAATTTAATTGATTCCTATTTGGAGTTCAATGAAAAAGAAAAATTACATGAAATAACTGTTTTTAGTGTTATTAACAAAAAAATACCAGAAAGGTTTTTTTTTAAAAAGTATACTTGTACGCATTATCATTATGTTAAAACCGATAATTATTGGTATAGAATAAAGAGGAAAGCATTTGGTTTTTTACACAAAAAAACGTTTTATTATCACTTCCATATAGAATATTTTCTTCATAAAGTTCTTGAGTTAATAAAAAAACAAGAGTATGATATTATCATATTGGAGAATCGACCAGGTTATGCTGAAAAGGTAGCAAAAACTTCTCCAAAGAGCCGAATTGTTTTGCATTTACACAATGATCTTTTAGGCCCGGATACTCCTAATGCCTCCCATATAAAATCATTCATATCTTCTACTATAGCCGTGTCCGATTATATCAAAAACCGAATAGATGCTGTATTCCCCTTCAAACCTTCCTACACGTGCCATAATGGTATTGACTTGGAAATATTTCAATCTGAGATTTCCAAAATAGAGATTCGAAGAAAACTTAAATTAAGAATGGATGATTTTGTGGTTGTATTTTCAGGACGTTTAATTCCAGAAAAAGGTGTGAAAGAATTATTAAAAGCAATGCAATTTCTCAAAGATTCAAGGATCAAATTATTGATAATCGGAGGTAATTTTTTTGGGAATGATACTGTGCAAACAGATTTTATAAAAGAATTGCAAGACCTTGCTAAAGTATATATAGATCGAATAATCTTTACCGGATACAGACCTTATAATGAAATTCCAGATTTGTTAAGATGTGCAGATGTCGGTATAATTCCATCGTTATGGGAGGATCCTTGTCCCTTGAGCTGTATTGAAGCGTTAGCTGCTGGATTACCTTTAATTGTAACTCGTTCAGGAGGAATACCGGAACTTATAAATGACGAATGCGCCATTGTATTAGATAAAACATCAAATCTATCTCAACAATTGGCAAAAGCCATTGATTATTTATTTCATTCCGTTCGAGAAAGAGAATATATGTCATTAAAATCTCTGGAACGATCGAAATCCTATAGTAAAGAAATATTTGCAAGTTCTTTTTTTAAGTTATTGTCTATTTGATTTTACCAATCAGCAATTTCTTTTCCATTTGCAAAATGGAAATAATCGATGATTGGAGAAAAATCCTCAATGGAAAAGGATTGGTCAACAGTTTCTAAAAAGCAAAGAGGCTTTTCGCCTATAAAAGAAGCCCAACGGGAATAAGTACTAAATGGGCCAATTATATAGTCGCACATTGATAGGGTATATAAATCTAATATTTCGGCTGAAGGCTGATTCCTTTCAAATCGATAACACGATAATCCCGGAAATTCATTTATTTCGAACCATTCATTTGAACTTATAAAAAAAGAAACTTTCTGATGAGGAAATAATTTTTCAATTCTTTCCATAAAATCTGCGTATTGATATAATTCATAAAAGAAATGTCCATTGTTCCAAATTTTATAATCTCCTCTTCGAACATGCACACCTACTATTATATCAGCCGTTTCACGTATCTTATCAATAAATTCTGAAGCTTTTTCCGTAATTTCTTTTTTAGGTGTAAAAATATGGATAATCTCTTTTTTTGCGGCTGCAAGATATCTTGTATCTCTTCGGGTATGCCATCCTTTGAAGAAACCCAAAGTATAGTATATTTTGTCCATCAATTCACTGTGAGTGGCTTTCCATGTTAAACCCTTAAATTTATTCCATCCGTTGCCTCTATCCAAATACCATTTCTGATATAGAGGAAAATAGATAAAAGGACAATGTAAAAAATAAGGAAAATCTTCTATTGTATAATCATAGAATAAAATCATCATCTTTTTCTTTTTCACGACACATTCTGCAACGGTCGCTACATAAGACCATAAACGATTACACGTTTGCCCCGGGGCATCACATATTACTTTCATTATTTATCTGTCCGATTTAATATATTTGGAAAAAAATGGTAACCTTACCATAAAATATTTCATACCTGATGTTATTTTATACAACAAGAAAAAGTAAATAATCAGTAACGGGATCATCACTGCAATTGCATAAATCAGCAACTTAAAAAAACTATCAACATAAATGTCTATTATAAAATACTTTACAGGAATGATAAGAAACATGCATCCTCCAAAAATTACATAATATGGGAACATTCCTTTCCAATAACTCGTGAAAGGTTGTTTTATTCCGAATTTAAATAAATAATATGGTTTCCAAAGTAAAGCAATACCTATAACACTTACAATTTTTCCTATAAGAATGCCGGTTATACCATAAAAATACCCGGCAATGAATGTTACCAAAATATTTATAATTACTTCTGTCCATGAAGCCCATACATCCGAATAAAGGCCATATGCATGTATATACATCTGAACAACACCTCTTGAAAGCATAATAAAAATATGAATGAGTAATAAGTATAAAATAGTATCACTCAAAAGAAATTCTTTACCTAACCAACAAGCAATGAAGGGTTGCATAAACAAAAAGAGACTAAATATAACTATTCCTACAATTATGAACCTTAAAGCTGTAAGTTCCCAAAAAACCTTTATTGTATTCGATAATTTATTTTCTGCCACAAGATTTCCTACTCCAGCTCCCATTCCATCAGACATTACATTAACCAAATAGATCAACTTGTTAATGATTATCATATAATTTCCGTAATAAGCAACCATTTTGAGAGAAACAAAAGCAAAGATCAAAATTTCATCATTTTTAATCAGAATAAAATCCTTTATTTTCTGAATGAAAATTTGTTTTGTTTTTATCAACATATCTGGATATTTTTTAAGTAGAATCTTTCCATCTTTTACCTTTGTCAACAACCATGGATAATTTTTTTGTATTCTTTGATTGAGGATAAGGTAACTGAAAAAACTAAATACAAATTCAACTGCAACCCAGATATAAAGATTTTTATAATAATATGCCAATAGTATTTGTAATCCGGTTTTTAAGATATTTGCAGTTTGTAGATAACCTGTTACTATATAATTCTTTTGATCGGCTGTTAATAGAACTTGTCGGTAATTAATAAAATAACCGACGACTGATGATGCAAGAAATGAATAAAATGCAAAATATACAATACCTAAGTACATTTCCGTATGACGGAATATCAATGGGAAAAAAAAGCTAACAGAGATTCCTATAACCAATATGAATGATCCTATTCTTTTATACATGTATCCCAATACTGAAATGATTTCATTGATCTCTTTATGATCATTTCTCTCAATGGGCTTATAAAGAAAAAAACAAACGCAAGAACCTATACCTAATTCGGCTAGATTTAAGAAATTAAGAATACTATTCAATGTTCCTGTTAAACCAATAAAGTCTACTCCTAAATTATCCAGGAATACCTTTCTTGAAAAAAAAGTTAAGATTAAGGATATTATATAGAATAACATCCCTATCTTTACATTCTTAAGACTTTTATAGGCTCTTGAGGGCATTTTTGTTTTTTGACAAAGATAATTCTTAAGCATGATTTCACAATTAAAAATCCAATTTCTATTTTTTGAAATCGGTACATTAGTAAACATTTAAGATAATTATTCGATTTGCAATAATTTCAAACACAGATAAATTAAAAAAGTTTATATTTAATAGTTTATTATAGCGCTCTTTTACATACCTTTGTGATGGATAGAATCAATTATCACAAATGAAATACGACAAAGTCCGAAAAACTCCGAGTCAGTTACTGTCTTTAACCGGGTTTACCTCGGAAGAGTTTGAAGTCTTCGTTCCCCCCTTTGAACATCACTGGAACGAGTACTACAGCCGCTTCACTCTGAAGGGCAATCCCAGGTAGAGGATATCGTACAACCCGAAAAGCAGTCAATAGCCCCTTGTCAGGGATAAGCTGCTGTTCATCCTGTCTTACTTGAAGAATAACCCTCTACAGGAGTATCACGGGGCCACCTACGGGATGACCCAGCCCCAGTGTAATGAATGGGTACACCGTTTGTCCGAGATACTGCTCAAGTCCCTTAAAACCCTACAGGAATTACCCTGTGGCAGGATACGGGTTCCAGGGGTATACCCCTGAAAACGTGACCGTGAAGATGCCTGTGAAGAAACCCAAAGGCAAGGAGTTGACTGACGACCAGAAAGAGGGAAACAGGAAAATATCGAGTTTCCGGATTCTCGTGGAACATGCCATCGGAGGAATAAAGAAATGTCGTATTGTCAAAGATCGATTCAGGTGTCGCAAGTTTGGTTTTGACGATCTGGTCATGCTCATTGCTCGCGGACTCCATAATTTTAGAGTGACTATATCGCTCTGTTTAAATCATATATAATTTTATTCAATATAATGTTTAATTATGGCTATATCTTTTACCAACTTAGAATCAGATTTAATTGACTAATATATATCTTTGTCTCTACAAAATGAAACCTTTGCAATGAAAGTATTATATATATCATTTAATGGATTTTATGAATACAATGGCATTAGTAAGAAAAAATTAGCTCAGATTAAAGGATTAAAAGAATCTGGTTGTAATGTCGTTAATTGTTATTATTCCGTTGATCCGACTGATGGGCAGCGCCTATGGATGATAAATGACAATGTGTTGATAAGTTTAGGGACAGGAATTCGGGCTAAAATAAAAAAAAGAATTAATTATGTTCCCATTCTGGCTTATATAGAAGAGAAACAGATCTCTTTCGTCTATATGAGATCCGAACATAACGCCAATCCGTTCTTAATTCATTTTGTAAGGCAGTTAAGGAATAAAGGTGTAAAAGTAGTGATGGAAATCCCCACCTACCCTTATGATCAAGAATATATCACATTCGAAAGTAAGTGCTCACTGTTTATTGATAAATTATTCAGAAAAAGTTTGGCAAAACAACTGAATGCGATTGTTACGTTTTCGGATCAAGTTGAAATATTCAGACAACGTACCATTCGTATTTCTAACGGAATAGATTTTTCGTCTATTAAATTAAAACAAAATAACCATAAACAATCGGAATTACATTTGATCGGGGTTGCGGAAATACACTATTGGCATGGGTTTGACAGGGTCGTTGCTGGAATGAGGGATTATTACAAAAGCAAAGCAGACGATTATAAAGTATTTTTTCATATTATAGGAGAGTTTAGCGGGGAAAGGGAAAGAATTGAAATACTTCCTTTGATTACGGAAAATCAATTGGAAAATTATGTAATTTTACACGGGCGATTGTTTGGAACAGCCTTAGATGAAATATTCGACCATGCAGATATTGGGATTGGCAGTTTAGCCCGGCATCGCAGTAATATCACTTATATCAAAACGCTCAAAAATAGAGAGTACGCCGCCCGGGGAATACCGTTTATCTATTCTGAAATAGACGAGGATTTTGAAGAAATGCCTTATATAATGAAAGTTCCTGCGGATGAAAGTCCAATTAATATTGAACCCTTAATTGAATTCTACCGGGAGAACAGATGGAATCCGATTGAAATTAGAGAATCCGTTGCACATTTATCATGGAAAAATCAGATGCAAAAAATTTTAGACACAATTATATAAGAAAGAGAAGAAGGATGAAATATTCAATGAAAATAATTGCAGATAAGGTAAGATACAATTTAACAGTAGAATTCTATAATATACTTTACTTACTTTTGAGAAAGAAGCAACAGATTATTCCGATTGTTCTCTCCATAGAAAAAAGTATTGAAAAAATAATTGCAGACCAGTGTTCTGTCAGCCGATTTGGTGATGGAGAGATGCTTTTGATAGGTAAGAAATCCATTCGGTTCCAGCAACAATCGGAATTGCTTTCTTGCCGGTTAATCGAAGTTATACAGAGTCGAAACGATAAACATTTAGTTTGCATTTCAGACTCGTTCCAGGGATTAGAAAGATATACCCGAAGAGCAAGACGATTTTGGAGGACACATTTTTATTTATATGGAAATCTTTGGGATACTTACTTAATTCCGGGGCGTAGTTACTATAATACGTTTATTACCAGACCTTATATGGATTTTAAGTCGAAAGCGTTAAGTCCTCGCTGGTTTAATCTACTAAAAAGAATCTGGGATCAACGTTCAATTATTTTTATTGAAGGGGAAAAAAGTCGTTTAGGGGTTGGAAATGATTTATTCGACAATGCGTCATCTATCCAGCGTATTCTTTGTCCTCCGGTAAATGCATTCGATAAGTATGGTGCTATTTTAGAAAAAGCATTGGAACAGGATAAAAACGTATTATTCCTTATTGCTTTGGGTCCCACGGCTACGGTTTTAGCTTATGATTTATATCGGGCCGGCTATCAGGCCATCGATATTGGGCACGTAGATATTGAATACGAATGGTTAAGGATGGGAGCCATGCACAAAGTAAGTGTTCCCTCTAAATATGTCAATGAGGCCTTGACCGGAAAGGAAATTGCTTTAGCAACGGAAGAGGATTATCATCGCCAAATTATTTGTTCTGTATGAAAATCGTTTATTATTTACCTTCGCTTTATATTTCCGGAGGGTTGGAACGGGTAATTACGGAAAAAGCCAATTATTTTGCCGATATATTGGGCTATGATGTAACCATTTTAACGTCTGAGCAGCAAGGAAAAAACATTTATTATCCGCTATCATCCAAAGTTCGTCATTATGATTTGAATGTTATTTTCGATACAGGAAAATATCATTCATCAATATTAAAATTAATCATTTATCCTTTTAAATATTACTTGTTCAAATCCCGCTTCTCTAACTTCCTAAATAGATCCAGACCGGATATTACAATTTCTACGTTGAGGAGGGAAATTAATTTTATTAACTCGTTACAAGACGGAAGTATCAAAATTGGTGAACTCCATGTAACCCGAAATGCTTATTATTCAATTTCTGGTGAATCGTACAGACGATTTAAGAGAATCAATTCATATCTCCAACATCATTTTTCCAAAAAGTTGAAATTGTTTTCTAAAATAGTTTTATTAACCAAAGAAGAGCAGGAAAAATGGCCCGAATTAAATAATACAATTATTATTCACAATCCTTCCACGTTGATAAGTAAAGAATCCGCACCACTGGAAAATAAAAGAGTAATTGCCGGAGGACGTTATACTTATCATAAGGGTTTTGATCTTTTGGTGGATACGTGGAAAATAGTTTCAGGCAAATATCCCGATTGGTCTTTACATATTTACGGGGAAGGAGATCGGACTGAGTTAGAGAATAGAATTCAAACACTTGGCCTTTCTGATTCCTGTTTCCTGGAAGGAAAGACAACGGATATTAAGCAAAAGTATTTAGAGAGTTCCATTTTTGTATTAAGCTCCCGGTATGAAGGATTCGGGATGGTATTGATTGAAGCGATGACTTGCGGAGTGCCGCCGGTATCTTTTGCCTGCCCGTGTGGTCCCAAAGATATTATTACTGATGGACAGGACGGATTACTCGTTGAGAATGGAAATATTGAAATGCTCGCTGAAAAAATTTGTTACCTGATCAGGAACGAAGATATTCGAAAACAATTGGGCGATAATGCCCGGGAAAATGTCAAAAGATTTAGAATAGAAAAAATCATGTCTGAATGGAAGGATTTATTCGAAGAATTGTCACAAAAGAAAAATTTATTAATTGAATAAACAAAACCAAAAGATCAAAGAATAATTTCTAACCTGATCAGAGAAAAATAAGGTTTGAATAAACGGAAGATAAATGCTTTATAAATAAAATAAACTATTTTTGCATATATTATCTTAGTAATTAAAATATTAAACTCATGTGTTTCACAATTAATCCTTATAAAACTATTCTTGTAGGTTTACTGATTATTTTTACTTCCTGCATAGATAAAGATGTATACCAGGAAAATACCGAGAATAATCAGGGTACGGAATATGTAAGATACCTGTATCCGTATGAAAACGAAGCGCAAAATGTGATGGCGGAAATCATGTTGGAAACGGATAACGGGATCGATACGGATATCATGGAAGCTGAAATCCCGGTTCTTAAATACAACAAATCGTGGTTATTTATGCTCACGCAGGATGATTGTAAACATGCGGCTTACAGTACAACATGGGCCGCGATCAACGGAAAACCGCTTTCTTATAATTATTATTACAGTGCGGAACAATTGGCAGCAGGAGATCTGCCTCCCGATGTTCTTTATTTCAAAAAGACCCTCGGGAGTACCGACGGAACAGGGAAAGAGGTTCGTTTTGCTTTTACGACAACATTGGCCCCTGAATGGGAATGGATGGATGCAAAAACAGATGTGAATAAAGGATTTACAAAAAACTATGCCCGCTTTTATATGAAATCCGGATTAACCTGGAACAATATGTATGAAATGTTGGCGTATGGTACGGGAATTGCATTCCATGATGTAAATACAGAGGCCGTTAATCAGGAAGATTCCATTATTAAACACTACACCTTATCCCAACAGATCATATTAAATAAATTATCGGGAAGAGGGTGTAAAACCCTGGCAGAGCCCAGTGGAAACAAAACCTACGTTACCGCCGCTTTCAATTATGCCCCGATCGTGATCATGACTGCACAAAATACCGCAGCCACCGGCCCACAGGTTGTCCCTTTATACCCTTTCAACGTACAAACAGACCTGCACAAGGGTTTACTGGAAAGGACTTTCTATGACTCTTCATACGACATTGTCAGTAAAATAGAATCCGAATTGAGAAAGTCCAAAGAAGAGAGGCAAGCCGTTCATGTAGGTATACATGGAACAGGTGTTACTTTTGCCGAATTTCTGCTTTGGTTAAACAATACGTACGGGAAAGACGGCGATGATTCCGTCTGGTTTCCGTCACTGGAAGAATACTACGAATATAATTATTACCGGGTACACGGCTCCGTAACCAAAGAGATAAACGGAAACACGATTAAATTAAAAATTTCCCTACCTTCGCAACAGTATTTTTACTATCCCTCCGTCACGGTGAACCTGTCCGGAATAAAAAAGGAACAAATTAAACAGATAACTTCAGATAACAAAGTGACGGGATTATCCTATACAGATTATGAAGACGGGGTGATGCTGAATATCGATTGCCGTAAATATCTGGTGGAACATGCGACTCATTTCGTTGAAAAATATGAATCTGATTTTTCTGTATTCAGTAGAAACGATGCATCCTATTTTGTAGACATGCTAAAAGATTCGGAAATAAAATCAAATCTTCAGGAAAGGCTCAGAAGATAAAGCAATAACGAATTATGCCTTGGTACACCAAATACTTGTCGGTTTTTGAAAAACCCTTTTCTTCTGTCTCTCCGGAAACGATTGAAAAGGTGAGGGAAAAATTGCAACGATTGAACAGTGAACAGCCGTTGGCTTCCGTGGTGGTAGTTGCCCATAATGAAGAGACACGTCTGATGAGTTGCCTGTGGTCGCTGAGTGAAAATATTTGCCGGTATCCAATCGAAATTATTGGAGTGAATAATAATTCTGTTGATCGGACGGGAGACGTTTTCGATGCAACAGGTATTCCTATGTACTTTGAGGAGAAAAAGAGTTGTGGGTATGCCCGTCGCTGCGGATTAAACCATGCCCGTGGGAAATATTATGTCTGTATTGATTCGGATACAATGTACCCACCTCGTTATATTGAAACCATGATCAACGGATTGGAAAAACCGGGAGTGGTAGCAGTATCTTCTTTTTGGAGTTTTATTCCGGACGCTAATCATTCCAAATGGGGGCTGAAGATGTATGAACTCCTGAGAGATCTATACATACGCGCTATTTATCTGAATCGTCCGGAACGGGGAGTGCGGGGAATGGTATTCGCTTATGTAGCAGAATACGGTAGGAAAGTAGGTTACCGTGTAGAACTTATCCGGGGGGAAGATGGTTCGATGGCTTTAGGCCTCAAAAAATATGGAAAAATAAAATTAATAACATCGCGGAAAGCACGCGCTGTAACTGCGAGTAATACGTTGGATGCAGATGGTTCATTGTTCGATAGTTTTAAAGTGAGAATTACACGAGCGTTGAAGAATTTTAATTTCTTTTTTACCAGACAAACTAAACCTCCTAAAGATGAAGAATCGAACTTGATAAAATAGGATTAAAAAATAATTATAAGATGAGCGCGGCTATTTCTTTCCTCTTTTTCTTTTGTTTGTTCCTGGTATTCTATACCTATATCGGGTATGGGATAATCCTTTGGATTGCCGTAAAGGTGAAAGAGAGATTTATGCCCCCTAAAAAGCCGGAATTGCTGGAGATCTTGCCGGAAGTGACGCTTTTTATCTCGGCATATAACGAGGCGAAGGTGATAGATGCAAAAATGGAAAACTGCTTATTAATCGATTATCCTGAAGATAAACTGAAAATATACTGGGTAACGGATGGGTCTTCCGATAAGACCAATGAAGTCCTGGCGGGATACCCGGACGTTACCGTGCTCTTCCAGCCGGAACGAAGAGGGAAAACCGCGGCTATCAACCGGGGGATGAAGTCGGTAACGACGCCTGTTGTTGTCTTTACCGACGCCAATACAATGATCAATAAAGGAGCGGTAAAAGAAATTGTAAGAGCGTTTACCGATCCCCGGACAGGATGTGTAGCCGGAGAAAAACGAATTGCCGTAAAAGAAAAAGATACCGCATCGTCGGGCGGCGAAGGGGCTTATTGGCGTTATGAATCGGCGTTGAAAGAGCTTGATTCCCGTCTCTATTCTGCCGTGGGTGCTGCCGGTGAACTTTTCGCCATTCGTACAGCCCTTTTTGAGGAGATGCCCGAAGATACCCTGCTGGACGACTTTATACTCTCTTTGCGAATAGCCAAGAAGGGTTACCGGATTGCTTACTGTAAAAATGCCTATGCGATGGAATCGGCATCACTCAATATGAAAGAGGAGGAGAAAAGGAAGGTGCGTATCGTCGCCGGGGGGATACAAGCGGTGCGACGGCTCCTCCCGTTACTGAATATCTTTCGTTATGGATGGCTTAGCTTTCAATACATCTCCCACCGGGTATTGCGGTGGACAATCACGCCCGTCGCCTTATTTTTGCTCATACCACTCAATATTGCCTTATTGTTGATGTGCGCAACGCCCATATGGCTGTACCAGCTATTCGTCGCCGGGCAAATTGTTTTCTACCTGTTGGCCTTGCTCGGATGGTATCTGGCGCACCGCAGCATTCAATCGAAACTATTATTTATCCCTTACTATTTCCTGTTCATGAACCTCAACGTGTTCAAAGGTATGGTCTATCTCAAAAATTTTAAAGGAAACGCCGCCTGGGAAAAAGCGGAAAGACAGTATTAATTGTATATGCGTAAGCCCCCGATAAAATATTCGGTTTCATTCGACATGAAATATTCAAATCTTTGCCGGCAAACCATGGAATTATAGTAAAATTATTCTTTAGTGAGTTCCACACCTAATAAGGTATTACTCATTTCATTAATGGAGCTGAAGGCATCCGGTTGACGGGAAATACCTCCTAAAATACCCGGTAATGCCCTTACCTTGGAATACTCGTTTATTTACGCTGTAATACCTGTTCCATTATATGCCCCTAAGAACTTTACAGCGGTAGCTGTCAGTATAGCATGAGATTCGGGTTGACGAGCGATAGCTTCTGCACAGGCTGAGATACAGACTCCTCGGGCATAACCGAATTTCTTGCTTATACTTTCATCAATAGGGGCTAACTCCGAAATATCTCTATATCCGGCAACATTCTCAGCAGTTTGTATCAAATCTACAGCAATTTCAGGTTGACGGGCTATACTTTCAAATAGAGTTTGGATAGACGTGATTTTATCGATCTTATAGATTTGATCGGAAACAAGATTTGGCTCTTTATAACACGATGCTAAAAGTAGAAAAATAGCACAGAAAATATTAAATATTATCTTTGTTTTTATCATGAAAATAATTGGAGTATCACATTCTTACGCCCGGCAAAGGTAATCCAAATTTTTCAAAATGTCTCGTCCTGAAATAAGGTTACACAAAAAGTAAGCTATAAGTATGATGTAACCAGAGAGGAGATTCGCCTTTATATATTACAGAAATTGCTAATGCATATATGAGCGTTATTTCAGTCTTGGTTAACTCTTATCTGGTTCTAATTTAAAAGAGCAAGATACGACCGAGATACGACTAAGGTACGACCTAAACCCCTCCAAAAGCCAGTCTTCTGCTTGTCTTGAACTACCGACAAATCCCCGGTAGTTGAAACGTCATTTAATTCGTCTTCGGCATAGATATTTTTCCTGATTATCGAGCGAATTTTAGCATAAAAAGAGCGATCTTTGCAATGAATTATTTGAAGAAGAATTACACATGGAAACAAAAGGTATTCTACTCGACGACAGCCAGGCTGGCCGTTTATTGAAAATGACTTGCGACACCTTGTTATTTCTAAAAAACGACGGAACATGTATTGATATGATCGTTAAGACGGAGAATAATCCCTATGTAAATGATCAATATACGTTGTTGGGGAAAAATATTTTCGACTATTTCCCGGAAGAAACCGTACGTGAATTGAAACCGGCCATAGAATATGTTATCCGGACAGGAGAAGTCTCCAACGCGAATTATGATCTTCCCGCCCCTGGCCAACTCTACTTCTTCAAATGCATCATCCAGAAATATGATGATGAGCACCTGTTGTGCCAGTATCGGGATATCACCAAACGGAGCCAAATGAAAAAAAGCCTGCAGATGGCGAATGAACGCCTCACGGAAACCGAACGGGCGGCTAAAATAGGCTACTGGAGTTATGATACGTCAACCAGGACTTTCGACTATTGCGGATATACCGGTATTTTGATGAAGGAAAACGAGAGATTTACCTTCACAATGGATGAATACCTGAAAAGCGTATACCCGAAAGACCGGGAAAGACTCGAAAACTTTTTCGCGAATTATGCATTGAACCAGATGCCGATTGAATATCGGATCATGAAAGATAATAAACTCTTTTATCTGAAATTAAAGATTGTCAATATATACAGTACCAAGGACGATGCGGCAATTCTCGAGGGTTATGCCCAAAATATCAACGATATCGTATCGAGATGGGACGAATTGAAAATGGTCACACAGGCTGTGGACAACTCTAACGACAGCTTTTTTGCTACCAAAATGGATGGGACACTCATCTTTGCCAATCCATTTTGCCGTAGACAGAATGGAATCCCCGAAGATGTAGATATTACAAAATATAAGGCCTATGAGGAGATGGGAAATTTTAAGGATAAAGAGATGTGGGATAATTTTATCGAGGCATTGCGGGCAAATGACGACACGCTGAAATATATCTGTAACTATCCTTATCCCAAGACCAATGTGATTAGTTCCAAATGTATCTCTTATATTATACGAAACGAATATGGCGAAGAGATCATCTGGCATATCCGCCGCGACATTTCGGAGCAATTGCGTTATGAAGCACAACTGAAAAAGGCCAAAGAAAAAGCGGAAGAATCAGACCGGCTCAAGTCGGCATTCCTTTCCAATATGAGCCATGAAATAAGGACTCCGTTGAATGCCATTGTCGGCTTTTCGGCTATTATGGCTGATATCGACAATGCAGAGGAACGGAAGAAATTTTGCAATATCATCGAGTCCAGCAATAAACGCTTGTTATCGTTGATCAACGAGGTACTCGACCTCTCTAAAATTGAATCGGGGACACTTGCATTTGATTACACACCTGTGAAAATCAATGATCTCTACCGGGAGATTTTCATGACACATCAGTTATGTGCCAAGCAAGCTTCTTTGGTACTTGAGTTGCCGGACGAAGAGGTTTGCATAAATACGGATAAAAACCGGCTGACACAAGTAATTTCAAACCTTGTCAACAATGCCGTCAAATTTACACCGAAGGGTACCATTACCATAGGTTACAGGCTTATACCCGATTTCGTTGAATTTTATGTGAAGGATACCGGTATCGGGATTTCAAAAGATAAAGTGGACATAATCTTCAACCGTTTCGTGAAAGTTGACAATTTCGCTCCGGGTACGGGTTTGGGACTATCTATCTGTAAGACGATTGTGGAACGTCTGGGAGGGAATATCTCGGTTACCTCCGAAGAGGGGGTGGGATCGCTGTTCTCGTTCAGAATACCGGTGCAACCCGATGGTCCTGAAAATGGAGGAATGCAGGATCAACCGGAGTGGGATCCGCTGCAACCATACAAAAGCAGGGAGAAGGCCACGATCCTGGTGGCTGAGGATATCGACGATAATTTCGAATTGATACGGGTGCTGATAGGTTCACAGTACCGCCTGATCCATGCCAGAAACGGCCGGCAGGCAGTCGAATTATTTGACAAATACCATCCCGACCTGATTTTGATGGATATTAAAATGCCGGAGATGAACGGCCTGGAGGCGATCAAAGCTATCCGGGGCAAGTCGCCTTCATCTCCTCCCATTATTGCTGTCAGCGCCTATGCCTATGAAGAGGATAAAAGAGAATTGCTTGACAGCGGATGCAATGATTTTGTCACCAAGCCGTTAGACAAAGATGTCCTGCTTACTTCCATCCATAAATATTTGTAACAGGGGAGATGGGAATACGGGTCCTGGTTAAGTTGCTTGATGTTGTGGGAGGGATGATCACCATGATCCCTTCCATACTGGCGGTAGGCGGTTTTTTGGCATTTCGCCTTCATCCGGCCCGGCAGATGGAGTTGCAATGGTTGGGTTTATTCCTTCCCCTGATATTGGGAGTAAATATCTTGCTGATATTCTACTGGGTGGCAAGAAAGAAGTGGTGGTTTGTGATTCCTCTTTTTGCCGTGCTGCTCAATATCCCGTACCTCTCCGCTGTTTTCCAATGGCCCTTTAAACAGACTGAGCCGGCCGGCAGGGAACTGAAGGTGGCTAGCTATAACATCCGGCAGGGAGGTATCGGGGAGATATCCGTGGTCAGTCGTGAGTTGAGCGCTTTTATGGTGGATGAGAAGGTCGATATCCTCTGCCTGCAGGAATTCCCCTCTGCCGGCGAAGCACAATCGAAGTGGATTGAGGAGTTATCCGGGTTCCTGCCTTATTATGTGGCAGATTCATCATCTCTTCCGGCGATGCAGGTTGCTCTCTTTAGCCGGTATCCCATCCTACGGTCGCAAAGGATAACTTTCCCGGATAAAAGCAGTAACAGGGCCATGTGGGCGGAGCTGGATATTGACGGACAGGTAGTCAAAGTGTACAATGTCCATCTGCAGACCACCAACCTGAACCAGAACAGGATCAGGCCTTCGGATGATATCGACCGGGCCACCTCGCGAATCATCAGGCTAAAGGATATGATGGATGTAAATGGAGTGATAAGGGCACGGCAGGCGGATATGATCAGGGAGATGATAGATGGAAGCACCAGTCCGGTTATCCTGTGTGGTGATTTTAATGATACCCCCGCCTCCTATGCCTACAGGAGAATCAAAGGCGACATGGAAGACAGTTTCCGTTCCTGTGGAAAAGGGTATGGATATACCTACCGATACCTTAAGAAATTATTCCGGATCGATTATATCTTTTATTCCGGCGAGGTATTCAGGGGAACACGCTATTATTCCCCCGAACTGGAATACAGTGACCATAAACCGGTGATAGTGACGCTGGATGTAGATCTTACCCCTCTTTCTTCGCGAGGGCGAAACTGAAAGTGGACCCTTCTCCCTCTTTCGATTTGAAAAACAGCCGGCCGTTGTTTAGTTTCATAAATTCATTCACCAGTAACAGCCCCAGCCCTGAGCCCGATTCATGCTCCGTGCCGAAAGTGGTGTAATGGATTGCCGCATCCAGCAGTTTGTGCTGGTCCTCCTCTTTTATTCCGCAACCGTGATCAGTGACGCGGAAGAATACTTCAGCTCCTTTAGATTCCACAACCACATCGATTTCACTGCCGTTGTAACTGAATTTGATGGCATTACTAAGCAGGTTCCGGATAGCGGTCTTAATCATATCGATATCCACGCACACTTCCGTATCCTCCACCGGCGAGGATTGAAAGTTGATTTTTATCCGCTTCGTGGAAGCAACCATCGAGAAAATCTCCACGACTCCTTCTGCAAGTTCTCCGAGGTAAATACTTTGATGGACTGCCTCCAATTTACCTATCTGGCTTCGGATCCATTTCAAAAGGTTATCAAGCAGGGAAAATAATTGCTCTGTCGTTTCATTGGCCGTTTGCAGCATCTCCATGATATCCTGTTCACCGATTTGATATTCTTCCATTTTAAGGAGGAGGACGTTAAAGGTTATCTTTAGTGATGACATGGGAAGACGTAAGTCGTGTGCAATCACAGAATATAAAGCGTCTCTCCCCGCGATTGCCTTTTGGAGTTCGACGGTTTGACGCTGGATGGTTCTTTTTGTTTCCAGTAAGGTTAATTGATGACGGATCCGGACGAATAATTCTTCTTTATTGAACGGTTTGGAAATAAAATCATTGCCTCCCGTGTGAAACCCTTTGACTACATCTCCCGGCTCATTCAGGGCAGTTAAGAAAATAATCGGTATCTCCCGGAAATCGAGGTCACTCTTTAGCTGTTCCGCCAATTCAAAACCATTGACACCAGGCATTAAGACATCCAGCAATATCAAGTCGATTGGTTCAGTTTTGAGCCGGGCAAGCGCCTCTTCCGAATTACCTGCGGTGCAGACCTGCAATCCCGATTGCTCTAACATCGATTTCAATAACCAAACATTGGTAGGAATATCATCTACTATCAATATTTTATACAACGAAAAATCCATTAACTTCTTCCTTATTTGAATATGTCGTTATTATTCTTTTTTTGAAATGTGCAATCATTTTAGATAATCCTTCGTCGAGAGTGACGGTAGGATTCCAGTTCAGTATTTCCCGGGCGAGGCTGATATCCGGTCTTCGCTGTTTAGGATCATCTTCAGGCAAGGGCTTATATACCAGCCTGGAGCGGGAATTGGTGAGCCGGACAATACGTTCTGCCAACTCTTTAATGGTGAACTCCGATGGATTCCCAATATTGATAGGTCCTACAAAATCATCTTCCGTATCCATCAGCCTTGTCAGACCATCTATCAGATCGTCGATATACTGAAAGCTGCGGGTCTGGTTGCCGTCACCGTAAATGGTAATGTCTTCATCCTGCAATGCCTGAAGGATGAAATTGGAGATTACTCTCCCGTCATGAGACAGCATCCCCGGCCCGTAGGTATTAAATATCCGTACAATTTTAATCCGTACTTTTTCTTTCCGGTAGTGGTCCATGAAAATCGTTTCCGCACAACGCTTCCCTTCATCGTAACACGAACGTGCTCCGATCGGGTTCACATTTCCCCAATAGGACTCCTGCTGGGGGTGTTCCAAAGGATCCCCGTAAATTTCGCTTGTGGAAGCCAGTAAAATTTTTGCATTGTATTGCCTGGCGAGTTGTAAAATATTAAATGCGCCCATCACCGATATCTTCATGGTCTTGATCGGATCCCGCTGATAATGGACAGGAGACGCCGGACAGGCTAAATTATATATTTCATCCACAGGCACGACCGGACAGGGATACACGATGTCATGTTCCAACAATTGAAAACGGTCATTTTCCATGAGGTGAGCAATATTTTCTTTACATCCTGTAAGAAAGTTGTCAAGACAAATTACGCGATGACCTTGGTTTAGTAAAATTTCACATAAGTGAGAGCCTATAAATCCCGCACCTCCGGTAATCAAGATTCTTTTCATTGAAACATGTAACACGATTGATTGTGTATGCAAATATATATAAAATATCAAACAATTTTAATTTATTTGGTAATATTTCTCAGTATTGAATAATATTAATGTGAATCCTTGTGCCGGAATAAAATGTATATAGCTTATAATAAATCTGTTATATTTTTATTGTGTTAATTTTTTCTTCCAACTCATCCTTTTACAACTCTCCCGTGTCTACTATAAAGAAGCGATAACAAGCTTTCAAAAGTGTTAAATCAGTATCTGTAGAAGTAGGGAGAACGTGAATTTAGTGAGGTTAAATTTTTTATGTTTAATTTTTTAATATGTAAAATGAACCATGGGAAAAATTCCAATGAAAAGGCGATGGATAATTCTAATGTCGCTCTTTGTGCTGAGTACTACAATTGGCATGGCACAAAAAGTGAGCTTGAATTTCAGCCAGACAAATCTGAGAACTGTGTTGGAGAGCATCACCCAACAAACTGATTACACCCTGGCTTTCAGTAAAGAGGCGGTGGATCTTAATGATGCTGTGACTATTCGGGTGACCGATATCGATCTTAAGCAGGTGTTAGAACAACTGCTCACACCCCGTAACATCGGTTACGAGTTGAGGGACAACAAGATTTATATTTTCAGGAAGGCGGAAGCTGCCACTCAAACAGGACAGGCACCCCAACAGCAGATAAGACTGAGTGGAAGGGTGATCGATGAAAATGGTGAACCGGTCATCGGAGCAAATATAGCCATTCCAGGCACCGGTGTCGGCACAATTACCGATACGTCAGGAAATTTCTCCTTATCGGTGCAACGGGGTGCCACATTGCGTGTTTCTTATATTGGTTATTTGGAACAGCAATTCACGATTACCGATCAGACCGTTCTTAATGTGCAACTGCGTGAAGACACAGAAGAACTTGAAGAGTTCGTGGTAATCGGTTATGGTGTACAGCGTAAAAGTGTGGTGACGGCTGCCATCAGCCGTGTCACATCCGACGACCTGGCAATGACCGCGCCCGTCAGGGTTGACAATGCACTGAAGGGTCTTACGGCAGGTGTGACGGTCACTTCCGCTTCCGGCCAGCCCGGTGATGCTGCCAAGGTACGTGTGCGTGGTATCGGAACCATCAATAATTCGAACCCTGTTTATATCGTCGATGGAATGCCAATTGACGGCGGTATCGATTACCTTAACCCGAACGATATCGAATCGATTGAGGTACTGAAAGATGCCGCTTCAGGAGCTATTTACGGTACACGTGCCGCAAATGGTGTTATTCTCGTTACCACCAAAAAAGGGAAAGAAGGAAAGGCAAGCTTTACCTACGATTTCTCATACGGGATGCAAAGCCCGTGGAAAGAAAGGGGTGTGCTGAATGCCACTGAATATGCCATATTGATGAATGAAGGGAGAATGAACGGAGGAAATTCACCGTTATATGCAGATCCCTATTCATATGGAGAGGGAACAAACTGGCAGAAAGAGGTTTTCAATTACAATGCACCGTTAGTACAGCATCAGTTCAGCGCGAGCGGTACCTCACAACGGCTCAATTATTATTTGTCGGCAGGTTACTATATGCAGGATGGTATTGTCGGGGGGAATTTTGACCGTTCCAACTACAAACGTCTCGCCTTGCGTTCCAATAATAGTTACGTGTTGATGGATGCCAAGAATGAACGTAACTGGTTAAGTAATGTCACCTTCGGTGCTAACCTGGCCTATTCGCGTATCCAGTCGCAGGGGATTAGCACCAATTCCGAATATGGCTCACCGCTGGGGAGTGCCCTTGCTTTTTCACCGATACTTGGAATATATGAAGAGGATGAGGATGCTGTATTTGAAAGATATGCCAATACGCCCAATTTTGTGCCTGTACGGGATAAGAAGAACGGACGTATCTATACAGTGGCCGGTTCCGATTATAATGAAATGGTGAATCCTCTGGCTTTCCTGACTCTGCCGGGAGATAGAGGGAATGCTGATAAATTCATTTCCAATTTCTGGGGAGAAGTGGTCATCTGGGATAACCTGAAATTCCGGTCGTCGTTCGGTACGGACATGGCTTTCTGGGGGAATGATGGATGGAGACCGGTCTATTACCTGGGACAATCCAACAAATCCGAAAGATCGGCTGTATGGTCGGAAATGAACCGTGCATTGGTATGGCAGTTGGAAAACACATTGTCGTATGATAAAACTTTTGGTTCACATAATCTTGCCCTATTGTTGGGACAATCTGCCAAGAAAACTGCCGGCCGTAGGGTGGGAGGAAGCAACCACTACATGGTAGAAGAAAATCCCGACAAGGCAAATATCGATTTTACAACCGGTACGGCCGCCAACGGTGATATGAGCGTGTACGGCGGATCGACCAATCCCCATGCATTGGCCTCCTACTTTGCACGCTTAAGCTACAACTACGGCGAGCGTTATATACTTCAGGCAACCATTCGTCGCGATGGCTCTTCCAGATTTGGAACCAATAATCCATGGGCTACATTTCCTTCATTCTCGCTGGGATGGAATATCACCAACGAAGAATTTGCCGAAGACCGCCCCGATTGGCTGAGCAGTACAAAACTTCGGTTTTCATGGGGAAAGAACGGTAACGAAAATATCGATGATTTCCGTTTTAAAGCTTTTACACAGACCGCGAATAACTATTTCTTCGGGATGGGTGATGCCATAAAGCTGTACAATGGAACCAAGCCCAATGGCTTGGCCAATAAGGATCTGCGGTGGGAGCAATCCATACAGACGAATATAGGGATTGATTTTGGATTTTTAGCCAATGCGTTGACTATGAGTGCCGACTATTATAAGAAGATTACCGATGGTATGTTGATGTGGATGCCTATCCCTTCATATGTGGGAGAATCCAAACCTTGGGGTAACGTGGGTGAGATGGAGAACTCCGGTTTCGAATTTGAAACAGCATATCGGTTTGAGGTGTCTGACTTCAATTTCCGGATCGGAGCCAATGCTACCTATCTGAAGAATAAATTGATTAATTTAGGAAACGAAACCGGATTCGAGAATTACGATAATTATCAGAATGTAGGAACCGTTTCCAGAGCCGAAAATGGACAACCGTTCCCGTTCTTCTACGGTTACAAAACCAATGGGATTTTCCAGAATCAGGATGAAATAAACAGCTATACCTATACAGATAAGGAAGGCAATGTGTCGTTGATACAACCCAAAGCGTTGCCGGGTGATGTCCGTTTCGTAGATATAAACGGTGATGGTAAGATTGATGATAACGACAAGACCGGAATCGGGAAAGGTATGCCCGACTGGACATTCGGTTTGAACCTCTCTGCTTCGTGGAAAAACTTTGATTTCTATATGATGTGGCAGGGCACACAGGGCAACGATATCTTTGACGCAACACGCCGTACGGATATTGCTTCCATCAATCTGCCTTCCTATATGCTGGATCGTTGGACCGGTGAAGGAACTTCTAACCGTATTCCTCGCTTCACCTTTTCTGATAATAACAGCAACTGGCTGTCATCCGATTTATACATCAAAGATGGCTCATATCTGCGCTTGAAGAACATACAGTTGGGATACACATTGCCCAAAGAGCTGACAAGAAATCTTCTGATTTCAAGTTTACGCTTTTTTGTGTCGGCTGAAAATTTGTTGACTTTCACCAGATATGAAGGGTTCGATCCGGAAATCTCTTCCGGGGGTACGCAGATCGGTATTGACCGCGGTATATATCCTCAGGCGAGAACCTATACTTTCGGGCTAAATCTAAACTTTTAATTGAACAGAGTCATATGAAAAAATATATTCTAATTTTGATAAGCTGCATCCTCCTGGGTATAACCGGGACTTCATGTACGACTGATTTCCTTAACATGGACCCACCCAGCCAGGTCTCTATTGAAGAATACTACAACTCGGATGCACGCATTTTTGAAGCATTGGTAGCTGCATATGATCCTTTGAAATGGATTGACTATGCATGGGGACAATACACCCACATTGGTTTTGTTTCAGATGTGATGTCGGATGACGTCTATGTAGGTGGAGAGAATGAAAACGACTGTATTTACCTGCACCGTATGTTTAATTATAATGCTTTGCCCACTTCGGTGGTAAGTGATCTCTGGACAACTTTTTACTCGGGAGTAAACCGTGCGAATGTGGTACTGGAGAACATTGAAAATGTAAAAGATATCTCTGACGAAAAAAGAGCCCTTTATAGTGCCGAGGCAAAGGTATTGCGCTCATTCTATTACAACTGGTTATGGAAACTATGGGGGAATATACCCTATTACGAAAAGAACCTTTCATTTCCATATGTCCATGAGCAGAGCAAGGCCGACGATGTGTATACCGGTATAGTAACAGCATTGGAAGATGCTATTGATAATGGCGGATTGGATATTCGTACAAGTGCACAGTGGTATGGACGGGTATCGAAAGCCATGGCTTACATGCTCTATGCCGAGGTGGTGATGTACCAGCAGGACGAGAGCAGATATCCGAAAGCACTTGCTTATATGGAAGAGATTATCGAATCCAGGAAGTATAGTCTGGTAAATGATTTTGCTTCCATCTGGGAAGAAGCCGGGGAATGGAACAGTGAATCGATTTTCGAAATCAATTATGTGTCCGTTGCAGGTAAGCGTGCCTGGGATGCTGCTATTGCCGCCGGTGGTTCCGTTTACCCGAAATTGATCGGTATAGATAATCTTGGTGGCAGTCCTCATTACGAAGGTGGTTGGGGATTCGAACCGGTTCGGGAAGAAGCTTATCAAATGTATGACGCGAGTGATAAGCGTCGTGATGGCAGTATTCTCAATTTTGCAGATTATGCTGCTTCTACCGGGGCTACTTACAAAGGACGTTATCAGGATACAGGGTATTTCCTGAGGAAGTACTTACCCCGTGTGGGAGGAAATACCGGAAATACCGGTGCTGCCGATATGAACTACAATAATAACTTCCGGGTATACCGGTATGCGGAAACATTATTGTACGCATCCGAACTGCTGGCACGTGGAACTTCAGGCAAAGGAACGGCACAGGGTTACCTGAATGAAGTGCGCAGCCGTGCAGGATTGAGCCCTATTGCCCCTACGGTGGATAATATCATTCAGGAGCGCCGGTTGGAGTTTGTGGGTGAAGGAAAACGCTACTGGGACCTGATCCGTAGTGGTAAAGCAGCCACGGTACTCGTTCCCGATGGCAAGTACCGTACAAATTCCTGGACACCTAATAAAAAATACCTGCCTATTCCGCAAAGCGATATCGATGCGGCACAAGGTCTGTTGACACAGAATAACTATTAATACCCGCAATATGAAAAAGATATATATATTATACATGACCATGTTCTCACTTCTTTTGGGAGCATGTACCCCTGAGCAGTATGATGGAGTGGATGCAAAAGGTATTCCTTCCGTCTCCGATATTCCTGATGATGCTATTTCGATCGTTGTCGACCAGGAAACCAATAATGTGACATTCAAGATGACTGGTGTGTCAGGATATATGCCTGTTTGGATTTTTAGCGATGGAAGCTATTCGACCATTAACGGATTCCAGAAAGTATTCAAAGATGCAGGTGATTACACCGTGGAAGTAAAATTATCAAACCGTAACGGGATAAGCGACGGCTCCGTTACCAGGTCATTCCATATCGATAAATCGCTGATGAAAGGTTTTGGTGGTTTTGTCTATGACTCTGAGTTCAATATGTGGAAAAAAGCGGTGATCAATCAACCCACCTTCTGGTACGCTCCCGGATGGTCGCAGATTGCAGATCCTGCCTATACGCTTGAAAAAGGTTCCTATACGGTAACCTTACCTGCAGCCACAACCGATACATGGCAAGCGCAGATGGCCTTGATAACCAATATCGGTACTGTCTCCTCCAAAGCATATGATTTTTCTGTCATTCTTTCTTCTACAAAGGATCATCCTCATGTGATGGTGAAATTGACAGATAGCTCGAATGATGGTGTTTTCTTTTTCGAGGAGACGATTAAACTTAAAGCCAATGAACCTGTTTGTTTCTGGAAAAGTGAAATGAACGGTATTGATATTGCTACACTGAAACTGGTGTTTGATTTTGGCGGTAACAGTGAAAATAGTATCATCACGCTGGATAAAATTGTACTGAAGGATCATGCCGATGATGACGGAACGGTAGTTCCCGAGACGGGTGACTCTGATGAAGGGGATGAACTGAGCGGCAAAGAATATGCCACAGGTATCGTAGGGAAATGGACGTGGGAACCATCCGTAAGAGGACATTTTGGTTGTGGCCCGAGTCCTGATGATCCCACGGGCTGGTGGAGTGCTTCAGCCAATGAGAAAGCCGACTGGGGTTTATATGATGATGTCATGACATTTGGCGCTAACGGTTCCTATCTCTTTGATCCGGGTGAAGGAGGTCAGATATATGTGAATAAGGACTGCACTTTCTTTCCCGAATATAATCTCAATGATGGTGCCGATTATCTGGTTCCGGTAGCACAACAGACAGCCACATATACGGTTACGGAAGAATCGGGGACATACTACCTGAATCTCCCGTCGAAAACCCTGTTTACTTATATGCCTTCGGATGCAGTATATAACAATCCGAAATATAAGATCACAAAGATGACGACCACCATCATGGAACTCGTATCTTTGGGTGAAGGTATTTCGTGGAAGTATCGTTTGAAAAAAATAGATTAATTTTGTAAACTGAAGCCTGGGTAATAGTGATTAGAACTATTACCTGGGTATCTTGTGTGAAACAGTGATAACCCCTTGCATTGTCAGGCAAGCAAAAAATAAATAGAGAGATGAAACGATTAATCGGACTGATTATAATCCCATGGTTGACATTGTTCAATAGTTGTGGAAATAATAATGAACCTCAACCTCCTTCCGTAGAGGTAACTATTGCGCTTTCACCCGGATCATTGACTTTTTCCGCCGAGGTGGAAACCCGGGAGATTAATGTGAATTCGAATGCCGAGTGGGGTGTCTCCTCCGATCAGAGTTGGTGTAAATTGTCGCCTTCGGGGGGAGTTGCGGGGAATAGCGTGCTGAAAGTTACTGTGGAGAGATATTCTTCAGAACAGCCGCGTACAGCTATCCTCACCTTTAAATCGGGTAAGTTCTCAAAGCAATATACTATAACCCAACAAGGCCGTGTAGTATTGGTAGATATACCGGATGCCGCCTTCAAAACCTATTGTATTGCTAATTTTGATACGGATAAGGATGGCCGGGTCAGTGAATCCGAAGTCAGGGCCATTACTACCCTGGATGTGAGTGCAAAGGGTATTTCCTCGTTGCAGGGGATCGAGAAATTCGTATCACTGACTTCTCTGAACTGTCGTAATAATTCACTTCAAACCATTGATATATCCGGACTGAAATCATTGAGAGCACTGAACTGTGCGGGCAACCAACTCAAGGAACTGGATATCCGGACGAATGTAAATCTGGAAAACCTCGATTGTACTTCCAACTCTTCATTGCAAAGAATTCTTGTCTGGACAGGATTTATACCAACCGAGACATTCAAAAAGCCGGATTATGCTACTTATGTATATCCCGAAATACCGACACCTGCCGGTTATAGATTAGTCTGGCAGGAAGAATTCAACGAACCGCGCCTTCAGGATGGAAGAGCATCGCTCTTGAACAGCGGGAAGTGGTGGTATGAAAATCTGGCTAAGGGTGCAGTCAACAATGAATTACAGACTTATGTCGGCGGATTTGCAGGTAGTGATACGGTGGCTTCCATCTACGATGGTACACTTAAGATAGTTGCACGGAAGCAGGGAGACAGGGTCATTTCGGCACGCATCAATACCAGCGAGAGCTGGACCTATGGTTATTTCGAAGCACGCCTGAAAGTGCCCGGTGGAAAAGGAACATGGCCCGCCTTCTGGATGATGCCCAAGAACTTCAAAAATTGGCCGTTCGACGGCGAGATTGATATCATGGAATATGTGGGTTACCGGCCCAATGTAGTTCAGTCTTCGGTACATACGGAGAGTTATAACCACGTGAAGAAAACCGAGAAAACAGCTACAAAGACGATCGGTAATGCAGAAACCGAATTTCACGTGTATGCCCTCGAGTGGACGGCAGACTATATCAGGGCGTTTGTCGACGGTGAGGAATATTTTCGTTTCAATAACGACAAACAGAACAATAAACATACCTGGCCATTCAATGTGCCTTTTTACCTGAAACTTAACCTGGCATGGGGTGGCGATTGGGGCGGGTCGCAGGGTATTGATGAAAGCAAGCTGCCCGCGACGTATGAAATCGATTATGTGAGGGTATTTCAAAAGTGAATGATCGCCTCTTCCTTGGATAGTGAAAGAATGGAATAAAAATAGATGAAAATGTTACTCAGTTTGAAAATGTTTCTGTTGATGCTGGCGTTTTACGGCTCTACCTCATGCCAGGATCCAATAAAAGAAGAAAAGAAAGAGGAAAAGCCGGAGCAGCCCGGAAAAACGGATAGTAATGATGTGACGATTTATATCACGACCAATACCCGGTCACAGAATTTCAGGAAACAGGAAACGGCGTTTAGTCAGAAGGACAATCCATCACCGGGGAGTATAATCAAATTGGAGCCGGAAACGCGTTATCAGACGATGGATGGCTTTGGAGCCGCTATTACGGGTTCCACCTGTTATAACCTGCAACAGATGACGAAAGAGAATCGGGCTAAATTCCTGAAAGAGACATTTTCACATTCAGAGGGGATGGGGCAGAGTTACGTCAGGATATCTATCGGTTGCTCTGATTTCTCATTAAGCGAATATACCTGTTGGGACAATAAAGAAACCGGGTTCGGCCTGACCCCTGAAGAGACCGATTACGTGATTCCTATTCTGAAAGAGATCCTGGCCATTAATCCCGAACTGAAGATAATGGGTTCGCCCTGGACGCCCCCACGATGGATGAAGGTGAATAACCTGACCGATCTTCAGCCTTTCAATTCATGGACGAGCGGCCAACTCAATCCGGCCCACTATGCCGATTATGCCGATTATTTTGTGAAATGGATCGATGCTTTCAAACAACATGGGATCAATATCTACTCCGTAACACCCCAGAATGAACCGTTGAACCGGGGGAATTCCGCTTCCCTTTTCATGGGTTGGGAGGAGCAACTCGAATTTGTAAAAAACCACCTGGTTCCCAAATTCAAGGAAGCGTCACTGACTACGAAGATCTATCTGTTCGATCATAACTATAATTATGATAATATGCCTGACCAGAATGATTATCCGGTAAAGATCTATGATGCCGGTATCGATATCGATCTGGTAGCCGGAGCGGCTTATCATAATTATGGAGGAAATAAGTCGGAGCTTCTCGACATACATGGCAGGTATCCCGACCGGGAGTTAATCTTCACCGAGACGTCTATCGGGACATGGAATGATGGGCGTAACCTTGAAGTACGGCTGATGGATGATATGCGGGATGTGGCACTGGGAACGGTGAATAATTGGTGTAAAGGCGTTATTGTCTGGAATCTGATGCTCGACAGCGACCGTGGCCCCAATCGTGAAGGGGGTTGCCAGACCTGCTATGGTGCGGTGGATATCAACCGTTCGAATTATTCGACTATTACACGCAACTCGCATTACTATATCATCGGACATCTTTCCTCAGTGGTAAAACCAGGGGCGGTTCGTATAGGTACGTCGGGGTTCAACGAGAGTGGTTATTATTTTTCAGCGTTTGAAAATACCGATGGTACTTATGCTGTCGTTTTGTTGAATAACAGTACTTCCGATAAATTCATCACATTGGACGATGGAACCAATCATTTCAGTTATGAGGTACCTGCCAAATCTGTTATTTCGTATCGATGGAAAAAAAGCAAATAAATTTAAACGGTGATGAAAATGATAAAGTACAGTTATATAGTTCTTTTGTTACTCCTGATAACCTCCTGCAATACAGGAGGTGGTAGAGTATCGGTTGTGGGTCTGGATACCAATATTGAGAAAAAGATTGACAGTATCATGGCAAGGATGACCCTCGAAGAGAAAGTGGGCCAGATGGCACAGTTTACGCTCGACGTGATTGGAAAAGGAGGGAATATCTATTATAGTGATGAACCTTTCGAAATCGATCCCGGTATGCTCGATACGGTGATCGGCAAATACAAGGTGGGCTCCATCCTGAATACGGCCAACAACAGGGCCCGTACCACCGAAGTGTGGGAGAAGGCTGTCAGGACGATACAGGAGAGAGCGTTGGCTGAGACCGGCATACCGGTCATCTATGGAATCGATGCCATCCACGGAACTACTTATACTGCCGGATCCACTCTTTTCCCCCAGGGTGTGGGGATGGCTGCCTCCTTTAATACCAACCTGATGAAAGAAGGATCCCGTATTGCGGCTTATGAAACCCGGGCAAGTAATATCGCCTGGACTTTTGCGCCCACAATGGATTTGGGAAGGGATGCCCGTTGGTCACGCCAGTGGGAGAGCTACGGGGAAGATGCTTATCTAAATGCCCAAATGGGATTAGCCTCTACGCTGGGGTTCCAGGGTGATGACCGCAATAATGTCGGTAGCCATCATATTGCTGCTTGCACGAAACATTATATGGGCTATGGTGTCCCTGTTTCAGGAAAGGACCGTACACCTGCCCTTATCTCCGAAAGTGAATTGCGTGAGAAATATTTTGAACCCTTTCGTACTTCTATCGTAGAAGGGGGAGCACTTTCACTGATGGTCAATTCGGGTATTATTAACGCTGTTTCCACTCATGCCGATTACAGGCTGTTGACCGAATGGGTGAAAGAGGATCTCGCGTTCGACGGGGTGATCGTGACCGATTGGGCCGATGTGCAGAACCTGCTTTCACGTGACAGGATCGCCGTCGATTATAAGGGAGCAGTAAAAACAGCTATCAATGCCGGTATCGACTTGGTGATGGAGCCTTATAACCTGGCCTTTTGCCCTGCATTAGTAGAATTGGTGGAAGAAGGTGAGGTGCCCATGAGCCGGATTGATGATGCCGTACGTAGGGTATTGCGGTTGAAATTCCGTTTGGGACTCTTTGAAAATCCTTACTGGTCGCGTTCCGACTATCCTGATTTCGGGAGCAGGGAGAGTGAGGCAGTGGCAAAAGCAGCTGCGGATGAGTCGATCACCCTGTTGAAGAATGAGAATAATATCCTCCCGTTACCGGCCAATGCACGAATCCTGGTTACCGGCCCCAATGCACACTCCATGCGTACCCTCAACGGTGGCTGGAGCTATTCGTGGCAGGGAGAGAAGACCGAAGAGTTTGCACAGGACTACAACACTATTTATGAGGCGTTACAGCATAAGTTCGGCGTTCCTAACGTGAGGTATGAACCGGGTGTAACCTACAAGATGGATGGACAGTATTATGAGGAAAATTCTCCCGAGATCGGGAGAGCAGTTGCTGCCGCGGCTGGAGTCGATTATATCGTGTTGTGTGTAGGAGAGAACTCCTATTGTGAAACACCGGGTAATCTCGATGAGCTGACCCTGTCGGAAAATCAGACAGCCCTTGCACTGGCGCTGCAAAAAACCGGAAAACCGGTCATCCTGGTACTGAATGAAGGACGACCACGCCTGATCCGTAGGATCGAACCGGATTCCAAAGCAATCATCCAACTCTATCTTCCAGGCAATTTCGGAGGCGATGCCCTGGCCGATGTACTCACCGGGGATATAAATCCGAGTGGAAAACTGCCCTATACCTATCCGAAATTTGAGCAAGGGTTGATTACCTATGATCATAAACCCAGTCAGAATATCGACGGTAAGATGGAAGGTGCCTATGATTACGGCGCACAGACATCGATACAGTATCCCTTCGGTTTTGGCTTGAGTTACACCACTTTTGAGTATACCAATTTAGCAGTGAGTGAGCAGGAGTTCGTGTCGGGCGATGTGATGACCGTGACCGTGGATGTGAAGAACAGTGGTGCAGTAGCCGGTAAAGAGTCGGTACTTCTTTTTAGTAGCGATATGGTAGCCTCCCTTTCTCCCGATGTGCGCCGTTTGCGTGCATTTGAAAAGATATCGCTCAAACCGGGTGAAACCAAAACGGTTACATTCCTGTTGAAGGCGGATGATCTGGCTTTTGTGAATGAGCATGGGAAGTGGACACTCGAAGCAGGCGAATTTAAATTACAGGCAGGAAATCAGATTGCCATGATCAATTGTAGCAAGACCCGTATTTGGGATACACCCAATAAGTAGAGTAAAGATCAGAAAACAGATGAACCGGTTACCTGTCCATACAAAATGGCAGGTATACCGGTTTTTTGTAAATATTTTTTTGCATCTTTGTAGAATATCTGTGTTGAAAACGTTCTTTTTACGGTGAAATCAGATTAGCTCCTGAATCAATAATCAATCTCTTTATATACTTAAATATACATTACTATGGCAATTAACAGAAGGCAGTTTTTGAGGACTTCTTTAGCAGGAAGTGCGGTGGCATTTGGTAGTAAACTGGATGCAATGGAGCGTATGGTATCGGATCCGGCGAAACCGGATAGTTTTGATGAACTTACTCCGCCGGCTAAAGGTAAATCAGTATTGGGTCTGCGTTGTAATCCCATCCCTACAGTACGTATAGGGGTCGTGGGACTGGGACGTGGAGGTGGCGCAGTCGACAGGCTTAGTCGGATTGAAGGTACGGAAATCGTGGCTTTGTGCGACCTGAATCCGGAACGTGTCAATAACAGTCAGAAGACTCTCCGGAATAATAAACGGAAAGAGGCGGCAACCTATACCGGGGAAGAAGACTGGAAAAAGATGTGTGAGCGGGATGATATTGATCTGATCTATAATGCTACCCCATGGGTACTCCATGTCCCAATCGCCTTGTATGCCATGGACCATGGTAAACATGTGGCCATTGAAGTGCCGGCCGCACTTACAGTAAAAGATTGCTGGGCATTAGTGGATAAGGCGGAAGAGAAGCAACTGCACTGCATGATGCTCGAAAACTGTTGTTACGATTTCTTTGAGCTGGCCACCCTTAATATGGCCCGTTTGGGACTGTTGGGAGAAATTATACATACCGAAGGAGCTTATATTCATGATTTGCGTGACTCAAAATTTAACGGATACTATAAACATTGGCGCCTGGAATATAGCAAATATCACACGGGAAATCCGTATCCTACTCATGGCTTAGGACCTATTGCCCAGGTAATGGGAATAAACCAGGGTGATCGGATGGAATATCTGTCATCCGTCTCTACCAATCAATTCGGATTGTCTCTCTGGGCAAAAGAGAATTTAAAGGATGATGAACGCATTACCTTGTCGGAACGGTATATGCTGGGAGATATGAATACTACGATCATTCATACAGCTATGGGTAAAAGTATTATGATTCAACATGATACTACTTCTCCGCGGCCCTATTCCCGTATTCACCTGGTACAGGGAACAAAAGGCATGGCGGTGAAATATCCGGATGAGAAGGTGGCCATCCAACCCGAGACACATTCATTCCTGAAAGAAGGAGACCAGAAGGAGATACTATCCCAGTACGAGCATCCATTAAGCAAGTTCATCGGTGAACGGGCAAAACAGATAGGCGGACACGGAGGTATGGACTTCATTATGGACTGGCGACTGATCTATTGTTTGCAAAAAGGTTATCCATTGGACCAGAGTGTATATGATGCGGCAGCATGGTCCTCACTGGTAGAATTGACCGAACGGTCGGTATTGAACAAGAGTTGTTCTGTGGCTATTCCTGATTTTACCCGTGGGGCATGGAGAAACTATCAACCCTGGCCGGTCATTGATATGGAAAAGGTGCTGCATGGTTAATGATTCATGAAAAGGAGTTGTGAAGTATGATACAATAATCTGTACAATATGAAATTCTTTTTTCCGGTATTGATATCGCTGTTCACAATAGTGAATCTGTATGCCCGCAAGCAGGAGCCGGAAGTGAATGGACTACCGGTTTATTCTCCCCAACATCAGCAGATTGATTGGCTTTTGAGGAATAGTACCTACAAAGCCGGAGTTTTCGCATCTGCCGACCGGAGAGAACTGATCCTTTCGAATGGACTTGTGGAGCGTGTTTTCAGAATCATCCCGGATGTAGCTTGTGTCAGCTATAAAAACCTCACTACCGGATTGGAAATGTTGCGCGCCATTCATCCGGAGACAATTGTGACAATTGATATGATAGCATATCCTGTTGGAGGTTTGGAAGGGCAGAAAGAGAGGGGATATCTGAAGCAGGAATGGGTGGATACATTTACTTCTTTCGAAAGGGAATTTCAATTGAGCGATACTCATATTTCCGGTATCACTCCTTATCTCGATTGGAAGCCTGCCCGCTGGGCTTCCAATCCCTCGTTGCCGACAGGAAAAAGGGTCAGCTTCTTGTATGATGCCGTAAATGATCCGAGGCTGAAAGATATCACTATTATAGTCAATTATGAGCTATACGACGGGATACCACTGATAAACAAATGGGTGGAGATCGAAAATAAAGGTAGTCAATCTTTCGTGATCAATAGAGTAGTAAGTGAATCACTGGCGTTGGTAGAGGAGGAATCTGCGGTTGTGGGTTTGCCGGAAGAGATGCTAAAACCCCAATATATCTATGTTGAGACCAATTATGCATTCAATAATGCGATGAATTATCGTGTAAGCGATCAAACCGCCCATTGGAAAAGGGATTACCAATATACTTCCCAAGTCAATTATAATTATGATACCCCCTGTATATTAGAAATATATCCGAAAACCGATCCCAATGAACGGTTAAAAGGAGGAGACCGATTCAGATCACCCCACAGCTTTCAACTCTTATTTGACGGGTATGACAGGGAACGGAACGGGTTGGCCGTACGGAAAATGTACCGCACCGTGACGCCGTGGGTGACTGAGAACCCTATCTTCATGCATCTGGTCAGCCGTACCGACGAGCAGGTTTTTACTGCTATCGACCAATGTGCCGAGACAGGCTATGAAGCAGTGATCCTTAGTTTTGGAAGTCATATAAACATTGAAGATACCTCGGCCGTGAATGTGAAGAGGGTGAAGGTGTTTGCCGATTATGCACATGAGAAAGGGATCCAGATCGGCTGTTACTCTCTCTTCTCAAGCAGGTCGATAGGACCGGAGACCGATGTCATCGACCCCCTTACCGGAAAGCCGGGAGGAGCATTCTTCGGAAAGGCACCTTGTCTCGCCAGTGACTGGGGACTTGCATATATCCGGAAGTTGAAATATATGTTCACCCAAACAGGCTTTGATATTTTCGAGAATGATGGACCATATCCGGGAGATGTCTGTGCTTCTACTTCCCATCCGGGACATGAAGGATTGCACGACTCACAATGGAAACAGATGGAGCTGCAAAAAGAGTTGTACCGTTGGTTCAATGCACGGGGAGTGTATGTGAATGCACCTGACTGGTATTTTCTGGACGGAACCAATAAGATTGCTTTGGGTTACAGGGAAGTGAATTTCTCTCTGCCCCGCGACCGGCAAAAAATTCTAAATCGTCAGAATATTTATGATGGGACATGGTTGAAGACCCCATCCATGGGGTGGGGGTTTGTACCACTGACTGCCTACCATGGCGGTGGAGCCGATGCAGTACTGGAACCGTTGAGTGAGCATTTAAAAGATTACGAGCAACTGATGGTGCAATACTATGGTGCCGGTGTGCAGGCTTGCTACCGTGGGCCGAGGCTGTATGACACAGAAGAGACTAAGCAGGTGGTACAGAATATTATTGACTGGTATAAACGATACCGGGATATCCTTAACTCCGATATTATCCATTTGCGTCGTGCCGATGGGCGTGACTGGGACGGCATTATGCACGTGAACCCTGATCTGAAGGAAAAAGCTTTTATCATGGTGTATAACCCCTTAAATGAGCCGATTGAGAAAGAGATCTCCCTTCCGTTGTATTATTCAGGTCTAACGGAGAGCGCTATTGTAAAAGAAAAAGATGAACCAAAAGGGAAAAGGTATAAGCTTAACCGGGATTATTCCATCACGCTAAAAATTTCTATCCCGGCGGACAGTTACAATTGGTACGTGGTAGAATAACTATTCTAAAACGAATACAGACTGTATCTTGGGTTTCGGTCCCATCTCTATTTCTAAAATTCCTCCCGAAATGATTTCCCCATAATGGAGATAGTATCTATCCAGCGGTTTTCCATTGAATTTTACACTCTGGATATAGATATTCTCTTCAGAATTATGGATAGTTCTGATGGTAAATGAATTTCCGGATGCATATTTATCGTCTAACAGAATGGTTATCTCATCAAAAACGGGACTGGTGATCTCGAAACGCAGGTCGCCGGGACACACCTGATAAAGGCCAATGGAAGCAAGTACATACCATGCCGACATTTGTCCCACATCGTCATTTCCCACCAAACCGTTCACACTGTTGTTGTAAGCCCTGCGGCATATTTCCCGGCTCCATTTCTGGGTAAGCCAGGGATGTCCCAGACGGTTAAAAAGGAAAGGAACGTGATGTACCGGTTCGTTCGCATGGTTATAGTATTCGTTCCACATCATATCCTCAGGCACATTTTCGAAAAACTCAATCAAATCAGCGATCACCTTTTCCTTGCCTCCCATTAACGCTACCATACCTTCCACATCGTGGGGTACAAACCATCCTTGTTGATACGGGTTGCTCTCCACTGTGCCGTATCCATCCTGGAGGCGCCCTCTTTCAGGCCACTCCTTCCAGCTCCCATCTTCATTCTTTGCTCTAAACCAGCCTACTTCAGGATCAAATATATTCTTATAGCTTTTGGATAGGGCGATATATTTCTCATACTCCTCCTTATGGCCCAGTTTTTCAGCCAATTGAGACAGGCACCACTCGGTATAACTCAATTCAAGGGTATTGGAGATAGAAAAATCACCCACGGCATATCCTGCGCTTCCTGAATCGGATGCATCGCTACGGACAGCAAAACCAAGCAGCTCATTGCCGCTTCTTTCACTTGTCTTTATGGCAATCTGATATGCTTTATCGATGTCAAAGTCATCAATTCCCTTAAAGAAAGCGTCTGTTAGCACCGATATGGCCGGGTTTCCAATCATACAGGCGCTATATGCATTCAACAACTCCCATCTTTCAAAATAACCCTTGCCACTCTCATCGGCAAGCGTGACAAGCGATTGCACCATGTCGTTGACAAGTGTCGGATTGATGAGTGTCTGTAAAGGGAACTGCGCCCGGAATACATCCCATCCGCTGAAGATCGTCCTTTTGGTGAAATTGCCCGATTGACGGATTTCCCCGTCTCCTCCCATATAATCGCCGTTTACATCTTCAAAGATCCTCGGGTCTATCATAGTATGATAAAGAGCAGTATAGAATATCTTCTTCTCTTCATCATCCTTACCCTCTACTTTTATTTTTTGCAGTGCGTTATTCCATGCATCATACGCCTCCTGATGAACCCGGTCAAAATCCCAATCAGTGATTTCTCTCTCCAGGTTTTCCCTGGCTCCTTCCAGGTTGACAAATGAAATACCGGTTTTGAGTATAACCTCTTCTCCTTCAGAAGAGGGAAAGTTGGCAAAAAATCCCAGATGCCTACCTTCTGTTTCAGTCAATCCCTTTTCTATCCGGGCATTGGCGACCAATGACTGGTATGCTTCCGAGGTAACATCCTCACGTTTCCGAGGCATACCATCCGGAATGTCGGCACTCCAGAAACCATACTCTTTGAGTGGTTTGCTGAATTGTGCATAGAAGTAAACCGTATAATTGGCTTTACCGTCGCCATTTCCCCATCCCCCTCCTTCGGGCGGACATTCCATTCTGCCCGCGATGGTATGCTCATCAATCACCTTTACCGATTGAAAGGTAGATGTCCCCCCAACCCTTCGGGCAAGATCGATCTGGATACGCGATTGAGGATTTTCAGGGAAAGTGAAGCGATAGATGCCGCAATGTGTGGTGGCAGTGGCTTCTACTTTTATTGCATAGTTATCCAAAACGACGGAATAATAACCCGCCGATGCAATCTCATTCTCTTTTGAATAACGGGAACGATAGCCGTTATCGGGATGAGCCTCGGTCCCGGCGATGGTTTTCATCTCACCGGTTGTGGGCATTATTAGAAAATTACCCAGTTCGCCGTACCAGCCGATACCACTTAACTGGGTCATGGCAAACCCTTCTATCGTCGTATGTTCATAACTGTAACCCGATCCGTTATCACCACCGGTAATCGTGTTGGGGCTACACTGCACCATGCCGTACGGAGTGGTTGCTCCGGGGAAAGTCTTGCCCAGACCGTGATAAACTCCCGCGGCATCCACACTGGTGCTGGCACCGATAAAAGGATTTACATAGGAGGCATAATCATCTTTCCTGTTATTGTCGTTTGTACAGGCATAGTGTATCAGCAGTAACCATAAGAGTATTGCAGGGTAGTATTTATTAGTCATCCTTATTTTTTTAGTTTCATGTCGATTAACCGCAATGTCACGAAGCCGAATTGAGGTATTGTTATTTTTGTTTGTAACTGTCCATTTCCTTTATTGACGGGTAATAGCTCTCGGATAAGATTACCGTTGAGGTCTACCTGTTCTATTTTTCCTACACTGTAGTTCAGGATTATTTCCCGTGCAGTGTCACGGGAGGAAGTATTATAGATACGTATAAGCAGATTTTTATTTTCTACGGTCATAGACGATATTTCCAGATTGTCGCCGACAGTTTCAAGCAACGACATATCCGGCACTCCAGTAGAGTGGGGGGTGAGTTGTGCAACCATTGGCTCATTCCACTGACCGCTTGCTTTTTCTACCGAACCCGTTTCCCAGTTGCCGGAATGAGGCAAGAGCGCATACCGTATTTTGGTGGGTCCATGAGTCCTGTAATTTCTTCCCCATAAAGCCCTGCCGGTATATTGCACGGTTAATCCCAGCGGCAGGCTGTCGGTTTGCAGATAACTCGTAGTGTGGTCTGAAAACAGCGCCACTCCATAATCCTGTTTCTGACCGGTAAGATCCACCCAGTTCAGGATCACGTTATGCTTGATACTATCCCAACTTGAATAGAGCGTATTGTCGAGCCGGCTTTCAGTGACGTCAAAGGGCGCGTTCTTGTATAGCTTCCGACCGACCTCGTTGAGCGGGAACAGTACATGGAGTTTATAGTCGTCATTATAAAAAGCCTTATTCCGCTCTTTGGCTTCATAATGCCTGCCATGATCATAGGCACCGATTCCGGGCTCTCCTTCCCAATCGATATGCAAGGCGAAGTCGATACGGGGATTCTTTTTATAAAAAGTGATCAGTTGCCAATAGTGCTGTCCGGCAATCTGATTCTCGACCTTCACGCGGGTAAATAATTCTCCCTCCCCGATGATCGAGGTGTTGGCGCGATTCTCAGATCCCTGGTGAAATTTTCCCTCTTGATAGAAAAATCCCCTCAGGTCGTTGAGGTATCTCCCGTGCTGAACCAGTTGCCTGTTCCCGTTTTTTTTATCGATCAGGCTGGTGATGGTACCGCCATGCGCAGGATCGATAATTACCGAATAGTAGTCTGTTTCTATCCTGATTTTTTTTGAAGAAGGGTTCACCTTTTTAGGAGAGGGTAGTTTCTTATTACTCTGTTTCAACCTGTAGGTGGCATACCCCATTCCGGGGACAGATGCTTCGAAGAGCAGTTTCACATTACCGTTATCCTCTTCTGAAAGCTGATGGGGAACAGGTTTACCCTTGGCATCCACGACTTCCACCTGGCGGCTTCGAAGATATTCCGGTAAAATCAGTGCTACCTCCTCTTCACGAGCCGCCCCCGAGGTATTATATATCCGGATATATTCAGAGTTATTGCCCCCCTTAAAGAGATTCGATATCTTTCCGGATGCAATTTGATTAGTGGCATCCGTCCAGCGGACTACCTTATCGGCCCAGGTATCTCCCGGTTTACCGTTATATGGCACGATCCAGCAGTCGTGGTGCTGGGCAAGCATCAATGTTCGCCATGCTTCGGCAAAATCCTTCTCCGGCCATCTCTCGCCGTTGAACAGATAATCCATCGCAGCCATCTTTTCTGCTGTGACGAGCAGGTTTTCACTTGCCCGTACCTGTTGCGCAATTTGTTGTATCACCTGGGCACCCCACACCAATCCCGGTTTGATATCTTCCTGGGAGAAACGCCACTCTTCCGGTTTCACCTTCCCTTTTATCATCTCAAAATAGTTGGTCCAGGTGGTATATCGTGTAGGTTTATATTCACTCCCCCATGGGCCTCCGTTCCACCCTGCATCCTGAAAACACATCCCTACCGGATATTGGATGCCGTTGGCAAAGCATTTCTCGATGAAACTACGGGAGTTGGTCCATGACTCGGTTTGCCAGGTCGATTCCGTGGATAACTCCTCTACGGCATATCTCGGTACGGCGGAAATGGTAGTCCCGTCGGGTCCGATCCAGTTGACCAGATCTTTACCGAAAGCACTGGTATATCCTCCCCAACAGGTATTGGGATTTCTCAATACTGCGTATTGAAAACCAAAACCTTGGAGGATCTGGGGTAAACTGCTTGTGAAGCAGGGTTCTTCCACGGCATAAGTGAGGAAAGAGGCATTCGGAAAGTACTCCCTGGTTTTTGCCATACCATAATGAAATTGCCGGATAATACTTTCTCCCGAGATATTATAACAGTATGGTTGCGACCAGGTCGGATTGACAAACTCTATTCGTCCTGTCGGACCTTCTTTCTCAAAATATGACTGAAACGCTTTGAAGTTCTTCGCATCTGTCACACTGATCGTATCCCAGGTCTCAGGTTCGATCTCCAGATTGATTGCCCAGTCGGGATGCTTCTCCAACTGCTCCACCATGAACCGTGCCTGCCATATCGGGTAGTGACCATAGATTCCACCATGATAACCATCCGTAAACCATGCGGTTTGCGACAGGACAGGGATTTTCACCAGCAGGAAACAAAACAGACTAAAGATAAATAACCTGTACTCCCGATTTAAATCTCCAAATGCCATACTATTCCTTTCTCTTACTCGCTTAGACATCAAATCTTTACCAAAGTTATTTTTCTCTTTACAGGTTGATTAATTTCATATATTTTCGAGATGAGCATATCCATTTCTGCCTGTTGGGTCTCCCGAAACGACTGATGCATCATCCGGGCATAGTTATCCCTGTGTATTCTTAACCACAAATTATTAGCTGTCTCCTTATCAACCGCCTCAAGCGATGCCCGGTTATTGGCAAAAAGTAATCCCCTCTCCTGGAAAAAGCCGAATTGTATCCAGGCATAATCCCTGAAATTACGTTCAATCTCCCAACGTATTTCATTCAGATGCATAATGGACAGAGCCTGCTGGTATTGCGGTGTTCTGGTTTCTGCTGCCAGATTCACGCCGTTGCTCAAAGCGTCAGACGACCATGTGCCGATTTCCTCACCATCGATAAACATCTTGTAGCCTCCCTTGGCTAAATCGGTGACTTTAATTTCCTCACGGTTCATCTCTTCCATGAACGGGATATATTCCATTGCGTCAGCCTGTGATTTCTTTACATTCCACCCGCGAGGAATAGTGTCTAACGGATAGGGTAACGAATAAGCGAGGTAATCAAAAGAGAGACTCTCTTTATTACCCCTTATATTCGATATCTCACAATTCTCGGAACGGACCACTGATCTTTTGGATGCATTCACTTCAAAGTCTGCCACTACATTGCCGGTCAATCCCTGTTCCTTGAGGAAAAGATACGCCATCACCATATGGCCATCATTTTCAGGATGAATGCGGTCAAGGCCACAGATAGTAAATCCTGGATCATTCTCCTGATACTTTCGGTTAATAGCTGTCATAGGCTCATTCAAATCCAGAAACTCCCAATTGTTCTCTTCGGCTGATTTCTTCTGAAATGCCACGATACGCTGCATCACCTCGTTTTTACCTTTCAATGCGGTATTGTCTTCGATCTCTGCCGATCCGTCATAAGGAGATCCTCCCATCATTACAATCTTTGTAGCGGAGAGTCCTTTTAGCCGCCCTTCCATCAGTTTGAAATTTTCATAGGTCTCCTGGTATTTTGCCTCTCCGAATTCGGCTCCATTATCTCCGTTATACTCAAAATATCCGGAGTCATTCATTCCAAATGTAACAACCAGTGTAGTGGGATTTTTACTGAAGACATCTCCATCCAGTCGCTTGTACATGTCAAGTACCGTATTGCCGCCAACTCCTGCATTCAGGACATGGATATTCCTGTCAGGGTATCTTGTCATATAATACAGCCAGATGAACGAATGATAATGACCTCCATCCGTGATGCTGTTTCCTAAAAATACAATCCTTTCCCCTTCATTGAATAGATGAAGATTCTGTGAAAAGGTGCTACTCACGATAAAAAACAAACAACAGTGTAGAACTACAAATTTCCTCATATGATTAAATCTCTATGATTGATTGAATAAATGAACTTCATTGAATTAATATGAAGCTGGCTTTAAAATTCAAATTGAACTTCATAGGTTCCTTCCTGTAGCGTTAGGAATTGCTTATCGGCGTCAACGCTCTTACCATCCACAATACACCGGAGGGTACCATTGGGCAAAGATACAGTTGCTTTTACTCCTATTGGGAGTATTATACGCATATTTTGTCGATTCTCCTTCAATTCCCAATTCACCACAATGGTTCCGTAAGGTGATTCCTTTGTAGTATGCGCCCAGGTGACTCCTTTTGGAATTTGAGGTTCAATGAAAGCGTGCTGATAACCGGGATGTTCTTCATCAACCCTGATACCTCCCACTGCCTGGTAGAACCAACTGCCGATGCCGTTATAGCAGTTATGTATGCGGCTACGTTCGCCCTTCCAGTACTCCCATGTGGTAGTCGCATTATTGTCGAGCATGTATAAATACCCGGGATAATCCTTTTTCTTTAACATCGAATACATGAAGTCCACTTCACGGTTTTGTATGGCCCAATCGGTGAGGATAGGCACACCGACCAGACCAACAGCCAGATGTCCATTATGATACTGGTTTGTGCGGGCTACCAATTCTTCTTTTACTTTATCATACAACTCTTCCGGAACAGCCCCTACCAACATAGGATAAGACATATCGAGCTGCGAACCTGTGGCATAGATATTCTTCCCGGGATCATAGAAGGTTTCGTGGATCAATCGATTCAATTGAGTCTTTCTTTGGGCAAACGCTTTCGCTTCCTCCTGCTTATCCAGCAAGGTGGCAATCTTCTGTAATGCACTTAAACACTCACTGATAAAGCAGTTGTTCACCAGGTCAATGGAAGATTGGTTGCCGGTATCCACTCCCTCCGGTGCAAGCCAGTCGCCCAGATACCAATCGCGGTATGGTGTGTCGGGCCAGCGTTTGAGAAGGCCATCTACCGTATATTTATCCACATAACCCATCCATTCTTTCATCGTACTGTAATAACGATCCAGTAAACGGGGATCACCATAATTCACATAAGTTCTCCAGGGAGCCAATACAATGAATCCACACCAGTAGGGACCACCGCCACCGGCACCGGGGTTAGGAGCTACATGCGGCAGGCTTCCCCCTTCACGCATGGCGTCTTTCCAGGCCAGTAACCAGTTCATGTAGGTAGGGGACACATCGTACATTGTTTGTAATGCCTGGGTGGAAGAATTGCCGTCTCCTCCGTATCCGGTGCGTTCTATATGGGGACAATCCACCATATAACCACTGAAAGTCAAGGTGCGCAAGGTATAGTTTACCATATCATGGATAGCGTTCAGCTCATTGTCGGAGCACCTGAAGGTAGCCGCCGGCTGATAATCGCCGTGGATCAGATAAGACTTTATCTGATTTTTCGTGGGTCTTATGGGCAGGTTGGTAATCTTCACATAACGAAAGGCATGATGGTTAAACTTGTTACAGAATAGATCATTGGGTTTACCGGAAGCGATATAGATATCACTCTCTCCTTGTTCCTCGATAGCCCCCTCTTTTGTCATGTAATCACTGTAGACGACCTTGATTTCATCTCCTTCCGGGAGTTGAGGGATCCTCAACTCAAACCATCCGGTCAGGGTTTTGCCCATATCAACCAGCCAGGAATTGTTACCCAATGGTTCTATGCTTTTGGGTATAATTACTTCCTGTATTTTATTGGGTTCACACATTTGAGGGGATACCTTATGATCTGGAACCCGGATGGTTTTCACCGGTACCCACTTTATGTTTTCCAACCCTTTTCCCGAAAGATTACCGGGCAGTAAACGACCGTCTATCCTTTCCCCTCCAAACTGGAGGGCTTGCCATGTGCCGGTATCGGAATAGCCGCTTTCACGCCCGACCCAGGTATCATCGGTAACAACAACCTGCTTCCACTTCCTATTTTGCAGTGTATTCATTTCCGCCTTGACGACCGGCCCATCATGGTCTGCACCAAAGGTGGTCTTTTTATACCATCCCTGCCCCAGCCATAGGATTAATTCATTCTCTCCCTGCCGCAGATAAGGAGTTACATCATACGTAACTACCAGTGAACGTTTGTTTAACTGGGAAACAGCGGGGGACAATACATCATCCCCTACCTTTTCCCCGTTGAGATAAATTTCATGATAGCCTAACGAATTTACATGAAGGAGGGTTATGCCCGATTTGTCCATCGCGAATGATTTTCTTAATATCGGCGACCTGGCATCTCCGGTAGTCAGTCCTATGTATTCCCCTTTAAGGGGATCATTCTCTGAAACGCCAATGCCAAATCGTTGAACCGGACTCCATGCGGAAATATTTCCTTTTTCATCCCACACCCGGACCCTCCAATAGCATAACATACGCGATTGCAAAGGTTTTCCTTTGTAGGGGACCATCACCGAAGCTGACGATCGAACCTTCGTGGAGTTCCATAAATCAGCCCTGTCATTAATGAGTAACAGACTATCGGAAGCCACTTGAATCTCATAATAGTGCTGTACCATTGGGGTATCGCTTTGGATCTTCCAACTAAAGTGTGGGGAGGAGTTATCAATTCCGTTGGGATTGACTAAATTCTCACATCTCAGATCGACCAGTACCGGTGAAGAAATACTTAAGAGATTGCCACACAAGATAATATTCAGGAGTATTGCCAATGCTGTTTTTCTCATCATGATAGTGTTGTTTTTATTGATTATTCATCTTGATAAACCGGTGTTTTTTTACTTTTCAGCTTTCGACAATGAAAACGGAGCAGCATCCTTGGATATACCTCTCTGCCTGTTGGGTTTATCTCCCATCTCAAAACGAAGTACTCCTCCATTGACTATATCATCGTACCTGATATAATTTTTATCCAGACTCTTTCCGTTCAGGCTTGCAGACTGGATGTACACATTTTCTTTGGAATTGTTGCCGGCTTCGATGACGAACCTCTTGCCATCTTCCATGGTAATGGTTACTTTAGGAAACAGGGGGCTTCCGATTACATACTCGTCAGTACCGGGGCAAACGCTGTAAAGGCCCAGGGCGTTCAGGATGTACCACGACGACATGCCTCCCTGATCCTCGTCCCCGGGATATCCTTTCTCTGTGGAGTTGTAGAGCCTGTCCATGATCTGACGTGCCCAATATTGGGTCTTCCAGGGTTGGCCTGCGTAGCTGTAGAGAAAGATCATATGCTGGATAGGCTGATTCCCATGCGCATACTGCCCCATATTGGCCAATTCCATCTCCCTCATCTCATGAATAATACTGCCATAGCTCCCGGGCACAATTTTATTGGATATCGTGAAGACAGAATCCATTTTAGTGGTTAATTTCCCATCACTACCGAACAGGTTGATCAATCCCTGTACGTCGTGGAAAACCGACCAGGTATAATGCCATGCATTGCCTTCACAGTAGGCGCCTCCCCATTCATACGGATCAAATGGTTCTATCCAGTTGCCATTCAGGTCACGCCCTCTCATGAAACCGGTAGAAGCATCGAACATATTCCTATAGTTGTACATCTGTTTGGCAAATACCTGCTCATAGAACTTATTTCCCGTCATCCTGGCAAGGTTATATCCACAGAAATCGTCATACGCATATTCCAATGTTTGCGACGTAGATCCCAACGATTCGGGATGAGTCACGAATCCCAGTTGCCAGTATTCTTTCCATCCTGCACGTCCGTTGGCTCCGCCCCAGGGTCCTTTGTTCATCGACTCTTTGGCATAGGCTTTCAAAGCTCTTTCGGGATCGAAGGTTCTGATACCTTTTACCCAAGCATCTGTCAACAGGGATATGGCATGATTGCCGATCATGCCACCGGTTTCCCCGGGGAACGACCATGATGGGAGCCAGCCACACTGTTCCTGCGCATCGAGAAGCGCATTCATATATCTCCCCTGCATCGTAGGATGCAAAATATTCGTCAATGGGAACTGGGACCTGAAGGTATCCCAGAAGCCGTTGTCGGTGTACATATATCCTTTATAAATATTCCCGTCATAAGGGCTATAATAATAAGGTTCGTTATTCTCATCCCTCTCGTAGAATTTCCTTGAAAAAAGGTTAGCCCTGTACAGGCAGGAGTAAAAAGTCCTTACCTGTTCTTCCGTACCGCCTTCTACCAGAACCCTGCCCAATAATTCATTCCAGGTTTGCGCCCCTCTCTTTTTCGTGGCTTCCAGGCTTTTATCATTCCCCAATTCACGCTCCAGTGTGAGCCGTGCCTGATCATAACTGATATAGGAAGAGGCAGCCTTAGCCTGCACTTTTGCTCCGGATTTGAACTTCACAAATGCTCCATACCCTTTCCCGCTGCCGGAGTCCCTACCCGGAAAAATGGAATCGGTCTGGTTTTCCCATACGCCATACGTTTCAAATGGCTTATCGAAACGGATCACGAAATAGTTGCGGAAGTTCTCGGAATGATTCACAAATCGCTGGTTGTTAACCCATCCTCTGATTTCATTTTTAGACGGATCTATATATATCTCGCTCCTGTCGGTATAACCGTCCAGCACTAGATAGGCGTCACCCTTATTTTTTGGCCAGCTGAACCGCAAATGAACACCCCGTGTGGTAGGTGCCATCTCCGTGACTATCCCGTTATCGAGTTGAACCGAATAATAGTGAGGTCTGGCCACTTCATTCTTGTGGCTGAATTTTGTGGCACGTTCATCCTGATTGACTATTAATTCTCCCATTATCGGCATCAGGGAGTAAACGGCATAATCCGAAACCCATGGACTGCACTGGTGAGCTTGCTGGAATCCCCTTATTTTGTCTACCGCATATTGATACTTCCATCCTTCTCCGTTCTTCCCGGTCTGTGCCGACCAGGTGTGCATGGCAAACGGCATGGCTGTTGTAGCATAGGTATTACCATAACTCAATCCGAAATGGGAATCTGTACCTTGCAGTGTATTCACATATTCAACCAGGTTCTTTTGGGTGATTAATCCCGACTGATAATAATTGTTGGTGAGTTCCATTGATCTGCCGGTTGCACGTAATCGCCCGTAGACGTTATTTCCTGTATTGTCGTCCGGCATTCTTTGTGCGAAGTAGGAGGAATAGACATGTGCTTTTCCTCCTCTGACATCTATACCGGGAGTGCCTGTGCGTTGGAAATTGGCCTGTTGGAAACGTATTGTACCGTTATTGATGATGGCGCCTACCGTCGGACTACCCCAGAAGGCGCTGTTGTATAGGATCAGCTGTGCCTCGGGGTGAACTTTTCCGGTGTTTATCCCGTCTCCCATCAGGAGGTATGACCTGACAGGCTGTGCCTCTATGTGTGTATTGACCAACTCGGAATTGATTGCCACGATTCGGGTCTCCTTGTCTGCATTTTCTATAAACAAGGCATAGGTACATCCGTCTGATCCATGACCGATGATTGTCATTTCTCCGGGATTATTCCCTGTGATTGCGTCTTTCAGAAAATGTATCCCATACACTGATCCGTAGACAAAATTATTGAAGATGGTCTGGTTTTTCACATCGGCAAATTTTAATCCGCTGCAATTTGCCTGTACGAAATGCATCATATTTACACCCGGGTATCCCTGTCCTTCACGCGGATGCCTCATTCCATAATGCGGATTGAGCTGTATATTCCTGATAAACCCGCCCTTGGCGCCTCCGCCTACCCAAATGCCGGCTCTCGCAAGTACTCCGGCAAAATAATCAACATAGTGTCCGTCCGTCTTATGGGATGCCAGGTCTATTCCTTTGTCACCGCCAGAAATCGTGATATTTATAATATGGATATCCTTTCCTTTTCCCTGGATCAGGAAGGGAGTTTTTCTCGGGTTGGAGTTGCTGAACTCATCGGTTGCAATGTTTTGCTGTACAATCTTGAATCCTCTGATACCCGCGTTGGCTTCGAGTTGGATGAGTGAAGGACCTTCTTCTCCTGCCGGACCACCTGCATAGTTTGTGAAAATAGCGGTACCGCCGCTTTGGGTATGATGCTGTACATCCCATGTACCCCTCAGTTCAACGCCTGAAGGAACGGTGACAGGATGGTCTACCAGATATCTCCCTCCGGGGAGGTAAACCGTACCGCCGCCGGCAGCTTTCATGGTGTTCAGCGCGGCTTGTAATTCGTTGGAAATATCTTTTGTAGGGCTGTTATTATTAAAGCCGGTGGCTACCGGTAAATCGATTCTCAGTACTTTCTTCGATGTTGGCCCCGGATGCACGGCAATATCTGTTTTTATGTTTTTCGGAATCGGCTCGAAGAGGTATTTATCATCTACGATTGTTTCAATCTGTGCATCCTTGCTATCGTCCGTAACTTTCAACAGCCGATTATAACCTGAATTCAACGATTTCAGTGCATTTACATTCGTGTTCAGGTGTACGTGGCGGTCCGGCTGTTTAAATTCACATTGTGTAAGCAACAGGTTGCCGCTGTTTATATTGAGGGCATATTTCTTGTGATGGTCGAATGTACAGTCCTCAAAAGAAATAACACCGCCACTCCCGTCGCTGACGATCGCTCCCTGGAAATCTACACCATTGAACTGCACGGATGAACTGAAATAGTCGTAGAAATAGGCGGCAAGTCCATTTCCTTCCGCATGGAAGGATGAATTTGAAAAGAGTAATCCGTATGGATTTACATCCTGGACGTACAGGCCTACCTCACAATTGTCGATATGGACTTCGTAAAACTGCGCATTGGGTGCATCGCTAAAGCCGGGTTCCCTGCCGATCCACATCCCCGTTTTATATCCGGAGATATGTAAGTAAGATACATACTCCCAGTCGGAACGATGCATCCTGAAACCGGTACCGTTGGCTTTGGTATAGGCGGAAACTTCCTCGAGTGAGGGAGATCCCGGGAGTCCTGAATTTGCCCAATACTTCGGGTTGACCTTTACATTCTCGATCCTGCCGATGTCGGTACACACATGCACTTCAACTCCCGTATTGAGGGCTGTGATATAATTGTGCAGGAGGTAATGCAATTCACTGGGAGCCGAATAAAAGCCATTGTAAGCATTTACAAGGGTTACGTTTTCTACCGTAGCGCTGTTTCCCGTAGTCTGGTACAGCGTCCAGGGATAGGGCTTTATATTTTTTATATCTTGTTGAGGATACCAGATCGAGAGATTGGTCACGCCCGTGCCTTCCCTCATGTCGATGAATCTGTCGGCAATACTGGTATAGGTGGTATGGAGCATATTATTGTTCTGTGGATCATTCCACCAACTTTTTACGGTTCCGTTATGGTTGGGTGAATCCCTGCCGGCATATACTTCGAGAATGGTCCCGAGTACTTTTCCGTCATACAATTCGGGATCTGCCCAGTCGCCACGCAGTTGTACGCTCTGGGGAAGTTGCAAGACATACTCGTAGTTGAAATTTTTATTCGTTTCTTGATCTCCCTCCCGTACCCTTACCTGTTGGGTACCTGTTTGGGTACTGTGAAATTCATAGTTTCCCGCGGGAATATACACTACACCGCCACCATTATTGTAAGCCGCATCAATAGCTGCCTGAAAAGCAGTCCTGTTATCAAAACCGGGCTCCGCCCTTGCTCCGAACCGGGGATCGGTAACGATGAAGTCCGATATTACCAGGTCTTTGGTAGGGTAGATAGTAGTGATGGCCTCTCTTATCTCTTCCTGTGCCTCTGCATGATGCACGAAAAAGAAAAGAAACAGAATGCCGGGTAAGTTGAGTTTGTTGTTCATTTTTGTCTGCTTTCTGCCGCCCACTTGATTCCTCGTTTCATAATTTCGAATGCTTCGGTAACTTCAAAATCCCTGGCCGCATGTCCTAATGAAGAGTAGAAGACCCGTCCTTCCCCATACTGTTTTTTCCATACTACTGGAATCACAGCCCCTCCGATCCAATCGTCGTGTTCACCGGAGAAGGTGGTGGTTGCCAATACTTTTACATCCGGATCGACATGCATGTAATATTGTTCCGATCTCATTTCAAAATCCTGTAATCCCCTGGTAATCCCATCTCCCTTGTCGGTTATATCTACCCTGTATGTGATGATATTTCCCGGATGTGCCACCCATTGCCCACCGACCATATATTGGAATTCAGTGTTATTCCTGAAAGAATCACCTATTCCTCCATGCCATCCGGCCAGACCGACTCCCCGTTTGACGGCATTACACAAGCCTCTCTCCTGCGATTCCGTGATGGTTCCCATGGTATAGTGTTGTATCACCAGATCAATACCTGCCATTAATTCAGCGTCCTCGTAACTGCTCAGTTGATCGGATACAATCACTTCCGCCCCCTCCGATTCCAGCCATGGAACAAACAGGTCACGGCACTCCTTGGGTTGATGCCCTTCCCATCCTCCGTAAACGTACAATACTTTCTTGCCCTGTAATGCCTGTGGGTTGATTTCCTCCATCTCAGTTGGAGTGGCAGCAAAGAACTGGCTTAGGTCATAACTTTTTCCGGTAACGGTGGGGAAGGAAATTGTCTTGCCGTCATATTTCACCACACAGTCGTTTCCGGAGCCGGAAGTAATCTTTATTGAGATAATCTTTCCATTGTTCCACTCGGCATCTATCTCGAAATTCCCGCGGGCTTTGATTCCCCTAAAACGTCCGTTCGACCAGGCTTCAGGAAGCGAGGGTAATATTTCAATGTAACCGCCGTGACTTTGTACGAGCATCTCGGTCATTCCCGAAGTGGAGCCGAAGTTCCCATCGATCTGGAAAGGCGGGTGGGTATCGAACAGGTTGGGCACTGTGGACTCTTTCAATATCTCCTGCACCATCTTATGGGCATGGTTGCCGTCATGTAATCGTGCCCAGAAATTGATTTTCCATGCCTTGCTCCATCCTGTGCCGCCATCACCCCGTGTATTCAACGTGGTTTGCATCGCCTTCGCGTACAGGTCATCTTCTGCACTTCTACCGGGGACAATCCTGGTTCCGGGGTGCAGCCAGTGGAGGTGGTTGACATGCCGATGCCCGTTGTCTCCCGTGATATCCATCAATAACTCATCTTTCCATTCCATAAATTGTCCGGCAAGGCCAATCTGCGGGCCTGCCAACTGTTGCTGTGCCTCTTTTATCTCTTCTATTTCCGGCGTGTCATATCCTAACTGTTCACTTGCCTTGATGACCATGTCGAAGAGTTCCCATATAATGGCCTGATCGGCTGCTGCACCGAGGGAGTAGGGGCCATGTTCGGGTGAATAGGAGGGGTTTGCCACCAGCGTCTCGTCGCGTGAATCGCGCCAGAGGTTATCTACCCAGAACAGGGCAGCACCTTCCATCATGCGGTAATAATCTTCCAGGAATTGTTTGTCCTGGTTGAACTGATAATGCTCCCAGATATCCTGACACATCCAGGCTGCGGCGGCAGGGAAGTAAAAGGCTGTATACCAGTCACCGGGAGCGGTATTGCCCCAGATATTATTTTCGTGGTGAATGACCCAACCTCTGACGGGATCTTTGTCTTGTTTGCAATAATAGTGTTGGGCGGTAACTCTTCCCCGTGGTACGAGGCTTCTGGTATATTCAATGACGGGCAAATGGCAATCGGACAGGTTGGTCTGTTCTGCCAGCCAATAGTTCATCTGCAGATTGATGTTGGTATGATAGTCGGCGTTCCACGGCGGTTTTATTCCTCCCGCCCATATTCCCTGGAGATTGGCCGGTAATGATCCTTTCCGGGATGAAGAGATCAACAGATAACGCCCGAACTGATAATATAACTGTTCGAGATAAAGATTTTCCGCGGATGTGTTGGTATTATTCTTATATCCTTTTAATAGTTCATCCGTAGTCTTGTTATTTATATTCGCAGCATCGTCGAGTGAAATAGCCATTCTGTTGTAGAGAGACTTATAGTCCCTTATATGTGAATCCCGCAATTGGGTATAACTCTTCCGTGCCGCTTTTTTTATTCCGCTTTCAACCTTCATAAGGGGAGTGACTTCGGAAAAATAGTTGAAATCGGTATCCATCGACTGTTGGTAATTGGTCGCAGCTGAGGAGATCAGCAGTATTTCATCGGCATTCTCCACCTTGATCCGTTTGCCGTCATTGCTCAGGGTTCCCCCTGTGGGGATAATTATCATTCGCTGTGCGAACTTCAAACCGTTATCGCCATGATCAGCCGGTTTTCCTTCCAGAGTAATCATGTTATTTTCCACGCTCACCCGGATGCTGTCCTGCGGTGAAGTAAAATAAAATTTGTGGGAGAGGGAAGCCCCTTTATCAGCCGTAAGGCGAACGACAATTACATTATCGGGATAGCTGATAAAATATTCACGGGTATAATTCACTCCATTCAGATGATAAGTCGTTTTGGCAACAGCATTGTCGATATCCAATTCACGCTCGTAGTGGGAATAGTGACTGGAAGTATCTAAATCGCAGTCGATATGTATATTGCTTAGCTGTTGGTAGGAGCCGAAATCTGTCCTGTCTCCGGTCAGGCTTTGAATATTGGTTTTCAGTTCTTCATCCTCGGGAGCATAATTATGAGCGACCACATTACCGTTTGCATCCATAGTGGCGGATTGCTTGTCGGTAAAATTTTCCATCTTCTTCTGCAACGTTTTCCTCACCCGATGCAGAGTCCGTTGGATCTCGGCAGGTTTTCCCTTGTGACCGCCATTGTAATCGGAGTTTTTACCCGGCCCGCCGGACCATAGTGTTTTTTCGTTCACAAGGATCATGTCGTTACCGACACCACCGAACACCATTCCGCCGATATACCCGTTACCAATGGGCAATGCATCCTTCTCCCAATTCGTTGCAGGAGATGTGTAACGTGTTTTTAAGGCAGGATTTTGCCCCCAGACCCATGTTGCACTGCCTGCCAGGAGGAGAATCGTAATCAGGTTTTTTAGTTTCATATTATTTTTTTTAGACTATTAGAGCCAAGACTGATAGACTGATAGAACCAAGACAATTAGAGCCAGGACTTATAGACTATTAGAACCAAGACTGATAGACTGATAGACTTATAGAGCCAAGACTGTTAGACTATTAGAGCCAAGACTTATAGACTTATAGAATCAAGACTGATAGAGCCAGGACAATTAGAGCCAGGACTTATAGAGCCAGTACATCATTCCATCGACTTTCCCACCTTCCCACCGTCCCACTTTCCCACCTATCCACTTTCCCCCTTTCCCACCTATCCGCTTTATCTCCCGATCAATATCGTGGTTGCCGGTTATTCAGCCGGAGTCCGAGGCCCAACATCAGATAGTTGGGTGTGTCGAAATTCTGCAGGTTGTAGCCGATATGGATGAACGAGTGGCGTGTGACTTTTATTTTCAGCGCCAGTATCTGGTACAATCCTTTCAGGTCACCACCGCGATGGAGTATATTGGCGCCGATACCGATTCCCACATCGAAATAGGGCATCACGTATTCGGCTCTCGCGGAGACTCCCAGAGCCAATTGTTTATCGATGGTGGGTTTATAAAATGTATGCTCGGGGGTATATGTTCCGGGAACATAGTCATAATTGTCGGTGTAAATATTGGCGCTGCTGTCGTACACACCGTCCAGCGATGCTCCCACCCGTAGTTTATATCCCAGATTGTACATTGGGTTGATATTGAATCCCAGTACTGTATAGTTATCGGGTGACGCCATAGGTTCTCCGTTGACGACGACCCCTTTGCGGCGCCAGGATCCGAAGAAAACCAGGTCGTAACTCACATGGCGTGGAAAATTACGAATCAGGGAGGAGTAACCGGGTAATCCTTGTGAAAGATAGTTCTGTTGCCGGTTGATGTTGTAGGTGATCCCCGCTTTTATCCCCGCCGCATTCAGTCCTGCATTGGGAAATTTGGTGTTTCCGTTGGAGAAATGGGTGAAAGTGACACCATAAATAAGGTCGATGTTACGGGAAAGGAGATACCTGAAATAGAAGTTCATATTCATATAGGCATTGACCTTCGATCCAACCATACCGTTGTAAGGGTTCTTTTCGTAATGGTATGGCTTCCATCCGGTTGATAAGCCGAAATTCCATTCATAATCAAAAGTGAGTTGGGGAGAGATTCCGGCAAGGGTGGCACCCTGGAACAGATAGAATGCTATCGGGTTTCCGATCTCTTCGGGGCTTGCGAAGTTATAACCGGCAAAGCCGATCCCTTGATAAGCGCCGCGGTAGATCTGTCCGGCATGGCTGTCCGGATGGAATTGAAAGGCGTATTTCAGGTGATAGGAAAGGGTTTGGTCGATAGGGCGTGATTGTGCATTCTTTCCTCTCAGAAATTTATTAGTAGGGATGATATAGCCAGGACGACCTTCTATCTCCAACCGGTGAATAAGAGTTTGCCGGCCGGAAGACACCGAATCGGAATGGATTTGTGACCATATACTACTCATCCTTCCAAAGTATAGAAGGAGAAAAACGAGCGTGCTTCTATAGATCATTGTTTTGTTCATGGAGCTACTAAATACGATAAATTCCAAATCCCACATCTAACATCCTACATCCTTTCAGGGACTTCTATACCGAACAGTTTCATCCCTTTCTTGATGGTCAGGGCGATATTTTTGGCCAGTAACAACCGGAAATCGCGTAATGCGCTGTTTTCTTCCCGGAGGATGGAGAAGTCGTGGTAGAATTGATTGAACTCTTTGGCCAGGTCATAGACATAATTGCCGATAAGGGAGACATTGTATTCGGTGCCTGCCTGTTTTACCACCTCTTCAAATTCGGCCAGCAGTTGTATCAGCCCTTCTTCTTTTTCCGAAAGAGGAAGGGTGTTATTTAACTTTTCAGGAAGGGTGATACCTTGATCGGCTGCCTTGCGCAATACCGACTGGATACGGGCATGGGTATACTGGATAAAAGGCCCTGTGTTCCCGTTGAAGTCGATTGACTCTTTCGGGTTGAAGGTCATGTTCTTTTTCGGGTCTACCTTCAGGATAAAGTATTTGAGGGCGCCCATACCAACCATCTCTGCGATCTCGTCGGCTTCTTCGGTGGAGATTCCGTCTAGTTTCCCCAACTCCCTGGATGTCTCACGGGCAGTTTCAACCATTTCGCTCATCAGATCGTCGGCATCTACCACGGTCCCTTCGCGCGATTTCATCTTTCCTTCAGGGAGTTCCACCATGCCGTAGGAGAAGTGCACCAATCCTTTTCCGAATTCAAAACCGAGCCTGTCGAGCAGGATGGAGAGCACCTGGAAGTGGTAGTTTTGTTCATTGCCCACCACGTAGATCATGGTGTCGATGGGATAATCGTCGAACCGTAGCTTGGCTGTTCCGATATCCTGGGTCATATAGACCGATGTACCGTCGGCACGGAGCAACAACTTGTGATCCAGTCCGTCAGGCGTGAGGTCGGCCCATACCGATCCGTCTTCTTTCCGGTAGAAAAGCCCTTCTTTAAGGCCCCGGAGTACCTCCTCTTTTCCGGCGAGGTAGGTTTCCGATTCGTAGTATATCTTGTCGAACGACACTCCCATCCGGCGGTAGGTCTCGTCGAATCCGGCATATACCCACTCGTTCATCCTTTTCCAGAGAGAGACTGTCTCCTGGTCGCCGGCTTCCCATTTACGTAGCATCTCGCGTGCTTCTGCCATCAATTGCGACTGTCCTTCGGCATCCTCTTTCGAAATCCCTTTGTCCTGTAAAGAAGCCAACTCTTCTTTGTATTTCTTGTCGAACAGCACATAGTAGTCGCCGATCAGGTGATCTCCTTTCTTACCGGATGATTCGGGTGTTTCGCCGTTACCCCACTTCTGCCATGCCAGCATCGACTTGCAGATATGGATCCCCCTGTCGTTCACGATATTGGTCTTTACCACCCGCTTGCCGTTGGCTGCCAGCACTTCGCACAGAGAGTGCCCTAACAGGTTGTTACGCACATGTCCCAGGTGGAGCGGCTTATTGGTGTTGGGAGAGGAGTACTCCACCATATAGAGCGGAGCATCGTCGGTGACAGGCGTGAAGCCGAATCCGGATTGGGTATCTATCTTTTCGAGCAACCGGAGCCATGCATCCGTGGCAATTTCGAGGTTCAGAAATCCTTTGATCACGTTGAATCCGGAGATGATAGCTGCATTTGCTGCCAGCCAGGAGCCGATCTCCTGTGCTGTCTCTTCCGGTTTTTTCCGGGAGATTTTCAGTAACGGGAAGGTGACGAGGGTATAGTGGCCCTTGAACTCTTTCTTCGTCTTCTGCAACGTGATTTGTGACGCATCCACATTTGCCTGGTACAATTCCTTTATGGCTCGGATAATGATTTCCTGAAGATTTTTCTCGATCTGCATATCTTGATTGCTGTTTTAGAGACACAAAAGTAGGAAAAATTTCGCAGATTGTAGAAGAATAGGGCGCAACAAAGGGGGAATGGCTACCAGGGATTTGTAATCTACATTTTAAACCTTTGATTATTCTGTTTTATCCCAATTGCTCCTTTGGATTATCATGATAATCCAAAGGAGTAGTTTGGAAAAGTAACAAATATTTTAGAGAAATCGTATGAATAGATTAAACTATTTTATCACACTGTTAATCATATGGCCTAGTTAAAATTAGCAGCCACTTGGATATATTTTCTTCCCTTAAATCAGTTTATTTCTTCCCTAATCCTTATCTATGCCAAACACAAGATACCTGAAAGGGTTATTGTGAATGCAGGTCGCGTTGGAAATAGCGGGAATTGTTTTTAGTTGGTATCCTTTAGATTGCTTCCTTAATAGGAATGCATCCCTCCCAGGAAATAATTGACACCGAAATAAGTCATCAGGACTGTCAGGAAATTCAGCAGGGAGACGATATGGAATGCCACCAGACCTTTGGGAGCGAAAGACTTGTGTAGCAACAGCCCATAGGCCAGGAAGGTAATCAGTGCCCAGGTCTCTTTCGGATCCCAACCCCAATACCTGCCCCACGAGACATTCGCCCAGACGGCCCCGATAAAGATACCTGTGCCGAGGAAAAACACGGCAGGGAAAAGGCAGAGCAGGTTTTGTCTCTTGGCGGTCTCTAAATACTCACCATCCTTTCTCTTTGCCAATACCAATGCCACCATGCTGTTCAACGAGGTGAATGCCAGTAATGTATAGGCTATCATGATACTCGAGACATGGAAACTTAGCAACGGTGACGACAGCACCGGCACAAGGGGTGTCATCCGCGGGTTCATCATCCCCAGATGGGCTACCAGCAAAGCAAAACCCGACACCAAAAAACCGAATGCTTGTATGGGAGAGAATCTCTTTGTCCTTATCCAGTAGACAATCGTTCCCAGCATTGCCCCCCACGCCATCAGCCACATGACCTCGAAACCGTTGGCAAAGAGGGGCAGGCGGCCACCGATATAGGTCCGCAGGGTAATGGAAAGGGTGTGTAACGTGAAACTCGCCAGCAAAATGACGAAAAAGGTGTTTACCAGCCATCTTTTCTTATAGAAAAAGAAAGAGAGCAATGCCAAGATACCGATGGTCAGATTAACCTTAAATAAAAGCGAGGTGATATCATATTTCAGATAGCACAATTCCGTCTTTTGTTTGGTCTCCGACGGTAAAATATCGGAGGCATTCCGGCGTTGGAAATCACGGATTTGTTGGACAATCGCCTCGCATTTCGTTTCATCCTTATCCTGCAACGCCTGGTAATAATCGGTCAGTATGGTGCGGATAAAATGGGCGTTTTCTTCACTTATCTCTTCGGGGAGTTGTTGCGTGGGGGTGAACCATTGTACCTGCCCCTCTATTGTCAGCGGAAACAGTTTCAGCAATTCACCGCTGTGCAGCATGTAGAGCAGTTGGTTCTTGTCGTTCCACTTCTGAATCCCTTTCTTTGTCTGATCGGGCGGGGCAATCTCCCATTTGTCGGGGAAGAAGAGGAAGCCCATCAACACTTGCTCGGCATTGTACTCCCCGACGGAGGTCTTGCCGTTCATTTTCAATGTGAAGTCATGTGCGAAGGTCGATACGGACGCAATCCTCCCATTATAGAGCATATTGAGCGTCCCGAAACCGGCCGCTTCCTTCTTCTCGACATTGGCAGACAGTAAAGTAGGAGAGAGCAGGAGTGCGATAACAAGCAACTGCTTGCGCCATAAGCTTATGCCCAGCCAAAGCATGGAGACCACAAACAGCGCGTAGCCCGTGTAGGTGATGGGAATGCCTGCCACATCACGGTTGACGCTCAGCACGCTCGTCGTCCCGTCCGTGCCAAAAGAGGATTGATAAAAGCGATATCCCTTGTGTGTGAGTATATTGTTCATCGAGATATCCGCTTTTCTTCCCTCCACAGTGACGCTGGAGATATAGTCGGAAGGCGCATCGGTGCCGGCGTAGTAGGCTATGCGGAAAGTATCCAGTTCGAGGGTAAAAGGCAATGTGATGTCCTGGGTGACATTCGGCTTCCCTTTTTCCAGTAAGACCTGTCCCTGTTCCCCCCAGAGCTTGGTACACAATGCGCCCGCCAAAATCACGATAAACGAGAGATGCAGTAAGAATAATGGTATATTGGTATGAATCTTACTTTTAATCATGCCGAAAATCGACCCTGCTACCAGCAACGCCCACAAAATCGTAAACCACCATGCGCCGTAAATATGGGCATAGGCAAATGATGTGCCGTGGTATTTCTCCACGAAAGTGGCGACAATCATGACTGCGATGAGTAACAGCAGCAGATATTTAGAATACTTCATAACTTGAATTTTCAACGGCCTTGATGGCGATACACTCCATCTCCACCAACCAGCCCGGACGGCAGACGGGTGCGCAGACAATCACCTTTGGCGTGTCGGGTAGCTGCTCCGCCAAGTAGGATGACACCACGTTATAATCGGCTGTGTCGCGCAGATAGACGATAAGCTGTGCGATATCGCTTATTTCCGCTCCCCCTTCGTGCAGGAGCACTTCAATATTCTCGAGGGTGCGCTCCACCTGCTTCCCGATATGGAGAGGATGGACGATTTCCCCTTTGTTGTCGATGCTTGCCGTACCACTGACGAAAATATGGCGGCGGTCGCCATAATCGACGGCGGTGGCACGTTCAAAAGTCACACCATACTCATGGGTGGGGTTGAGGTGGCTCGACCCTTTCAGGAAGGTGATTTGTCCGGGTGCGATTCCTGAAACCGCGTAACTGTCCATTAACACAAGTGTTTCAGGATAAATATATTTCGCTTCGATGCCTGTGCTGGCGATGTAGTGCGTCTGTTCCGTCAAACCCTGTTCGCAGAAATACAACTTGCGGGCCTCGACCATATCGGCATAGTGGGTGTCCACGCCCTGCACATAAATCCAGGTGCGGATGCAGTGATCTTTGAGCGTGAGATGGTGGCGGGTCAGTTCGGAGGTATATTTTTTAAAAATATCTTCCGTCTGTGTGAACTCGTTCTTGTGGCGGCTGTGTAACTGTGTATTGAAAAAGTGGCTGTAATGGGTACGTTCCGCGATAACGGCGTTTTCCCCGTTGTTTTTTATCGTGGTATCCTCCACAAAATATGCCCAAAGCGCCCCCTTTGTATTGTTCAGCGGCGGTTGTTGCACGATGGAAACGACGCTGTATTCCGCTTTCGGTAGCAGCGATGCCTGGTTGAACGCATCGCTCACGAAATAGCGTTTGAAAACGAGCGTGGCATTTTCCGGCAACTGGTTTTGTAGCGAAGCAAGGGCATTCCTGATGTTGGCGTATTGCGTTTCGGTGTCCAACATTGGATTTGTGCCCTCGATAATCGCATGATACTCCCCATTGAATGCCGATAATTTTATATTGATGTCGCTGGATTTTATTTCTTTATAGTTCATTTCAAGACTTCGTAATTTATTCTTCCGCTCCCCGTTCTACCCACGCTTTGAGTAGGTTCATATCATCCTGGCTATGCATGATGGTGTGGTGTGGGTGCTTCAATTGCAACGTGTCGGAAGTCAGCACCTCAAAGAGAAAGCTCTTTTCGATGCTAAACGGTTCCACACGCATTTTATCGCTGTTCTTGGAGGATTTATTGACCAGATACTGGTAACTCTTTCCCTCTCCGAGCAACAGTCCCGCTCCACCGGTCTCTGTGCCGTGGCAGGCGGTACAGTTGCGTACAAAAATATCTTGTACCTTCTCATATTTCAATTTCAGCGGAACTTCAGTAAGTGGAATTTCCATACTTTTATCGGTCTGTGAAATATCGTATGAAAAGAAATCGTAGATGGCACGCCGACCGATATTGAGGAGGCAAAGCCGGGTGCTGGTGGCGGTAGGTGGAATATTGTCGAGCGAAACACGCACCGTATCCTTGTCGCCGGATTTCAAGACTCGTGTCCAGACTACCGGTGCGTTGTTATCATCTTCAAACGCCCCGAAGTAGAGCTGGTAATTCTCCGAGTCGGCAGTTCCCGAAAGGACAAATTCTGCCGTGACGGAGATATTGTCGTTTCGCTCCTCTACATGTTCGGGATAAATATCGCCGCTGTCGCACGAGGCAAATAGCAAAGCCATCGCCACCACCCAACTTGTCCTGCCTACATACCGAGCCATTACCCGACGCACTCGTTTGTTGAAACTCATAGTGTATCTAAATTTTTTCCTTAGAATGAAAACTGCAACATCACCTGTGCCGCGTGCTGCGCCAATCCCAAATCGTCGTTATCCCGTGCGAGCTGGTTTTCGTGCCCCCACTTGCCGAGATACTGGTACATCGCCTGCAGCTTGAGGTTGTATCCCGCGATAAAATAATTGACACCGACAGAAGGCAGATTGATAAAGCCATCCTCATTCAACCCGTTGCGGTTCAGTAAATCATACCGGGAGGCCAACTGCATCTTCGGCGTGACGAAATAGCCTGCCTGCACATATCCGCCGATAAAATCATAGGGTTTGGCAATCGCCTGTTTTTTGGTGAATTTCATCTGCATATAATAGGCCTCTGCCGTGAAGTACCAGCGGTGGTAGAGGTATGCCAACTCCAATCCTGCCCGGAAATCGTTGCTCGCTTGCCAGTTGGCCTCCACATTGTAGGAGGTGGAGAAGGCGATCAGACTTTTGTGGTTCTCCAGGTCGAGGATGCTACCCTGGTGCGAGGGCATGGGTCCTTGGGGCATATAGGCGATGCGTCCGGCATAAAGTAGTGAAGGGATGCCCAAATCGTCGCTCAGCGTCTTTTTCGCACCGTTCACGCTGATACCCGTTCCGTTAAAAATACCCACCCGGTAATCCCATTTCTGGCGGAGAATCCCATGCACCTGCATCCCTAAATCGAAGCCGGTGGCAAAATTGGGATTGACGGAATTAAGCGAGTAGGGGATATTCATAGGTGCTGTAAGCGATACCGGCAGCGTAGGGAAGAGTGTTTCGCCGAGGGTCACCAGATAGGCCTGGTTGAACGGTGTCTTGAACTTCCCCACACGAAAACGGAGTTCATCTTTCAGATTGATGTCGAACCACGCTTGCTGCAACAGCGCATCGCCACTCTGGGCGGCGTTGAGCGTGAAGTTGAACGTCAATTTGCCGAATGCTTTTCCCGAAAAGCCAAGCAAAGCATTGCCGATTTCAAATCCGCTGTTGGCAATATTGTCCTGGTCGGCCAGTTCGAGCCCTTCATCGTCGTAATAATTCATCTTCGCCGATGTCTGCACCAACACGAAAGGTTTAAAGACAAAATCGCCTGCGGGGGATTCGAAGCTGAAACCCTTTTTGCCTGCGAGGGGAATCACATCACTCTCGATGTATTTATCGGCATCCTGCGCCATTGCGCCTACCGCGAAAACCAACCCGATAATCAATAATTTTAGTTTCATTTATTATTCTTATTTTACGCCACTTATGCGCTTAATTTAGCTCACGTCTTTTGTCCTATATCTAAAAATCTAATAGTCCAATAGTCTAAAAGTCCAATGGTCTAACAGTCTAATGGTCTGCCAGTCTGCCTATAAACTATTCAAAAAAGTAATCAAATCATCCCGTTCCTGTTTGCTCATCCGGCTGAAGATTTCACGGGACACCGCTCCTTCGCCATCATGCCACATAATCGCCTCGAGGAGGTTGCGTGCCCTGCCGTCGTGCAGGAAGCGGGTATGGCTGTTCACCGTCTGTTGCAATCCGATGCCCCATAACGGTGTGGTGCGCCACTCGTAGCTGTATGCCGACCCTACCCGTACGTGATTGTCGAGTCCCGGTCCCATGTCGTGTAGTAGAAAGTCGCTGTAGGGATGGATAGTCTGGTTGCTGAGCCAGGGCAGCCGTGTGCCGTTCAAAAGGGTAACGGCATCCTGCCGTGTATGCAGGGTGGGTGTGTGGCAAAGCTGGCATTTGGCACGGTAGAAATTTTCTTCGCCCCGTTTTACGGCGGGATCATTGACGTTACGCCGGGCGGGAACACCCAACGTGCTCAAATACAAATCCACATCTTCCATTTCACGGGTGCTGATTTGAATGCCGTAGTGGCTGTAACCGATATTCTGCGATTGGCCGTGGCTCACTTCGAGCGGATAGCGGTCGTTGGTCACGCCCAAATCGCTCGAGAAACCCAATTCGACCGTTAAGTCGGCGTGGTGTGCTTTGTTACCTCCCGTGCCGACGTACTGTTTATTCCGCTCGGTGATAATGCTCAACCTTCCTGAAATACCGTATTCGGGATAATTACTTTGGGCGGCGAGGCGGCGCAGTTCGTCGTGGTCAAGCGCCATAATCTGTCCCATGCCGACGTGCCGCAATGGGATGTGCACATCGATAATCAGGTCTTTCGGGTCGATTTCCTCGGCGTACCAGTCAGTGATTTTGTAGTGTGGCGTTTGCAGGCTGTATTTCTCGCCGTCGGGGAAAGAGAATGTTTTTTCTGTAAATGTTACCTGCAACTTACCTTCCGCCTTTTCCCCCTTGATAACCTGGTCGTGGAGCACACGGCCGTAGTTCCGGAAAAAGCTGCCGTTTTGTTTGGTGATATAGACAAGTTGCGAGGAGAAACCCATCGTCCCGCTTCCGCTATCCGGCCCATACATCGAAGGGAGCGTGCGTCCCGCGTTGCTGTGGCATGAACCACATGATGACCCCGCGTAAAGCGGCCCTTTTCCGCCTTCCGTCCCCCGGTTACTGTCGTAGAGGCGGTCACCCGCATAGAAACGACGCAGCAAGTCGCCCGTAACCCACGGTGCAGGCGTGTCGTAAGCAGAGACGCCGATATTGTAGACCGTGGCGGTGCCGGCGGATGGCAATGAGCCTTCGGTCACGGCATCGTCTTTTACCCATACTTCGTCCTTACTACAAGCGCAAAATGCCGTTGCACATAAAAGTGCAACGACACAATGCCGAGTAACTATATTGTATATACTCATAGAGAATTATTTAACTACACGGGGCTGTCCATTTTTGAACAGCAACAACTCTATAGTGTGGAATCCGCGTACTGATTCTTCCTGTATTTCTGAGCGGATATCATTCACCGATTGTTTACTTCCTTTCAGGATAGTATAAATGTCAGCCTGGTCAAGCGGCCACGAGTCTAATGAAGGGTCAAGTCCCAGCAAATCGGCAGGTCCATAGAGGAACGATTCGCTCTGTTCCCATGGAATACGGGCAGCACGCCATGCATCGGCCGCGGCAGTCAGGTTGTTTTGCGTCGGCGACTTCACGAATTTGTCCACCGCATCACGCATCGCTTTCGATTTATTTTCCAAGTCGGCGTAAGTCGGCAACACGATGTTATCCACATAATTTTCCAGGATGGCACGGTAGGCCGTTTCGTCGGCGTTCTGCTGTACAAAAGGTTTCAATTCACCTTCAAATATCTCTGCCAAGTCGGCACATGCGTCAATCGCCGCTTCTACTTTTGCTCCCGTGAGATTGTTGCGGAAAGGTTTGTCCATCACATCAATCTTGTTGAGCGCGTTCGCAATGGCGGCGGAAAGACGGGTGTCCAAATCGGCATTTTTGCTTTTCACGAAAGCCGAGAGGCTGTTCGTCTTTGCAGCAGTGGCGTTCATGCCGCCGAAATAGGAGTTACGGATACTGATGATATTGTTCCGGTAGTCCTCCAGCGAGTTGAAACTGTACCATGATTCCACTTCGAGTACTGCCTGTGCGGTCTTGCCTTCCTTGGCCAACGAATTCGGACCGCCGATTTTCTGTTCGCCTACTTCTCCGGCAATGTCGATAGAACCTTGTACGATTGTCTGCTCGACAGCAGCACTGAAACTTTTGTTGAACTCTCCTGTTGCACTCTTTACAACCGCTGCGTATTCGTCCGTCCACTCTGAGTGGAGCAGCGTGCAATCGTCGTAGAGTTCTTCGCTGGCAGCCAGCAGGTAGTTGTTCCATTTGGCTGTGAGCGCCAATTCTTCGATTTTCGCATCGAAATCATCCTGTTTTTTATTGTCATCGTCACCTTCTTTTTCACACGATGTCATAACCATTCCCGCTGAGACAATGGCGAGAAAAAACATTGAAAGTCTGTTTTTAGTCATTTCTATTTGTGTTTGAATTAATAACTTTTTATTTACTGAAAAACCATGTTGTATAAGCAACAGCAGCGCTGAAAGTGTGCTCGCTGTTATAATTTCCGTTGTCGATGCGGCGGATGGCGTAATCGGCTTTCATCACCAGATTGGGTAGCAGAAAGTAATTGAGCCCGAATGAAGTCATGTCCCTTTTAAACCGGGGAAATTCCTTTACGCCTTCCTCCACTTTCTGGGCCGTGTTGTAATATTCGTAGCGAATGAAAGGGTATAGCTTTGTCTTCAAATTGAAAAGTGAAGAGATGTCGTAGCCCACTTCCGCGGCATAGGTCATGGCATTCTTGGCTACCGGAGTGCCGCCAAAGGAAGAGCGGAACAGTCGGCGGTTCTCTTCCGAAATAGCCTTGGAGTCACTTAAATCGCCATAGATGAAGTTTGCCCGTGCCAAGAGATGCTTATTGCGGTACTGGGCATCGGCGGAAATGATGGAAACCGTGCCTTTTAAATTGGCATAAGCAGGCTTGGTGGTATTTTTGGTCGTGTTGCCGTAATATCCCGATGCACTCAGCCGCAGGCCTTTTATACCCGAGTATTCCACCCGGGTGGCCACGGCGGGATTGGTGGCGACCACATCTTCAAGCACTCCCTGCTTGCCGCTCCCCACCCAATTTTCGGTGGAAAACCCGTTAGGGCTTAACCCGCTCACCAGCATCACCTCGTATTTGAGAGAAGGGAGATAACCGAGAATGGATATACCCGTTTCGTGCCAGGTGGAGGGCAACAATGCCCGCTCTCCTTCGGGACGGCTCGTGCCGAAAAAGAAAATCGGTTCGTGATGGGCGTTGGTAAGTCCCACCGGCACGATAAAATGACCCACACGCACGTTCATCCAGTTCGTAAACCGTTTGGTGATATGGAACTGCTCGAGTACTACCTCACCCGCCTTTTCCACCTCAAAACCTTCATACTCACCCGCTTCGGTGTATTCGTATTCCATGGCCGCACCCGTACCGCCATGTTCAAATTCTATTTCGGTGGAGAGAATGATATCACCCCGGAATTTATAATCAGCGGCGAAAATCGTCCGTGGAATAGCGAGGTAAGCGCGGTTTTCCCGGGGCGCGCCATCGGTCGCCTTATAGCGGTTGGCGCCATAATTCATGTGCTGGTACAGTATTTCACCATAACTCCCGAATCGGTATTTCCGGTAACCATCCCATTCTGTGGCTATTTTAGTAGTGTCGTTTTGGGCATAACTTGCCACCGATAGCATAAGTGCAAAAAGCACGACAATCTTTCTCATTTTGCTTCATAGATTTTATCGATGCAAAATTAGTGTAATAAATAACGGTGGGTAATTCCCATTAATGAGGATTTTTTAGACAAAAAATGGCATGATGTAGGGATATTATAAGACGAAAAGCTACTATTGATGGTATATGATGAAGAAATCAAGGGCGTATACTCAAAAAACTGTCGATTCGGGACTTGTACATCAAACTATATTGTTTCTTGAGTGCTTCCGACAAAAAGGAATTTTCTATAAGTTTCTCTGTCTGTGAATGTTTTATGGTGAATTTGTTAAGCAGATTATCCACGATACTTTCCGGTAAGCCGATCTTTTCTCCGAATATCTGGAAAGTCTTACCGGTTACTGTCGATTGGATGCCAAAATATTCAGGCTTGGGTGCTGTAAATAATCCCTTATGCAGTGCAAAAATGGTATCATCCACATGGATAAGCGTATTGAGGAGATCGTACGCGGGTGATAACCGGAACTTACCCCGCTTGTCTTCGAGAAGGGAAAAGTTTTTCAAGTGGGCATCTCCGTTACAAAAGACAAAATTGAATAAAAGTAACTCGAAGAACCGTAACTTGTCCACCCGTGGTACAGCGCTATACTTTTCTATAATTTCCGCACAATCTTCATAAGAAAGGTTTGCATATTTGTAATCTGAACCGCCATGCTGTTTTGTCAATCCTCCCAGCGAGGCAAAATCCTCTTTCAGCAGTTTTTTTCCGTCCAGCGTATCGAAGCGACGTATAAAATAGGCGGGAGAACCATCTTCAAAGAAACAAAGTCCGTTGGGTGGCGTAGAGATACCATATACCTGCGAAGCTATTTGCATTGTCAGGTGTTCATTGGCTGGACAGAAGTTCCTGTTCCGAAGGTTATTGGGCACGGGTTTTAAGATAAACGTTCCCTGCTCGTCCGGTTTCGTCATGCGCAGCATGCCGCCATCCACAATGGCCGCATATTTGATCTGTACGCCCGACAGGGAGATTCGTTTGGCATTATCGATAAAAGTATCAATGGTCTCATTCTCGTCGAATCGGGGGTAAGGTAATTTATCAGACACGCCCCGTCCGTCGAAAAGCATCTTCAACGCCTTTTTAGAATATCCCCCAGCACCTTTGCATTCCATCAAAAGAGAAGGACAAATATGGATTATTTTCTCCTTCATCGCTCTACCGGTTTCACAGTGATGGCGCCGATTGTATCGGTATGGGCCGTAGCAGACAAGATGCCGAAATCGTCATTCTCATCGATCCGCAGGTTTCTGGACTGGATCATGCGGTTATCACCCTCCGAAGTCATATTGAAAAATACCGGGAAAAGAAAGGGGCAAGCATATTCCTGCTGGCTCTTGGGCATCGTCAATGAGACAGGAGGGGTATCCGGATCATTATAATAGGTATCATCATAACGGAAAGAATAATGGTTCCGGTCGATTTCCTCCAGGATACCGGCATATTTTCCCTTTATATATACTTTCACCGCTCTACTCATGGCTATCTCTATCTTACAATGATATCAAGTCCCAAAGTGCTTACGATATTGTGTAACACATCAAATCGGGGATTACCCGTACCACGTTCCAGACGTACAAGTGAATTGATACCGACTCCTGCCAAAGCCGACAAGGTAGATTGGTCAATACCGAGTTCCTTACGCCTATCCCGAATCTGTTTTCCGATTTCTGTCAAATTCATAATCAAAACAGTCTGCGTTGAAAATTCACCATTTATAGTGATTTAAGGCAAAAGTAGGATATTATTTTGAAACGAACAAGAAAAAATCACCATATGTAGTGATTTTAGGTTTACCTATGGAAATATTCTCCACTTATGCCTAGTTTTGATAATGTCTTGAACAACCAAACCGGGCAGGGCACAATGTTTCTATCCTTGTATTTATTACATACTTCAGATGTTTTATCTTTAATTTTATTACAAATAATATTGTTTTTATCTTTGTATCTATTACAAAATTGCTATCTTTCAAGCTTATGATAAATTACTTGCCTTATGTTTAATAGGAAAGTTTTATCATCCTTGCGCAGGTAGGCCGATAGTCCATCGCATAAACCCTTAATTCTTATCAAAAGATACTGTTGAATTACCCTCCGGAAAAAGTACACATTGTTCAATGTGCCATACTATTACGCCGAATATTTAGAAAAGATATTAGAATTCTGTTAATTAGAATTGAAGTAGTCAATCTGATTAAATTATCTTCTTTTACAGCCAACAATGGATAATACTTTTTGTCGATTCGTAAAGTAAAATCTTGTCAATTTGTAAAATTCAATTCGTTTTTGACTTTTACTATATCCTGAATAACCAGTCCGGACAGGGTGAAACCGAATACGGCGGTCACTTGTACCATGGTGCCGTTGGTCTGTGCCTTGCGGAAACTGCCATTCTCGTTGGCATCGGACAGAGCCTCTTGTCCGATGTTGGGGAGCCGCTCTTCACTGTAAACGCACAAGATCGGCTTTTGTAGTTTTAGCCCTTTTCGTAGGCGCTCACGTAAGGCTGAGGCCAGTTTGCATCCCCGAACTTTCCAGAATTCGGCGACTTTTATCTGTTGCGGATCTATTTTGAGTGCCGCCCCCATAGAGGAGAAGATGGTGGCATTACTTTGTGCAGCAGTGGTGAGCAGATGTGCTTTATGCCCCAGTGAATCGATAGCATCAATCACATAGTCGTATTGCTCCAAATGAAAGGAAGGGGACGATTCTTCGCTGTAAATCTCCGGGAGAGCGTTGATGGTGGCATGGGGATTGATTTCCTGCAACCGCTTTTTTAGCACTTCCACCTTGAGTTCTCCCACCGTTTGGGTAGTGGCGGGCAGTTGGCGGTTGATATTGGCAGTAGCCACCCTGTCGGAATCGACCATCGTGAGGTGCATGATCCCGCTGCGGATCAACCCTTCGGCACACCAGCTACCGACGCCGCCCACGCCAAAAAGGATCACCTTCTTGGTCGCCAGCGACTGCATCGCTTCCCTGCCGATCAACAGTTCCGTACGGGCAAATAGTTCGTTGTATTCCACTCCCGAGTAAAATTAAAGTTCTATGGTCAAAAATCTTTCATTGGTAGTTGTTTTTCCGGATTTGAATGCTACCCATTCATTCTCCTTGGGCAGGGCATGTAGCTCGTCAACCTCTATTTTTAATTCCGTATTGTCCATATAATAAATGATTGTTTAATAAATTCACAACTCCAATTTCATTTTGCATGGAGTGCAAAATTACTTATATTTTTTGATTTGTAAGGTTATATAGAGTCCCCCAAATTAATGTAAATTTCAGTTATGTATATCAATAAATGTATGTACATTTGTATGTATTATAAAAGTGATATGGAACGAGTATGATAATTGTTCTCACACAATAGCATGACTGAAAGAGAGTTCCACATATCATAAGGGAATAAATAAAACAATCGTATGAAAGTAATCACAACAAGAGAAATAGTCAGGGAGACAAAGACATACTTTGAATTGGCAGAAAAAGAAAGGGTTGTGGTTAAACGAGGTAAGAAATACGTCAATCTTATCGTAACTGATAACCCGGATGACAAGTTTGTCAATGAGGAGTGGATTAACGAATTTATGAACATCCCTGAAGAATATAGGGTGAATCCGTTTGATATAAGCCCGTCCGGGGATTTATTTTTTGCCGACAAGAGAAACCTCGATCGTATAGATAAAGCACGTAAAGGTCAAACAAAACGTCTGTCTGATGATGAAAGGAAAGAACTCTTTAGCTTATGAAAGAAGAAAGAGGATACATTTTAGAATTTACCGAACAGTTCATAGAAGATGTAGAAGTGCATAGGAGAGCGGGAAAGAAATCCATCCTTTCAAAAATCAACACTCTTATAGACGAAATACCATCTCATCCAACAACAGGCATTGGTAAGCCTGAAGCTTTACGTGGTGACAGAAAGGGACAATGGCCGAGACGAATCACATTGTTGCTACTCCTCATCCCCTCATTAAGTGCTTTAGGATGCAGTTGTTCTTTTGCCTGGAATGATTCATTTAGTAGGACTACGAAAAATGCTGAGTTCGTGGCTTTGGTCAAGGTAATTTCATTTGACTCATATCTGGAAGATGAAATTTCAGGTCATGAAGGCAAAATGCCTTATTCAATGACCGTAGAAATAATAAAGAAATACAAGGGCAACGAGAATAGAGATAAGATAAGAATTTACGGAGACAATGGAATATTGTGTCGACCGTACTTGTCTGAGTTTGAAATTGGCGCCTACTACCTTATTGCACCAATTCAATTAAAGGATTCACCCGATAGGGCTTATGAGTTCTTTGTGTGTAGGACTGATTATTTAAAAGTGGACTCTGCTAAAAATAAAGCATTTGGTAATTATTCATTGATTAGGCATGGGATTGCTCTTTCGACATTTGAAAAAAAGCTGAATCGAGGAGATTGGGATTTAGCAATATTAGGGTCAATTATAGTTCTATTAACCATAATCTTGTTAATAGCTCGGAGAAACAAAAAAATGAAATATGTTCTATTTTTCTTTTTTCTAATGTCGTTTCAGGCTTTTGCGACTGAACAGATCCCCGATAAGCTTATCTTTAAAGGGGAAAAATACTATTGGACTGGTCTAAGTCCGGCTTTTATGATATTTAGAGACAAAGGATTTGAAGCTCCCCCTGAAACAGTTTCATCAACAGGTTTGTATAGAAAGTTCATTATGACTTATGTAATAGAAAACGACACATTATACTTATCTGATGTTGAGATATTAGCAAAAAGCAATAAGGTTGACAGTATTCCGATTTCAGCAGGAAAATATGCAACTTATCCGAGAACTGAAATCAAGTCAGTTTTTCACAACTACTTCCCGGGTGAAAAAATGATACCGATGAACATTTACAGTCAAATTCTAATAATACCATATGGGGAGCATTTTTCCTATGTAACTAACGGCTGGTCAAGCATAGCATCTACAAACTATCTAATCTTTGAAATTGAAAATGGGAGGGTAAATAAACAAATTGACTTAACTTTCGAAGAATTAACCGCCTATAAAAAAAGGCAATTCAAAAAATTCCGAAGAAGCACTATGTATAAGCAGGTCAAAAAAGATTTAAAAAATGATTTGGAAGATTTTAATTCCTTTCGGCCGAATGCTGCAAAGTATACAATGGATGAATATCTGCAAGAAATTATTCTTGGATTAATTACTGAATTGAAATAAGAGATTATGCAACTTATTGGAAAGAATAGTTTTTGAAGCAATGACAAAATACATATAGGCATCAATACATTCTCATATTGCTAGAAAAATGTAATGCCTGCCACAAATAACATCACTACAACAAATGGAAAAAGTAAGTAAGATTTTTCAAAGAACTTTCAAAACTTTATTGACAGTTGTTTTTGTTTTGTTGCTTCTGACAAGTTGTAACAACACAATAAATAGAACAGAAAAGACATCAATTCTCAAAGCAGACAGAGAAGCTCCATTGGGTTGGGTTTACTTGATAATTTACCAAGATAGTACGTTTGAATTTACAACGACAGGTATTCGTGCAGACAAAGACGTTTTCAAAGGAAATGTAGAGATTCGTAATGACAGTTTATTTTTTGAATATTCGGACAGTATTCCAAGAGCAGGAAAGACAGCAATTTATAGCGACAGATTTGTCTCATATATTGACGGGGAGTATCCTGAACAGGTAAATATAAGTATGACGAAACTATCCAAATGACAAGAAAAGAGTTACTGCTCTTTCTCACTCAACTCCAGCCAACGCATTGTCTTTTCGTCGATCTGTTCCATTAGTGCAGACAGTCGGTTGGATTTGGTCATCAGCTCCTCTGTGGAGAGGTTGCCGGAGGAGAGTTCATCGGTGATCTGCTCCTTCTCCGCCTCCATCTGTTCGATTTCGTGCTCCAGCGACGCAAATTCCTGCTTCTCCTTGAAGGTGAGTTTTTTATTCTCTTCGTTTTTTTTCCGGTAGGAGGTTGTTTCTTGTGGCGGTGCGGATGCCTTTGCCTCTTCTGCCTCTTTTTTCTCCTTCACCGCTTTCCACTCCCGGTATTGGGTGTAGTTGCCGGGGAAATCCTGGATTTGGGCGTTACCGTGGAAGACCAGCAGGTGATCGACCACCTTGTCCATAAAGTAACGGTCGTGCGAGACGACGATAAGGCATCCCTTGAAGCCGGCAAGATACTCTTCGAGTATGTTCAGGGTGAGGATATCGAGGTCGTTGGTCGGCTCGTCCAGCACCAGAAAATTGGGGTTCTTGATCAGCACGGTGCAGAGGTAGAGCCGCCGTTTCTCTCCCCCGCTGAGCTTATAGACATAATTGTGTTGTTTCTCCGGAGGGAAGAGGAAGTGTTGTAGGAACTGTGAGGCGGTCAGCCGGTGTCCGTCGCCCAGGTCGATCACCTCGGCGATGGCCTGTACCACATCGATCACCTTGGTTTGTTCGTTGAATTGTAGTCCATCCTGACTGTAATAGCCGAAATTGACCGTCTCGCCGATATCGAAGTGACCGCTGTCCGGTTTTTCCACTCCCAGCAACATCTTTACAAAAGTAGATTTCCCGGTACCGTTATTTCCCACGATACCCATTTTTTCGTAGCGGGTGAAGATATAGTTGAATTTTTCGGTGATGCGGATATCGCCAAATCTTTTGCTGACACCCTTGGCTTCGAAGATCTTATTGCCGATATAACTCCCTTTGGCGGCCAGTCGGATATTTTGTTCATCCTTCCTCTGTTGCGCTTTCTCCTCGAGCGAGTAAAATGCGTCGATCCGCGACTTGGCTTTGGTGGCCCTTGCCTGTGGTTGGCGGCGCATCCAGTCCAGTTCCTTCCGCAGCAGGTTACGGGCTTTATCGGTCTCAGCATTCTGCGCCGTCACCCGTTCTTCCCGTTTTTCCAGATAATAGGAGTAGTTGCCTTTATAGGAGAAGATATTCCTTTCATCGATCTCCAGTATCTGGTTGCAAACCCGGTCGAGGAAGTAACGGTCGTGCGTCACCATCAGCAGGCTGATATTGTTGCGGGTGAGATGTTCTTCGAGCCACTCCACCATTTCGAGGTCGAGGTGGTTGGTCGGCTCGTCCATGATTAACAGTTCCGGTTCACTGATCAGTACGTTGGCCAGCGCTACCCGCTTGACTTGTCCCCCCGAAAGCTCGCCTATTTTCTGATGGAAGTCGGTAATTTTTAACTGTGTCAATATCTGCTTGATCCGCTGTTCATAATCCCACGCATGGTGCATATCCATCTGGGCAAGCAGTTCGTCCAGCCCCTCCTGGTTCGAAGCGGCGATCACCTCTTCATAGCGGGCAATTAGCTTCACTATTTCGCTGTCGGTATTGAAACATGTTTCCAGTACGGTCATCTCCGGATTGAAAGTGGGCGACTGGTCCAGATAAGATATCCGGATATCATTGCGGAATACCACCCGTCCACTGTCATAGGGTTCCTTGCCGGAGAGTATATTCAACAGGGTAGTCTTGCCCGATCCGTTTGGGGCGATCAGCCCTATTTTGTCACCTTCCGCGATTCCGAAGGAGATATCATTGAAAAGGAGCAGGTCGCCAAAACTTTTGGTCAGCTTGTCGATTTGAAGAAGTGGAGTGGGCATGCCTTGTCTGATTTTGTACACAAATGTACAAACTATTTCGTTAAGTCGTCCCCTAAAACACCCACCTTAGATAGCTGAAGAAATCGGTGCGGTTGTTTCCATCGATCAGTTCGGTACCACTGCCGATGGTATCGCGGTTGAAATACCGGGTATGCCCCAATTTGACGGAGAAGGAGAGATCCTTCGTGATCGCGTATTTTGTGGAAAAAGCCAACCGGTATCCTTTCCCATAAAACGAGGGCATATAGAAGGTGCTTAAAAGATTCCGTTCGTAGGAATAGAGTCGTGCATCGTAGGTGTCGGCGTTGAACCATGCCAGATAAGCATCTCCCGTTAGCGCTCCTTTCCCCCGGTAACCGATATTTTGGGAGAGCATCCATCCGTTCTCGGCAGGAAAATATTTTTCTTTATAGTATGCCATATCCACAGTAGTACGGAAATTCCACCCGCTCCGGAGATCGTGTGCATATCGGATACGGAATTTGTGGGTGGCATAGGGGAGTACCGATTGGCTTTTGTCGTCCGGCCATGCCATATTCTTCTCCTTCTGCTTGTATTTGTATCTTGCATCCAGGAACGACTGGCGGGATAGGGTGTAGGTCCCTAGGAAATAGAGGTCCACCGCTTTCGATGGAGTATCAATCCCGTATTTCAGCCAAGGAAACCGGGTAAAATCGGCATAGATGGTTGCCAAGAATTTTGGGAGAGGGCGGAATTCCGTACCGATATACAATCCCTGTTCGTTTTGCACGCTGCTTCCTTCCGAGAATGCCTGGGCATAGAGGGCATTATAAGAGATGGGGTAATATCTGTGTAATAGTGAAAACGAGAGGTTTGCTGAAAAACGGTACTGCAGGGTGTTCAAAGTGGCGACCGCTCCGTTTTTAGCGATGGCCGTCTCACCGGCAAAGATCAATCCCGGAAGTTGATAGGAGTAATCAATGCTTACGTTGATATTGGAAGAATCCCGCAGGTAGTAAAGATTATAATCCCTGGGTGTGGGATTGTACATCCTGTTGTATTGGTGGTATAGTCCGCTCACGCCTAATTGCAGACGGTCTTTCCGGAAGTTGATATTGGCACCGGTTACCTGCTCCCGTGTATTTTTTCTCTTCTCCATCTCCAGGGGAGTACGATGGAGTCCGTCCACCTTGAAGGAGGTGATATCACCTTCGTTCGACAGGTTGGTGTCGATCCGTTTATTGGAATAAAAAGCGGTGATGGAGAAGTCACCGATCTCCACCACTGCCGCGGCTCCCCTGAAAAAGCCGTTTTCGGCGGTGGAGAAATGGCGTTTGGGTTGTAGCGTGCGACGGGCAATATTGCCGGTACTCCATGATTTACTGATCATGAAGTCGTTGTTCAGCACCAGTCCCTGCCCAAAAGAAAGGCGATAGTCCCCGAGAGCGATCGTTTTTATTTTTCCTATGTCATTGATGATCAGGTGGACGCCGTAATGATCATATCCTCTTAGCGAATCCGGCCTGAAGAATGGTTCTCCGGCATCTTTTTCGGCTGTGATACCCATCTGTACTTTATTCCTGTAGCGGAATGAATAGCGGAGGGAAGTGTAAAAATCTTCTCCGAGATATTTCCGGTTAGGATAGCGCCGGAGGATACTGTCTGAAAAATGTCCGTAGCCGGCACGCCGTGTGAGTGTCTTGTCGAAACGGAATTGAGTTTCGTGGCGTCCGTACTTCAGTATGTCGGTCGTCTGTACCCGGATTTGGCGCTTTTCGGTTTCTTCTGGCTGAAAAAAGGGCATTATCATTTCAATGGTTTTGATATCGAGTTGTGGTACGTTTCTCAACTCGAAGAGTGTATAAACAGGGCGGTTCTTCTCCAGGAATCTGAAGATAGCATCCGCCTCTTCCATCGAGAGCAACGGAAAATTTTCGAGTTGTTCACGGGTGACGGTGTTCAGGTTCATTGGATTATTCTCTAGTTGCAGCAGTTCTTCATACATATTTTCAATGGCGGCTTCGTTCATTTCTTCCTCTGCCAATTGTTCCACAAACATCCGCCAGTCCTCATACTGCGCCTGAACTGTATGGGTGTGTCCTATGAACATGACAAGGAGAAAGATGGAGAGATAGTTTTTCATACGATTGAGAAATTAGACATTTAGACACAAAACATTTAGACACAAGACATTTAGACACAAGACATTTAGATATAAGACTTTTAGATATAAGACAATTAGATGCAAGACAATTAGATGCAAGACTTTTAGATGCAAGACAATTAGATGCAAGACAATTAGATGCAAGACTTTTAGACACAGGAATCAAGACATAATGGTTGTTATGCTTGTTTCATTTAGTGTAAAGTTATTATGCCGTATTATTTGTTAATTCCCTATTCTGTGGGCCGCTGTAAAGCAACCCACGCCACCCCCTGTTCTGCGCTTCTTTTCATTTGGTTGAACTCCGGCAAACTTGTAAATTGTATCAATTCCTACAAAAATAGCAGTTTTTTCTCTTATTTCCTAAATATTTGATTTTTAATTGATAAGATATCATTTTTGTACGTAGTGACCTTATTTATGCGGCATTTTGCGTCTATTATTTGATATTTTTGATCAAAATGTTTATAATTTGTTTGTTTTATAATCTTTTTGATTATCTTTGCAGCGTATAAACATTAAAAAGATTTTATTTTTATTCTTTTAATTTCAAAAAGATTATTCATTTTGGTTTTAGGTTACAAATAGATTAAAGATTGTAGGTTATTCATTTAAAAAGAGAAGTATGAAAAAAATTAAATTGTTTATTGTTCTTTTTTCTGTATTGAATGTGGTAAGCGGGATCAAAGCCCAGGAAGTGACTGTCTCTGCAGGAGCAGATATTGTAAGTTCATATATCTGGCGTGGCTTGTATTGTGGTCCTGCTTCCGTGCAACCGGGCATTTCATTGTCAGCCGGTAACTTTTCACTCGGAGCATGGGGTTCAACGAGTTTTAACAGTAGCTGGAGAGAATTGGACCTATATGCCGGTTATTCGCTGGGTAATTTTTCAGTGCTGGTGACAGACTATTTCTTTCCCCGTGATCTTCCTGCAGGTGAGGGTAGTAGCTATTTCGATTATTCGGAACACGTTTTCGAAGCTACATTAGGTTACTCGTTTGGAGAATCACTACCGCTCTCGTTGGCATGGAACACCAATTTTGCAGGCGACGACGATCATTCTTCCTATTTTGAAGCGAGTTACTCCATCCCGGTCGGGAGTGTCAATCTGGACCTGATATTGGGAGGGACTCCCTGGGCAGGTGCCTATTCCGACGGATTTGCATTGATCAATGCGTCGGTAAAAGCGAGCAAGGAGATCAGCATTACCGATTCCTATTCACTACCGGTCTTCACCCAGGCAATTTTGAATCCAGATACGAAGGATGTCTTCCTGGTGTTCGGGGTGAGTTTTTAAAGAGAATATTTAATAATTATAACAAACGCTCAAGAGATATTGAATCTGCGCACACATGTACAAAAATATGACTAGACTGTCTTGGCTCTTGTGTCCAATTGTCTTGCATCTAGTTGTCTTATATCTAAGAATCTTGTGTCTTGATTCTTGTGTCTGGGCTCTAATTTCAATCGTATGAAAAAAATCGAAGCTATTATCCGCAAATCAAAGTTCGACGAAGTTCGGGCTGCATTGCATGAAGCTGACATCGATTTCCTCTCATGGTGGGGAGTGAAGGGTCAGGGAACTGCAAAACAAGGTCTTATTTTCAGAGGGATCGCCTACGATGTCAATGCCATCGAACGAGTATTTATCTCTTTCGTAGTCAGGGAGGTGAACGTGCAGAAATCGATCGATGCCATCCTGAAATCCGCTTATACGGGCGAAAGTGGCGACGGCCGGATTTTTGTCTCCTCCATTGAGCAATCGATCCGTATCCGTACAGGCGATCATGGGGACGAATCATTGTATGACAAAAAGTAGAAGGATGCCTGAAATTTCTGAAAGATAGACTTGATTAAATAACAATTAGATAGATTATGAAACATAAAATAATAAAATATGCAATGATGCTTTCTGCATTGTTGGCCATACCAACGATTGCTTTTTCACAGGAGAGTGCGGAGCCGGCCCTGAACAGCGGTGATACGGCCTGGATCATAGTAGCTACTATCCTTGTAATGATGATGACTATTCCCGGATTGGCCCTGTTTTATGGGGGATTGGTGCGCCGGAAGAATGTATTGAGTGTTTTGATGCAGTGCCTTATCCTCACTGCTGTCATTATTATCGAATGGGTGGCGATCGGTTACAGCCTCGCCTTTACCTCTGTAGAAGGAGGATTGAATGCTTTTATTGGTGGTTTCGATAAGATATTCCTGCAAGGTGTAGGGATCAATGACCTGCTCGAAGGTTATGGCATTCCTGAACTTTTGTTTGTCTCTTTTCAGGGTATGTTCGCTGTTATTACTCCGGCTTTGATCGTGGGTGCATTTGCCGAACGTATCAAGTTCAGCGGATTCCTGCTGTTCTCTGTCTTGTGGGCGTTGGTGATCTACAATCCGCTTGCCCATTGGGTATGGGGTGGCGGCTGGATCGGCGAAATGGGAGCCATTGATTTTGCAGGTGGTACTGTGGTGCATATCAATGCCGGGGTGTCGGCATTGGTGATGGCTGTCCTTCTCGGAAAAAGAAAAGGGTGGAATGTGAGAGGGGCTGCCCCTATTACTCCGCACAATGTGCCGTTTGTGGTGATCGGAACTGCTTTGCTGTGGCTGGGATGGTTAGGATTTAACGGCGGAAGCGGTCTGGCGGCGGACGGGTTGTCGGCAAGCGCTTTACTGGTTACGAATATAGCTGCAGCAGCTGCGGCGCTGACATGGACTGCGCTCGACTGGGTTATCAACAAAAAACCGACTGTAGTCGGCTTTTGTACGGGCGTAGTAGCAGGGTTGGTCGCTATTACACCTGCTGCCGGCTCTTCCGGCGTTTTGGGTGCTTTTGTCATCGGACTGGTTGCCGGCTTGGTTTGCTTCTTTATGGTGGCATATGTGAAGCCCAAGTTGGGTTACGATGACTCTCTGGATGCTTTTGGCGTGCATGGCATCGGAGGTATTATCGGTTCTCTCCTGATTGGGATCTTTGCCACACAGGCGATCACCGGCGAAGGGGGTGCACAGGGAGCGCTTTACGGCGATTGGAACCAGTTGTGGATCCAGGTCGTGGCGACCGTAGCCACCATCGCATTCAGCGCAATCATGACATGGATACTGTTCAAGATCGTGGATAGTATGGTCGGCATCAGGGCCACTCCAGAGAGTGAATCGGTCGGACTCGATATCTACGAACATGGTGAAATAGCCTATGAATAGAGCCTTTGAGTTCTAGCTCTCTTTCCGGTATATAAGGCTGTCCTGGTGTGAAGTTCAACTTCACTCCAAGATAGCCTTCTTTGATTTTACAGCCCGCTTTTCAGCAGGGATTTTGCATCTCTGACATTTTGACTATTTTTCGTGTTTCCTGTATCATAATTATATGGCTGTCGTATTTGGCCGAAATGGTAAATTTAGACGGATCATCCAGTTGGTAGACACGCGTGCCCGGTATGGTTGCCTCTCGCGCTTGTGAACTGGGTATCGTAACCCTTTCCGAGAAAGACGAGATGAAGAATAATCATAAAAGCGACCTCATATAAGGTCGCTTCTACGAAATTGGTTATATCTTCTCAAGACTATTTACTCTTTTTACATTCTTGTCTGATGAAAATTAATACTCCCATATACTTTATTCAGTGAGTTTTTTTTGATAGTGTTACTTGTGGTTTCTGTAGTTGTGTTTATAATTACATTCAATACCCAACGCCTATCTGGATCAACTGCATTCACAGGATTATTTACGACATACACATATGGGGAGAAAGGATAATACTTCTCTGCCAGCGAGTCGACCGTAAATCACCTTCCCAGTGCCACATCGTAGTGCCTCGCACCGTAATCATACATGTCCAGCCCGAACTCCCGGTCGAACTCCTTGCCATTGTATCATCTGACGGAACAACAACAAAAATCTCGCCATATCAGCAAACTATATATGCCTTCCCTCGTTTTCCCAAAACTATTCCGCCTCTATTTTCCATCGAGATAGTTTGAGATTTCTGTTTTACTTTGTCTTCTCTCTGATAAATTTTCATACCAATAGATTTAAAATTTATCTCACCATTCATAAGTTCTATTTTCCATCATATTCCCTGGAAAAGTTTGGTAAATAACTAATATTTCGGGGAATGTTTGGGTTAGAACGCTCTATATTGTCTATAATCAATTCTATATTAGTTGATATATCTATATTTAAATCCCATACATTTTCAAAAATAAGTGTGGATGGAAATACAACAAAAGAATAGTAATCATCATTTTCTTCTTTAATCCATTCTTCAATATAATCAATATCAACTAACAGTTCGTTATTCTCTATATTAAACCCAAAACCATATATTTTACAATCATGAAATACAAGGTCTTCAAGAGCAACTTTATTTCCAATAAAAGCATTTTTATTCATCATTTATATCTTTTAGGTAATTCATCTTTTCTAGCTGGCCTGACATCTTTCCCTTTCTCATGGACATGGGGAGTTGGAACCTCTTGACCTGATTTATTTTTGTGACTGGCACCTCTTGCATCAACCCTCTTTACTTCATCAAAACCACTTGGATTTTGAGGATTTCTCTTATATGTAGCGGTATTTGTAATACTGCCATCAGCATCTCTTTTGAATGTAGAGTGGTCACCTTGTACTCCAGAGTCCGGTTTCAACTTATTTTGCCTCTTCCTTCAGAAGAACTTGATTACGAAACCCTTCCTTTCTGATCGTTCAAGTTTTTCGACCCGGATGCGGCCATTATGCTTCCGTGTGCTACCATGGCTGCTCCTTGAACAGTCTGGGCAACTCCTCCTGCTACTACAGTTGTAGAAGTGCCACCTGAAGGACCTTCTGCTGCAAGCCCTACTACAACCACTTGTACTCCTTTTGCAGCGTTTGCCGCTCCTCCCATCATTTCTGCAGAGCCAAAAAGGACACTTGCCATATCTCCAATATCCTGACCTCTGTTGAAATCTGCAGCATTATTAATACCATGAGTAGCAGATGAACGGAAATCAAATCCTGAGGCATTATCTATCACCGCAACAAGAAAACCTTTCACTGCATCTCGCCAGTCGTTTCCATCCGGATCGATAAATCTTACAGGATTGTTGGCAAACATACTGTAAGGACTAAGTCCATAATAGTTTTCAGCGTGAGGGTCTAACGTGGTTGTAATTCCTAAATCCGCCATGTACTGGCGCCAGTGGAAGTCATACATATCAATTCCCATTTCCCGGTCGAGTTCCTTGCCGTTGTACCTGTAGGGCTGGTTCACGGTCTGCATCCCTTCCCCGAACAGTCCTCCGAAGGGATGGTAATGGTTCACTTCCTTTACCGATCCGCTCTGGTCGATCACCACACGGTTGTTGCCCTGGTGGTCCTTCAGGAAATAATGATATGTCCCGGAATCGTCCAACGGCATGTATCCTTCCTCCGTAACAGTTTACTCGGCGTGCCGTTATTGTAAACCTTGTTGCCCACATACTCCCTGCTGGCGGTGGTGGTCGTTCCCGACTTGTAAACTACGCTTAGTTTACCTGTCATAGCCATAGGTGACGGACTTATTGCCCGACATGGTGATGACTTTCGGCAAATTTAATTCATGATACGTTATGGAGGTAAAAACTTGGAGTAAAATTTAATCTTCCAGATTATTGAATTTTATTTATATTCCACACTGAGTTCTTTGATTCTCGTTCTGCATAATACCCCATCCTCATAGAGGTAACTGCTAATACCGTTGGATCTAAATTGATTATTTCCTCTAAAGAAACAACACAGTAATCGTCTTCACTAATATCTTCTATTCCTAAAAATTCCCAAGCACCATCTTCTTTATAATGATACACATATAGTATTGGACAATTATTGTCTAATACATATTTTGTTGTAAAAACAGCAGTATTAAGACTATCTATAAATTCCTTTTTTTGCATCTTTATCTGTTCCCTTTCTTTAAGTTTTCTTCTTTTGAAAGTACTTGCATATTAGAGCTTTCATTAGTTCCTCCTTTTGACCTAGGGTTAATATGATCTACTTCTGCCTGGTTCATATCAGCTTTTCTCCCCTTAGTACTTTTTGAAGGAGGATTTAATAGTCTACCATCTCCATCACTTCTCAACACTCCATTGTTTTGCTCTTTATTTTTTTCCAATATCTTTTGACGCTGAGATGGTGTTGTCTTCTTTCCAGATCCGACATTCTTTGGGTTTGGAATATTATCATATTTCCCAGAAACCCTTCCCTCATTTGTAGTCAAACTTTTTATTGCAGTGGTAACTGTCCCAGCTCCATGCGCTACTTCCAGAATACTAGCAGCCGCCACTGGAACTCCAACAACGGTTGCAGTTCCTCCGCTTCCGACAGTGACAGCTGCCCCTCCTATTGCTCCTACACTTCCGTTAATAATCTCTCCTGATCCAATAGCAATACTAATAATATCACCCGTTGCTCGTCCAGCATTATAGTGATCAGCATTGGAAACTGACACGGAATTTGGAGAAGACGATAATACTCCCAGAGATATATTATGTACAACTGCATCAACGGTTCCTCGAATAAAATCCCACACATCCCTTCCGTCAGGGTCAATATACCTAATAGTATCTCTCTACGCGGATTAAAAGCACGATTATTTAAGGTCAGTTCTTTTTTACCGTAACTAACTTTCAATTCAGTGTCTTTATACTGTCGGTCTAATATGTGGATTTTAACGCAACCCATTCTTTTTTAGGCAACAAGGATGTACAAAGTTACTAAAATAGTTCGGATACGCGCGCACAAAAAAAGGGATTTTTTTCTAATCCCTTTCCCCGCAAGTCGTAAGCCGTTTTCTAACGGTTTGCAATATGGGTGTAAACTTGGGTGCTTACAAGCGAAGAATGCCCCAAAAATCGGGCAATGCTCTCTATGTCCATTCCTTTCTGCAACAGGTGGGTGGCTATGGAGTGCCTTAAAACGTGGAAGTAAAGGCGTTTCTGCCGTATTTCGGGGTTGTCGGTTGCCCGCTGTACCTATTTTTTAGAGGCAGAGTTACTTCCTTTCATCAAACAAATAAAGCCCACTAAATAGCAGGCTTTATTGTTTAGCTAATCAAAATTCAACAGGAATAGTCCTTTCGTGAGGGTCAGGTTTAGTTTCAGACCAACCTGAACCTTGCCATTTCAATATTAATGATGATTTATTAAAATAGATGCTATCAATACAATCCGCTTTAAAAGTTGCTTGACACATATTTGTTTCTTTTACATCCATAATTTGTCCTGTGAGATAATTCTCTACACGTATGAAAATGGTATCATTATCAGTAGGAATATATGCTATAAGATGTTTTTTTAAATCATTTGCTAATACAAAATCATAAACTTTTTCTGTCGCATCCATTTTGAGAGGTAAAAAGACATAGTAAACACATGAAGTCCCACAACTTTGAGATAATAATATGCAATTCTCATCAACTTCTAATAATCCTAAAACTCCACTACCTAAAACTTCAAACTTTTTCTTAGATGTGTTTGTTATAAAATTATTGCCCCATTCAATACTGTAAATAGAGTCTCCTTGTAGATGGTATGCAATAAAAGAATTTCCGACACATTCTTTTATTATTGTATCCCTCAAACCAACATTCCATTGTTGTTGAATGGGTATTGATTCTGTTTGATTATTTTTTTTCATACCATGACATGATAACAGTAGGAAAAAGAAACAAATTCCAATAATATTTATTTTAGTTTCCATAACCCCTTAATTCCTCTATGATTAATGTCTAATGTTATTTTCTGCATTTTAGAATTTTTGTCATAAAATGTAGAACTTGCTGAATTATAAAAAATAACGCCTTTCCCGATATTACTTGTCCCTGAATTAGCTTTTATAGATGCCCCAACACTGCTTCTCCATGCATTTGTCTCTTTATCATTTTTGTAAATATAATCTTGGGGATTACTAAATACATTATTTGAACCATTACCCGATTTTGAAATGTCATAAAATTTTTTGATGATGCCTGAATAAGTTCCATCTGCTTTCTCATACCCACTTTTCATTTGAGACCTATTATAAATTGATTCAGCAACAATCGCTTTTGCATTATCATCTCCACCTCTCATCTCTGCATATACAGCTCGCATCATATACCCAAGTTCGCTATCCATAGATACTTCACTTGAATTAGATTTTAGTTGGTCAACATGATTCTCCGCTAATGTCCCTCCCCAATTTACATTAGTATTCTCTGTTCGGGCTACTTTATCTTCATTAAGTATATATACTTTTCCATCATCAATTCCATCCGTTCCCAAAAAAGTTCCTTGTCTATCATAAAAATCCCCATATTCTCTCCCATCAGGGTCGATGTATCTAACAGGATTATTGGCCACATACACATACGGAGAAATGAAATAGTACTTCTCCGCCAGCGGATCCACCGTGAACCACCTACCAAGGACCGCATCGTAGTGGCGTGCACCATAGTCATACATGTCCAGCCCGAACTCGCGGTCGAGTTCCTTGCCGTTGTACTTGTAGCGCTGGATGGAAGGCTGTACCCCGTCGCCGAACAGGCCGCCGAACGGGTAGTAGTGGTTCACCTCCTGCACCGCACCGCCCTGGCTGATCACCACCCGGTTGTTGCCCTGGTGGTCCTTCAGGTAGTAATAGTACACCGGCGTGCCCGAAACCGTGGCGTAGCCCTCATCCGTCAGCACAATGCCCAACGTGCCGTTATTGTATACCTTGTTGCCCACATAGTCCCTGCTGGTCGTGGTCGTCGTCCCCGACTTGTAAACTGCGCTCAGCTTACGTCCAGCCGCGTCATAACCATAGGTAACCGACTTGTTACCCGACAGGGTGATAACTTTTGGCAAATTTAATTCATTATACGTTATCGAGGTGATATTCCTGTTTAAATCTTTGGTGATATTTCCATTGGTGTCGTAGGTGTACTCGTCGGCTACATTGGCCCCGTCCACGAAGTGGAAGGCACCCTGATAGGTGATCGGCGTTGCGACCGCATCGGTAACCTTGGTCAGCCTGTTCCCGGTGTAGGTATAGGTGAGGTTGTCGATTTCCCCGTACCCGCTGTCGAGCCTGCCCCGCCGCACCAGTGTCCTGATATTTCCCATCCTGTCGTTATATGTCATGGCCTCGTTGTAGTTGTTCAGGTTTGAAGTGATGTTCGCGCCTTCCCCGTAGGTGGCGGCCGTGAGCCGGTCCAGACCGTCGTAGGTGAACTTGTACCCCCGTTCCACGGTTTCACTGCCCGACTTCCATTTCATGGCGCTGATATTGCCGTTGTACCGGGGAGCTGAGGGGCTAAGCCCATTGACTGGGGCATTGTATACCAGCGTCTGGTTGAACTTCGTGGCACTTATCTGGCTTAACCAACTCCGTATGTTGTAGGAATAGGTGGAAGTCTCCGATCCGATTTTTTTGGTTTTTATCCTTCCTATATCGTCGTAGGTGTAGGAGGCCAACATGGCCTGTGCCGTGTTGGGCGATAGCCTGTGCTTCACGTCCTGCAACCTTTCAGCGGGATTTGTTGCCGGATCGCCATAATTGTAGTAATAAGTTTCCACCCGGGTGGTGCTGCTCGTGGCCGAATGCACGAGCATCCGTTGTTTCACTTTGCCGGAAAAGGTGTACGTGAAGTATTCGTTGTCATATCCCCCGAGGTGGTTCGACGAGTGCTGCTGTACGATCCTGCCCCTGTGGTCGTAGTATATGGCCGAGACGGTAAATTTGGCGGGATCATCCAGTTGGTAGACACGCGTGCCTGTCAGATTTCCCCGGGTGCTTGTGAATTGGGCGTCATACCCTTTGCCAAGAAAAATAAGGCTGTCCTTATTCGCGGTCATGGTCATGTTGAGGAAAGCATAGTCGTCGTAGTAGTTGACCGTCATCAACTTTATGGTTCCTGTCAGG
>NZ_JAYFQD010000039.1:0-38789 GCF_034927365.1 Proteiniphilum sp. | reverse complement strand
CTTGATTTTAATGAGCAAAAGTTTGCTCAATTCGAGAAAATTTGTGTTACTTTGCACCGCAAATTTAAGAATAAATTTTTTATTTATTAATTAATATTGAAAGTTATGTCTGAAGTAGCACAAAGAGTAAAATCGATTATTGTCGATAAATTGGGTGTTGAAGAAGTTGAAGTTACTGAAACTGCAAGCTTCACCAATGATTTGGGAGCTGACTCTCTTGATACGGTAGAATTGATCATGGAATTCGAAAAGGAATTCAACATCTCAATTCCGGACGATCAAGCTGAAAAGATCTCTACTGTTGGTGACGCAATTTCTTACGTAGAACAACACGCAAAATAAATCCATTTTTATGGAGTTAAAGAGAGTAGTAGTAACAGGCCTGGGTGCGATCACCCCCCTTGGAAACGACGTGAAAACCACGTGGGAGAATGCTTTGGCGGGTAAGAGCGGAGCCGGGCCTATTACTCATTTTGATGCATCGCTTTTCAAAACGCAGTTTGCCTGCGAAGTAAACGACTTCGATCCGAGCGATCGGTTCGATCGTAAAGAAGCCAGAAAATACGACCGTTATGCCCAGCTTGCCGTCCACGCAGCCAAAGAAGCGATGACAGACTCGGGGCTCGATCTCGAAAAAGAGAACGTAGACCGTATCGGGGTTATTTTTTCTGCCGGAATCGGAGGAATAAGAACATTCGAAGAGGAAGTGGGTAATTATTATACCAGTATGGACAAAGGGCCTCGATTCAATCCCTTTTTCATTCCGAAAATGATAGCGGATATTGCTGCCGGGCATATCTCTATGATTTATGGACTGAGAGGTCCCAACTACGCAACCGTATCGGCTTGCGCTTCCTCAACAAATGCGATTGTCGACGCATTCAATCTTATCCGTCTGGGTAAAGCCAACGCCATTGTTACAGGTGGTGCCGAAGCAACAATCAGTCCTTCGGCAGTGGGAGGGTTCAACGCCATGCACGCGTTATCCACCCGCAACGACTCCCCTTTCACAGCATCACGTCCTTTCAGCGCCAGTCGCGATGGATTCGTGATCGGAGAAGGTGGAGCAACACTCATCCTCGAAGAATTGGAACATGCATTAGCGCGTGGTGCCAAGATTTATGCGGAGGTAGTGGGTGGCGGTATGTCGGCCGATGCACACCATATCACCGCATCCCATCCCGAAGGGTTGGGAGCCAAGCTGGTGATGCGGAACGCCCTTGAAGATGCCGAAATGAGCCCGGATGAGATCGATTACATCAATGTACACGGCACATCCACTCCTGTAGGTGATATCTCGGAAGTGAAGGCGATCCTCAATGTATTTGGTGAACATGCTTACAATCTGAATATCAGTTCTACCAAATCGATGACTGGTCACCTTCTCGGAGGTGCAGGTGCCATTGAAGCGATGTTCACTATCCTGGCAATCAGGGATCAAATCGTTCCTCCCACCATCAATCACGAAGAAGGGGATAACGATCCGGAAATTGATTACAATCTGAATTTCACATTCAACAAAGCTCAAAAAAGGAAGATAAGAGCTGCGTTATCTAACACTTTTGGCTTTGGGGGACACAACGCAAGTGTAATTCTCAAGCAATTCAACAAATAGTGTGTTAAGAAGACTCGTAAAGAGGATCAAGGCTCTCCCTCACAGAGGGAAAGAGCCTTACCTTTCATTTTATAATATCCTGGGATTCTATCCTGATAGAATAGCTCTCTATCAGGAAGCCATGACTCACCGTTCTTCGTCCCTTCGGTCGGAGAAAGGACGATGGGTGAATAATGAACGTCTCGAATTTTTGGGAGACGCCATTTTGGATGCCATCGTTGCCGATATCCTCTATAAAGATTTCGAACACAAAAAGGAAGGGTTTCTCACCAGTACCCGTTCACGTATCGTACAGAGGGAGACACTCAATAAACTGGCCATAGACCTCGGGCTCGACAAACTTATTGTCTCATCGACCCGCAACCTGGCCCACAACACCAACATATATGGTGATGCTCTGGAGGCTCTTATCGGTGCTATCTATCTCGACCAGGGTTACCGGGTAGCGAAGCAATTCGTGTTTGAAACGATGATCAAACAGCATCTCAATATTGACAAGGTGTTGAAGAGTGAAGTCGATTTCAAGTCGAGGTTAATTGAATGGGGGCAGAAAAACAGGGTAGACGTTCACTTTGAGGTTACTGAATCAACTTATGATGCACAAAATAATCCGGTGTTTTTTTCCCGTGTGAAGGTAGGAGGCAAGGAAATAGGTTCCGGAAAAGGATATTCGAAAAAAGAATCGCATCAGATGGCAGCAAAAGTAGCGATTAAAAAGTTACGTGAGAGCAACGAACTGCAAGAGTCACTCGTTGACTTAACGAAAAGTGAAATCGAGAACACAGACAAAGAAAGAGAATCACCCGGCATATGATGTAAAGAGTGATCGAAATAGAGCAGCAGCCTGAACACATTTATTTTGTATCCGGGCTGCTGCTTTTATCAGATACCAAAAGAAATACCCATTCGTTTGCCCTGAAGAACAAGTTGGTTATCGGCAGTAACCAACCGCAATTTACCTGCCACATCCGACAAAGGTACATCGGTAATTTCTGATCCGATTTTAGCTACCATTCGGCCGAATTTTCCTTGGTGAATCAATTCGGCTGCATAACCTCCAAGCGATGTGCCGAGATTTCTGTCATAAGGTGAAGGCGTTCCTCCGCGTTGGATATATCCAAGTACTGTCTCCCGTGTCTCAAAACCGGTCTGCGCCTCAATTGCACGGGCAAAGTAAGTAGCCGGGCGTTCTTTGGTAGGCACTTCAACCCCCTCAGCCACGGCAACGATGGAATATGCTTTTCCCACCTCCATACGGTGATTGATCTTATCAACGACCACATTCATATTGTATCCTAATTCCGGCAACAATATGATATCGGCCCCTCCGGCCATTCCGGCATAAAGAGTAATCCATCCCGCATGATGTCCCATCAGTTCAATCACTATCACACGACGATGAGAGCTGGCGGTAGAGTGCAACCTGTCAATTGCATCAGTAGCTATATTTACGGCAGTATCGAAACCAAAGGTTACATCCGTACCGTACACGTCATTATCAATGGTTTTGGGAATTCCTACTACATTCAATCCCAATTCCGATAGCATATAGGTAGTCCGCTGTGTACCGTTCCCGCCGATACAGACCAAACAATCGAGTCCCAGTTCATTATAGGCATTCTTGATTTGTTCCCTGTCTTTCTCGTCGGGAGAAGTAATCATCTTACGGAATACCTTTTCCCGTGCTGTACCCAAAATGGTTCCTCCCATATTTAGGATTCCCGAGAGAGAAGGATCGGTCAATTCCACAATATCCTTGTATAGTAAACCTGAAAAACCGTTTTGAATACCGATCACCTGCATACCATAATTATTGATGGCTGTTTTTCCTACGCCTCGTATGGTCGCATTTATTCCGGGTGCATCGCCGCCGGATGTAAGAATACCTACTTTCATATGATTGATGATTTATAATTTGTGATTTGTGAATGATGACTTTCCCGTACTCTTGTCATAGATGAATGCAGCGGCTCGGTTCGACGCTCCTGCCCCCCCCAGGATCTGTCTCATCTCTGCATAATTATCGAGCATATTCTGCCGATAACTTTTGACATGGAGTATCTGTTTCAATTCTTTACGGATATTATCTACCGTGAAAAAGCGGGCAAACAACTCTTTGACAACCTCACGATTGCATATGAGATTCACCAGGGAAATATAAGGGGTATGGAAAAAATTATGGAAGATCCAATAGGTAATTCGTGGCATCGGCGTCCGATAACAGACCACTTGTGGCACATTGAGCAGAGCTGTTTCCAGCGTAGCAGTACCCGAGGTTACCAATGCGGCATCCGCTTGCGCGAGAATACGGTAGGTCTGGTTAAAGAATACCTTTGCGGATGGAAATGAGCCAATAAAATCAGCATAGAAATCAGGATCAATACCAGGTGCCCCGGCTACGATCAGTTGGTAATCCTCAGCATAGCCTTTCACCGCTTCAAGCATTGATGGCAGGTTATCGGCAATTTCCTGTTTACGACTACCGGCCAGGAGAGCGATCACAGGTCTATTATCCAGCCCGTTCGCTTCCACGAAATGAGCAAAAGTCTCCTCTTTATAATCTCGGGCTACAATAGCATCCACTGTGGGATTTCCCACATAGTGTATCTCATATTGATATTCTCTGAAAAAGTCGACCTCAAACGGCAAGATCGACAACATTTCATCGACATATTTCTTGAACGATTTTACCCGGTATTTTTTCCAGGCCCATACTTTAGGTGAGATATAATAATAAACCGGAATTCCCAATTCAGTTTTTACATACTTGGCGACCTTCAGGTTAAAACCAGGGTAATCAATCAAAATAACAGCATCGGGACAATAGGCAGCTATGTCCTTTTTGCAGAATGCAAGGTTTTTCAGGATGGTGCGGGCATTCAATACTACCGGAATAATACCCATAAAAGCCATATCGCGATAATGTCTCACCAACGTTCCTCCGACAGATTCCATCAAATCCCCACCAAAGAAACGAAAATCGGCCTCTTTGTCAAGCTTCCGTAACGACTGCATCAGATTTGATGCATGTAAATCGCCAGATGCCTCTCCTGCTATAAGGTAGTATTTCATTTTAATTTAGGATTTGGGATTTAAAATTCTAAACTTCTCCACTCTTCTACTTTCACTTCTTGACTTCCGACTTCTAACTTCTTCCATTAATACTACCTTCAAAATTTCCACTCTTTTAACTGAGGAAGGAAATCGTATGCCGTCATATCAATTTTCACAGGTACAACTGAAGCATAACCATTTGCCAACACCCATTCATCACTATTCTCATTTTCTCCCTCCCAATTCTCAAAATTACCGGTCAGCCAGAATATATCTCTACCCGCACCATCTTTGGATCGGTGGTATTCATTTACCCACTTACCCTGTGTCTGTGTTGTCACTCTAATTCCTTTCACCGCTCCGGAAGGGACATTCACATTAAGGCATATACCCTTCGGAAGACCTTCCTCTATCGCTTTTTTCGCCACTTTTGAGGCTACTTCCATCGTGGAAGAGAAATCGGCATCAGAAGTGAAATCACATAACGAGAAACCAATAGAAGGCACATCAAAAATACAACCTTCAATGGCAGCGCCCATTGTTCCGGAATAGATAACGCTGATCCCTGCATTGGATCCGTGATTGATCCCCGAAACCAGCAAGTCGGGCTTTCGCTCAGTAAATTCATTCAATGCCAGCTTCACACAGTCAACCGGAGTACCGTTACATGCATACACTGTAAGATCCTCCTCTTTTCGCAATAATCGCGCACGAAGCGGAAAACTGGGGGAAATAGCACTCGACATACCCGAACGATGCGAGTCGGGCGCAAAAACGATCACATCTCCCAGGTTCCTCATCGCTTCCGTCAAAGAAGTAATTCCTTTCGATTGATACCCGTCGTCATTAGTAACCAGTATCAGTGGTCTTCTATTCATCATTCTTCTGTTTTTTTCCAAAATACAAATATAGTGAAAGCCGGGAGAAATGCCAAGCTTGCTCGAACTATAATACTATCTTTCTGCATAGGCATTACAAAATGGTTAATTCTCCCATCCTTGCGGAAAAGGTTATAAATTTTTTATACCTTTGGCGTTCACAAACAATTTTAGGAGATGGAACATCTGTCGGTTTTTTTGTCCCCCGGCCATTAATTCTACAGGTTCCTTCCCTTATTACAAAAAACAATGACAATCGTTATGAAAAGATTTGGTACACTTCTCTATTTACTTCTGGCCGTCTCCCTTATATACGCACAGGAAGTAAAGCCCGTAAAAAATGTGATCATGATGATCCCCGACGGTACTTCTTTAGGAGTCTATTCTGCCGCCCGGTGGTTCAAATACTACAATGGAATGGATGATAAGCTCAATGTTGATCCTTATATTACCGGGACCGTCACTACTTTCTCATCGAATGCACCCATCGGGGATTCTGCTCCTACCGGCTCCTGTTACGCAACAGGGATATTGCAACAAACCGGAAATGTGGCTATTCACCCCGAAGTCTCCGAGAATGACCTGTTTCCAGTAGATGCATCGCGTACCTATCAGCCTGCCGCCACGATCCTGGAAGCATCAAAAATCGAAAAAAAGAAAGCAGTCGGGTTAGTCGTAACCTGTGAATTTCCACATGCTACTCCTGCCGACTTCTCTTCACATCATTACAACCGAGGAAACTACAAAGCGCTTGCTCCGCAGATAGCCTATCAGAACATAGACGTGGTGTTCGGAGGAGGAAATGGTATTCTTACCGACGACATAAAAAAGCATTTTGCAAATAATGGCACTACCCTCATTCAAGACGATAAAGAGGCATTGCTCAATTATAGAGGTAATGGAAAAATATGGGCACTGTTTGGAGATCGCGCCTTACCTTATAACATCGACAGAAATCCCGATAAAGTACCTTCGATCGCGGAAATGACAGAGAAAGCGTTAGAGGTGTTATCGAAAAGTGAAAACGGTTTCTTCCTGATGATAGAAGGAAGTCAGGTGGACTGGGCTGCCCATGCCAACGATGCTGTCACCATGATCAACGAATACCTCGCCTTTGACGAAGCAGTGGGCAAGGCGATAGAATTTGCCAAAAAGGATGGAAACACGGTGGTGGTAGTAGCTGCCGATCACGGGAACAGCGGAATCTCTATCGGTTCAAGCAGATGTCCGGGATACGATAAACTCTCTATCGAACAACTCTTTGGCGCAGTATCCAAATACAAGCTGAGTGCCAACGGACTAGAATCAATACTGGTCAAAACGAAACCTGATGAGATGAAAGCCGTATTCAAAAAATATACCGATATCGATATCACAGATGAAGAGCTTGAGACATTGCTCTCCTCCAAGAATTACAAAGAGGCTGACTACATGAAAGTAGCCTCCAGCAATAACCTTGCCCACAACATCGTGAACATCATGAACTCCAGGACCTGTTTTGGGTTCACAACCGGAGGACATACCGGTGAAGAAGTACTTCTTTCCTCTTATCATCCTCAGGGTGACGTACTCAAAGGACATATTAAAAATACCGATCTGAATCAATACCTTCAAAAAGTGACGGGCTTGGAAATATCTTTACAGGAATTATCCGATAAAATATTTGTCAAACACGACCAGGTTTTTACAGGAATGAGTTATTCGATCGACAAGAAAGAGCCCGACTTCCCGATACTTAAGGTGAAGAAAGGAAAAAATACGCTTGAAATAAAAGCATTTTCGTCCGTGGCGCAACTGAACGGAAAACCCTTCGACATAGGTTCTGTGGTAGTCTATATCGATAAGAACGATACATTCTATTTACCTGCCGACTTAGTAAAGAAATTATAGATGATCGATCCGGCATCATAAAACAAAAAATCCACTCGAAAGTGGATTTTTTGTTTTTGATCAAAAGGTAGAATCACTCCGTCCCTACCTCCAGGTCTCCCTGGAACGAAATCGGCTGTCTGTCTGCATCATTCACCGTAAGCCGGGCCGTTCCTTTCTCCCAGATATCAAAGCTAAAGGTTATAGGACGATCCTGATCGCGTATTGTGATGACTGCAATCCAATTTCCCTTCTTCTTTCCCTCTTCTATCTGGTACTCAAAATTAGTGCTCGTAAACCGGTATCCCCCTTCAGCGGGGTTCATAGGAGCACGATAAGCACGTCCGTAATAAGGCAAATAAACTGTTACCTTGTCGGGGAACACTTTCACGTCGTAATAAGGCGAAAGATAGATAGACTTGTAACCGGTAGGATAAGCAAAAGTAGCACTAAACGTAAATTCCGGTATCTCCACTGCATTTCTCACATCAACAGCCAGTTTTTCCCTTTCAGCAACTGATTGAGCACTCCCGCAGGCATAAAATATCAGCACTGACAATAGTACTGTAAGTTGTAATAATGGCAACCTTTTCATATATACCCTCCTTTATAATAATATACTTTGTAGTTGTATACCGCCAATCCCTATACCGACGGCAATCAATTATATAATAAACAGACGAAAAGATGTTTTTGTTTTATAGTAGAGGTTTGACTGAAGGAAGAAGATGTGATAAATAGAGCAACAGCATCAATGACAGCATACCATATGCTACATAAATATGGTTCTTAGAGATTGTCTTTGAATAAAAGTAGGCATTCAGGTAGGAGATGAGCGCAAGAGAGAGTAATAGGAAAAAGAAGGTCTCCTTCCAATATATCACCTGAAGAATCAGTAAAAATACAATCAGATAGATCACGAACTGCATAAATGAAAGTGTAAGCGCCTTGTCACGGATATATATCCTGATACTGAACATCATATTGGATACAAAAAATAGTCCTACAAACAGTACTCCCCCCCATTCCAAAATGGAATACATGGGAATTTCAGGTGCGGAAAAGTAAACAAATTGAAAAAATGGCCGTATAAAACGAGTTATATCGTCCTGTATCCAGTAGATGGAAAAGACCGTCACATATACGAGGAATAATCCGAATAACGAGGAAATAAAAGAACGGACCTGAGGGCCTCTCATCGATCGTTCCCCAATCCACCACAGAGGCAATAACACGAAAGCGAAGATCTGAAATAGTGATGCCATCGCAATCAGTATCGATGCCCGAAAGGAACAGAGATAAGAGTCGGCTTTCTGATACGATTCCAGAAGAGGAAAGAATGCGAGAAGGACAAAGACAATACTGATATAATCGCCCGACATCACAAGAAAGTAAGGATGGAGGCTTAACAGGAACAATGGTGCGGTAAAAGGAAGGTTAGAGCGCGAACGAAGAAGATTAAACCGGCTGTTAATCAGGAAAAGAAGCCAGGAGATAAGAAAAACCGACAGTGTGGAAGCAAGTAATGAAATCAGGGGATAATCAAAAAGATGCGCTATCGGCTCCCAAAAATAATTATCACCCCAAGTGTCAATCCGGGGTAATCCCTCTCCATAAAATAGAGCTGCCCGCATACCAATCACTCCCAAAGCAGCAAGTAAAGGAACAAAACGCCCCTCGACAAAAGCTGTACGAAATGATTTGACAACGGAATGCATGGGAGCTTTTTATTTTGTATGGAGATCGAAGCCTATATCCTTTCTGAAATAACTGTGTTCGAAATTGATCTTTGCAATGTTCTTATAGGATGTTTCCAATGCTTCCTCCATAGTCTTTCCATAAGAGGTGACGGAAAGTACACGTCCTCCCGAAGTAACCACTTCATCTCCTATGTTCTTGGTTCCTGCATGAAAAACGATACTATCATGTATATCATTGAGCCCTTCAATGGTTTTTCCATTTTCATATCTTTCGGGATAGCCGCCGGAAACCATCATCACGGTTACGGCATAGCGATCATCTGTCTCCAGAGTTTTCTCATCCAATGTTTCAGAAGCTACAGCAGTAAACAATTCTAAAAGATCAGACTGAATTAGCGGTATCACCACTTCCGTCTCAGGATCTCCCATACGAACATTGTATTCAATGACCTTAGGCTCCCCCCTAACATCGATTAAACCCAGAAAAATAAAACCTTTGTAGTCTATCCGTTCCTTGCGTAATCCCTCGATGGTCGGTTCCACGATCCGGTTACGTACTTTTTCCATGAAGATATCATCGGCAAACGACACTGGCGATACAGCACCCATTCCACCGGTATTTAGGCCGGTATCACCCTCTCCGATCCGCTTATAGTCTTTTGCCACCGGCAGGATCTTATAAGATTTCCCATCAGTCAACACGAAAACCGAACATTCAATACCCGAAAGGAACTCTTCTATCACTACACTCTGGCTGGCAGCACCAAACTTCCCGTTGAGCATTTCCCAAAGCGATTGTTTCGCTTCGTTCAGATCATCCAGAATCAGTACCCCTTTTCCGGCTGCCAGACCATCTGCTTTCAAGACATAAGGCGACGGGAGCGAATCAAGGAAGGCATTCCCTTCCTCCACACTGTCAAGAGTGACTGTCTTGAAACGTGCGGTAGGGATATCATAAAAAGTCATGAATCGTTTGGCAAAATCCTTGCTTCCCTCTAATTGTGCTCCTTTCCGGGAAGGGCCTATCACGGCAATATGACAGATATCCTCATCCTCGTGAAAATAGTCATATACACCTTCCACCAGAGGCACCTCGGGTCCTACAACAATCATATCGATATCGTGATCGAGGGAAAACCGCTTCATCGCACTAAAATCGGTCACGTCAATGGCAACGTTCGTACCTAACGACGCAGTACCTGCATTGCCCGGTGCAATATATAGATTGTTCAGGAGTCTGCTTTTCCGAATTTTCCAGGCCATTGCATGTTCGCGACCACCAGAACCAAGAAGAAGGACGTTCATATTTTTTAAAATTACAAATTATTTTAGAACCAAGCATTCCAGAATGTTCTCACCGTTCAAAAAATGCGTTGAAACATTTTGTTTCTTAAGAGAACCAAGACTGTTAGAGCCAAGATTTTTAAGTGAATATGTGAACAATTAAAAGTCAAAAATTAAAAATGAATTCTCAACTTCTTTACTTCATCAATCTCATTATTCACATTGTCTCATTGGCACATTGTCTCATTGAGATGCAAAGCTACTAAAAAAATGATTTTGTTCCACGACGATGGGGTAAAATCGTCGGGAGGATGCTATCTTTGTAACTTAAAGCTACAAATATTACAAAAATGAGTATAAACCGGATATCGGATCTTTTTGGTATTCGCTACCCTATCGTTCAGGCAGGGATGGTATGGTGCAGTGGATGGAAATTAGCAGCAGCAGTCAGCAATGCCGGGGGACTGGGACTGATTGGAGCAGGATCAATGTATCCCGACATATTACGTGAACACATTCAAAAATGCAAGGCTGCTACCGGAAATCCGTTTGGGGTAAACGTCCCGTTGATGTACCCCCAGATTGAGGAGATCATGCAAATCATCCTCGAGGAGAAAGTACCGGTCGTTTTCACTTCGGCCGGTAACCCAAAAACATGGACATCGAAACTTAAAGAGGCAGGGATAAAAGTAGCCCATGTGGTGTCGAGCTCCAAATTTGCCGTTAAATGTGCTGAAGCCGGCGTTGATGCCGTCGTCGCCGAAGGATTTGAGGCCGGAGGCCATAATGGGCGTGAAGAAACCACCACCTTCGCATTGATTCCACAGGTGAGAAAGGCTGTCGATCTGCCATTGATCGCAGCAGGAGGTATTGCAACGGGCGAAGGGATGGCTGCGGCCTTCGCACTGGGAGCCGAAGGAGTACAAGTCGGTACCCGGTTTGCCTTGACCGAAGAGAGTTCGGCCAGTGAAGCTTTCAAGCAACGGTGTATCTCCTTGAATGAAGGAGACACCCTATTATCACTCAAGAAAGTAAGCCCTACCCGACTGATAAAAAATGAGTTCTACCAACAGGTTCAGCAGTTAGAAGACCGCGGTGCCCCTCTTGAGGAACTGCGGGAGTTATTAGGCAGGGGACGTTCCAAAAGGGGCATCTTCGAAGGTGACCTGACAGAGGGAGAACTGGAAATCGGCCAGATCGCTTCCCATATAAGGGAGATCATTCCCGCCGGTGAAGTAGTGAAACAAATCATGAAAGGATTCCATCAAACAGTAAAAAAACTATCCGACGTGCAGTTGTAATAATTCCTATAAAAATAACAGATATAATAATGCACATCCGACTCAATATACATAGACTGTTGTTATTCATGCTGGCATCCTTCTTTGCCGTGACATTGACCGCACAACAAACCAAAGAGTTTACCCTTGAAGAACTGATTCCGGGAGGACAGCACTTCGGCCGTTTCTATCCACGAATCCCCACACAATACCAGTGGTACGGCGATCAGCTTATGGAACTCCGTAACGACTCAGTCTGGATCATAGGGGATCCTGCAAAGCCCGACAAGAAACAATTGTTTCTTACCTTTGATAAAATTGGGGCAAAGCATGAATCGCTCAACAAAAAAATCAGTCATCTCTCTTTCCCTGCTAACGGTAAGCCAACAGTTCAAGTCCATACCTGGAACGGATTGGGGTTATTTGACATGGAGAAGATGGAGCTGAAGGCTTTTTTCACTTTCCCCGAAAAGAGCAAGAACCATCGTCTCTCCCCGGACTACAGTTACCTGGCCTACACCATCGATAACAATCTTTTCATCAGGAATAGCAATGGGGAAGAGAAAGTCATCACCAACGAAAAAGATCGGGGCATTGTATGCGGCCAATCGGTACACCGGGATGAATTCGGTATCAATAACGGTATATTCTGGTCGCCCGACGGTAAAAAACTGGCCTTCTACCGGATGGATGAGACCATGGTGACCGACTATCCGCTGGTGGATATTTCTGCACGGGTGGCGGAACCGAAACCGATCAAATATCCGATGGCAGGAATGACAAGCCACCAGGTAACAATTGGCGTTTACGACACCACTACCGGCCAGACCATCTTTTTAAAGACAGGAGAACCCGACGATCATTATCTCACCAACATTGCATGGAGCCCCGATGCGTCATCGGTCTACGTGGCTGAACTGAATCGTGGACAGGATCATATGAAAATGGATCGCTACAAGGCAGCAACGGGCAATTTAGACCAAACCTTGTTCGAAGAAACTGATCCTAAATATGTGGAACCCGAACATCCGGTGCTCTTTGCAGACAATAGCAACGGAAATCAATTTATCTGGCAGAGCAGAAGAGACGGTTACAACCATCTCTATCTCTACGACCGGTCGGGAAAACTGATACGACAACTCACCCACGGAACATGGGAAGTGACCGAACTTATCGGTATCGACAAGAGAGGAGAGAAACTCTATTTTATCTCCACCAATCCCACACCGATAGAGCGTCATCTCTATAGTGTGGAACTAAAAAACGGCAGGATCACGCGTCTCAGCTCTCAACCCGGTATGCACTCGGGGGCCATAAGCCACTCAGGGAGATACCTTATAGACCGCTTCTCGGCACACGACAATCCGGGTGTGGTCAACCTGATCGACACCAGGAAAGGGAAACCAATTCTTCTGGCCACGGCAAACAATCCGTTTGAGGGAATTGAAATGCCCTCAGTGGAGTCAGGTTCTATCAAAGCCGCAGACGACAAGACCGACCTCTACTATCGCCTGGTGAAACCGGCCGGCTTCAATCCATCAAAAACATATCCCGTGGCGGTATATGTTTATGGAGGACCTCATTCACAGATGGTAAATAACCGTTGGCTATATGGTTCAGGTGGTTGGGAGACTTACATGGCTCAGAAAGGGTATCTGGTATTCGTGATGGATAACCGGGGTACCTCGTATCGGGGAGCCGCCTTTGAACAGGTTACCCACCGTCAATTAGGCGTAGAGGAAAGCAAAGACCAAAAGAAAGGAGTCGACTTCCTCCACTCGCTACCTTATGTAGACAAGGAAAGAATAGGCATACATGGCTGGAGTTATGGTGGTTTCATGACCATCAACATGTTGCTTCGTTACCCCGGATTGTTCAAGGTGGGTGTAGCCGGGGGCCCCGTGATCGATTGGATGTATTATGAAGTGATGTATGGCGAACGATATATGGATCTACCGGCAGAAAATACGGAGGGATATCTGGAGACCAGCCTGCTCAACAAGGCCGACCAATTGAAAGACCGGTTGCTGATTATTCATGGCGACGAAGATCCCACGGTGGTGATGCAACACAGTCTCCAGTTTCTGAAAGCTTGCATCAAAGCGGGTACCCATCCCGATTTCTTTGTCTATCCCGGACATGGGCACAATATGATGGGACGTGACCGGGTACACCTTCATGAACATATCACCCGCTATTTTGATGATTTTATTGATTAGCCATGCAGTATGAACTTTTTCCTCCGGAAGGATTCTTTTTCTTCAGCCTGAGTAGTGGTAGTTGCGGCAACTGCTATTATCTGGGGAACAGGGATTGGGGTATCCTGATCGATGCGGGAATTGGGCCACGTGTTATCAAGAAGCGTCTTGCCCAATATGGGATCGAACTCTCCTCCATCATGGCTATCCTGATTACGCATGACCATTACGACCACATCAAGTCGGTGGGTTATCTGGGAGAAAAACTGTATATCCCTGTCTATGCTACCCGGGAGGTACACAAGGCAATTATAAACCATCCTCTTGTGCATAACAGTCTCAATGGTTCTACCAGGTATATCGAGAAAGGTACGCCTTTTCAGATTGAAGATTTCAAAATCACCGCATTCAATGTGCCTCACGATAGCGTAGATAATTCCGGCTACTTTATACAGTTCGGTAATCACAGATTCACTTTGGCTACCGACGTGGGAGCCATTACCGATGAAGTAGCCCATTATATCTGCAAGGCTAATCACCTCGTTATTGAGACCAATTACGATGAAGAGATGCTAAACAATGGACGTTATCCCTATTTGCTGAAACAACGTATCACTTCCGGATCGGGGCATCTGAGTAACCGGCAGACTGCCGAGTTTCTTGCCAATAATTATTCATCCGATCTCCGTAATATATGGCTTTGTCATCTCAGCGGAGACAATAACAATCCTGAATTGGCCTACCAAACGGTAGAATCATATCTTCACAGTAAGGGGATCGAAGTAGGGAAACAGGTATCACTTGAGGTATTGAGGAGAAATATACTCTCTTCTAAAACCGATTTTTAAAGAGCAGATATCCGGAAAATCATCATCCAATCACTCCGGGAATGGAAAAGACACTGAAAGAGAAGACCGTAAACGCGTTAGTCTGGAACACCTTCGACAAAACGTTCTCGCAGATAACCTATGCTGTTGTCGGGATTATTCTGGCCAATACCCTCTTCCCTGAAGATTTCGGGTTAATACATATCATTACAGTCTTCTCCGCATTTCTCACCATTTTTGTCGACAGCGGTTTTACTATCGTGCTAATACAACGAAAAAATATTACCGACAGGGATTACAACACAATTTTCTATTTCAATTTATCAGCATCAATAGTCTTATATCTACTCCTCTTTTTTCTGGCACCCCTTATCGCGATATGGTTCGAAGACGCACAGTTAGTACCACTCTCACGGACAATGTTCCTGACCGTGATCATTCAGGCTTTCGGGTTGGTGCAAAGCAGCATCCTGATGCGTAATATGCATATGAAAGCCTTTGCCATCTCCAATATCATCCCATTGCTGGTATCCGGGACAATTGCCGTGATAATGGCTTTAAACGGTTACGGTCCCTGGGCGTTAGTCGCACAGGCGCTGGTATTGGCTGCCACCCGCTCTATCCTTCTATGGGTGCAGAACAGTTGGCGCCCTCGTCTCCAGTTCGATAAAAGCTCTTTCCTGAGTCTCTACTCAAGCGGAAAAAATATGTTCCTCACCGCCTTTACCGGCACATTTTTTCAGAATCTCTACCCACTGATTATCGGTATCTGGTACAGCCTCAAAGATCTGGGGTATTATTCCCAGGCCGACCGATGGAGTAAGATGGGATATACCGCATTGGGGCAGGCTTTGGGACAATCACTCTTTCCCGCACTCTCCTCCATCCAGGATGATCCCGAACGGATGCAACGTGTTTACGGGAAGACAAACCGTACGGCAGCCTATCTCTCCTTTCCTTTCTTTCTGGGATTGATCATCGTGGCCACACCACTGTTCCATGTGCTGTTCGGCTCAAAATGGGATGCATCTATCCCGCTCTTTCAACTCCTACTGGTGAAAGGCTTTTTCTTCGTATTCACCACCGTGATGACCAATTATATTACGGCACAGGGAAAAACCAAGACCGTTTTCCATCTTGAACTGATAAAAAACGGGGTTATCCTCCTTGCCATCCTATTGACTGTGCGGATAAGCATCCCCGCTTTAGTAGCTGGACAAGCCGTAGCCGGGCTAATCCATTATATCATCACACTGTTCATTACAAGCCGTGTTACGCACTACACCATTAAACAGCAGATGAAAGATATATTTCCCTATATCGTGATTACAGGATTGATCTGCGGACTATTGATCCTTGTGCCCATGATAACCTTCAACCCCTGGCTTCAGCTGTTGCTGCAAAGCAGCATAGGGCTCCTGCTTTATACCGGAACCAATAAAGTGTTACATTCTACCATTCAACAAGACATATTCTCCATGATAAGGAACAAGATGAGGACAGTACTAAAACATTGATATTTAATAGTTATTATCTCTATTTTATACAAAATATTGCGCTTGGTTCCTATTTAATGGCTTCGATGGAAAACAGAAAACCCATGTGTACCGGGTTTAATTTGTCTTCCCAGAGAGTAGGACTTATACTTTGATAAGGTTGTGTAAAGTAGACCTCGGAAAATCCGACATCTTTCATAAATGAAAAAAGGTCTTCTTTCGAAAAATAATTGGCATTATGCTGATGTGGTTCTTTTTTGTTTTTGTCCACATAACCCAAAACATTCTCATAGAAAGAGGCTATATCCTTTTTATCTTTTGTCTCTAACAATTCCCGGATATTTGACGATCCCTTGGATAGATTATCCAAAGCTGCGGTGGCATTATGGTAAATAAAAGAATTCTCGGCATTAAAGATCAACTCCTCTGAATCGGACAGACTCTTGAATACATATTCATTTTTATCATTAAAAAATGCTTTAACCCTTCCGTTATATTTTTTAAGAAAATCATCCAGGAGTTCATTCGATTCCCTGCATTCAAATGGAATTTTTGGTGAGATCAATTTATGATTATAAAGCCGGTAAGCATATTCGTAACAATGGACTTTCGAGTGGAAAACTCCGCCCTTTTTCAGCATCCGGAATGCCTCCCTGCAAAGATTTTTTGTCGCCTCCATGGAGATGTGTTCAATGACAAATGAATTGAAAACGACTTCTGCATGGTCATCCGGGACAGGAATCGGGGATAATGATTCCAAGTCGTAAAATATATCAATCCCTTTTTTACTATACTTGCTTGTTTCCAGATCAATATAAGTCCAAAAATCAAATTTACTTCTCTGAGAGCCAGCTCCAATATTGTAAAATCTTTTCTCTTTAATACTCTCATCACTATAGAGATTGTGTATGTATTGTTTCAAGAAATCGTTCTCCATCAATTTCTTCTGTATAAAAACGTTGTGAGGAAACAGATTTCTGAAGAGTTTTCTGCAGAAACTTGAATGCTTAATCAAATTTGAAATTAAGAATTTGAAATCTTTTTTCATTTTGGCTATTCTTTAGTTTAGGTCCAATCATAAATATACACAATCGCACAAAAACATATATTCAGTAAGGTGTCGAAGTCAGGAAATCAGTCACTGAAAGAAATCTCATATTTTAATAATATATTGAAGTGACTAAAGCAATAATGACTCTATTGTAGATTGAAGTAATCCACTGTCGGATAAAATCTTCTCCACCAATTCACGGAAAGCGCCCTGGCCTCCCTGCTTCTTCGTCACATAATGCACTTCCTGTTGGATATAATCCAGCGCATCGGCGGGTGTGGCACTGAACCCCACAGCGCGCAACAGGGACAGGTCGTTGACATCGTCACCAATAAAAGCCATATCCTGCAGTGAAATATGACGCTCTTCACAAAGACGCTGAGCCAGTTTCAATTTATTCTGGACACCTATATAACAATGCTCGACACGCAGCTTTCGTGCACGTTGGGTTACTATCTCCGTATTCTCACCTGTCATGATAACCGTATCGATCCCGTGATGACGGAGCATTGCCACCCCCCATCCGTCCCGGACAGAGAATTTCTTCATCACATCACCATCAGCCGTATAATACATACCACCATCAGTCCATACACCATCGATATCGGTAATAACCAGTTTCGGGAGTTCTTTCTTTATTTCATCTTCTGCCATATCCATTTCAATTGTTCATGATTCGTGTGTTACAACTATCCCCCAATTCGTATGTCCAAAAGCGATCTGTCAATCCAGAAACTCTTTATAAATAATCTCATCCTTTGGAATTGGCTTTGTCACCGTCCGGCCTATCACAAGTCCCCTATCAGCCCATTGGTAACCATCGCCGGGACTCAACAGGTGCAGGTCGTTTTCGGAGATCACCTCTCCCGGCAACAGGTCCCGTTTGGCAGCCAACGACCGTTCAAGCTTCCGGCGCGCTGCTTCCACCTCCTCTTCCACAAAAAGGTCTTCTTTTCCCAACCATCGTTCAGCCACACGGATATCACGGATCATACGGTTTACGCCATCCGGACCTAACGAGCCTGCCTGGTCGGTTCCTTTCATCCGGCGGTCAATCGAGACATGCTTTTCTATCATCTCGGCTCCCATTCCCACGGCCACGGCTGCGGCAGCAATACCGATGGTATGGTCGGAAAAGCCGATACGGTACTGTCCGTAATGCTTCTTCAAATAGTGAATCGTATTGAGGTTCAGCTTATCGGGATGGGTGGGATATTGTGATACACAATGCAATATCGAGATGTTGGAGTGATACCGGGTGATGATCTCCAGCGCATCATCCAGTTCTTTCTTCCCGGTCATGCCGGTCGACAGGATGATGGGTATCTTTGTTTCTGCCATCGCCTCCAGTAGAGGGAGATTGGTCAGGTCCCTGCTGGCCACCTTCAGATAATCGGGGGTAAAGAGCTTCAGCAACGAGAGGCAGCCGATGGCACAAAGGGTCTCCACAAACTCCAGGCCTCTCGATTGGGCGTGGAGATAGATCTCGTGATGCTCCTCGTCGGATAATTCGAGGAATGCACGGTGTTCACCATACGTACGACCGAAAGAGTGAGGCGAGTCATAGGGCTGGTTCATCTGGGAAACGGAAAGCTCCTCTTTCAGGTCGCGTTTCGTCAATTTCACCGCATCCATCGGCTTCAGATCGATATTGAAGACCTCCTCCTTCACCGGTCGGGAAACCAGGTCGACAATCAGTTTGGCAATATCTACCGACCCGTTATGGTTCTGGCCGATCTCTCCGATTATATAGGTATGTTGTGCCATCTTGTTATTTGGTGTTCAAAAGGATTTGTTGTTTCATCTGTTCGTAAAAGTCGGGAAAAGTATCCAGCGTCTCCAGTACCGAAGAGATATCAATCCTGCCGTGTCGCTCCATGCAACGGGCATAGATGGTCCGCTGCATTTCAAAATCTTCAAGGGTATCGAGCGTCAGTCGGATATTCCCATTCTCTTCTATCGCACGGGGGATAGGGATCAGGTCGATCTCAAAACCTTCGGGATGGGTGTAGATATAGTTGGTGACATGCTCATGGTAGAGCTTCTCTGCCGTCGTATCGGCAACCCGTCTCAGGGCATCCAAGCGTACCACTTCCGGCCAGAATCCGTAGTGCGTTTTGATCGTTGGCGTACCGTCCGATCTCGAAAAAGCGATATAATCATGCGGTTGCACCGTGATACGGTTGATCAACTCATCCAGCGCATCCATATCAAGGAACGGGTTATCGGCACAGACACGGATTAGCTTCGCCACACCGGCAGAGGCGGCGGCATCAATAAAACGCCCGAGCACATCCTCTTCACTTCCCCGAAACACCGGGAAATTACACTTATCCGCCACTTCGGCAATCAGATCATCCGAAGGATTCACCGTCGTCGCCACCACCATCGCCACATCCCGCCGAAGGGCAAAACGGCTGTTCAGCCGCTGCAACAGCAATTCGAGTACCCCCTTCCCATCATGGAACGGCCTGACCATCTTGGCGGGCAGCCGTGTCGCCCCCATACGTGCCTGAATAATAATCCCGGCCCTATCTTCCTTTTTCATATCAATCGATCGACATTTTCCCGAAAGCATCAATGAAAGATCCGGGGGTTATATTAATAATTTTCTTTCCTGTCTTCTTGCTGTAAGCCTCCACCTCATGGTAAGACCGGAAAGCGACAGCCATACTGTTCAGCAGGTCATGTAACTTATGGGACGACACCACCCGTTGCGTACTATTCTTGTCATAGAAATGCGCCCTGTCCTCCACCACAACATTATTCTCATCCACCCAGATCTCTTTCATCCAGGAGTGATCCGCTCCCGCCAGATAAATGGTATCATAAGGCAGTTGAAGGGCGACCATCAGACAAGCCACCAGCACATTGCGTGGCCGAGGCATCCCAAGCCGTTTCTTGTAATAAAAATGCCGGAAAGCGAGTAAACCTTCCACAGGAGTAGCATTGAACCAGTGGATGTGGATATAGGGCGAACGGCTTACCATCTCCTGCCATACAGGATGTTTGCGTGCGCTTACCGGCGCGAAGAGATGCATCTCCCACTCCGTTTTCTCCACCATCGGCACAAAAAGCTTCTGTCGTGTAGCCTCATCATCAAAGAAAGCAGGATCCATCAAAAGGTAAAACTTAGGACGCAATTCGGCGTATTCATCCGTCGTGGCGGAGAAGTTGACCACCATCAAGTCCTTCCCTTCGAGAAAGGAGGAGTGATCCGACAATAACGGACGGAGTGAAGGGCCATTCCCCAACACCACCAATTCCTTATAAGCTACCGGCAACGAAAATGAATCCACTCTTTTCGACAACATCCCGATACGGAAAAGACTCAACAAAGAGTTTCCCGCTTCTCCCATTTTTGAATACACTTTCTCCAGTGCCGGCATACCGTTCAAATTCCTTTTATTGCTAATTTCTGCAAAAATACTATTTTTGTGAAGGCAATTCAAATATTATCGTGAATATTCTGAAGAAGAATTAATCAACATTTTGTACGTTTCGTTAGAATTAATATGAAATTAGATAATATACACTGATTACAGACAAAGAGATAGCAAAAAAAATTTCCTTTCTATCTCTTTATTAAACATTTATTATGAGCACACAAAGAAAACTAAGGAGATTAAATTTTGACTTAATACAGGCTGAAATGTCTTGATTATGATGAAATGGGGAGAGGACTTAACTATCTCATTTCTGGTAACTAAAAAAGGAAATAGGAATATCAAAAAATATATCAAAGATGTAGAACAAGCCTTTTGGTTTGAAGACTGATTAAAACATATCAATTGTATTTATAAAGGGAGACCCCCTTCGGAATCTCCCTTTATCAACCATACATCAACTCTTCCCGAAGGAGTAGTGATCTATTGCAGATACTTGCCCTTCTCAAGAAGCGCCATTGCCTCGATCAGCATACTGCCGCTCAATTGCTCGGTCAGGCCGGTGACAGATGCCGGTTTGTTTCTCCAATCGGGACCAAATAATACCACCGGTTTGGCAGTTCCCTGCAACCACAATGTCTCGGCATTGTACTTCATAAACTGGATATAGCGCCTCTTATCACCGGTATCCAAACGCTCCTGCTGAATCAGGTCGGTGAAGTAGCGGATAAAAATACCTTTGAACAACCCACCGTCACCAGTTCCTTCGCTTTTCAGGATGGAGTTATTGACCAATGAACCGATAGTATAATTGGCTGCACGCACGGCGTCATTCAGATAGGACCTCTCTCCCAAAATGTTATGCAATTCGACAGCCGAACCGATAAAGGTTCCCTGATTGTAGGTGAAAATCCAGTCTCTTTTAATCTCTCCGGATTCAATATCGATATTATCATAGACTGCCCCGGTATTGGCATTAAAAAGAACGGACTTTTCCCAGTTGTAGATCTTTAGCGCCCACTCCTTATCCTCTTCATTACCAAAACGCTGGTACAGACGTGCCGCGAGGATACAAGCCGGCCCATTAGAGCAGGCATTCTTTGTTTTCCGCTCCTTGTTCCAGACAATACCTCCACCGGCCTGTTCAGACCATCCGGTTTTGATATATCCCCATACCTGAAGGGCGGCATCCTTGAACTTATCGTCCTTGGTTGCATCATATGCACGCAGCAGCGCGAGGGCGATCCACTCCATATCATCGTAATAATGGTTGTCGAAAGTATTGCCGTTCTTGACCTTCACTCCTTCGAACCACTGATTCATATAGTTCTTATAAGTGTTATCTCCGGTACGCAGGTAAGCGTCGATCACCGCATCCAGGGCATGTGCCTGGGGCCAGTAATGAAAGTCGTTCTTCCCGTTACTATCGTAATTGAAATACTTCTCTCCTCCATTCCAGAAGGATCCCAACAGCCTGGTGGCGCTACTGTCGGCAGCAGCGCCCCAATTGACCTTATATTCCTCTTCACCACCGTTCACAGGGTCCTCCTCTTTCTCACACGAGATGATGGCAAAAGAAAGGAGTATCAAATAAAACAATTTCTTCATTTCCTGTTCTTTTATTTACTTATGGAATGTGTATAAGGCGTATCTGCCGTCAGATATATCGTATAATCGGCAGGAACACCATCGAAATCACCCATCAGTTTCCACTTGTTATCCCATTGTGAAACATTTGTCAGTAGTTGCAGGTAGTAATAGGATTCGGGACTGCTTGAGTTCGGCCGTGAATCGGTCTGGTTGAGTGTTCCCCATTCGAATTCTTTTTCGGCCCCTTTACCACCATCCTCTTTGACAAACATCCTGAATTTATAGCGTTCATCTCTTCCCCAGCCTTCCTGTTTGAAGGTGACAGTCTTATTTGTCGCTTTAAACACTCCATAACCGGAATAGGGCAAATCAAACAGTATCTCATTGGTCGGACTGAAGAAGAAGCTGATCCTAGTAACAAGCGTAATCGTGCATGCGCCGGTTTCAAAATCGGTCGTAATCCAGTATACACCGTCCTGGTTAACGGTGGAGGTTCCCCCTTCTTTCAACAAACCTTCAGAGGATATGGAGAACTCCATCGGTGTACCCGTTCTGGAGTCGACGAAATGGAATGGTTCCCCCCCTTTCAATCGGGTATATCCTTCATAAGCACCCGATCCCAGTGATTTCATCCGCTGGGCTTTCGACAGATCTGTGCCACCTTCCGATGCTGTTCCGGTGATATACAAATCCAACGGATCTTCAAGGCCAGCCAGACGGGTTACTGTAATTGAATGCTCCTGAGTAGCTTTCACGGTGTTCATCCCCTTCGTGGAAAAGACAGTCCATTTAAAATTACCCTTCTCCCTTGGTTGAATCCCAACCAATCCTGCAATCTTATTAATCAGTTTATGCGAAAGGGTTGCGTGATTATAAAAGCCGTTATTATCAGCTTTCACCAGATAGACCGGATTTGAGAAATCGCCATCGGCCTTGTCAAAAGCGAGGTAATAGATGGAGGTACCACCGGCAGAGACATCGGTATATTCCCACTCAAAATAGATGGTGGCAGAAGCGGTGGTCTGGAGTTCTATGTCCTTATCGTTGAGGGGCTCAACCAGTGCATTTACCGGGGTCAGCCGAGTATCAGTATCACCCATCTTATCGTTACATGTCCAAAAAGAAAGCACTGAAACGATCACAAATAATATTTTTGTAAATGATGTTCTCATAATTTTTTTCTTATTTGATGACTAAATTATGGGTATATTCACCGGAAGTATTCAGCGAGAAGGTAATATCATACGTCTTATCACTCCAGCCGTCAGTAGCGGGATTCTTCCATATCTGGTTGTTGGTCCACTGTTCCACATTCAACCTCTCAACCATATAATAGTAGGACGCATTACCGGTCGGCTTACTGTCGTTATTCTCTGCGCGCCATTCAGTAGTACCGGCGGAACTTTCCATCCTGAATTTATAACGGTCGTCGGAATTATCACTTCCACTAAGCCCTGTGATAGTATGATTGGTCAGTTCCCATACACCCAACCCTTTATAGGGCAATACGATTTCTCTTTGCGACCAGTTCAGGTAGAGAAACACTTTGGTCACCTCTTTCGTTTCGAATGAACCGGTATTGAAGTCCAGATAGTATTTATAGATACCGGTAGCATCTGCTGTAGACGTTCCGCCCTCCACAATCTTCCCGCCACTCAACGAAAATTCAAGCGGTGATCCGGTTTTTGCACTTACGAGTTTGAATGGTTTTCCGGCTTCTAATTTCGTATAGATTTCAAATTCGCCATCGCCCAGTTTTTTGAATACCAGAGCGTCCGACAGGTCGGTTCCCACTTCGGTCGCTTCTCCCGTCAGATACAATTGCTCGGGGATATTGGCAAGCCCGGAGAGACGGGTCAATGTGATGGTACGTTCCTCTAACGCCTTCACCGGATTGATTCCCCTTGAAGCGAAGACCGTCCATTTCAGCGATCCCTGCTGGGACGACTCTATCCCGGCCAGCGCCGCGATACGGTTGAGGTCCTTGTGCGAGATAATCGCTTCATTGTTACTGCCGTTGTTACCTGAAGCCACCATAAAGACAGGGTTGGAGAAATCGCCATCAGCCTTGTCAAAAGCCACTTCGTACAACACACCGCTACCATCTTCCGCGAAAGCGGGTTCCCATGTGAAAGTCATCGATGCAGAAGCATTCAATATCACTGTCCTGCCATCGTTGGGATCATACAGTTTCTTCACCGGAGTAACCCCCAGGTGTCTCACATCCAAATCACTGCTGCAAGCTCCAAAAGCAAAAAACAGGACGGTAATGAGAGTGACGTGGATTATATTATTTTTTATTTTTTCTCGTTTCATACATACATGTGCTTAAATCATTAGTAATTCGGGTTTTGAGTAAGATTTCGATTGATATCCCGCTGCGATTGGGGAACAGCAAAGAGATAATCCCTTTCAGGATTGAATTTACGTTCCTCTAACAGGATATAAGAAGTATTATTGGCTTCGAACTTGGCACCATGTGGACGTCCGTTCAATACTGTCTCTGCAGTCTTCCAACGCCGGATATCGAATAACCTCAATCCTTCTATCGCCAATTCACAGCGGCGTTCACGGCGTATAATTTCCTTCAGATTTCCTCCGGCGGGATAATTCAATGCTGAAACATCAGTAAATCCGGCTCTCTCACGAATCGGACGGATGGTTTTGTTCCAAACCTCTTCATTCATCTGCCCTAACTCATTCTTGGCTTCAGCATACATCAAAAGCACATCGGCATAACGCATCAGAATAATATTCAGCCCGGCCGCTATACTTCCTTCGGGAGCAGTAGGATCGAAATATTTGCGTAGATAGTAGCCGGTGGATGAAGCATTTTGACCCTGCCCGGCGTATACATCCAATTTTTCCTCATCGGTAGTACCTGTCCCCGGTTTAATATAAATAGTGGAGACAGAACCATTTCCTTTTTTCCATTGATAGCCATGATGGACAATCGTCTTGGCAAAACGGGGATCACGATTCACATAAGAATTCTCTTCATTGTAGCCGGAACCGGTCTCACGAATGGTTTTACCATTCATCATCACATAGTCATCCACCAACTCCTGCGTAGGAGCAAAAGCGTTGATACGTGCACCCGCTGAAATAGGAATGGCATCGTAGTAATCACCCCATGTCCTGAGTGTTAAAGTGTAACCTAAATCCAGAATTACTTCGCTGTTATATTCATTCTCCGGCAAGAATAACCCTTCATAACTCGGGAACAAGGAATAGGTACCGTAATCGCCATTGATAATTTTTTCAGTTATCGAAGCTACATTCTGATAATCATTTTCATAGAGGTAAGTGCGTGCAAGCAATACCATGGCTGCCCCTTTGGTAATACGTCCATTATCTTTCTCGGCGTATTGCTGCTTGGTAGGCAAGTCGGATACTATTGCGTTCAGTTCGGTCCTGACAAAATCGAGTACAGTTGCCCGTGACGAACGTTCGATATTATTCGCTTCCTGCACTGTGATATCACGATCAAACAAGGGCACATCTCCATAATGATTGGTCAGGGTGAAAAAGATAAACGCACGGATAAAGCGGATTTCTGCTTTCATTCTTGCCTTTAAGGCCTCATCCATACCTGATACCCGGTCTACATTTTCAAGAAATACATGGCAGGTCTTAATACCTTCAAATGCTTTTTTCCAACGTTCAGCAAACAGTCCGAGGGCAGCATCGGCTTGCCCTGATGTAATTATTTTCTCATCAGGATTTCCACGTCCCAGATAGAGATTATCGGTCAGCTTCTCATCGGAGAAAAAACGACCGGCATCGTGCATCTGGCTGTAAGCCATACTCAAAACGGCAGAAGCTTTTTCGGTAGAAGTCCAGTAGGTGGGATCGGTAAATTTGTTGGTCGGTTCCAGATCGAGTTCATTGCAAGCCATAAAAAGGAGCAACGATATGCCAACAATTCCCGAAAGTATATATTTTGCTATTTTATTGTTCATAATATCCATATTTTTAAAATTCCAAATCAAATCCAAATCCATAATAAACCAAGGTGGGATAATTACGGGCACTGTTGGCACCCACACCACCAATACCTCCCATATTGCTTCCGAATTCGGAAGATTCCGGGTCGATAAATGAATTTTTCGATAATGTCAATGGATTTTGTGCATTCACACTGATCCTTAATTTCTGAACACCATAGCGGCTTGTCAATGCTTTGGGTAATGTATACCCGAACTGAATATCTTTCACGCGCAGGTAAGCTCCATTCAACAGGTAAATATCTGTTCCGGCTTTACCCCAGTTATTGTTGCTCGACATGGAGCCGGGGGCAACCAGACGGGGCCAACGTGCGTTAGGATTGGTCGGTGTCCAGAAATCGAGCTGATGCTGATAAATGGCATAGGAATAGTTGGAATGGAAAGGTTCTATCAACTCACCACGCACATACATATCACGCTTGCCTACTCCCTGCAGGAATATCCTGAAGTCGAAATTCTTATAGGTCGCATCATAGGTGAAACCGAAGGTATAGCGTGGAAAAGCGTTACCGAGCACCACACGGTCCTTTTCATCGAGGGCACCATCACCATTCGAATCCACATACTTCACATCCCCGGGCTGGACCGATGCACCGATAGGCAAAATGCTGTTGGCAATCTCCTCGTAACTCTGGAAGTAACCGGCGGTTTTATAACCGAAATAACTACCCAAAGCCACACCTTCCCGAATCAGCTTATACATCTGGTCGTTCTGGTCAATACGGTAATCGCCACCGAAGTCACCAACCTTGTTCTTCGAATCAGAGAAATTCAGAGTGAAATTATGATTGAAATCACCCGATTTCAATCGGTAAGAAACAGTGGCCTCCCATCCTTTATTTTTCATTGTTCCGGCATTTTCTTTCGCGGCGGTTGTCCCGAAAACGGAAGAGATCTCAGGAGAAAGGAGAATATCCCATGTGGTCTTGTTAAAGTAATCCAACGCGACATAGAGATTATTCTTAAAAAAGGTAGCATCGACACCGATGTTGAAGGTCCCTGCCTTTTCCCATGTGAGGAGAGGATTCCCTACGGTAAACCCGGTCCCGGGAACAGCTGCATTATTGAACACATAACTGTCTTTGTACATCTGGTAGACCGTCTGATAAGAATAATTATCTACATTCTGGTTGCCAAGCACACCATACGACGTACGCAATTTTAAATCTCCTACAGAAGATCTATAGCTATCCATAAAACCTTCTTCGCTCAAACGCCATGCTCCCGAAAACGAAGGAAAGAATCCCCATCGGTGGGCTTTCGCAAATTTAGAAGAACCGTCGTACCGGAATGATACATCGGCATAATACCTGTCCATATAACTATAACCCGCACGCCCAAAGAGAGAGGTTATACTCATTTCGTCGGTCGCAGGATTTCCATTACCTTCAGTACCGATCGAGTTATAGTTATTTGGATCGGGTTCCTTATCTTCAGTGGTTGGCAATCCTAAATCCTCATCAGTATACTTCCAGGCGATACGGCTTGATTGGGAGGTATAGGATTCATTGGAAGCACCCAACAAAGCGGTAACATGATGGGATACATTGAACGTACGATCGAAATCAAGCAGAAATTGGGTACTTAATGTGTATCTCTTATTGTTGAAATCTTCTGTCATCCGGTCAGCATGAATACTGGGGCCCGGTGTTTCTGCATCACCCGATGCATACAACGGTACTTTCTTGTCCCGACGGAAACGATGATGTTGTGTCAAATCCAAACCGGCCACTCCTTTGGCTGTAAGACCCTCCATAATCTTAAAATCGAGACTCATGCTACCAATGAAGTTGTCTTCGGCTTTCTTTTCATACCCGCCTTCCTTCAGATAAGCCATCGTATTATCATCACCGATAATATTATTAATCAACCACTTACCATTCTCCTGGAACTTATAATAATAGTAAGGTGGAATACGGGAAGAGTTGATAATCACATTTCCGGTACCTCCCGCCACTGTGCGCTGACTGTTCCGGTTATAAGCCATGATAGAAGTCAATTTGAAACGTCCATATTCAGTAGTGAGGTTACTACGGAAATTGTACCGTTCCAGACCGAAATTACCCACGAAATTACTGCCTTGATTAAAATATCCTGCAGAAACGAGATAGGTTGTTCCACTATTTCCTCCCGATACCGTGAAGTTATAGGTTTGTTGCATGGCTTTCTGCATAATCTCATTGAAGTACCAGTATTCCTCTCCACGGTGATCATACAGGTCGCGGATTTCCGCGGGAGTAAAGGCCGGTGAATTACCGCTATTCATATTGGCAACATTACGGTACATGGCGTTTTGCCAACCTTCTACCGGTTGAAACAAAATATGGGGATTTTGAGAACCTACCAACCCATTAAAGGTAACAACCGGTTTACCGGTAGAAGATCCTTTCTTTGTGGTTATCAACACAACTCCATTTGCCGAACGGGAACCATAAATTGCCGCACTACCCGCATCTTTCAATACAGAAACATTCTCGATATCGTTCGGGTTGAGGTTATTCAACGTACCTGCACTGGAAATTAATCCATCGATAACGATCAGCGGATCATTATTGCCCATCGTACTCACACCACGAATATTGATGTTGAGGCTATTATCGTTGGGATTCATGTTTTTTTGCTGGATAATAAGGTTGGCAGAAGCGCCCTGTAAGGCAGTCACAGCATTGCTTACCGGCCTGTTCTCAAAAACTTCTTTGCCAACCTGATCCACAGATCCGGTTATGCTTCTACGCTGACGTGTTCCATAACCGATAACCACCACTTCATCCAACTTGGTCACATCTTCCAACAAGACAATATCAAGGGTATTTTTCCCGGCGGTCGGAATATCCTGTTCAAGGTAACCGATATAGGTGATCCGGAGAACAGCATCGTCCGGAACACGTAATGAAAAATTACCATCGATATCGGTTACCGCACCAATGGCACTATTGCCCACTACCGTGACATTTGCACCGATGATAGCCTCTCCTTTTGCATCCACTACCTTTCCGCTAACTATCCTGCCACTCTGTTGATTTGCCCTGGTGACAGAGTTCTCTTTTACAAGGCTGATGTTGTTTCCTTCCATTTTGGCTACAATATCAGTCTGATCGAATAAATCATGGAGAACCTCTTTTACAGATTTGGCTGTTGCATTTACGGAAACTTTCCGGGATAAATTTACCTCTCCCGCGTCATACACAAACAGATAGTCTGTCTGACTCTCAATCTTGGACAATACTGTCCCTATTGACTCATTCACAACGTGTATATTCACTTTCACATCCTGAGATTTTGCATGAAGCGACAATGCAAAAAAGCTAAATAAACATAGCGTTACAAGATGTTTTTTTAATTCAAAACGGAATGCCGTTCTGATTAAAAAGTCCATTTTTGTCCCTTGAATGTTCTTCATTCTTCTTCCATTTAATTATTAAACTACTCTATTTGATTGGTAAAAAATTAATCAGATAATTCGTTTATCCGATTTGTCCTCACTTTATTCCAAGTCTATTCGATTGTGATCAGATTATTGATCGTATCATTCTTAAATTTAAAATCATTCTGTAACTCAAGCACTTTCAGAATATGGCTTACTCCGTCCTGAAGCCTGAATTTTCCGGTATACTTGCGTTTCATTCTCCTCCCACCTACTATATTGATTTTCGTATCATAGTATTGCTCCAATAGCAAGGCTATTTCATGTATACTTTTATTATCAAGATAGAGGATTCCATCTCTCCAGAGAAAATTATTCAAATCAAATGAAGTCACTCTCACTTCATTGTTCGTGATAATAGCACATTCAAGAGGTTTCAGCAGAAGACTTTCAGATTCCTCTTTCATATTTATTTCCACACTTCCACTGAGAAGTGAAGTCTCAAAGGTTTCAGCGGTATCGTATGCTTTCACATTAAACTCCGTTCCCTTAACTTTCACGCTGTAAGGTTCCACTTCCACAATAAAAGGATGTTCGGGATCATGAGCAACCTCAAAAAAACCTTCACCATATAGTTGTACGACCCGCTGACGACCATCAAAAGAACGGGGAAACACTAATCTCGATTTGGAATTGAGCCAGACCTTTGTACCATCGGTCAAAAGAAGCTTTACGGACTGACCTGCGGGAACAGATATCTGCTGCATACCGATCGCTTTATCGTTAGACACCTTGTCTTCATCCTGCCCAAGGTTATTACGGCGATAGACGAAAACAGACAAAACTATTCCGAGTAAGAAAATAGCGGTAATACGGAGGAAAGCAGGAGATATAATTTTCCGTCGTTTTTTGTCCGATAAAATAGACCTATTCTCAGAGAAGTGCCATACAGAGATATCCTGCAACCGTCTCAATTTATTAAATTCATTTTCGTTCTCTGAAGACGATTTTATCCAGCGAAAGACTTCGTCTCTCTCCGTTTGTGAAGTATTGCCTTCAAGATATTTTCTTAATAAATTAAAATCCATTCCGAGTAAATCTATAAGTAACATCAGATACCTCTTTATATAAAAAGACGATAATCCACTAATTACCCCTAAAACAAAAAGAAGATTTTTAGAAAAAAAATAAAATGATAGCGTAAGGGAGATAATCGCTCAGAGATAAACGAAGGGATTTCAATGCTTTAGAAATGTGATATTCTACATTTTTTACGCTCATATCGCATTGGAGGGCAATTTCTTTATTGGAGAGATTTTCGTAACGACTCAACATAAATATTTCACGTGTTTGAGAGGAGAGTTGCATAAGGGTTTGTTCAATAATACGCTCTATTTCTTTTGAGAAGATGATATTTGGGTCACATTCCTCTAAAGACGCTATTCGAAAATTAAGTTCTTCGTTTCCCAATTCCGACAAATAATCATATGCCCTTTTCCTGGTTGCAAGGTTTTTCAGATAGTCTAAAGATCTATTTTTCAACAAAGTTAACAAGTATGCTGAAACATTATTTATTTCTTCGTTGCGAATCACTTCATACAGTTTGATCAGCACCTCAGATGCAATATCCTCTGCTACAAATCTATCATGCACATAAGATTTTGTAAATAAAAAACACTTCTGATAATAAGCTGCGTACAACTCTGCAAAACTGTTCGGATTAAATGATCTTTCCATTCAAATTAAAACTGTTAAACAAACCAATTCAACAATTCAGTTTGTCATTTAAACAAAAGAGCTATAAAGAAAGTTTCGAAAAGAGATGCCAAGAATGTAACCGGATCGTGCAAAAGAGAGGGTATTTCCAGTTTTATTATCCAAAATCATTACTTTTGTAATTATATAACTACTTCCGGGAATGAAGGTACTTTTTATCAGCACAAGCAACATACAGGGAGGGGCAGCCATTGCTGCAACCCGGCTAATGCATGCAATGCGGACTGCCGGATATGACGTATCGATGGCAGTACGCACTAAAAGGGGTAGTGACACGGAAGCATTCGCTATTGGGAATGAGAAGGCAAATAGATTACGGTTTTATTGGGAACGGGGAATTATTTACCTCAGCAATAGGCTATCAAGAAAGAACCTGTTCGATGTATCTATTGCCAATACGGGAGTTTCTATAACAAAACTCCCCACATTCAGGGAAGCAGACATCATCCATCTGCACTGGGTGAATCAGGGCATGCTCTCCGTAAAAGAAATCGGACAGATTCTTGCTTCAGGGAAAAGAGTAATATGGACGATGCACGATATGTGGCCATTCACGGGTATTTGCCATCATGCCGGTAGTTGTAACACCTACAGTGTCGGTTGTGGACACTGTCCTTACCTGAAGTCACCCTCTCAAAATGATCTTTCCCGGATTATTTTTCGTAGAAAACAATTAGCCTATACAAAAGGAAATATCACTTTTATAGCTTGTAGCTGTTGGCTGAAAGAGTTGGCTGAGAAAAGCCTCCTTACCCGGGGTCATCGTGTTCTTTCCATCCCTAATCCAATTGATACGGAAAGTTATCTGCCAATGGATAAAAGTAAAGTACGCAACAAACTGAATCTGCCCCTTGACAAAAAAATAATCCTGTTCGCGGCAGTAAAAGCGTCCGATAAGCGTAAGGGGATGGACTACCTGGTGGAGGCAGCCAATCTGGTGGCACACCATTCGAAGGAACTGCTTTTTCTTATCGCCGGAAGTGGAGGGGAAGATATCGAAAAACAACTGGCCGTACCTTCAAGAAGTATGGGATATGTCTCACCCCAACAGATGCCGGAACTCTACAATGCATCCGACCTGTTTGTCACGCCCTCCCTCTATGAAAACCTGCCCAATACCATCATGGAAGCGATGGCTTGCGGAACACCCTGTGTAGGTTTTCAGGTTGGAGGTATTCCTGAGATGATCACTCACCGTGAAAACGGATATGTGGCCCGGTACAAGGATGCTGTCGACCTCGCTGAAGGAATAGTCTGGTCCTTACAGGAAGAAAATCATACAGTTCTTTCAACAAATGCCCGCAACAAAGTTCTCCAATACTATTCACAGGAAAAAATAGCACAACAATATAAAGAAATCTATGAATATGAGATAAAACCATAATGTCGTCACTCACAAATATCTTGTATCTTGGCTCTTGACTCTAAATTCTTAATCATATGAAGGAAAATAACAACATCACCGACAAGGAATACTGGGATAATTACTGGAACAACTACCAGTATGACAAGATACCCAAAAAGGTAGTATTCGAAGGGTTTATGCCGAAACTGACCTGGGGACAGGATTTTATCGAAATCGGCGGATTCCCCGGGGTATTTGCCGCTTACTTCTACCAACGGGGTATCCATGATGTGACCATACTCGATTTCCATATCAATGAAGATATCGTCCGGAATTTCGAAAAGATAAACGGACTGCCGGAAGGAGCCATACGATGCATCGACAACGATTTTTTTGCTTTCTCCTCCGACAGGAAATATGATATTGTCTTCTCTTCCGGTTTCATCGAACATTTCGAAGATACACAGGATGTGATCAAGCGTCACGTGGACCTGCTTTCTGAGAGAGGACAGTTACTTATCCTAATCCCCAATTTCCTGGGACTGAATGGAAAAATCCAGCAGTGGTACGACAGGGACAATCTGGAGGCCCATAATCTCCGATCGATGGAGATACCCCGACTGAAAGAGATCATGGACTCATTCAACCTCCAGGATATCTCCATCGAATATATCGGAAAACCAATGCTCTGGCTTGAGCCGAAACCGGAAAACCGGAACAGGAGAAAGTGGGTCAAGATGATGAGTTACGCCATCAAATTATTCCCGGTGAAAGGGAAGTTATTATCGCCTTATATTGCCATATACGCCCGGAAATAATGAAACTATCGGTTATTACTGTCACTTATAATGCTGAGAAAACGCTGGAGAGAACATTAAGAAGCGTACAGGAACAAACATATCCCACTCTTGAGCATCTTATCGTGGACGGTGCATCGCGTGATGGCACTATATCACTAATCCACAAATATGCAGAAGAAACGGAAAATCCACAGGGGAAAGCTGTTACCAGGAATGAAGTAGAGTCACAGGAGGAAGCAGCCAAACGTCATCCGTTACGATGGATCAGTGAACCCGACCGGGGATTATACGATGCCATGAATAAAGCCATCAAGATGGCTTCCGGCGATTATCTCTGCTTTCTGAACGCGGGTGACACCTTTTGTGCTCCGGATACAGTGGAGAGAATGATGCACTCATTCAGTATCAGCGAACAGCCGGATATCCTTTACGGAGAGACAGCCATTGTGGATGATAATGGCAGTTTTCTGCATATGCGCCGATTGAAAACCCCTGAGATACTCACGTGGAAAAGTTTCAAACAAGGGATGCTGGTCTGTCATCAGGCTTTTATAGTGAAACGGGAATTGGCAGAGCCGTATGATCCCGCCTATCGCTTCTCCTCCGATTTCGACTGGTCAATCCGTATGATGAAGAAAGCCAGATCCATTCACAACACGCATCTCACCCTGATCAATTATCTCAATGAAGGGATGACTACCGCCAACCACAAAGCATCATTAAAAGAGCGATACCGCATCATGGCGAAGTATTATGGCCATACCTCCACCTTTGTCCATCATATCTGGTTTCTAATCCGGTCACTGTTAAAATAATGAAGAGAAAACAATTTATTTTACCCGTAATCATCTTCGCCACTATCAGTACCCTCTTATTGATGAGCTGCACGAAAGGACAAACGCCGGTTCAGTTGGAACTCTATTCTTCCCCCTGGAGTTTTAACACGGAAGAAAAACCTCTTGGTACCCTCTCTTATCAAAATCAGAGCGCAGATATTGCCATTCCAGGTGACAGTTCCAGTTTCACAATCAAGTTACAGGTAAATCTTCCGGGAGTAAATTCGAGAAAGTCAATTCTTACTATTCCCGGGATCCTGGAAGTTGCCATCTATCAACATGACATCAATGACAGAAACCAGCAGAATTATCCGGCTTATCCAATGCCGGACGGTTCTGTCCCTGTACTGGAAGCGTCTCTCCTGCTCCATCTGCCGGTAGAACCCGCTGAAGTCCGTCACATGAAAATAGGTGTTCCTCTCGCTATGCTGGTAAAGCCGTCAGGCGAACATGAAATAATACTTCATTTTTCGGGTGTTCGCTGGACCATATATATTGATAACGAAATGCTGGATAATGACTATCCTCTAGGATATCCAAAATGGGAGACACTTAAAAGATGGGAAATAAATCCCGATATTGTGACTAAAGCAGAAATATTCTCCCCTGGGATCGAACCACAAAAGACTGAATTGGATTCTCCACGCATTTCACACGAGATTCAGTACTGGACCCCTCCGGGACATAATACATGGGTAGGTGACGTGGCCACTTTTTATCATAAAGGACGGTACCATATATTTTACCTTTATGACCGACGCGGGCATGCCAGCAAATTCGGACGGGGAGCCCATTATTTTGAGCATATCTCCACAACAGATTTCAAGAGATGGACAGAGCATCCCGCAGCAACTCCCATAGAAGAACAATGGGAAACATTCGGAACGGGTACTCCCTTCATTTTCAACGATAAACTATGTATCAGCTACGGACTACATACCACCCGCATCTATCCCCGGGAAAAAACAACTCTACCTTTATTATGGAACTTCTATGATGCACACAATTTTACAGGTTCTTTCCGCTACGACACAATACCCGGTTATCCGGCCGGATCGACCTACTCCATCAGCGAGGATGGCATCACCCACTTCAAAAAGACTCATATACTGTTTCATCCCTGTGAAAACCCAAGTGTATATACTGATCCCGAAGGACGGTTGCGGATGCTGGCCAACTACGGCGCCAGGGGTACATGGGAGTCTGAATCTATCGATGGAGGTTGGAGGAGTATCAATCCCGGATTCCCTCCCGGCGGTGATTGTACATTCTTCTTCCGTTGGGGCGATTTCGACTACATAATCGGTGGTTTTACCGGTTTATGGTCAAAACCGTCCCATGCCGGGGAAGAGAGTTATGAAAGTGTTGTGGAAAAAGGGTTGGATTTCTATAACGGGATGTGTGTACCTGCCATTACGGAGATATCGGAGGGTCGTTTTCTGATGGCCGGCTGGATCCCCATGGTCAATTGGGGAGGCACTCTCAATATTCATGAAATGATCCAATACCCTGACGGTAGAATTGGCACCAAATGGATGGAGGAAATCATTCCCGCAACGGGGAAAGTAAAAAAACTGGCCCGTGAGATCAAAGAAACATCTGTCTACCCAGTTGATAACCCCTCTTTCATGCTTACATTCGATGTCAACCCGGGAGAGACGATATCGGAAAAAATAGGTTTATTGCTATCAGGATCTAATGAAAACGAGGCGTGCGAATTACAAATCAGCCCTCAGGCAAAAAGAGCACAGTACGGAAAAGGAGATACCCGAAAATACTCCGCCGAAGAAAAAACATTGAGGGAAGGAGGATATCCCAACCATGCACGCAATTATGCGATCGAGAATCTGATTGGTACTGACAAACCGTTCACCGTTCGTATGATTGTCAAATACGAAGAGAAGTATGGCGGTTCGCAGATCGACACCGAGATAGCGGGGCAACGCACCATGATCTCTTTTCGTCCAAACCTGAAAGTAGAAAATATGCTATTCAGATCGGAACAATCCACTATCAGGAATGTTAAGATAGTTGCTCTCAAAAACTGAAGAAAACAGAACATACATGCAACGGCGAAAACTAAAGATAGAGGAACTCAATCGCATTTCGGTCGAAGAGTTCCGTGAAGCGAGGAAGATACCCTTGGCAGTAGTACTTGACAACGTACGAAGCAGGCATAATATCGGTTCGGTATTCCGCACGGGGGATGCTTTCCGTATAGAAGAGATCGTACTTTGTGGTATTACCGGCACTCCACCGGACGCCGAAATTCACAAAACGGCGCTTGGCGCAGAAGATGCGGTCCAATGGCGTTATTTTGAAGAGACTCTTTCGGCAGTAGAGGCATTGAAAAGAGAGGGATACACCATCTTCTCCATCGAACAGGCAGAAAACAGTGTTTCATTAGAAGAGATGAAGCTGGATAACAAAAAGAAATATGCCGTAATTCTGGGGCATGAAGTGCATGGTGTAGAGCAGAAGGTGATAGATGCGTCGGACGGTTGCATTGAAATCCCTCAATATGGCACCAAACACTCCCTCAACGTATCAGTGACGGCAGGTATTGTAATTTGGGATTTCTTTCAGCGGCTTAGAAGGTAAATGGGAGTATAAACGATACAATACCCGGAACCACAAAAAATAAGGAGAGCCCTATATCAACTCCAGTGCTTCAACTCTAAAGTTTGTCCATCGAATTCCGCATAGGAGAAAAGAGTGATCCAGTCACCCAGGATAATTACGTGGCTATCATCAGCGATAGGCAGGTCGAGTAATACATGACGGTGTCCAAAGATAAAGTAATTAATATCGGGAATCTCCTTCAGCTTATTTTTTGCGAAGCCAATCAGATGCTCACGTTCTTCTCCCAGATAGGGGACCACACCTCCATTCTCACGGCTACTGTTCGACCATGCATAAGCCAGCGGTATTGTCCATCGCGGATGGACGGCAGAAAAGCATTTTTGCAGGAATTTACTGTGAAAGAGCTTCCGGAGAAAATGAAACGAACGGGAGTTATCTCCCAGCCCATCACCATGGGCAAGGAAAAACTTCCTTCCTTTTAATTCGATAATAAACGGTTCCAGATGCAGGATCATCCCACACTCTTTGGAAAGATAATCACTCAGCCAAAGATCATGATTTCCTGCAAAAAAATGGATTTCCACTCCATCATCTGTCATTTCTGCCAATTTACCAAGAACACGCGTAAATCCTCTCGGCACCACATAGCGATACTCATACCAATAATCGAAAATATCCCCCATCAGAAAGATCACAGCCGCATCATCCTTCGCCCGATCAAGCCAGCGACACAATTTACGTTCTGTTTCAATGGAGTCGGGATGCGATTTGGACCCTAAATGAACATCGGCAAGAAAATAGATTTTATTCCTCACAATCAATTTATTCAACCAGCCTTTAACTCACCGCTACATCATACCCAGTTCCAATAAAGCCTCTTCGCTCATCATCGACCGATCCCAGGGCGGATCGAAAGTAAGATTGAGGTCTACCTTGTTGACTTCGGATATCGACTCTACTTTCAACTGCACATCCATCAGTATGAAATCGGCAGCGGGACAACTGGGTGAGGTGAAGGTCATCTCGATAGTCACATTATTTCCCTCATCGATATCCACATCGTAAATCATTCCGAGATCGTAAATATTCACAGGTATTTCTGGGTCATATACCGTGCGGAGCATAACCACTATCTTATCTTGTAAAGCTTGTAATTCTTCGTTCATAATTTCATTTTCTTATTAAACCGATTATCCGGCATATTGTTTACTCCTGTCAGATGATTCCTTCATCTGCAAAGCTGAAATAACTATCGCCACATACAATAATATGGTCGAGTAACGAAATATCCATCCACTGGGCAGCTTCCTTCAGTTTCTTCGTAAGGTGTGTATCCTGCGGACTCGGCCTGCACTGACCGGAAGGATGGTTATGCCCAAGTATGATGCCTGACGCGTACTGGCTAAGCGCCTCCCGAAGGATCAGCCGTATATCGACCACTGTACCGGAGATACCCCCGCGACTGACCTGAATGGTAGTAAGCACCTTATTTGACCGGTCGGTCAGTAGCGCCCAGGTCTCCTCATGATTCAGGTCGCAAAGAAGGGGAAAGAAGTGCTCATAGGCACTCTTCGACGAGGATATTTTTCTTTGCCGGGGAGCTCCTTCGGTTTTCCGTCTACGCCCCAGTTCAAGTGCGGCCATGAGGGTCACTGCTTTCGTCTGTCCTATACCATGAAAATTATTTACCAAATCGGATACGCTCATCCGGGCAAGTTTATTCAGATCATTACCGGCCTTTGACAAGATATGCTGGCTCAATTCTACCGCACTCTGTTTGTCATTACCCGACCTGATAAGGATAGCAAGGAGCTCCGAGTCGGAAAGGACCGAAACTCCTTTCAACAGTA